>JBOHYB010000024.1:0-52227 GCA_050737695.1 Lysobacter sp. | reverse complement strand
ATCTGGAATCGTTCGCCCGCGCCGACTTCCGATCGCGGCTGAAGCCGCTCCTACGGAATCGGGGGCAGGCATCGGCGATCAGCTGCGGTAAGGTCGGTGCTTTGTTTCCGGGGATCCATCCGATGCACGTCCAGACACGCAGGGTGCGCACCATCGCACTGGCACTCGGCTTCACGTTCGCGGTGGGGGCGGCTGCGCAGACGGCGCCTGAAGTTCTCGAGACGAGTGTCGCCGCGCCCGCTGACACCTCCACCGCGTTGCAAACCTTCGACGCCTACGTCGAAAACGTCCGCAAGCAGTTCGACGTGCCCGCCATCGCCGTCGCCATCGTCAAGGACGGCAAGGTCGTGCTCGAGCGCGGTTACGGGGTCAAGGACCTGCAGTCGCGCGAGCCGGTCGATGCCCACACCCTGTTCGCGATCGCCTCCAACAGCAAGGCGTTCACCGCCGCCTCGCTGCAGATACTGGCCGAGGACGGCAAGCTCGAGATGGACGACCGGGTGATCGAGCACCTGCCGTGGTTCCGCATGTCCGATCCCTACATCACCCACGAGATGCGCATCCGCGATCTGCTCGCGCACCGCAGCGGTTTGGCGCTCGGCGCCGGCGACCTGCTGTACTGGCCCGGCACCGACTACAGCACGCAGGAGGTCGCCCGGCGCCTGCGCCACGTGCCGATCGACGGTGGCTTCCGCGCGGGCTATGCCTACGACAACATCCTGTTCGGCGTCGCCCAGTTGGTGATCGAGGCCGCCAGCGGCCAGTCCTACGGGGACTTCCTGCGCAGCCGCATCCTGCAGCCGCTGGGCATGGACGCCACCCGCTTCAACAGCGACCACCTGCAGCCCGGCGACAACGTCGCGACCGGTTATTCCAAGGCCAACTTCGAGGACCTTGTGGCGGCGCCGCTGATGTCGTGGAGCAACGTGTCCGGCGCCGGCGGGCTGTACTCCAGCGTGCACGAGCTGACCCGGTGGGTGCGGATGCAACTCGACCAGGGCGTCATTCCGGACGGCGATGACGACGAACGATTGTTCAGCGAGGAAAGCCAGCGCGACATGTGGACGGTGTTGACGCCGATCCCGGTGGCCAAGACCGAGACCCCGGAACTTGAAGCCGCAGTGCCCAATTTCCGCGGCTATGGCCAGGGCTGGAACCTGTCCGACTACCGCGGCGAGAAACTGGTCTGGCATACCGGCGGCTGGCCCGGTTTCTATTCGCGGATCACGATGGTGCCGGAACAGGAGCTGGGGGTGATCGTGCTGACCAGCGCCGAGGTCGGCGGCGCCTTCAACGCGGTGACGATGCGCGCGCTGGACGAAATGCTCGACGCGCCGAAGACCGACTGGACCGCGGCCTACGCCAAGGCCCGCGGCGCATCGGAAGACGAGGCGGCGGACGACTGGAAGCAGCACCAGGCCGAACGCGATGCCGACAGCAAACCCTCCTTGCCGCTGGCCGACTACGCGGGCACCTACACCGACCGGTGGTATGGAGATGTCGAAATCAGTCGGCAGGGCGACACCTTGCGCCTCGCCTTCAGCCACAGCCCGGCGCTGGTCGGCACCTTGTCGCACTGGCAGCACGACACCTTCGTGGTGCGCTGGGACCAGCGCTGGCTCAACGCCGATGCGTTCCTGACGTTCAGTCTCGACCCCGACGGGGAGATACGCGAGGCGCGGATGGAGGCGATCTCGCCGATGACCGACTTCAGCTTCGACTTCCACCACTTGCGGCTTGTCCCCGAGCAAACCCCAAAACCCGAGTCGGAACAGGAGTCCTGAGATGAGCTGGATCGGCATCGTCCTCGTGATCGTCTGCCTTTACCTCGCCCTGAAAGTCGCCGGCTTCGCTCTCAAGCTGCTGATGTGGGCGCTGGTGCTGTTTGGCCTGTACTGGCTGCTGGCGCCGATGCTGGGGTTACCACCTGTGTTCTGAGCCGGGCGCCCCCATCTCCATGGTTCGACCCCACGCAGGTTCCGACATGGTCCCGTACTCGCTCCTCGACCTCGCCCCCGTCACCGACGGCAGCGACATCCGCCAGGCGTTCGCCAACACCCTCGACTTGGCACGCCACGCCGAGCGGCTGGGCTATCGCCGCTACTGGCTGGCCGAGCACCACAACATGCCCGGCATCGCCAGCGCCGCGACCTCGGTGCTGATCGGCCACGTCGCTGGCGGCACCTCGACGATCCGGGTCGGTGCCGGCGGCATCATGCTGCCGAACCACTCGCCGCTGCAGGTGGCCGAGCAGTTCGGCACCCTGGCCGCGCTGTATCCGGACCGCATCGACCTGGGCCTGGGCCGCGCGCCCGGCACCGACCAGGCCACGATGCGGGCGTTGCGCCGCTACGTCGACGGCGCCGACACGTTCCCGCAGGACGTGGTCGAGCTGCTGCACTATTTCGAGCCCGCGCAGCCCGGTCAGGCGGTCCGCGCCGTGCCGGGTGCCGGCATCGAGGTGCCGGTGTGGCTGCTCGGCTCCAGCCTGTTCAGTGCCAAGCTGTCGGCCGCGCTGGGGCTGCCGTTCGCGTTCGCCTCGCACTTCGCGCCCGATGCGATGGACCAGGCGCTGGCGCTGTACCACCGCGAGTTCACACCCTCCGCGCGACTGCAGAAGCCCTACGCAATGCTGGCCCTGAACGTGGTCGCCGCCGAAACCGACGACGAGGCGCGGCGGCTGTTCACCAGCCAGCAGCAGGCGTTCGTCAACCTGCGCCGCGGCCGGCCCGGACTGGTGCCGCCGCCGATCGACGACATCGAGTCGTGGTGGACGCCGCAGGAGAAACAGGGCGTGGAGCGTGCGCTGGCCTGCAGCGTTGTCGGCAATGTCGATACGGTGAAGCATGGCATTGCCGCATTCGTCGACCGCCACCGGCCGGACGAACTGCTGCTGACCGCCAACGTGTTCGACCACGCCGCGCGGGTGCGTTCGTTCGAGATCGCCGCGGACGTGATGCGGGCGGGTTGATCCGCTACTGCTTCTTGACGTCGACCAGCTCGACCTCGAACACCAGCGAAGCGTTCGGCGGAATCACCCCGCCGGCGCCCTTGCGGCCGTAGCCGAGACCCGACGGGATCAGCAGCACCCGCTGTCCGCCGACGCGCATGCCGGCGACGCCGTCGTCCCAGCCGCGGATCACCCGGCCGGCGCCGAGCAGGAAGGTGATCGGCTCGCCGCGTTCGCGCGAGCTGTCGAACTGCTCGCCGCGCTGGTCCGGCGCGTTCTCGTCGTACAGCCAGCCGGTGTAGTGGACGCTGACCTCGTCGCCGGACGAGGCGACCACGCCGGTACCGGGCTTGAGGTCGATCCGCTGCAATTCGGCGACGCTGCCGCCCGGCGGCGGACCGGGGTCTGCGCAGGCGGCCAGCAAGAGGCCTGACAACAACAGGGCGGCAAGACGGAAGGGATGGACGCGCATCGGTCGGGTTCCTGTATGGCTGGCTTCAGGTTAGCCGATCCGGCCGCGACGCTGCCGCGGCAATCGACCATACTGGCCGCCATTTCCGGGACGAATTGCGAACAGATGAGAACCCCCGCAGGCTTGCAGCCCCTGATCGACGACGGCGTCATCGACGAGGTGATGCGCCCGCTCAAGAGCGGCAAGGAAGCGTCGGTCTACGTGGTCCGCGTCGGCGAGGAGATTCGCTGCGCCAAGGTCTACAAGGACATGGCCCAGCGCAGCTTCCAGCAGCGCGTGCAGTACCAGGAAGGCCGCAAGGTGCGCGGCAGCCGCCAGGCGCGGGCGATCGGGAAGGCCACCAAGTTCGGCCGCAAGGAACAGGAAGCCGCCTGGAAGAACACCGAGGTCGATGCGCTGTACCAACTGATCGATGCCGGCGTGCGGGTGCCGCAACCGCACGGGTTCTTCAACGGCGTGCTGGTGATGGAGCTGGTGGTCGACGCCGACGGCCACTCGGCGCCGCGGTTGGGCGAGGTCGAGCTGTTGCCGGTGCAGGCACGCGGCTTCCATCGCTTCCTGGTTCACCAGGTGCAGAAGATGCTCTGCATCGGCCTGATCCACGGCGACCTGTCGGAGTACAACGTGCTGGTCGCGCCCGACGGCCCGGTGGTGATCGACTTCCCGCAGGTGGTCAGCGCCGCCGGCAACAACGCCGCGCGGCGGATGCTGCAGCGCGACGTCAACAACCTGACCCTGAGCCTGGGCCGGTTCGCCCCTGACCTCCTGTCGACCCACTACGCCGAGGAGATGTGGGCGCTGTACGAAGCCGGCGAGCTGCGGCCCGACAGCGAGCTGACCGGCGAGTTCGAGTTCGACGAATCCGTCGCCGACCTCGACAGCGTGCAACTGGCGATCCGCGACGCCCGCGAAGAGGCGTTGATCCGCCAGCAGGGCCGCGAGATGGCCGAGCAGGATGATCGATCCGCTTAGTGGTCGCGTCCCACGTGGTCGTCGAAATGCCGCTTGCCCCGCAGCGGCATCCAGAGTTGCGCCCACAGACCGCGCGGCACCGTCTCCAGCTTCATCACCCCGTACTCGTCCGGCCACGTTCCGGCTGGGGGGCGCTTGAACGTGCCCATCAGCATGTCGACGACCGGCAGGTGGATCGCGTAGTTCACGTCGATGTAGTCGATGTGCCGCGCGTGGTGCCAGTGGTGGTAGCGCGGGGTGACCAATACGTACTCCAGCCAGCCGAAGTCGAGCCGCAGGTTGGCATGCGCCAGCACCGCCTGCACGCCGACCAGGATCACGTAGCCGTTGACCGCATCGGCCGAGAACCCGAGCACTACCAACGGCAGCAACACCGCGCTGCGGGTCAGCAGGATCTCCAGCAGGTGGATGCGCGAACCCGCGAGCCAGTCCATCTTGCGACTGGAGTGGTGTACTGCGTGGAAGCGCCAGAGCCACGGAATGTTGTGGTACGCGCGGTGCAGCGACGCCTGGGCGAGGTCGGCGACGAACACCGCCAGCAGGAACTGTAGCCACACCGGCAGCGACTGGATCGCGGCCTTGAGCGCCGGGAACAGGGCGAACGCCGCCACCGTCGAGGTCGAGGCCGTCACCGCGATCAGGATGAACTGCACCAGCACGTGGCTCAGGAAGAAGTAGGCCAGATCGGTGCGCCACTCGCGCCGCAGCGGCGACATCGGGCGCACCGCCAGCATCTTCTCGATCGGAATGAACACCAGCGCCGAGAAGAACAGCGAGATAACGAACCAGTCCAGCCCGAGCGAGAACGGCGTCGACTCGATCGCGTCGAAGTGCACCGTCGCTCCGCCCAGCATCACCGCCAGCGCGGCGTTGCCGACCCCGACCATCGCCACCCGCTTGTTGCGGTTGCGCAGGATCGCCAGGGTGCCGAAGGCGAACGCGGCAATCAGTCCGACCAGCAGCAGGTGGCGGGCAAAGCTTTCGTCGTACACCGCGCGGAAATCGCGACTGGTCAGCAGTTGCGGAAAGTGGAAACACAGCACGCCGAGCACGGCCGAAAGACCGAGTCCGGCGGAGATATGGGCAAACCACGAGCGAGGGGTGCGGTCCATGCGGGTGTCGTCAGCGGCAGTGGCCCGGAACGGTAGCGAAGTCGGGTCGCCCGCACCAGTGGGGCGCAGTATTCAGACCGCGTTGCCCGCCGCATGGCCCGACGCCCATGCCCACTGGAAGTTGTAGCCGCCGAGCCAGCCGGTGACGTCGAGTACCTCGCCGATGAAGTACAGCCCCGGCACGTGGCGCGACTGCATCGTGCTCGACGACACCCCGTCGGTATCGACTCCGCCCAGGGTGACCTCGGCGGTGCGGTAACCCTCGGTGCCGCTGGCGACCAGCGGCCAGTCGGCCAGCACCGCGGCGACCTCGCGCAACTGCGGCAGGTTGAACTGCCGGATCGGCCGCGCCGGTTGCAACTGCGGCAGCCAGACTTCGCACAGACGTTGGGCAAAACGCTTGGGCAGCAGTTCGCCGAGCAGGGTCCTGAGTTCCGCGGCCGGTCGTTCGGCCTGCAGCTGCAGCAGCGCGTCGAGCACATCGCGACCCGGCAGCAGGTCCAGCCGCAGCGTGTCGCCGGGCTGCCAGTACGAGGAGATCTGCAGGATCGACGGCCCGCTGATGCCGCGATGGGTCACCAGCATGAAATTGCTGAAGTCCCGCCCGTTGCAACTGGCCGTGACTGGCAACGCGACGCCGCTGAGGTCGGCCAGCCGCTCCTGGTGCTTGCCGCTGAGGGTCAGCGGCACCAGCCCTGCACGGATCGGCAGCACCGCATGGCCAAACTGCCGCGCCAACTCGTAGCCGAACCCGCTGGCGCCCATGCTTGGGATCGACAGCCCGCCGGTGGCCACCACCAGCGCAGGCGTCGCGAACGCGCCCCGCGCGGTATGCAGGTGGAACAGCTTGCTGCCCGCCGCGCCAGTCTCGCCATGCAGCACCCGGTCGACGCCGCACGAGGTCTCGACCCGCACCCCGGCGTCGGCGCACTCGTCCAACAGCATCTTCACGATCAGCTTGGACGACACGTCGCAGAACAGCTGGCCCAATTCCTTCTCGTGGTAGGCGATGCCGTGGCGCTCGACCATCTCGATGAAGTGCCAGGGCGTGTAGCGGGCGAGGGCGGACTTGCAGAAATGCCGGTTGGCCGACAGGAAGTTCTCCGGCGACGTGCCGGTATTGGTGAAGTTGCAGCGCCCGCCGCCCGACATCAGGATCTTCTTGCCGACCTTGTTGGCGTGCTCGACCACCAGCACCCGCCTGCCGCGGTGGCCGGCGGTGAGCGCGCACATCAGGCCGGCGGCACCGCCGCCGATCACCAGGACGTCGTAATGCTCCATCGCCTCGCGCGGTCGCTCAGCGCGGCGCCATCCGCACCGTCGGCCGCACCGACGTGCTGCCGCGCTCGCCCATCAATTGCAGCTCGCCATCCTGCATCAATGCGTTCAATCGCATCCCGCGCTCGCCGATTGCCGGCAGCGCATCGACCACCTCGGCCGGGATGTCGATCACGGTGACGTTCTTCAACCGGGTCAGCGAACTGGCGATCTTGTCCCACCAGATATCCGAGGCGCGGCCGCCGTAGTTGACCACCACCACCTGCTCGGCGCGGCCGCTGGCCTTTTTGATCCGCGACTCGTCGGGATGGCCCAGCTCGATCCACAACTGGATCTCGCCGGTGTAGTCGCGCTTCCACAGCGACGGTTCGTCCTCGTCGCTGATTCCGCGGCCGAACTCCAGCCGCTCGTCGGCATACAGCGCGAACGCCAGCAGCCGCACCATCAAGCGCTCGTCGGTCTCCGACGGATGCTGGGCGAGGGTGAGGTTGTGGGTCGCGTAGTAGTGCCGGTCCATGTCGCTGACCTGCAACTCGGCTTTGACGACGGTGGAGTTGAGTGCCATTGGCCGTGGGTTCGCGGAAGGTCGGCCATTCTAGCGCCCTCCCGTTGCTAGTATCCCGGTCGCCTGATCGTAGAGGAGATGGAGCATGGACCGATTCACTGGCGGTTGTCTGTGCGGCGATGTCCGGATTGTGGCGTCGGGACGCCCGTACCGGGTCGGACTGTGTCATTGCCTCGACTGCCGCAAGCATCATGAGTGACACCACGGGTCGTCTAGAAAAATAGGTCGCACAAACGGTGCGGTAGACGGTGCACGGTCCCTGGCGCACTAGCGGATTGGCAAGCGACGATCCGGATTCTTGACGTACTTCGTGCCAAGGCGAATTGTTAGCCCGCTCGGCTGGGGCAAGCCGTAGCGGGCAACATGGCTAGCTCTATCTGCCATGTTGCCGGTGTGCAAAGCAGGCTAACTTGAAGGAATGTCAGTCAGCCCGAACAATTGCCGCCGTTGTCTTGCGAACAACGGGCAGCACCAAGAGCAGCGTTGGGAACGCTATCACCCAGGAAACCAGCCAAGCACCCAGCCAGATGCGGACAAAGTGCGGGTCGGCCCCTAAACCTTTGTACGTGCTGATGATGGACACGATACAGGTCATGAAGATAGACAGCAGAAATGGCATGACCAGGGACGCACAGCGTGCCGGTAGCTTGGGAATGCCGAGGATGATGTGAGACTTTGGCTTTGAAGCGTTCATTGCGATCTCCAGAGATCCGATCAAACAGGCACCATTGCTCCCGAGTGCACGAGAGAACCGCCCCGGCAAGACCGGAGGGTTGGCGCGTTGATTGACGTGAACGCTTACGGCAACTGATGTCCCAGTCGCAGGAAAATCGTAGCAGGCGCGCTCTTGAGCCACAAGAGCAGCCGATCTTGCGTGGCAGCCTATGCCTTACGTTAAACCGACCTGTGTAGCGATCGGCGACGCGTATCTGCCATGTTGCTGGTGTAGCGACGCAAGTTCGGCTTGAACGAATTGTTAGCCGACAAGCCTGGACCTAGAGTTGGTCGGAGCCGAAAACTACGAACAGGGCTATGAGGGGTAGGCCAAGCAACACAAGGGCGCCGTCCGCAGCTAGGGCAACGGGCGTCAGAAGCAGCTTTCCCGGATTGACTCCAGCGGGAACCGCTACGTTCACCGAGTAGCGTCTGTTGAGCTTGTGGGCCTCGCCAATAGTCACACCGGGGTTCTTCTTGTATCGGAGGCCGCTCATATCGATATGGATGTAAAGCTCTCCCGTTGCCTTCTGTCGGAAACCGAGTGCTCTGGCTTCTTCGGTGATGTGATCATCACTGGAGCCAAGCGTCAGAAATAGATTTCCACGAACGTGGTTCCTGGCTTCTATTCGAAATCCGGAGAACTCTCCCGAGAGGTGCTTGTGTACTTTACTTCGGATAATTTTCGAGAGCGTTGCGGTATCGCGGAAGATGTATTCGTAAGTGCCTCCAATCACGACTATGCTTTTCAGATCTTGCGAAATGAGAACCGCGTCGATTTGTTCGGAGTATGTCGAGGGCGGGTGGTCCATCGTCCTGAGCATCTCCGTGGCACATCCCGACATGACTAGCGGAGCGGCAAGAGCTATGCCTTTAATAAGATCACGACGCTTCATGGTTCCTCCGTGAAGGCTAACGCCTGAGTCAAGCCGACTGCATAGCGGAGCCAAACTACATGGCAGCTTGAACGAACTGCATCTACAGGGCATGTGGCCCAGCGCTTAGGATTTTTGGGATGCGAGCGCCCGCGCAATTTTTCTGTCAGTCTTGTATTGACTGAGGGCGTAGACTGACCAGATGGCCGCAGGAATCCATCCGATGATTGTGACCTGGAGGATCAAGCAGATGATTCCAGCTAATGGTCTGCCGATGGTGAAGAATTGAAGCCAAGGCAGGAAGATTGCCAGGAGCAGTCGCATGAAATTTTTCCTTTGTAGCCGTCTGAAAATTGAAAGCCAAGCAGCCTGCGGCAGAGGCTGCTTGGCCTGATACCCAGTTGTGATGGGCGAATGTGACGCAAGCCGTTATCGGCCGCTCTGGAAATATCTTGAGGCGCAGATTAACAAAGTAAGTGCTAGACCCATGCCGCCATAAGCCACTACCGCTCGGCTTAGCTTGGGTCGGACCCTGATGCAAGTTGTTCCAGGATCATCCACGCGGCCTCAACGCGATCCGGAATCGGATAACTCCGGTTTGCCAGCATGACGATGCCGATCTTCCTGGCGGGTACGAACGCCACGTAGGTGGCGAAGCCGCCGGTCGATCCCGTCTTGTTCAAGAGATACTGCCCGCCTGCGGTCCGTTCCGTCAGCCGATAGGCGGGCTGCGGATCGAAGAGCATCTCTTTCGCATTACCGCCGAGCAGCCACTCGCGCGAGACAGGGTACGGATAGCGTTCCCACCCGAGGCCCTGTACCAGAGGCCCCGCGCGGAAGTATCCGATTTGCGTTGCTTCGACGGCACGACGCATCGACGGCTCGAGCGAACCGGGGTCGATGTTCCCCTGCACGAAGCGGATCAAGTCCGACACCGTCGTCTTGACGCCGTAAGCTTCCTCGTCGAGCGGACCCTTGTTCGCGCGGACCCTTGTTCGCGCGGACCGGGCGGTCCTTGCGGTAGCCCCACGCATAGTCCGCCATCTTGCGGTCCGGTACGTGAATGAAGCTGTCCGTCATGCCGAATGCGCGGAATACCGACGATTGCATCAACGTCGCAAAATCGCCATTCAGCGCGCTGGCCGTAACAAGCCCGAGCAGGCCCGGGCTCGCGTTGGAATACTCACGCCGCGTGCCCGGGTGAGCCAGTGGCTTCCAGTTGCGGAAGTAGTTCATCGTCGCCGCCTCTCCCGTTACTTCCTCAGGGAACTGCAGCGGCAGGCCGCCGGCGGTGTAGGTCGCCAGATGGAGCAACGTGGCCCGGTCGATCGGCTTGCCTTTCAATTGGGGCAGGTACTTTCCCGGATGGTCGTCCAGGGACAATTTGCCGGTGACTTGCGCGTAGGCGGCCAGCGTTGCGGTAAAGGTTTTACTGACGGAGCCGATCTCGAACAGCGTTGCTTCCGTTACTGGTACGTTGGTTTCCTTCGAGGCGACACCATACGTATAGACATGGGGCTGACTATCGAGGATCAGCCCGACAGCCATGCCGGGGATGTCATGCTGGGACATCAGGGGCAGGATCTCAGCGTCGACGGCGGTGCGGACGCGGGAGGTGTCTTCGACGGCTGGAACCGCCATAGGAACGAGGCAAGCGAAGACGAGCAGCAGCGTCCTAACGGCAAGGGACTTAGATGGCACGGTCATCGTGCGCCCCCCAGTTCGCGGCTGCCTCGAGCGACGTGAGATCGATGGGCTTGGGACATGAAGCAGGCTCGGCTTGAACGAATTGTTAGGCGCCACCCTGGGAGGTGCCTGGGAGCTGATGCTTTGTGCCTGGCCATATGACGGCTTGTGCCACGACGATTCTTTGGCCGTCAAATGTAGCCGCAGGCGAGCCATAGAGTTCATAGCCAAGCGCAAGGGCCTCACTGACACGTTGACAGAACGCAGCATCATCTGGGCCCGTCAGTGCACGATAAGCGGGCAGGTCGTTTGGTGGTTGTTTCATGAACTGGCCTCAATGGCGGATGTGGGGCCTATACGTTTGACTGAAGCAGCCTGCCGAAGGCAGGTCCGCTTGAAGGAAGGGTTAGGCGCTCGGCTCATCTGATGCGTGTGAACCCAATGCTTCCGATATGCGGCGTGTGATCTTCTGCATTGTTGCCTCGGATCGCTCGAACCCGTAGACCGTGAGCGGGAAGTCCAGGGGCTTCTGGATTTCCCAGATGCGTTCATGTTCTCCTGGGGGCAGTATCTGCGCGGGGTTTCCGACGGCGACCCAACCAACGGGAACCGTTGCGCCCTCGGCGACATAGGTCTTGAGGTGTACGACCCCATTTATTCGAACTTCGCTGCCTTTGCCCAAGCGAGCCGAATGAAAGACCGCTGCGCCTGTGGCGATGAACACTTCATCCTCAACAGTGCAACCTACGACGTGAGCGTTGGGCCCAACGAGGCAGTTGTTTCCGACGACCAAGGGATGACGCGCCGTGCTCCGGAGAACTGCGTTCTCCATGACGATACACTCTCTTCCGATGGAAATGGTCCCGCCCTCAGCGATGACCTGCGCACCGTACATGATGCGGCAACCAGGACCGACTGTGACGTTGCCGACCACAACTGCATTTGGTGCTATCCATGCCGTCGGATCGATCTGCGGCGAAACGTCGCCATGTTTGAAGAGCAAGTCATTCTCCTTGTGGGGATTTGAAAGCGCCTACCGCCTGAGTTAAGCCGACTTGCGTAGCCGAGCCAAAGGCATGGCAAGCTTTACCTGTCACGCCTTTGGTGTAACGAAGTAGTTTCGGTTTGAACGAATTGTTAGGCCGCGCATCTAGAACACCATGACATGATCGACTAGGTATTTGTCGCCGCTTTGCACCAAGACCATCTCGGCAACAAATTCACCGGGCTGCTTTGTGAACCATTGCCGCCATACGACGGCAACAGAGTCTGGGCGCCGAAACGCGGCAACAAACTCACGCTCGTCAAAGAACCCCTTGGTGCGTTGATAGTGCTCGCAGATTGACTGCAGCGACTCCCGGGACAATACGCTCTTCAGGCGATCGGTGAAGTCGCGAATGTGTCGATCGTAGTCGATAGCTGTGGAGGCATCCATCAGGTTGTCCATGATGGGAGTTGCCACGGCCAAGATCTCAGCGTCTGACTTTTGGGCCAAGTTCACGATGTTCTCTCCATAGCGGCCTACGCCTGAGTTAAGCCGACTTGCGTAGTGGAGCTAGCAACATGGCACGCTTTTCCTGCCATGTTGTTGGTGGAGCGAAGCAAGTTCGGCTTGCGAACTGTTAGGGCGCACCCAGCGACGCCCCATACCTATACCTGTAGATCAGTCGTTTGACACCCCTGCTGCCGAAGATCAGCCATGCCGCGAGCAGAACCTCTGCGGCCGTGGCAACCATGCCAGCGATTTGGTCAGGAAGCCACTCGAAGTATGCGGTGGTGTCGACTTGCTGTGCACGCACGAACAAGACGATCCAGTAGATCGCGTCGACGAGGCCGAAGGCCATGACCCATATGCCTATCAGGGTGATGCCCACAGACATAGCGGTTGAAGCATCTAATGACTGTTCGGAGCGCGGCTCATGCATCACAGGCAAGAGCTTCCTCGCGACCGATAGCGGGAAGAACCAGAGCAGGACACAGACGAAGAAGCCCAAGATCAGGATGAATCCATAAAGGGAAGCCCAAACAATCCCTTGATCCTGAGAGAAGAGTTGAACGGCGCCGGGAACATACCTAATGGTGCTTAGAAGCAGGTAGATCGAGAATAATCTCACTGCTATTGCAACGAAGTCCTCTCTGCTCACGACAATCTCCCTGTGCGTCCTAACGCCTGAGTTAAGCCGACTTGCGTAGTGGAGCCGACAACATGGCAAGCTTTTCCTGCCATGTTGTTGGTGCAACGAAGCAAGTTCGGCTTGAACGAATTGTTAGACGCCGCTCGCCCTTAGCGCGATGATAAGCAACGAGGGCATTTGCATACCCGTGGCCGATCTTGCGCTCTGTCTTCAAGACGGAGATCATCCCCATTTGACTCATTCCCTTCATCGTATCCAACGATCTTGAGCCAATGGTTGACTGGCTTGCCTTAGGTCTTCTCAATTGAAGGAAAGTAGGAGGCAGGCCCTTTGCCTTTGGCAGTTTCTGACATGTAAATCACCCGAATAAACTTGCACTACGCTGATGGTGGGGGTGTGATTTAAGGCAGCAACATCGAACGCACTTGGCCGTTTCTGATGAGCAGACCAGCCCACATGAAAAGGCCAACATAGCCGCTGAACAGAATATGGCTAAAAATTGGATTGCCTGCCCGTATTTGAATTGCCATGGCGCCGCCAAGATACCCAGTTAGCAGCACTGCTCCCAAAAGCGATGTTTTTGGAAGGGCATAGAGTGCTGTGCAGAGCAGACACAAAATGCCAAGACCACGAGCCAGTGTATTGGTTGGGGTGAAGCCCAACGCATGTAGCGTTTCAGTGACCGGCTTAATGGGAGGTAGTTTTATAACGCCATCAAATATCAGGAAAGCGATAGCCAACCCGCTGAAGACTCGACCAATCCAGATCAGGGCGGATGGATTAGATGTTTCAGTTGCCATAAATCACTCCCGCGTGAAAATAAAAGATTAGGTGTGTGCGCGTAACGCTTAAAGTCAGCCGTGGCGAGACCACGCAGCGGTTTTGACGTCGGCTGCAGCGCCTTGTTAGACATCAACTGCGCGGGGGCATTTCGGAGAATTTCGGAAGATCTGGATCCATGCAGTCCCAGGCCGGCGACCGGCTAGTGAAAATATCAACCTGTGGCTTGTATTGGGAAAGGTCATCAAGTGATCCCGCGCGAACCCCGAGCATACCCGGAAATGCTCCAGGTTTCCCGAATAGCTGCGACCCACAATTTGGACAAAAACCACGTCTTACCGATGTTCCGCTAGTGCCAGTACTTTCGTAGTATTTAACCTCGCCAGTGATCTCCACGGCGTTCTCTGGCACAAACAAAGTCGGGGCATAGCCGCTGCCTGTTGCTTTTTTGCAGTTAATACAATGGCAATTTCCAGCCCTTGCGACTTCACCCGAGAATGTGTATCTAACGGATCCACAAAGGCAACTTCCTGACATATTCATGCAAGTCTCCTGGTTGATGTCTAACACTCAAATAGCCCCAAATTTAGGGTGTTAAGAGATAACAGCCATCAACGTTCCCCCGATGGCAGCCACGGAACCTTACCGTATTCAGCAGCTTGCATCCGTCTGCCATTGCGCAGCGCGGTGAATCGGAAAAAGCTGCTAGAACCCCTCGTTATCTGCTATCACCACGAACTTGCGCCTTTACACCTGCCCCGTCGCGTACTGCACCGCCAGGCTCGACAGCGCCACCGCGGCCCACACCCCCAGCCCCAGCGCGATAGGCCGCAAACCCGTCGCCGCCATCCGTCGCAGATCGGCCGACAGGCCGATCGCTGTCAACGCGACGATTATCAGCAGCTTGGCGCCAAGCCGGATTGCCGGCTGCCACGCGTCGGGGATCCACCCGGCGGTACTCACCGCCGAGGCGACGACGAACCACAGGATGAACCACGGCACCACCCGCCACAGGCTGAAATCGCCGCCGCCGTGCTTCTTGTGCCGCCATGCCTCGATTGCCGCCAGCACCAGGCACAGCGGGATGATCAGGGTCGCGCGGGTCAGCTTGACGATGGTTGCGTGGTCGCCGGCGGCCTGGCCGTAGCTGTAACC
Source organism: Lysobacter sp. (assembly GCA_050737695.1). Taxonomy (GTDB): domain Bacteria; phylum Pseudomonadota; class Gammaproteobacteria; order Xanthomonadales; family Xanthomonadaceae; genus Novilysobacter. Next base: position 37,533 of record JBOHYB010000024.1, on the reverse strand, counting down.
GGCGGCGACCACCGAGGAGGTGTCGTTGATCGCGGTGCCGGCCCACAGGCCGAAGCCTTCCGGACTCATGCCCATCAGGTGACCGAGCGCGGGGAACACCACCACCGCGACCAGGTTGAACAGGAAGATGGTGGAGATGGCGAACGCGGTGTCGTGTTCGTCGGCCTTGATGATCGGGGTCACCGCGGCGATCGCCGAGCCGCCGCAGATCGCAGTGCCGGCGCCGATCAGCACCTTCAGCTTGGACGGGATGCCGAGCAGACGGCCGAGCACCAGCGCCGAAACGAAGGCGGCGGCCACGGTCACCAGGGTCACGGCGAGCGAGTCCAGCCCGGTCCGCGCGACCTGGGTCAGGCTCAGGCCGAGCCCCAGGGCGACGATCGACCATTGCAGCACCTGTCGGCCGGCGAAGCGGATGCCCGGCTGGCAGGCCGCGGGCGGCGCCACCAGGTTGCGCACGGCCACGCCCAGCACGATGCCGAACACCGGGCCACCGACCAGCGGCAGCCATTGGCCGAGACCGAAGGCGACGGCGGCGATGCCCGCCGACAACAGCAGGCCGGGCCAGAGGGAGGAGTGCGTATCGGTGCTGTCGGCAGTGTCGTAGGTGGCGGGCATCAGGTGGAGAAACCGGAAAACGGTAGTCGCGCAGGAAGTCGGTGCAGATAACGCAAGGATATTTGAAAATGCCCAACGGTAATATCGAAAGGGTTGATCCCGATGAAAACCGCAAAGCTTGTGCCGGGCGGCACGCCCTGCAGTCGCCTGCAGTTGCCGCCGGGGGCGTGGACGACGTTGCTCGATGGGCTGTGCGCGCGATTCCCGGCGATCGATCGGTCGATCTGGCTGGATCGGTTCGCGCGCGGGCGGGTACTCGATGCGGAGGGACAACCGCTACCGGCCGATGCGGTCTACCGGGTGGGGATGGAAGTCCGCTACTTCCGTGAGGTTCGCGATGAGCCGGCCGTCCCGTTCGAGATGTCGGTACTGCATGTCGACGAGCACCTGGTGGTGGTCGACAAGCCGCATTTCCTGCCGGTGACGCCGGCCGGCGCGTTTGTCGGCGAGACGGTGCTGGCGCGGTTGGTGGCGCGGCTCGGCAATTCCGGGTTGGTGCCCTTGCACCGGATCGATCGCGGCACGGCGGGACTGGTGCTGTTCTCGGCCAACCCGGCGTCGCGGGCGCGGTATCAGGCGCTGTTTCGCGAGGGGCGCATCGAGAAGCGCTATGAGGCGTTGGCGCCGCCGCTGCCGGAGCTGGTGTTTCCGCAGGTGCGACGCAGCCGGCTGGTGCGCGGCGAGCCGTTCTTCCGGATGACGGAGGTGGACGGGGCGGTGAACAGCGAGAGCCGGGTCGAGGTGGTCGAGCGCGGCGCGGCACTGTGGCGGTACGGGTTGCAGCCGGTGACCGGGAAGAAGCACCAGTTGCGGGTGCACATGGCGGCGCTGGGGGCACCTATCTTCAATGATCCGTTCTATCCGGTGCTGCGGGAGCAGGGTGGGGACGACTATGGGCGGCCGTTGCAGTTGCTGGCGCGGTCGCTGTGGTTCGTCGATCCGTTGAGTGGGGAGCTGCGGGAGTTCGAGAGCGAGCGGCGGCTGGTGGCAGCGCTGTTGTCCCCCAAGGGGACTTCCTTCGGGGCGTAGGAGCGGCTTTAGCCGCGATCGGAGAGTTGGTCGCTCCTGCCGACTCTGGTTCGCGGCTGAAGCCGCTCCTACAGTGGAGCGGCGTTTGGGTCAGCGCGGCTTGAAGGGTTTGCGCGGGCCGGCGCCGTGGGGCTTCTTGCCGGCGTGCGGCGGGCGTGGGCCTCGCGGGCCTGGGCCGGGCGCACGCGCGGCGACGTTGGCGCGTGGGCCGCTGTGGCCACCGGCGGTGTCGCCGGCTTCGGCGTGGCGGATGCGCAGCGGCTGGCCGGCGACGTAGACGCGCTTGAGGTGCTCCATCAACTCGCGCGGCATGCCTTCTGGCAGGTCGACCAGGCTGTAGTCGTCGCGGATGTCGATGCGGCCGATGTAGCGGCTTTCCAGGTCGGCCTCGTTGGCGATCGCGCCGACGATGTTGCCCGGCTGCACGCCGTGGCTGTGGCCGACTTCGATGCGGAAGGTCTCCATGCCGATCTCGCCGGGTGAAGGCGCGTCATTGCGTGGCGCCTTGCGTTCGGGGGCGCGGCGCTGCGGGGCGTCGTCTTCGAACATCGCTTCGGCGGCGTTGTGACCCTGCGTGGCCGGCGGCGCGGACGGGGTGTGCACCGGTGGGGTGAACTGCCGCTCGGCATGGCGTGGGGCGGGCGCGGCGTGGCGTTCGTCGAAGCTGCGCGGTTCGCGGGCGGGCGGAGCGTCACGGTCCGGGCGCTGCTGCCGCGGCGCGCGCGGCGGCTGGCCACGATGGCCGGTGTCGCGCGGGCCTGGCTCGCGGTCGTACTTGTTGTACGAGGGACGCGTCGGCGCCGACAGCAGCAACGGGTTGTCGCCCTGCACCAGCTTGGCCAGCGCGGCGGCGATCTCCACCGCGGGCACGTTCTGCTCGCGCTCGTAGCGTTCGACCAGGTCGCGGAACAGGCTCAGGTCGTCGCCCTGCAGCGCGTCGCCAATGCGGCCGAGGAACTTCGACACCCGCTGCTCGTTGACCGTCTCGATGGTCGGCAGCTCCATCTGCTCGATCGGCTGCCGGGTCGCGCGCTCGATCGCGCGCAGCATGCCGCGCTCGCGCGGGGCGACGAACAGGATCGCCTCGCCCTTGCGGCCAGCGCGGCCGGTGCGGCCGATGCGGTGGACGTAGCTTTCGGTGTCGTACGGGATGTCGTAGTTCAGCACGTGGCTTATGCGGTCGACGTCGAGCCCGCGCGCGGCGACATCGGTCGCCACCAATACGTCGATGCGGCCGTCCTTGAGCTGCTGGATGGTCTTCTCGCGCTGGGCCTGCTGCACATCGCCATTGATCGCCGCGGCCGAGATACCGCGCGCGGCGAGCTTGCCGGCCAGCTCGTCGGTGCCGAGCTTGGTGCGGGCGAACACGATCATCGCGTCGAACGGTTCGGCCTCCAGGATCCGGGTCAGCGCATCGAGCTTCTGCACGCCGCTGACCGCCCAGTAGCGCTGGCGGATGTTGGCCGAGGTGCTGGTCTTGGCCTTGATCGCGACCTCGACCGGTTCCTTCAGGTAGGTCTGGGCGATGCGCTTGATCTGGTGCGGCATGGTGGCCGAGAACAGCGCGACCTGGCGGGTCTCCGGGGTCTTCTTGAGCACCGACTCGACGTCGTCGATGAAGCCCATGCGCAGCATCTCGTCGGCTTCGTCTAGCACCAGACAACGCAACTCGGACAGGTCCAGCGAACCGCGGTCGAGGTGGTCGATGATCCGGCCGGGGGTGCCGACCACCACCTGCACGCCGCGCTTGAGCGCCTGCAGCTGCGGGTAGTAGCTCTGGCCGCCGTAGATCGGCAGCACGTGGAAGCCGGGCAGGTGGATGGCGTACTTCTGGAACGCCTCGGCGACCTGGATCGCCAATTCGCGGGTCGGTGCCAGCACCAGCGCCTGCGGCTTGCGCGCGTTCGGGTTGATCTGGGCCAGGATCGGCAGCGCGAACGCGGCGGTCTTGCCGGTGCCGGTCTGGGCTTGGCCGATCATGTCGCGGCCGGCCAGCAGCGGCGGGATGGTCGCGGCCTGGATCGGCGAGGGCGACTCGTAGCCGACATCGGTCAGCGCCCGCAGCAACGGCTCGGGCAGGGCCAGGTCGGTGAACTTGATCGACGGGGCGTCGGGGGATTGGGGTGACGCGGGCGTCTCGGCGCTCATCGCAGGTCTCGTTGGCGCCGGCGGGCCGGTCGGGTAGACCGCATAGTTTAGCCGGCGGGGCGCTTGCCTGCGTGATTTGAGGCGCTCGCGGAACAAAGACCGGGCTCGACCCGGCGTTGCACGGGTCGGCTGGCGACCGGCGGCGTGGCCTGCTACTGCCCCGTGCCGCTGCTGCTGTCGGTCGGCGTGGTGGCCGCTTCGTTGGGCGCGCTGGAATCGGGCGTGTCGGAATCAGGCCTGGAGCCCTGCTTCTTCGCCAGCTTCTCTTCCTTCTTCTTCTTCTTGGCGATCTCGCGTTGGCGCTTTTCGAACGAGTAATTCGGCTTTGCCATGGGCGGCTCCTGCTATTTGGTTGCGACCAGTCTAGGCCATGTGGCGCTACTTCACCGGCGACGCTCACCGGCGGCGAAGCCAGGAGTGTTTACGATGGCCGCATTCCCGGCATCGAGTGCATCCCATGATCACGGTCCATCACCTCGAAAACTCGCGTTCCCAGCGCGTGCTGTGGCTGCTGGAGGAATTGGGCCTGCAGTACGAGGTGGTGCGCTACCGACGCGAGCCCACGACGATGCTGGCCCCGCCGGAACTGCGCCGGGTGCATCCGCTGGGCAAGTCGCCGGTGCTGGAGGAGGACGGCCTGGTGCTGGCCGAATCCGGCGCGATCATCGAATACTTGGCGGAGCGACATGATCAGGCCCATCGCCTGTCGCCGCCGCCAGGCGCGGCGGACGAGCCGGAACGCCTGCGCTACCGCCAGTGGTTGCACTACGCCGAGGGCTCGATGATGCCGCCGCTGCTGCTGAGCCTGGTGTTCTCGCGGGTCAAGCAGGCGCCGATGCCGTTCTTCGCCAAACCCGTGGCCCGCGGCATCGCCGAGAAGGCGCTGAAGGGATTCGTGCGGCCGCAGATCAAGCTGCACATGGATTACATCGAGGCCGAACTGGGCAAGCACCCGTGGTTTGCCGGCGAGCGCTTCAGCGCCGCCGATATCCAGATGAGTTTCCCGGTCGAGGCGGCCACGGCGCGCAGCGGTGCGACCGGGTATCCGAACCTGCAGCGCTTTCTGGAACGCATCCGCGCGCGGCCGGCGTACCAGCGGGCGGTGGAGCGGGGCGGCGCGCTGGAACCGTTGCAATAGGCGATGAAGTTCGAGTTCGACAACGCCTTCGTGCGCGAACTGCCGGGCGACCCGGAAGCCGGGCCGCGGGTGCGGCAGGTCGAAGGCGCGTTGTGGTCGGCGGTGGAGCCGACCCCGGTGGTCGATCCGAAGTTACTGGCCTGGTCGGCGGAAATGGCGGCGCAGCTGGGGCTGGATACGGACGACGTGGCCTCGGCGCAGTTCGCCCGGGTGTTCGGTGGCAACGAACTGCTGCCGGGGATGCAGCCGTTCGCAGCCAACTATGGCGGCCACCAGTTCGGCCACTGGGCCGGGCAACTTGGCGACGGCCGCGCGATCACCCTCGGCGAGGCGGTCAATGCGGCTGGCGAGCGCTGGGAACTGCAACTCAAGGGCGCCGGGCCGACCCCGTACTCGCGCACCGCCGACGGTCGCGCGGTGCTGCGCTCGTCGGTCCGCGAGTTCCTGTGCAGCGAGGCGATGCACCACCTCGGGGTGCCGACCACGCGTGCGCTGAGTCTGATCGGCACCGGTGAACAGGTCATGCGCGACATGTTCTACGACGGCAACGCGCGGCCCGAGTCCGGGGCGATCGTGTGCCGGGTGGCGCCGTCGTTCCTGCGCTTCGGCAACTTCGAACTGCCGGCGTCGCGCGGTAACGCCGCGTTGTTGAAACAACTGGTCGACTTCTGCATCCGTCGCGACTTCCCGCACCTGCAGGGCGACGGCGAGGCGTTGTACGCGGCTTGGTTCGACGAGGTCTGCGCGCGCACCGCGGTGATGATCGGCCACTGGATGCGGGTCGGCTTCGTCCACGGCGTGATGAACACCGACAACATGTCGATCCTCGGGCTGACCATCGACTATGGCCCCTACGGCTGGATCGACAACTACGACTCGGACTGGACCCCCAACACCACCGATCGCCAGAACCGCCGTTACCGTTTCGGCCAGCAACCGGCGGTGGCGTACTGGAACCTCGGTCGTCTTGCCGGCGCGCTGTCGCCGTTGTTCGATGGCGTCGAGCCGTTGCAGACCGGGCTGCAACGATTCATCGACACCTACACCGCGGCCGACCGCGACAACACCGCGCGCAAGCTCGGGTTGGCCGAATGCCGCGAGGACGATCTTGGGCAGATGCAGACGCTGCAGGACCTGCTGCACGACGCCGAGCTCGACATGACGCTGTTCTTCCGCGCGCTGGCTGAGGTCGACCCGGCGGCACCGTCGCGCGAGCCGTTCGCCGAAGCGTTCTATGACGAGGACAAGCGTGAGGCGGCGGTTCCTGCACTGGACGAGTGGTTGGCGCGCTACGCCGCGCGGCTGCGCGACGACGCCCTCGATGCCGCCACGCGCCGTCAGCGCATGGACGCCGCCAACCCGCGCTACGTGCTGCGCAACTACCTCGCCCAGCAGGCGATCGATCGGGCCGAGCAGGGCGATGCGGATGGTGTGATGGAGTTGCTGGATGTCATGCGTCGGCCCTACGACGAGCAGCCGGGACGCGAGGCGTTCGCGCGCAAGCGCCCGGACTGGGCGCGGCACAAGGCGGGGTGCTCGATGCTGTCGTGCAGCTCGTGAAACGCCAGATATCCCGGAACTTGTAGGAGCGGCTTTAGCCGCGATCTGAAGTCGGCGCGGACGAACAATTCCAGATCGCGGCTAAAGCCGCCCCTACAGAGGTCCGGATTCGTTAAGCCAACGACGGCCGGATAAACCGCCTGTTCATCCAACAGGGACGAAGGTGGTTTCACCGCACTCCCTCCGGAGCACCCCATGACCCCGACTCGGCTCGCCTCGTCCCGCGCCCCACGTTTCCCCGCGCCGCTGCGCTGGATCGCGCTGGCCTTGGCGGCGCTGCTGCTGGCCGGTTGCGCCACCGGCTACGGCGGCGGCTATGGCGACCGGTACGGCGGCGATCCCGCTTACGGCAGCCAGCGCGTGCTCGGCACGGTGGAGGATGTCGACCCGCGCTACGGCCGGATCGTGCTGGGCACCGACGATCGCTACGGCAACCGCAATTCGCGGGTCGCGCTGCGCTTCGGCCGCGATACCCGGCTTTTCTACCAGGGTCGGCAACAGGCGGTCGCCGGACTGGAGCGCGGCGACGGCGTCAGCGTCGAGGTGGTGCGCTCGAACGGTGAACTGTGGGCGCGGCGGATCGAGGTCGTGCACAACGTCCGCGACGGCCATGGCGGAGACTATTACGGCGGCGAACTGCGCGGTGCGGTGAGCTTCGTGGACCCGCGCGCGCGGGTCATCGGCATCACCCGCGGTGGCTATAGCGGACGGCGTGAGCAGGTCCGCTACGACCACCGCACCGTGGTCGAATACCGCGGCCAGCGGGTGCGCCCGGAGCAACTGGAGCCGGGCGACGTGGTGAGCATCCAGGCGCGACCGTGGGGCAACGACCGGTTGGCCGAGCGGATCTGGGTCGAGCGCAGCGTTCGGGAGTACTAGAAGTTCCGAAGAACCTCAGGTCGGCGCGAACGCCTTGCCGGCTTTCTTGTCGCGCTTCTCGGCCTTCTTTTCCTTCATGGTCTTGGCCGGCTTTTTCTTTTCGCTCTTCTTCTGGTCCATACCCTTGCTCATGGCGCTTTCCCGTTGTCTGTGGCCAGCGAAAGCCGCGGGCGTGGCCGGAGTATGCGCCCGTCGCCGGCGGATGGAGCGTGGGGGGGCGCCGGCCACGTAGAATGGGCGGATGCCCCTGATTACCCTGAACAGCGTCGACTACAGCGTCGGCGGCCCCCTGCTGCTTGAAAGCGTCGATTTTTCGGTCGAACCGGGCGAGCGCGTCGCCCTGATCGGTCGCAACGGCGCCGGCAAGTCCACCCTTTTGAAGTTGCTGTCCGGCGATATCCACGCCGATGACGGCGAGATCCGCCGCGAGGGCGGGGCGCGCGTTGCCCGGCTCGAACAGGAAGTCCCGGCCGGTGCCGACGGCGATGTTTTCGACGTGGTCGCCGACGGCATGGGCGAACTCGGCAAGTGGCTGGCCGAGTTCCACCACCTCAGCCACGCCGACGAGTTCGACGCCGACGCGATGTCGGCGGTGCAGGCCAAGATCGACGCCGCCCAGGGCTGGAGCGCCGACCAGCGCGTGGTCGAGACCCTCGACAAGCTCGGCCTCGACGGCGACGCGCCGTTCGCCGGTCTGTCCGGCGGCATGAAGCGCCGCGTACTGCTGGCCCGCGCGCTGGTGTCGGCACCGGATTTGCTGCTGCTGGACGAGCCGACCAACCACCTCGACATCGAGTCGATCGACTGGCTCGAAGGTTTCCTCAAGTCCTGGCAGGGCGCGCTGATCTTCGTTACCCATGACCGGAGGTTCCTGCGGGCGCTGGCGACGCGGATCGTCGAGATCGACCGCGGCCAGCTGACCAGCTGGCCGGGCGACTGGGCCAACTACGAGCGCCGCCGCGAGGAGCGGCTCAACGCCGAGGCGCAGGAGAACGCCCGCTTCGACAAGATGCTGGCGCAGGAGGAAATCTGGATCCGCCAGGGCATCAAGGCCCGCCGCACCCGCGACGAGGGCCGCGTGCGCCGGCTCAAGGCGATGCGCAACGAGCGCTCGGCCCGCCGCGACCTGACCGGCAACGTCAGGATGGAGTTCGCCCAGGCCGAGAACTCCGGCAAGAAGGTGATCGAGGCGAAACATGTTTCGTTCGACTACGGCGGCAAACCCTTGCTCGACGACGTCTCGACGATTGTCTTCCGCGGCGACCGCATTGGCCTGATCGGCCCCAACGGCAGTGGCAAGACCACGCTGCTCAAGACCCTGCTCGGCGAGCTGCAGCCGACCGCCGGCGAGATGAAGCTCGGCAGCAACCTGCAGATCGCCTATTTCGACCAGTACCGCGCGACCCTGCGCGAGGACTGGAGCGCGCTGGAGAACGTCTCCGAGGGCCGCGAGTTCGTCGAGGTCGGCGGCAAGCAGAAGCACGTGATCGGCTACCTGCAGGACTTCCTGTTCACCCCCGAGCGTGCGCGCGCGCCGATCACCCGGCTGTCGGGCGGTGAGCGCAACCGGCTGCTGCTGGCCAAGCTGTTCGCGCAGCCGTCCAACCTGCTGGTGATGGACGAACCGACCAACGACCTCGACGTCGAGACCCTGGAGCTGCTGGAGGAACTGCTGGGCGATTACCCCGGCACGCTGCTGCTGGTCAGCCACGACCGCGACTTCCTCGACAACGTGGTGACGTCGACGCTGGTGATGGAAGGCAACGGTCGGGTGGGCGAGTACGTTGGTGGCTACAGCGACTGGCTGCGCCAGCGCCGGGTAGAGTTCACCGCGCCCGCGTCGACAAAGTCGGCGTCGATGCCGGTGTCGCCGCTTGCCGCCGCCGTCACCACGCCGTCGGCCCCCAAGCGCAAGCTCAGCTACAAGGAGGCCCGCGAGCTGGAACAGTTGCCGCAGCGGATCGAGGAGCTGGAAGCCAAGGTCGCGGCGATGACCGCGGAGATGAACGAGCCCGCGTTCTACCAGCGTGGCGCCGAGGGCATCGCCGTGCACAATGCGGCCATGGCCGAGGTGCAGGCCGAGCTGGACCGCGCCTACGCGCGCTGGTCCGAACTGGAATAACGCCCAACGGGCTCAACCATGCAGCAGCCCGACCTCGCCGGCTTCGCCGCACCCAGCCTTTCCGTCCATCGGCTGTTCTTCGCCCTGTGGCCGGGCGATCAACTCCGCCAGGGCATCGCTGACACGGCGTCGCGGCTGCTGCAGCACCATGACGCCGGCGGACGCCGGATCGGGCCGCACCGCTACCACCTGACCCTGCAGTTCCTCGGCGACTACGCGGAACTGCCACCGTCGCTGGTCGAGCAGGCGAAGACGGCAGCCACGACGCTCGAAGTCGCGCCGTTCGAACTGGTGCTCGACCGCGCCGGCAGCTTCCGCAACCGTTCGATCCCGTGGTGGTTGGGTTGCGAGGTTATTCCCGACGGCTTGCAGCACCTGTGGAACGGGCTTGGCCATGCGTTGGCCCGGACCGGGGTGCGGGTGCAGTCGGGCAAGACGCTGGTGCCGCACGTCACCATCCTGCGTGATGCGCGCCAGCCGTTGCCGCTGGTCCCGATCCAGCCGCTGCGCTGGACGGTCGATTCCTTCGCGTTGATCCACAGCGAACTGGGCGCCCGCAACGCCTATACCGAGGTGGGGCGATGGACGCTGCGGCGTTGACCCGCAACTCCCGATCCCGCGCCGGCCTCAGTGCCGGGTCTCGAACCGGGTTCCCGATAGCCCATGGGCGCGCAGGAATGTGCGGACCGCGGCATCGACGTGCGCGGTGGCCTTGTCGGGCTCGCCGGTCTCGCCCATCAGCAGGCGGATGAAGGGCTCGCTGGCGGCGAGACTGAAGAACTGCGAGGTGGCGCGCTCGAAGTCGTCGATGGCGAGTTGGCCATCACCGGCCTGCTCGCGCAGCAGCTCCGAGAAGGCCTGCTGGTACGGGGCGATGGATTGCTGCCAGAACGAGTGCTCGCCGGACCGCCGGGTGTCGCGGGCGAGGATCAGCATGCGCTGGATGTCGACCATCAACGGGCTGGTCGCGAGCCGGTAGAGCGCGCTGCCGATCGCGTGCAGGCGTTCGGCCAGTTCGCCTTGCGGCCCGCCAATCAGCTCGGCGGGTGACGGCAACGCCTGCAGCAGCCGCTCGAAAGTGGCCTCGAACAACGCCTCCTTGCTGTCGAAGTGGTTGTAGATCGTCGCCTTGGAGACGCCGGCGTGCTGGGCGAGCTCGTCCATGCTGGTCCCATCGAAGCCAAGCCGGGTGAACATGCGGCGGGCGTTCTCGAGGATGGCGTCGTGCTTGTCGGGGTCGCTGGGACGGCCTCGTCGGATGTCGTTGGGTGGCGGTTGGCCCGGTTTCACTGGGAGATTCCTCCGTGGCTCAGAACGCGCGGCTGATGGTGAAGCTGCCATACGCCGGTATGCGATCCTGACCGTCGAACTCGCGGGTGCGGAAATAGCGGGCGAAGGCGAACTTGGTCCGGCCATGGGTAATCGCGAAGCCCAGCGCCACTTCGCCTACCCACGGTTTCTTATCGACCCGGTGGCTGTTGCGGAATGTGTTTCCGTCGAGGGTGATGTCGCGCAGCACGCGCCGGGCGTCGGCAGCGAGGAAAGCATGCCATGCCCAGCCGGGCGCGAATCGACCGTCGACCGGCGGCGCGGTGTTGTTGCCTGCCGGCCGCACCGGACTGGAACCGAAATCGTCCGGCAGGCGCTGGCCGATCCGCAGCTCGAAGCCAGCGTTGGCCTGGGTCAGCAGGTTGCCGACCGCGCCGCCCCAGTGGCCGATCGCGTCGAGCTCCAGCGGCCCGGCGATCGGCAGCACCGGCGTGCGCATGGATTGTTCGTGGACCAAGTTGAGCACCGGCTCGTTGTGCAACTGGTGCTCCCAACCGTTGAACTCGTGCGAGCCGGTCAGGTCGTGGATCAGGCCCTGGGTCGACTCGGCCAGCGACGCCGGCCCGACCATGCCGACAGTGAGCTGGGTGGTGCGCAGGCGGTCGCCGGTGCGCGCGTTGTAGCCGAAGCTGAACAGCAACGCCCCCGCATACGGCCGGTCATCCTCGATGAGGTCGCTGCGAGCGGGATCGGTCGGGGTGAAGATGCCCTGCGCGATGTTGACCACCATGTTCTGCTGGTCGAATCCCTCCGGCTGCAGCCATGCCAGGTAGCTGTTGATCCAGCGGGCGGGAGCGGGCAGGCAGGGATCGCCGACGTAGTCGTTCAGGTTGGGCGAAACCATGCTCAGCATGACGCCGCTGGTATAGCCCTCATCCCGGTTGGCGAACAGGTCGTTGTCGATCCGCAGGCTGACCACCGGTGGATAGTCCCGCATGGTCGAGGTTTCCGGGCAACGGTCGGCGGCCAGGGCGGGGGCGCTGAAGGCGAGCGCCGCGAGCAGTGCGAGGGTGGCCGGAAGGGTCGGGCGCATGGGCAGGGAGCCGGAGTGGGGGGCGTCAGGGCCGGAGAATCAGCGGTACCAGATAGTGCAGGGCGTGTTCGAGCAGCTTCCGGTCCAGTTGCGGTTCGCGGGTCTCGCGCAACTTGAGGCCTTCGAACAGGCACTGCAGTAGCAGGGCGCGGCCGGGTGCGGTGGCGGCCGGCAGGTCATGGCCGCCGTCCTGCGGGCTTCGGGTCAGCCAGTCGACCAGGGCTTCGCGGACGGTGGTGTCGTATCGGTCCAGTGCCGCGGCGATCTGCGGGTCGCGGGTGGCCTCGGCGGACATTTCCAGCAGCAGCGCCGCGTTCATGCCCTTGGCCTCGGCGGCGCACGAACGGCCGTAGTTCTGCGCCATCTCGGCCGCCAGATCGACCTTGCGGTTGAGCCGGATGTCCTCGCGCAGCAACTGCAGCTGGCGGTCGACGATCGCCAGGATGATCGTGTTCTTGTTCTCGAAGTAGCGGTAGATCAAGCCGGCGCTCATGCCGGCGGTCTCGGCGATGCTGGCCATGCTGGCGGCGTGGAAGCCGTGTGCGATGAAGCATTGTTGGGCCGCGTCGAGGATGCGGTGGCGCTGCATTTCGGCGCGCTCCTGCGCCTTGGTGGGTTCCTGTTTCGCGTTCATGTCCCTGTCTCGTTCCAGCCCCCGCCGAGCACCCTGTACAACGTGACCCGGTTGGCCTGTTCGGCCAGTTGCGTGGCCACCAGCGACTGGCGTGCGGCATACAGCGTGCGCTGGGCATCCAGCAGCACCAGGTAGCTGTCCTGGCCGGCGTCGTAGCGCGCCTGCGACAACTCGTGCGTACGGGTGGCCGCGGCGACCAGGGCCTCCTGCGCGGCGCGCTGCTCGGCCAGCGTGCGCGAGAGCGCCAGGGCATCGGAGACCTCGCGGAAGCCGGACTGGATCGCCTTCTCGTATTCCGCCAGCGCGATGTCGCGGTCGGCGGTGGCCATGCCAAGCGCCGAGGTCAGGCGGCCGCCCTGGAAGATCGGGATGTTGATCTGCGGGATGAAACTCCAGATGCCGTTGCCGCCGTTGAACAGCCCCGACAGCTCGTCGCTGGTGCTGCCGACGCTGCCGGTCAGCGTGATCGACGGGAAGAATGCGGCACGGGCGGCGCCGATGTCGGCGTTGGCCGCACGCAGTTGGTACTCGGCGGCGAGCACATCGGGCCGGCGCAGCAGCACCTCCGACGGCAACCCGGCCGGCAGGCGGGCCAGGCCGCTGACCTGCGGGGTGAACGCGTCCGGCAACAGCGACGGATCGACCGGGCCACCGACCAGCAACACCAGCGCGTTGCGATCCTGCGCGACCTGGCCTTCGAAGCGGGCGACGTCCGACCGCGCGGTCTCGACCACGGTGCGGGCCTGGCTGACGTCGAGCCCCGACACCGCGCCGAGGTCGTGGCGCTGCTGCGTCAGCTTGAACGAGGCTTCCTGGCTGGCGAAGGTGGCCTGGGCGATGGACAACAGCTCGCGGTCGGCCGCCAGCGCCAGCCAGGTGTTGGCGACCTCGGCGATCAGCGACAGCTGCGCGCTGCGGCGTGCCTCATCGGTGGCGAAGTAACGTTGCAGTGCGGCCTGGCTGAGGTTGTGCACGCGGCCGAACAGATCCAGCTCGAACCCGGCGATGCCGGCGCTGGCGGAATAGCTTTCGGAGACGTCGAGGTTGTCGCCACCGCTGCGGGTCATGCTGACCTCGGCGCCGAGCGACGGCAGGCGGTCGGCACGCTGGATGCCGTACTGCGAGCGCGCGCGTTCGACGTTGAGCACGGCCACCCTCAGGTCGCGATTGTTGGCGAGCGCCTGCGCGACCAGTTCGTCCAGCCGCGGGTCGGCGAAGAAATCGCGCCAGCCGATGTCGGCGGTGATCGGCCCGGTGCCATCCGCGGCGGTGGCCGGAGTCGTCGCCGGCAGCGGCCAGTCGGCCGGAATCGACGGCGCGGCCTCGGGCAGCGGCGGTTGCAGGGTGGAGCAACCGGCGACAACGAACAGGATTGTCGCCAGTGCCAGCGAGGTGGTCATCGGCTTAGTCATGGGTGGAACCTCCTGCCGGCGCATCGAGGGCCGGCCCGGTGGCCGCGCGCTTGCCGCCGAACAGGCGCTGCACGACCACGAAGAACAACGGGATGAAGAACAGGCCGAGCAGGGCGCCGACGATCATGCCGCCGAGCACGCCGGTGCCGATGGCACGCTGCGCGCCCGAACCCGCACCGGTGGCGATCGCCAGCGGCAGCACGCCCATGCCGAACGCCAGCGAGGTCATCAGGATCGGGCGCAGGCGGTCGCGCACGGCCTGCATGGTCGCCTGCACCAGTTCCATGCCGTCGGTCATGTAGTCCTTGGCGAAGGCGATGATCATGATCGCGTTCTTGCTGCTCAGGCCGACCGTGGTCAGCATCGCGACCTGGAAGTACACGTCGCGCTCCATGCCGCGCAGGCTGTTGGCCAGCACCGCGCCGAGGATGCCCAGCGGGGCGACCAGAAGCACCGCGGTCGGGATCGTCCAGCTTTCGTACAGCGCGGCCAGGCACAGGAACACGATCAGCAGCGACAGTGCGTAAAGCAACGGCGTCTGCGCGCCGGCCTGGCGCTCCTGGTAGGACAGGCCGGTCCATTCGATGCCGACGCCGGCCGGCAGTTCGGCGATCATCCGCTCGACCTCGAGCATCGCGTCACCGGAACTCACGCCCGGGGCGCTCTCGCCCTGGATCTGCATCGCCGGCACGCCGTTGTAGCGCTCCAGCCGCGGCGAACCGTACTCCCAGTGGGAGCTGGCGAACGCGCTGAACGGCACCATCTCGCCCTGGTCGTTGCGGATCGACCACAGGTTGAAGTCCTCCGGCACCATCCGGAACGGCGCATCGGCCTGCAACATCACGCGCTTGACCCGGCCGCGGTCGATGAAGTCGTCGACGTACTGTCCGCCCCACGCGGTCGACAAGGTCGAGTTGATGGCGGCGATCGACAGTCCCAGTGCGCTCGCCTTTTCGGTGTCGATATCGAGCTGGAACTGCGGGGTGTCCTCCTGGCCGTTCGGGCGCACGTTGATCAGCATCTCGTTCTGCGCCGCGCCGCCGAGGAACTGGTTACGCGCCGCCAGCAGCGCGTCGTGTCCAACCCCGGCGTTGTCGGTCAGGTAGAAGGTGAAGCCGGCCGCGGTGCCGAGTTCCGGCATCGCCGGCGGCGCGAACGCGAACGCCAGCGCATCCTTGATCTGGCTCAGGCCGGCCATCGCACGACCGGCGACGGCGTCGACGCTCAACTCGTCCGACTCGCGCTCGCTCCAGTCCTTGAGCTTCACGAACGCCATGCCGTTGTTCTGGCCGGAGCCGCCGAAGCTGAAGCCCTGCACGCTGAACACCGACTCGACTGCCTCCTTCTCTTCCTCCAGGAAGTAGCGCTCGACTTTCTCCATCGACTCCATCGTGCGTTCCTGGGTCGCGCCCACCGGCGCCAGGATCTGCGAGAACAGCACGCCCTGGTCCTCGGCCGGCAGGAACGAGCTGGGCAGGCGGATGAACATCACGCCCATCACCACCACCAGCGCACCGAAGATCGCCATGAAGCGCCGCGGCCGCCCGATCATGCCGCGCACGCCGCGCCGGTACTTGCTGCTGCCGGCGTCGAACTTGCGGTTGAACCAGCCGAAGAAGCCCTTCTCGCCGTGGTGCTCGCCCTTGTGCAACGGCTTGAGCATGGTCGCGCACAGCGCCGGGGTCAGCACGATCGCGACCAGCACCGACAGCGCCATCGCCGAAACAATGGTCGCCGAGAACTGGCGGTAGATCACGCCGGTCGAGCCGGTCATGAACGCCATCGGCACGAACACCGCCGACAGCACCAGGCCGATGCCGACCAGCGCGCCGGTGATCTGGTCCATCGACTTGCGGGTGGCCTCCAGAGGCGACAGGCCTTCCTCGCTCATGATGCGTTCGACGTTCTCGACCACCACGATCGCGTCGTCGACCAGCAGGCCGATCGCCAGCACCATCGCGAACATCGTCAGCATGTTGATCGAGAAGCCCAGCGCCGCGAGGATGCCGAACGTGCCCAGCAACACCACCGGCACCGCGATCGTCGGGATCAGCGTTGCGCGGAAGTTCTGCAGGAACAGGTACATCACCAGGAACACCAGCACGATCGCCTCGAGCAGGGTCACGATCACGCCCTTGATCGACACCTGCACGAACGGCGTGGTGTCGAACGGCAGCACCGCCTTCAGCCCGGCGGGGAAGTAGGGCGACATCTCATCCAGGGTCGCCTTGACCCCGGCCGCGGTGTCCAGCGCGTTGGCGCCGGTCGCCAGCGAGATCGCGATGCCGGTGGCCGGCTGGCCGTTGTAGCGGGTGATGAACTCGTAGTTCTCCGCGCCCATCTCGACCCGGGCCACGTCGCCCAGCTTGAGTACGGAGCCGTCGGAGTTGCTGCGCAGCACGATGTCGCGGAACTGCTCCGGCGTCTGCAACCGCGACTGCGCGGTGATCGAGGCGTTGATCTGCTGGCCCTCGACCGACGGCGCCGCACCCAGCGCGCCGACCGCGACCTGCGCGTTCTGGGCCTGGATCGCGGCGCTGATGTCGCCGGGGGTGAGGCGGTAGGTGTCGAGCTTGTTGGGGTCGAGCCAGATCCGCATCGCGTACTTGGCACCGAACACCTGCAGGTTGCCGACGCCGGGGACGCGGCTGAGCGGGTCGACCAGGTTGGCGCCGACATAGTCGGAGATGTCGTCCTTGGACATGCTGCCGTCCTCGGACACGAAGCCGATCACCTGCAGGAAGCCGCTGGCGGACTTGCTGACGTTGACGCCCTGGCGCTGCACTTCCTGCGGCAACAGTGGCATCGCCGACTGCAGCTTGTTCTGCACCTGCACCTGCGCGGTGTCGGGGTCGGTGCCGTTGGCGAAGGTCAGGGTGATCGCGGCGTTGCCGTTGCCCTCACTGGTCGAGGAGAAGTACAGCAGGCCGTCGAGGCCCTTCATGTTCTGCTCGATGATCTGCGTCACCGAGTCCTGCACCGCCTTCGCGGACGCGCCGGGATAGTTCGCGTTGATCGCGACCGTCGGTGGCGCGATGGTCGGGTACATCGAGATCGGCAGGGTGAAGATCGCCAGCGCGCCGGCGAGCATGATGATGATCGCGATGACCCACGCGAAGATCGGTCGGTCGATGAAGAAACGTGCCATGTCGGGGGTCCGTTATTGCTTCGACGCGTCGGCGTCGGCAGGTGCGGCAGCGGCAGGCTCGGCTGCATCGGGGTTGTTCGCATCGGCCGGCTGGCCTTCCGTCGGCGGCGCCTTGTCGGTGCCAGCCTCGGTCGCGCCGGCCTCGGTCGCCTGCACCGGTGCGCCCGGCTGGATCTTCTGCAGGCCCTCGACGATCACCTTGTCGCCGGCGACAAGGCCGTCCTCGACCAGCCACTGGTCGCCGATGGTGCGGCTGACCTTGACTGCGCGCGGCTCGACCTTGCCGTCCTTGCCGACGACCATCGCGGACGCGTTGCCCTTGGGGTCGCGGGTGATGCCCTTCTGCGGGACCAGCAGACCGTCCTGGCGCACCGCCGAGCCCACCACTGCGCGCACGTACATGCCGGGCAGCAGCAGGTGGTCCGGGTTCGGCACCTCGACCCGCAGCAGGTAGCTGCCGGTGGACGGGTCGACCGTGATTTCGGAGAACGCCAGCTTGCCGTCGTGTGCGTATTCGGTACCGTCCTCCAGCAGGATCGTCACCGGCAAATCGGCCTGCTCGGCCGTGCCGGCGGCGACGCTCTTGCGCAGCGCCAGCAGTTCGCTGCTGGACTGGCTCAGGTCGACGTACATCGGGTCGGTCTGCTGGATGGTCGCCAGCGGCGTGGCCTGGGCGGCGGTGACCAGTGCGCCGCGGGTGACCGACGACTTGCCGATGCGGCCACTGATCGGCGCGCTGATGCGGGCGTAGTCGAGGGTGACGCTACGGCCCTGCAGTGCGGCACGGGCGACGCCGACGTCGGCCTCGGCCTGGCGCAGCGAGGCGATGGCGTTCTCGTTGTCCTGCTTGCTGATCGCATCGATCTTGGCCAGATCGGCGGAGCGGCGGGCGGTCAGCTGCGCGGATTTCAGGGTCGCTTCGGCACGGGCCAGGGCTGCCTTGGCGCTGCTGGCGTCGGCCTGGTAGGCGGCGTCCTCCAACTGGTAGAGCGGCTGCCCGGCCTCGACCAGACCGCCTTCATCGAACAGTTGGCGCTCGACGATGCCGTTCACCTGCGGGCGGACTTCCGCGACCAGGAACGGCGCCGTGCGGCCGGGCAGTTCGCGGGTCAGCGTCACCGGCTGCGTCTGCAGGGTGACCACGGTGACCGGCGCGGGCGGCATCTGTTGCGCTGCCTCGTCGCCACCGCAGGCGGCCAGTGCGACGGAAAGGGCCAGCGGCAGGACGAGCACGCGGAAGCGGCGGACCAGGCGAGGGGTCTTGGACATGTGGAGGGCTCGGATCGGGAATGGGATTGGCTGGACGGACCAGTTCAGACGCGGAAGAATGAACGATCATTCTTTTTTTGTCAAAGCGACGGAGCGTTCCGCCAAAGTCGGCAATACGGGGTTTGCAGCCCCAACGGGGGTGAGGCGGCCTCGTCGGGCGTCTGTTCATGGTCCACCATGGCGCCCCCAGCATCATCGGATTCTCCATGCCGGACCGCCGCACCCCGCAAACCACGCCCCGCGACCGCGACCACTTCGTCCAGGTCCGCGGCGCCCGCGAGCACAACCTCAAGGACGTCGATGTCGACATCCCGCGCGAGGCGCTGGTGGTGTTCACCGGGGTGTCGGGCTCGGGCAAGTCGTCGCTGGCGTTCGGCACGCTGTACGCGGAAGCGCAGCGGCGCTACCTCGACTCGGTGGCGCCGTATGCGCGGCGGTTGATCGACCAGGCCGGGGTGCCCGATGTCGACGCGATCGAGGGCCTGCCGCCGGCGGTCGCCCTGCAGCAGCAGCGCGGCGCGCCGACTACGCGCTCGTCGGTCGGCAGCGTCACCACGGTGTCGAACTCGTTGCGGATGCTGTATTCGCGCGCCGGCAGCTATCCGCCGGGCCAGCCGATCATCTACGCCGACGGCTTCTCGCCGAACACGCCGCAGGGTGCGTGCCCGCAGTGCCACGGGCTGGGCAGCATCTTCGAGGTCTCCGAGCGTTCGATGGTGCCGGACGACTCGCTGACCATCCGCGAGCGCGCCGTGGCGGCGTGGCCGCCGGCGTGGCACGGGCAGAACCAGCGCGACATCCTGGTCACCCTCGGCTACGACATCGACATCCCGTGGCGCGAGCTGCCGCAAGAACAGCGCGACTGGATTCTGTTCACCGACGAACAGCCGGTGGTGCCGGTCTACCGCGATCTGACCCCGACGCAGACCCGCGCGGCGGTCGAGCGCGGCGACAACCCCAGCTACAAGGGCACGTTCACCAGCGCCGAACGCTACGTGCTGCATACCTTCGCCAACACCCAGAGCGCGTTGATCAAGAAGCGCATCGCGCAGTACATGGTCGGCACGCTATGCCCGCTATGTGACGGCAAGCGGTTGCGGCGCGAGGCGCTGGCGGTGACCTTTGCCGGGCTCGATATCGGCGAGGTCTCGCGATTGCCGTTGAAGCAGCTGGCCGACTTGCTGCGCCCGGTCGCGGCTGGCGCTTCCGCTGAAGACGACGAGCATCTCGAGCAGGTGCTGGTCGCGCGGAGGATCGCGCAGGACCTGCTGGCACGGATCGACATCATCACCGGGCTCGGCCTGGGTTACCTGTCGCTGGAGCGCAGCACCCCGACGCTGTCGCCGGGCGAGTTGCAGCGCCTGCGGCTGGCGACCCAGATCCGGTCCAACCTGTTCGGCGTGGTCTACGTGCTCGACGAACCGTCCGCCGGCCTGCACCCGGCCGACACCGAAGCGCTGCTGGTGGCGCTGGAGCAGCTCAAGGGCGCTGGCAATTCGTTGTTCGTGGTCGAGCACGAGACCGACGTGATCCGTCGCGCCGACTGGCTGGTCGAGCTCGGCCCGGCGGCGGGCGAGGAGGGCGGGCAGGTACTCTACAGCGGCGTGCCGGCCGGACTGGCGAAGGTCGCGGCGTCGCCGACCGCGCGCTACCTGTTCGATCGCAATCCGCAGCCGCCACGCACGCCGCGCGGAGCCGATGGCTGGCTGAAACTCGAAGGCGTTCGCCGCAACAACCTCGACGGCATCGACGTCGCGTTCCCGCTGGGCGTGTTCACCGTCGTCACCGGCGTGTCAGGTTCGGGCAAGTCGAGCCTGGTCAGTCAGGTGCTGGTCGAGTTGCTCGGCGAGCACCTCGGCCACGATGCGCCGGTCGAGTCGGACGAGGGTGACTTGCCGGACAGCGCCGGCCCGATCACGGATGGACGCATCGTCGAGGGCCTGGATCGCGTGCGGCGGCTGGTACGGGTCGACCAGAAGCCGATTGGCCGTACGCCGCGGTCCAACCTCGCGACCTACACCGGCCTGTTCGACCACGTGCGAAAGCTGTTCGCCGCGACGCCGGAGGCGCGCAAGCGGCGCTATGACTCCGGTCGCTTCTCGTTCAACGTCGCCAAGGGTCGCTGCGACAACTGCGAGGGCGAAGGTTTCGTCAGCGTCGAATTGCTGTTCATGCCGAGCGTCTATGCGCCGTGCCCGGTCTGCCACGGCGCCCGTTACAACGCGAAGACACTGGAGATACGCTATCGCGACCGGACGATCGCGGAGGTGCTGGGCATGACCGTCGACGCCGCCGCCGACTTCTTCGCCGAGGATGCGCAAGTCGCACGCCCGCTGACGGCGCTACGCGAGATCGGCCTCGGCTACCTGCGGCTCGGCCAGCCGGCTACCGAACTGTCGGGCGGCGAGGCGCAGCGGATCAAGCTCGCGACCGAACTGCAGCGGGTGCAGCGCAGCGGCACGGTCTACATCCTCGACGAACCAACCACCGGCTTGCATCCGGTCGATATCGACCTGTTGATGCGCCAGCTCGACGGTCTGGTCGAGGCCGGCAACAGCGTGATCGTGGTCGAGCACGACATGCGCGTGGCTGCTGCCGGTGACTGGATCATCGACATCGGACCCGGTGCGGGCGATGAGGGCGGGCAGGTGGTTGCGCAGGGTGTGCCGGAAACGATCATGGCGTCGACGCGCAGTCGTACCGCGCGTTACCTGGCTGCGGAGTTTTCGCCGGCGGTCTGATCCGTGCCTCGTGAAGGCGCTGGGTTCCCGCTTTCGCGGGAATGGCGAGCCGAAGCGGTATCGATGTCAGGCGGCGTCGTGGAAGATCACGCCCAAGGTGTGGCGATGGCCGCGACGGACCCGGCTGACGCCGTGGCGCAGGTTGACCCGGTAGCTGCCGCGGGTTCCCTGCACCGGCCGCTGGTGGACGGCGAACACCACGGCATCGCCCTGCTGCAGCGGCACCACTTCCGGCCGCGACTGCATCCGCGGGCGCTGCTCGGTCAGCACGAACTCGCCGCCCTCGAAGTCACGTCCCGGTTGTGACAGCAGCACCGCCAGTTGCAGCGGGAACACGTGCTCGCCGTACAGGTCCTGGTGCAGGCAGTTGTAGTCGTCGGCGTCGTACTGCAGCAGCAGCGGGGTCGGGCGTTGCTGGCCGGCGCGATGGCAGCGCTCGATGAACTCCGCATGGCGATCGGGGTAGCGGATATCGATGCCCATCGCCTCGTTCCAGCGGTTGGCGATCGGCATTAGTTGCGGGTAGAACGCCTCGCGCAGCCCGGCGACAAGGTCCGGAAGCGGGTAGGCGAAATACTTGTACTCGCCGCGGCCAAAACCGTGGCGACCCATCACGATGCGGTTGCGGAACAGCGCATCGCGCGTATACAGATCCGCCAGCCCGTCGCATTGCATCGCCGACAGCACTCCGGGAACCACGGCGTTTCCGCGAGCGTCGAGGTCGGCAGCGATCCGCGACCAGTCAAGCGATTGCACATCCGGAACATCCGACGTGGCCTGCAATTGCGCGTTCATGCGCGCGCCTCGCGATCAAGCAGGGTGCGTTTGCGTTCCACGCCCCAGCGGTAGCCCGACAACGCACCGTCGTTGCGGACCACGCGATGGCAAGGGATCGCGACCGCGAGGGTGTTGGCGGCGCAGGCGGCGGCGACCGCGCGGACTGACGTCGGCGAGCCGATGCGTCGGGCGATATCGCTGTAGCTGGCAGTGCTGCCGGCCGGGATCGTCCGCAATGCCTGCCACACACGTTGCTGGAACGCGGTGCCGCGCACGTCGAGCGGCAGGTCCAGGCCGAGTTTCGGTGCTTCGACGAAGCCGACGATGGTCGCGACCAGTTGCTCGAATTCCGCATCGCCGCCGATCAGGTCGGCCTTGGGGAAGCGGTCCTGCAGCTCGCGCGCCAGCGCGTCAGGATCGTCGCCGAGGCTGATCGCGCAGATGCCGCGATCGCTGCGTGCGATCAGGATCGCGCCGAGCGAGCACTGGCCGATCGCGAAGACGATTTCGGAATCGGCGCCGCCGCTGCGGTAGCGGCTTGGCGTCATGCCGAGAACCTCGTCGGCTTTCTCGTAGAAGCGGGCGTTGGAGTTGTAGCCGGCGTCGAAGATCGCCCCGGTCACGCTGCCGCCGCGCGCGAGTTCGGCGCGTACCCGCCGGTTGCGGTGGGCGGTGGCGTACGCCTTCGGGGTGACGCCGGTGATCGCCTTGAACACGCGGTGGAAGTGATACGGACTCAGCCCCGCCCGGGTGGCCAGCACCTCAAGGCTGGGCGACTGTTCCGACGCTTCGATGAAGCGGCAGGCATCGGCCATCGTGGCGGCGTGCATGTCATGCAGCGACGGCTGGTCGGGCTTGCAACGCTTGCACGGCCGGAACCCGGCACGCTCGGCGTCCTCGATGGTGGCGTGGAAGGCTACATTCTCCGGCCGCGCGCGGCGCGCGCCGCAGGACGGCCGGCAGTACACCCCGGTGGTCCTGACCGAATAGTAGAAGCGGCCGTCAGCGCCGGTATCGCGGGCCATGATGCTGGCCCATCGCGGGTCCAATTCGGTCGCGGTGACGGCCGCCCGATCGGCGCCGGAGCTGCGGTTGCGGGTAATGGCGTTCATGCGGGCTCCTCGTTGATCTGGAGGCCGAAGCCATCCGTTGGGGCCAATGTAGAGACGCTGGATCGCGTCCGATATCCGGGTCTTGCGGTTGAATTCGACGATTGTCACGCGCCCCGGACGCTGCACGCGAGTTCATTATCCGCGGGGCCGGTCCCTGCGTGTCGATGGTGGCGAAGGCGACTTGACATTCGTTGGTTGGATCAACTGTACTATCTGTAACAGTACAGATAGGCTACCCGCATGGTCCGCACCCAAGCCCTGATGATCCAGATCGCCACCGGCGATCCTCGCCCGATCGGCAAGCAGATCGTCGATGCGATACGGATGAAGATCGCCACCGCGGAACTCACCTCCGGCGGGCAACTGCCGAGCGTGCGTGGGCTGGCGCAACAACTGGGCATCAATCCCAACACGGTCGCCAAGGCTTATGCCGAACTGACCAACGAAGGCTGGCTGGAATCGCGTCAGGGCCTGGGCCTGTTCGTGGCCGCGCCGCGTCAGCGGCTCAGCGACGGCGAGCGCGAACGGCGGCTCGATGACGCCATCGCGCGCTTTCTCAACGACGTGGTCGGGCTCGATTACCCGCCCGAGGAGGTGCAGGCGCGCCTGCGCCACGAGTTTCAAGCGCTGTCGCCGCGGAAAACCGCCTGATTCCGATTGATTCATCACACATGCCGAGACCCGCCATGGCCACCGACTACGTCATCGAGACCGCCGCGCTCTGCAAGCGCTACGGCTCCAAGCTCGCACTCGATCACCTCGATCTGCGCATCCCGCGCGGGCGTATACACGCAGTTGTCGGGGCCAACGGCGCCGGCAAGTCGACCTTGTTCCGCGTCCTGCTCGGCTTCCTGCCGCCAAGCTCTGGCCAGGCGCGCATCCTCGGCCACGACAGCCAGCACCTCACGCCGGAAGTCCGCGGCCGCATCGGCTTCGTCAACGAGGAACACACGCTGCCGGGCTGGATGCGGGTGTCGGCGGTGACCACGATGCAGCAGCGCCACTACCCGCGCTGGAACCAGCAAGCCTTCGACAGCGTCATCGGCCACTACCACGTGCTGCCGGAACAGAAGATCAGCCAGTTGTCGCGCGGCGAACGGGCCGGTTTCAATCTCGCCCTCGCATTGGCGCAGGCGCCGGAGTTGCTGGTGCTGGACGAACCCACCCTGGGCCTGGACGTGGTCGCCAAGCGCGCCTTCCTCGAGTCGCTGCTGTACAGCAATACCGCCGAGGACATCACGGTGATCTATTGCTCGCACCAGATGGAGGAGATCGAGCGTGTCGCCGACAACCTGATCATCCTGGAGCGCGGGCAGCTGAAGAACATGTCGGCGCCCGATGACTTCCGCGGCCGCGTCAGCTACTGGATCGCCGACATCCCGTTCAAGGGCCCGGAACCGGCGATCGTGCCCGGGTTGCTGGAACTGCAGCGTATCGACGGCCTGCAGCACTACCTGGTGCTGGACCAGGACGAGGATTTCGCCGAGTTTCTGCGTGCCTGCGGTGCGCGTTCGGTGCAGAGCATGCCGGTCAGCCTGGACCGCGCGGTCAATGGCTTTCTTGCAAAAAATCACGCGGTGCCCCGCGACGCCACCACGAGCACTTCACCCGACGCGGCGCACGTATCGAGGATGACGACATGATGGATCTATTCAAGGCCGAACTGTTGCGCTTCCGCGTCTGGACCATCGCCCTCGCCGCAGTGAACCTGCTGGTGCTCGGTTTCCAGACCAGGTTGGTCGACCTGGCCCAGCAACCGCTGCCGGTTTATCAGGTGTACGGCCTGGTCTACGTGATCCTGGGACTGCTACTGGGGCTGTACCAGATGGGCAGTTATCGACGTCCCAACCATTGGCTCAACCTGCTGCACCGACCCATGCCGCAGTGGCAGGTCGCGGCGGCGCTGCTCGGCGCCGCCGCGGTGCTGCTGGCCGTCGCGGTCGTGTTGCCGATATTGATCGTGGCCGGCTGGCAGGAAGTAATGACCGCGCGCGTGGTTGATCTGCGGCACTGGCTGCTGGCGCTGTCCGCGATGCTGCTCACGTTGTGCGGGTACATGGCTGGCGCTTACGGCATCCTCGGCGGCAGGCGTTACGCCTGGAGCGGGGTGGTGCTCTTGATCCTGCTGCTTTTCAGCGGTACCACCGGGGCCATGGCGCTGGCGCTGCAAACCCTGATGCTGGCCTGGCTGGTCGCCTTGGTCGTCATCGCGTTCAAGCCCGATCTCAGCGCGCCGCCGCAACGCGCGCCGGCGGTGGTCGCCACCGCGTTGCCGCTGCAGATGGGACTGTACGGGCTGTTGCTGCTGCTCGGCATTGCGTTCGAGCTGGTATGGATCATGCTCGGCACGCACCCACTCAATGCGCCGACGCCGCCATCCGGCGGCTATATCGAAGCCGAGCGCGCCGAGGGCAGGGACCTGTTGATCGCCGGGCTGGCAGCCAGCCACGATCCCAATGCGCCACTGTGGCGCGAGCAGGTCGCGCTATCCGAGGTCGCGCAGCTGGATGGCGGCTTGATGAAGCTGCCGGCCCGCAATGAACTCACCAACCTCGCGCCGATGGAGTTCGATGACGGGCAGCAGCGCGTGCGCTGGGTGTTCAGCCACGACAGCATGCGCTTCACCGGATACAGCCTGGCCGACCATCGCGCCAGCGGCGGCTTCGGCGTCGGCGCGAGCAACGTCGAGTTCCCTTCGCCGCCGTTGCCACTGGGTGCGATGTCGCCGCTTCCAGGCGACGACAACATCCTGTTGGGCCACCGCACCCTGTACCACTACAGCAGTCAGACCGGACTGGCGATGCCGCGCATCCAGTTGTCGGCTGGGGAAGCGTTTGCGGGCACCCCGGGCATGATCGGCGAGAACCTGGCCGTCATCAGCAATCGCGCGCTGTACTTCTTCGACGGCCGCGACGTGCTGGAGAACGATCTGGTGATGGCTCCGCGATTGCGCGTACCGGTGCCGGGGAATGTCGCCAATCTCGGTCGCACCGACCTGATCGAACTGGTCGACGGTTACCTGATCTCGTTCACCTACGCCGACCGCGTGCGCAACGAGGTGGTCGCCCCGTACCAACAGTTGCTGCACGTGCACGACGATGGCCAGGTCGATGCGGTGGCGCGCCGCGAGTTGCGTGCGGATTTTCCGGACATCTACAGCTACCGCGGCTGGTGGTTGTCGCCGCCGCTATACACGCTCAACCATGCCGTCGGGCGCTGGTTTGGCAATGCCGCCGACCCGGTGCATGCGATCGCGCGTCCGCCGTTGCCGCGCAGCGTGATTGTGCTTGCCGGTGCGCTGGCGTTGCTGTCGGTGCTGGGTGCGACCTGGCTCACGCGAGGCGCCGCATGGTCACTGCCCAGGCGCCTGGCGTGGATTGCAGCCTGCGGTGTGATTGGCTTGCCCGCATTGCTGAGCCTGTGGCTGTTGTATCCCGAACGTGAACGGTCGGATGTGCTGTCAGCCGCATTGTCGGGCGTACAACCCGCAACCGCGTGATTGGCCCTGTTGAACGATCGAAGGCCGGTTCCGGAACCGGCCTGACGGAGATGATCATGTCCGCACTCCTGAAAATGCTCGCGCTGTTTGGCCTACTGACCCTGTCATGCGGCGTACCGGCATACGCCGCAGACGATGCGGCCGCCTTGCACGCCGCCGTCGCCGCCGAACGCACGCGCGCGCCGGCGCCGCGTTTCGAGCGCAGCGATTTTCTCGTCGACCCCGTGATCATGGCCGCCCGCTTGTCGCCCGATGGCCTCCATGTCGCCTACCTGCGTGCGCAAGGCCGCACGCATGGCGTCTGGCTGCTGCCCACGGCGGGGGCCGAACCGCGGCAGCTGTTGCCGCACAGCGATGCGCAACAGTTGTACTGGTCGCGCGATAGCCGCTGGCTGTTGCTGGAATCGGCGGATGCGTTGTTTGCGCTGGCGGTGGACGGACAAGCCGGGTCGGGCATCGTGAGTACGCTTGGTGGTCGCCTGCGGCGTGAACTGTTGGGAGTCGATCCAGTGCAACCGACGGCGGTCTTGGTGCTGGAACAGACCCGCGCCACGGTGCGTACGCCCACGCGCTGGCGTCTGCTGCGGGTGGACACGCGCGGCAAGCGCACATTGCTGCATGAAGATACCCACCAGATATCGGATTTCGCGTTCGATTCGCAGGGCCGTCTGGCCTTCCTGCAGCGGGTCGAGGGCGATGACCTGGTGATCCATCGTGTCGACAGGCAGGGCCGGCTGCACGAGTTCACCCGGTGCGTGCACCTTCATCGTTGTTCGTTCCTGCCGGTCACCAACGCCGATGGCGAACTGATGCTGGCGGGCAACCTCGATGGAAACCTCAGCGGACTGTTGCGCCTGGATGCCAAAGGCCTGCCGCACACGCTGCATGTCGATCCGCGCTGCGAGGCCGATCTCGATGCGCTGGTGCTGGATCCGCTCAGCGGGCAGCCGTTGATCGCAAGCTATCGCAGCACTGTCGTCGCCAACCATGGTCTGGCCGATGGCGCGAAACGCCACGTCGTCGCGATCGAACAACGCTTCCCGCGCCGCAATATCGACATCCAGATCGGTCGCGGTGGCAACGCGCAGTGGCTGATCCGCGAGCGCGCCAGCAATCTGCAGGGCGAACGCTGGCATCTTTACGACCCGCGTACGGGGCGATTCCGCAGCATTCTGGCCGCCAAGCCGGTGCAGGAGCGCAGCGGGAAGCCGGTGCCATGGATTCCGGAGTCGGCGCTGGCACGCAAGATTCCGTTCGCCTATGACGCGTCGGATGGCATGCGCCTGCATGGATTTCTGTCCCTGCCACCGGGTGTCGATCCGACGCAGCTGCCGCTGATCGCCAACGTGCACGGCGGTCCGTTCAACCACGCGCGCCCGGTATACGGCGACAGCACCCAATTGCTGGTCAATCGCGGCTACGCCGTGTTCGAGCCGAACTTCCGCGGCTCCACCGGCCACGGGCGCGACTACATGCTGGCCGCACAGGGCGATTTCGGCAACGGCCGGGTGCAACGCGACATCGTCGAAGGCGTGCGTTACCTGCTCGCACAGGGGATCGGTGATGCAGATCGAGTCGGCATCATCGGCTACTCGTTCGGTGGCTACTCGACCTTGCTCGGCGTGACCTTCGCCCCGGAGTTGTTCAAGGTCGGCGTTGCCGGCGCAGCGCCGCCGGACTTTGCCTGGGACCTGATCTGGGTGGCACGCAGCAGCGAAGCCTTGAACCTGTCCGAACGTATCGGGTTCAAGGCCTGGCTACGCATGCTCTCGCTGGATGTCGACGATCCAGCGGCGATGGTGCCCCTGCACGCGCAGTCGCCGCTGGCCAACGCCGACCAACTGCAGCGGCCGCTGTTGATGTTCGCCAGCGGCAAGGACGGCCGGGTGCCAATCCGTGGCGTGCTTGGCTATACGGCAAAGCTCAATTTGCTGGGCAAGGACGTCAGCCTGCTGGTGGATCCGGACGCCGGACATTCCATCGACGATCCGCTCACCGACGAAGCCTACCTGTATCTGCTCGAATACATGCTGCATCGCCACCTGGGTGGGGCAGCGCCGACAAAGCCCGACAAGCAGCTGGGTGCTTACCTTGAGAGGAACATGCGTCTGCGCGGTCAGTCGCTCAGGAACGCTCCGCAGCCGTTGTAGACCATGTCGCCGACCTCGAGCCGGACGCCGGCTTCGAATGACTCACCGCTCATGTCGTCCTGGCAGGGCGCGCGGGTGATGGACAGGGCCACCTTGGTGCCGTCGGCGGTCGTGCCCGAATAGCCGGAGGCGTCTCCCTGCAGCGCCTCGGCGAGCGCAACCTCGACCTTGCGCTCGCCGTAGTCGAGGGTTGCACGCAACACCGGGGTCTCGCCGCGATCGACCTCCACGAACCACCCCGGCTCGTTGCCGACCGCGCGGAAACCAACGCCACGCTCGGCGGCCTGGAACCACGGCGAGGGCCGCTCGGAGCGCGTGCACTCGCGTTTGGCGGTTTCGCTGCCGGCCTCGGAGGCGAGGGTCAGGGTGCCGCTGTCGCCCTTTGTCCAGAACTCGTTGCCGGTGGTATCGGCATAGCGCGCACCGGAGGCGGATACGGCGATCGGCAACTCCAACTCGCGACCGGAGAAGGCGAGGGCGACGCGCTGGGCATCGTCGCTGTAGGTCGAGGCGACGCCGACCTCGCCGCATTGCCAGTGGAAGGCGGCGGTGGTTGCGGTGACGGGCGCTGGCGCGGCCGGTTCGGTCGTTGCCGGTGCGGGTGCAGTGGGCGCCGGAGCGTCGCGACCAGCTTCGGGCTGGCAGGCAACCGCGAAGAGGGCGACCGCGAGCGAGAGCGGCATTGTCAAACGTGCAGTGGCGGCAGGCATGGTCATCATGGGTCTCCTTCAGCGTGGAGCGCGGTCGGTCCGCAACACTGGGTAGAGGTTGTATCGGTCGTCCCAGGAGGAGTGGAGACGATAGAAGTAATCCAGGCGGACGCGCGGGCTGGCGGCGAACTCGGCGTCCTCGCGCAGGCGCTTCTCGAACGCGGCTTTCAGCTTCGGATCCTTCGCCAGCATCTCGCGGGCGACTGCCTCGGCGACGTAGTCCTCCATGTACTCCTTGCGCTCGAAAGCATTGTTGAATTCGCCCCAGGCCGCCAGCGAATCGGGTGCCTTCGGCTCCAGAATGTGCATCACCAGCCGCGCGTCGGGCTGAGCGATCGGCACGAACAGTGCGTCGGCGGCGATATCGCGGGTTTCCGGCTTCCACTGGCCCTCCAGCTCCAGGCGCTGGTGGCCCTCGTAGGATTCGGCGCCGAAGCTTGTCGACTCGGCGCGGAAGGTTTCGACCTTCGTATTCGCCAATGCCCTTTCCAGACGACGGTATTCGAGGTCGTGCCGGTCGAGCCGCTCGGCGACCCAGTCGGCGTGGGCGGCTGGCACCAGGTAGCCGGCCCTGGGTGCGTCGACCACCAGCGCCGGCTGGACGTCGTCGCACAGCGGCACCGTCCAGATCTCCGGCTGGGTCTCGTCGTAGCGGGTCATGGTCGCGCCGGACACCTCCGACGGCGTGCGGGTGTAGGCGTAGCCCTTGAACTCGATCGGGTGGCACTTGTCGCTGGCCTCGAAGGTCAGTGCGACCGCATCACCGCCCAGCTTGGCGGCGCGGACATCGGCGGCCTTGGCCAGATCCTGCCAACGGTCGCCATGCTCGGCGACCTGTTGCAGCACCGCGATAATCGCGTCATGGGTGGTCTTCACCCGGTGCGGGTATTCCTTCCACGAATGGGTTTCCACGAGCATCCCGAGGCGGTTGCGCAGCGGCATGTAGCCGTGCGAGAACCGCGGCGTGGCGACGCCGTCGCGGAAGCCCGAGGCCGGGTTGTCGCTCTGCACGAACGAGGGATAGAACGGCAGCGGCAGCGCGCCGTGATCGGCGAGATAGTCGATGGTGGCATCGCGTAGGGCGGTACCGGCCTTGCGCAGGGCCTTGTCGCCACTGTTGACCGGCTCGACCTGGATCGACACGTCGTGGCGGAACTTGGCACCGTCGGTGACGTGCAGGTCGACGTAGGCCAGCGGGTCCCACTGGTTGATCAGGCCCAGCATCGCCTGCATCTCGGGCGCATCGGCTTTCACGTAACCGCGGTTGAGGTTGTAGTTCTGCGCGGTGGTGCGCCAGCCCATCTGCTCGGGCCCGCGCTGGTTAGGTCGATTCCACGCGCCAAAACGTTCGTGGCCGTCGACGTTGAACACAGGCACGAACAGGAACACCTGCCGCTCCAGCACGCCCAGTGCGATCTCGCCTTCCAGCAACTCGCGCAGGGCGAGAAAGCCGGCGTCCTTGCCGTCGATCTCGCCGGCGTGGATGCCGCCCTGGATCAACGTCACCGGCAGGCCCTGCTCGCGCGCCGCCTCGGGCGTGAACGCGCCCGTCTGCGACACCACCAGCACCTTCATCGGCCGACCCTCGGGCGTGGTGCCGAAGCTCTCGCAACGCACCGCGTCCGGATAGCGCGCCGCGAACGCCTCGCACAACTCGATGACCTCGGCGTAGCGGCCGGTCTCGGTGAAGCCGCTGCGCTCGGACACGGTGGTCAGCGGCGCGTCCTGCGCGAACGCGGGCAGCGCCGCGGCCAGTAGCAAAGTGGAAAGCAGGGCGGGACGCAGTTCGCGGGTGCGGATCATCGGCAGGCCTCGTCAGGGAATTCGCCGATGGTAACGCCGCATCGTGGCGACGGCCCGGGACCAAGGTCACTACCGCTGCGTCGGCGGTTTCGTCCGGGATGATGTGTATCACCATCGCGGCGCGGCTTGCGCTTAGACTGCGCCGGTCCGCCCAAGGAGCCGCGCATGTACACGCTCTACTATTCGCCCGGTGCCGCCAGCATGGCGATCCACTGGTTGTTGATCGAACTGCAGCGCGAGCCGGAACTGCGCCTGCTAGATTTCTCCAAGCGCGAGCAGAAGGCGCCGGAGTACCTCGCCCTCAACCCCAGCGGCGTGGTGCCGACACTGGTGATCGACGGCGAGCCGATGTCCGAGGCTGCCGCGATCCTGATGCACCTGGCCGACACCCATCCCGAAGCCGGCTTCGCTCCGGCGATCGGCGACCCGCGGCGCCGCAGCTACTACCAGTGGATGTTCCACCTGGCCAACATGGTGCAGCCGCTGCTGCGCCAGTGGTGGTACCCGGCCGAGGCGGCGGGCGAGGACAACACCGAGGCCGCGCTGGCCCAGGTGCAGTCGCGGCTGGAAGCGGCATGGGAGCGGATCGACGCGCAACTGGCTGCGCATGGCCCATACCTGCTTGGCGAGCAGGTCAGCGTCGTCGATTTCTACCTGACCATGCTGATGCGCTGGGCGCGCAAGACCCGGCAGCCGCCGACGACCTGGCCGCACCTGGCCGCGCACGCGCAGCGGATGAAGGCACGACCATCGTTCCAGGCGCTGTACGAGCGCGAATCCCTGAGCGAGTGGGGGTAGCAGGCGGGCGCCGCCGCGCCTGCGGTGGGCTTCGGGTAGGCTTGCGCCTTTCGCATCCAGGAACGCAGTAGATGACGACAGCCGCCGATGCCATGGCCCCTGCGGGCAAGTTGCCGCGCCAGATTCCCTACATCATCGGCAACGAAGGGTGTGAGCGCTTCAGCTTCTACGGGATGCGCAACATCCTGGTGCCGTTCCTGGTCAGCAGCGTGCTGCTGGCCTACCTGCCGGAGGAAATGCGCGCCGGCGCGGCGAAGGACGTCTTCCACATCTTCGTCATCGGCGTGTACTTCTTCCCGCTGCTGGGCGGCTGGATTTCCGACCGCTTCTTCGGCAAGTACAACACGGTGTTCTGGCTGTCGCTGGTGTACTGCGCCGGCCATGCCTGCCTGGCTCTGTTCGAGGACAGTCGCAGCGGCTTCTATACCGGCCTGTTCCTGATCGCGCTGGGCTCGGGCGGGATCAAGCCGCTGGTGTCGGCGTTCGTCGGCGACCAGTTCGACCGAAGCAACAAGCACCTGGCCAAGGTGGTCTACGACGCGTTCTACTGGATCATCAACTTCGGCTCGTTCTTCGCCTCGCTGTTGATGCCGGTGTTCCTGCGCGAGCTGGGGCCGAGCATCGCCTTCGGCATCCCGGGCGCGCTGATGTTCGTCGCCACGGTGATCTTCTGGTCGGGCCGCAACAAGTACGTGCACGTGCCGCCGTCGCCGCCCAACCCCGACTCTTTTTTGCGCGTGCTGCGTACCGCGCTGCTGGCGCGGGCGCCGGGGCAGGGACGGCCGGGACTGGTCGTCGCCGGCATCGGCGCCGCGCTGGCGGCGGTGGCGCTGCTGTCGCTGGTGTGGGTGGTAGGGTCGGCCGAATCCGCGTCGGCGGCCGCCGCCAACGGCGTCATCGCGGTGCTGGTGGCGCTGGGCTTGCTGATCACCGGCGTCGGCGTCGGTGCCTCGTTGCAACTCGATCGCGCCCGCGGCGTCCATTCCGACGAGGCGGTCAACGGCGCCCGCGCGGTGCTGCGCATCCTCATCGTGTTCGCGCTGGTGACGCCGTTCTGGTCGCTGTTCGACCAGAAGGCCTCGACCTGGGTGCTGCAGGGTCAGGAGATGGCCAAGCCGGAGTGGTTCTCCGCCGCGCAGATGCAAGCGCTGAACCCGATGCTGGTGATGCTGCTGATCCCGTTCAACAACCTGGTGCTGTATCCGGCCCTGCGGCGGATGGGAGTGGAAGTCACCACCCTGCGGCGGATGGGCGCGGGCATCGCGTTCTCGGCGCTGGCCTGGGTCGCGGCCGGCATGCTGCAACTGTGGATGGACGGCGGCGACGTGGTGTCGATCACCTGGCAGGTGCTGCCGTATGCGCTGCTGACGATGGGCGAGGTGCTGGTGTCGGCAACCGGACTGGAGTTCGCCTACAGCCAGGCGCCGCCGTCGATGAAGGGCACGATCATGAGTTTCTGGCTGCTGTCGGTGTCATACGGCAACCTGTGGGTGCTGCTGACCAACGCGGCCGTCCGCAACGACGTTGTGACCGGCCAGATCGCCGCCACCGGTTTGACCGAGAACGCCTTCCTGATGTTCTTCTTTGCCGGCTTTGCGTTCCTGGCGGCGCTGGCCTTCGCCGCCTATGCCAGGCGCTACCCGATGCAAGACCACTACAGGACCGCTTGACCGATGCTGACCCTGATCCTGATCGCCGTAACCGTGCTGGTCTCGTGGCTGGCGTTCGACCGCCCGAAGTTGCTCGATCGGCTGATCCTGTGGCCGCCGGCGATCGACCGACAGAAGCAATACGACCGCCTGCTGACCCACGGTTTCATCCACGCCGACTGGCAGCACCTGCTGTTCAACATGATCACGCTGTTCTTCTTCGGCCGGATCGCCGAGCAGGTGATCGGGTCGATGATCGGGCCGATCGGCTTCCTGCTGTTCTACCTGTCGGCAATAGTGATTGCGATCCTGCCGACCTACCTGCGCCACCGGCATGACGCGCGTTATCGCAGCCTGGGCGCCTCGGGTGCGGTGTCGGCGGTGTTGTTCGCCTTCATCCTGGTGCAGCCGTGGTCGCTGATCTTCGTGTTCTTCCTGCCGGTGCCGGCGATTGTCTACGGCGCGTTCTTCGTCGGCTATTCGATCTGGATGGACCGGCAGGGTGGCGACAACACCAACCACAACGCGCACCTGTCGGGCGCGATCTACGGCGTGCTGTTCATGCTGCTGATGGAGCCGCGGATCGCAGGTCACTTCCTGCAGCGGCTGATGAATCCGTCGTTTGGCTGAGGGCTCCGTCGTTCGGTTGACGCCTCAGGCGGCCGAGGCCTGGCCGTCGTCGCCGTAGGCCTGCAGCAGGCGTTCGTAGACCATCGCGTCGATGCGGGCGAGTTCGCTGCTGTCGTCGCTGCCGGCCAGTTCGTACAGGCGGGCAACCAGGGCGTCGTCGCTGTCGACTTCGTTGGCGGGGGAGTGCAGGTCGGTCATGACAATCTCCTGATTGGGCAGGCTTGCACCGATATCCAACGCAGATTCCATGCCATGCCGGGCGGGCAAGTGGAACCGGTCGCGCGCGGGGCGCCACGAATGACCTGTTGCGTCACACTCCGCCGCGGATGCCCCGACGCTGCCGTCGGTCGTCGATGCTCACCCCGCATGAATGCCGTGCGTGATATCGAAACCGTGTCGCGCGATGGCGTGACCTGACGACGCGCATCCGAACCAAGCCGGCGCGTCCCTCGATGACCCGATGGAGGACTGCATGGCCACGACCCCAGCCCGAAAGACCGCCCGCAAGACCGCGTCCAAGGCGGCCGCGAAGAAGGCAACGAAAAAAGCAGCGAAGAAGGCAGCGAAGAAGACGACAGCCAGGAAGGCCGCGACGAAAAAGGTGGCCAGGAAGGCGGTAGCCGGCAAGTCCGCGACGAAGAAGACGGCTACAAAGAAGGCAGCTACGAAGAAGGCCGCAGCCAGGAAGACGGTGAGCAGGAAGGCGGCGACCAAGAAGGTGGCCAGCAAGAAGGTGGCCAGCAAGAAGGTGGCCAGCAAGAAGGTAGCGACCAGGAAGGCGGCCGGCAGGAAATCCACCGCGAAGAAGGCCGCCAGCAAGAAGGCCGCCAGCAAGACCACTGCCCGGAAAGCACCGGCGAAGAAGGCAGTTGCGAAGAAGACAACGAAGAAATCGGTCGCGAAGAAAACCGCCGTGAACAAGCCCACCGCCGGCAAGGCGACAACCACGAAGACCGCCGCCCGCAAGGCCACACCCCGGAAGACCACGCGCAAGTCCGCCGCGAGACCACGCAAGATCACTCCCGCGCAGGCACTGGCCAACACCCGCGAACTGCTCGCGGCCAAGCAGGAGCAGGACAAGACACCACAGCCGTGGCAGGCGCTGGACCCGGAACACGGACACCAGCCCAACGCGGGTTTCCAGTCGGTCAGCGCCGCCGCCAAGGCCGAGGAACTGCACGCGGCCGAAAGCCGGATGCAGGGCATCCAGGGCAGCATCAGTACCCATGACCGCCACAATCAAGGCAAGCGCGACAGCCGTTGACCTTGCCGACATGCCCCGAGGACATCCGATGACCACGCCGCCCGATATCCGCCACCAACCCGACCGCCGGCGCTTCACCACCACCGTCGACGGCCATGAGGCCGAACTCGAATACCGCATCGGCGACGACGGTTTCATGGACATCACCCATGTCACCGTGCCCGATGAGATCGGTGGTCGCGGCATCGCCAGCCAACTCACCCTGGCGGCGTTCGAGCAGGCCCGGACCGACGGCCTGAACGTCCGGCCCTCGTGCCCCTATGCCGCCGCCTGGGCCGAACGGCACCCGGAGTTCAGCCAGCTGCTGGGGTGAGCGGCGCGGACCGGGCCGGGCCGGGCCGTGAGCCCGGCCCGCGACGCGCCCGCGCTCGCCAACGCGGGGCGCTTGTGCCAGCCTGTGCGCCCCCAAGCGGTGCCAGACGCCCCATGCGCCTCAACAAACACATCAGCGAAAGCGGCTTCTGCTCGCGCCGCGAAGCCGACCGCCTGATCGCCGAAGGCCGGGTCACCATCAATGACGTGCGCGGCCGGGTCGGCTCCGAGGTGGGCGAGGGCGACGAGGTCAAGGTCGACGGCCAGGCCCTGCGCGTCCGCAGCGCCGCCAAGGGCCAGAAGCAGCACGTCTACATCGCGCTGAACAAGCCGGTCGGCGTGGTCTGCACCACCGAATCGACGGTCAAGGAAAACATCGTCGACTTCGTCGGCCACGAGCGGCGCATTTTCCCGATCGGCCGGCTCGACAAGGACTCCGAGGGACTGATCCTGCTGACCAGCAATGGCGACATCGTCAACGAGATCCTGCGCGCCGAGAACAAGCTGGAAAAGGAATACCTGGTCGCGGTCAACCACGAGGTCACCCCGGAGTTCCTGCGCGCGATGGCCAGGGGCGTGCCGATCCACGGCCAGACCACGCTGCCGTGCAAGACCGGCAAGCTCGGCCGTTTCGGCTTCCGCATCGTGCTGGTGCAGGGCTTGAACCGGCAGATCCGGTTGATGGCGGCGTACTTCAAGTTCCGGGTCAAGCAACTGGTACGGGTGCGGATCGGCAACATCAAGCTGGGCCGGCTCAAGGTCGGCCAGTGGCGCAACCTGACCGACGCCGAACTGCGCGGCCTGCTGCCACAGCGCACCGACTGGTAGTTCCCGGGCCTGCATCCCGACATCACGCCGGCGGCGATAAGGTCGCCCCGAACCATACGGGGATACCTTATGAGACCGACACACAGGACGTGTGCGTTGACCCTGATGATGCTGGTCGTGGTCGCGGCGTGCGACCGGGGCTCATCGACGGCCCCACTGGAGCAGGCTGGCACGACACCGGCTGCCACCGAACCATCCGCCGGTGTCGAGCTGGCCGATGTGATGGAGGCGACCTCCGACTACGTGATCGGCATCAGCTATCCGCAGTCGGCTGCCCGCTATCCGGCATTGGCCGCGGAAATGAAGCGCTATGCTGAAGCCGCAAGGGCCGACCTGATGCGGGCGGTGGAAGCGCGCCGGCAACGGCAGCAGTCCGGCGAGGGCGATGCAGGCTCGGCGATGTACGACCTTTCGCTCACCTTCACCGAGGTCCTCGACAGCCCGGACCTGGTCGCCTACGCGGCCGACGGCAGCAGCTACACCGGTGGCGCCCACGGCACTCCGCTGCTGCAGCGCTTCGTCTGGCTGCCGCAACTGGACCGGCGGTTGACCGCAGAGGCGCTGGTGCCGCAGGCGGCGGGTTGGCAGGCCATCGCCAACCATGTGCGCGAGCAGCTGTACACGGCGTTGTCGCAACGGGTCGAGGCCGACGACCTGGCACCGGCCGAACGCGCGGACGTGATCGAGGGTGCCAGCCGGATGATCGAAGAGGGCACGGCGGCCGACCCTGAAAACTATTCCGAGTTCGAGCCGATGGTCTCGGCCGGGGGGCGGGTCACCGGACTGCGCTTCGTGTTCGCGCCGTACCAGGTCGGCCCGTACTCGGACGGCACCCAGACGGTCGAGGTGCCCGCGTCGGTGCTGCTGCCGCATGTCGCGCCCGAGTACCGGGAGTTGTTCGCCGGGGGACTGTAGGAGCGGCTTCAGCCGCGATCTGGAGC
>JBOHYB010000023.1:0-52799 GCA_050737695.1 Lysobacter sp. | reverse complement strand
CCGCGCGCCAGCAGCCCGGCGCGCTGCAGGGTGTTGCGCAGCTCGCGCACGTTGCCCGGCCAGGCGTGCGCGAGCAGGGCGCGCTCGGCGCCGGCATCCAGCGACTTGCCGCGCGGCAGGAAGTGCCGCGCCAGCGGCAGGATGTCATCGGGTCGCTGCGACAGCGGCGGCAATTTCAACTCGATCGCATTGAGCCGGTAGTACAGGTCCTCGCGGAAGTGGCCATCGGCCATCAAATTCGCCAGGTCGGCATTGGTCGCGCTGACGATTCGCACCTTGACGCTGCGCTCGCGGTTGCCGCCGAGGCGCTCGAAGCGACCGGTCTCCAGCACGCGCAGCAGCTTGACCTGGCCGGCCGGCGGCAAGGTGCCGATCTCGTCGAGGAACAGGGTGCCGCCGTCGGCGGCCTCGAACTTGCCTTCGCGCGCCCGATTGGCGCCGGTGTAGGCGCCGGCCTCGGCGCCGAACAGTTCGGCTTCGATCAACTCGCCCGGCAACGCGCCGCAGTTGAGCGCCACGAACGGACCGTCGCGCACCGCCGAGTTGGCGTGAACGATCTCGGCGTAGCACTCCTTGCCGGCGCCGTTGGGGCCGGTGATCAGCACCGGCAAGTCCGAGCGCGCGACCTGGCAG
This sequence comes from Lysobacter sp., assembly GCA_050737695.1. Taxonomy (GTDB): domain Bacteria; phylum Pseudomonadota; class Gammaproteobacteria; order Xanthomonadales; family Xanthomonadaceae; genus Novilysobacter. The sequence continues at coordinate 52,166 of JBOHYB010000023.1, read as the reverse complement.
GCCAGGGTCAGCACGCTTTCGCTGGCCGGGTCGGCGTAGACCAGTCCGCGCAGGTCGTACTCGCGTTGCAGCGCATCGCGGCGGCGGCGTTCGCCCTGGCGGTGGCGTTGCAGTTCGCGCCGGGCCTCCGACAGCTCCAGCAGGTTGTTGACCGTCGCCAGCAGCTTGCGGTCGTCCCACGGCTTGGCCAGGTAGTCGGCGGCGCCGGCCTTGACCAGGTCGACCGCCGACTCCAGGTGGGTCCATGCCGTCAGCAGGATCACCGGCAGGTCGGGGTGGCGTGCGCGGATCTCGCCGAACAGTGCCATGCCTTCCTCGCCGGAGGTGGTGTCGGCGCGGAAGTTCATGTCCTGCACGACCAGGTCGATGCCGCCGTCGTCCAGCACCGCCAGCCCGTCTTCCGGACTGGTCACCGCGCGACTGTCGATGTCGTGCAGCGAGAACAGAACCTCCAGCGCGATGGCGACGGAAGGGTTGTCGTCGATGACGAGGATCGTGGGCATCGGCGGGTCGTTCCGAGTTTCCTTCTCCCGCTGGCGGGAGAAGGTGCCCCGAAAGGGGCGGATGAGGGCAGGAAAGCCGGGCGGCCGGACACGGCCGGTCGCCGGCCAACTTTATACGCTGCGCGTCGCCACCGCCGGCGGCACCGCGGCCGCGCGCCGGGCCGGGCCGAGTACCGCGATCTGCCCCAGCAGCCACAGCGCGACCGCGCCGACCGGCAGGTAGATCGCCGGCAGCCGCGCCAGCTCGTAGCGCTCCATCAATGCCAGGTTGATGCCGTAGGCCAGCGCCATGCCGATCACGATGCCGAGCGTCGCCAGCAGGAAGTTCTCGGTCTGGAAGTAGCGCAGCACCTGGCCGCGGGTCGCCCCGAGCGCGCGGCGCACGCCGATCTGCTTGGTGCGTTGCTGGACCCAGAAGCTGGCCAGGCCGACGATGCCAAATGCGGTGACCACGAGCAGGGCGATGCAGACCGCAACAAGCAGCCAGACCATCGAGCGGTCGGCCCGATAGTAATCGGCGATGATTTCGTCGAAGGTCTCTTCGGCCATCAGCACGCGACGGGGGTTGAGCTTCTCCATCTCCGCGACCACGGCTTGCCTCACTTCCTCGCGCCGTTCGGGATCGGTACGCACCACGGTGCGACCTGTGGCCAAACGAACCGGGAAGATCATCGACTGGTAGGCCGCCTCAGCGCCGCCCTGGTCGTTGGGTCGGATCAGGGTGTCGACCACGCCAACGATCCGCATCGGCTCATCGCCCCATGAATAGAACGACTTGCCGACCGCGTGCTCACCCGGGAACAGTTTTTCGGCCAGGTCGCGACTGATGATCGTGGCAGGGATCTCGACCTCGGAGCCGGGTGCCTGCAGCGCTTCCCAGTCGATCAATTCGTCGGCATTGAAGTTGCGTCCCTGGATGAGTTTCACGCCGAAAGCGTCGAGGAAATGCTCGTCGCCCAGATAGACGGTCGCTTCGGTGGTCGGATCGCGCTGATCCTTGCTCATTGTGATGCTGCTGTTCCACGACGAATTGTCGAAAGGTACCTGGTTGGTGAGGACGGCGGCCTTGACACCCGGGATCTGGCGGATCGCTGCGAGGTCGCGAGCCGCCTGCGCCTGCGCATCGTCGTTCTGGCCGATGCCGACATAGCGGACCACCACCAGCTCGCTGTCAGCCATGCCGCTAGGCCGGTCCATGCGCTCGATCCGATTGGAGATCAGGAACACGGCGTTGCAGATGATCGCGCACGATAGCGCGACCTGCAGCACGATCAGCGCGGCGGCAGTCTTGTGGCGGCGCAGGGTGGTGAGTATGGGGCGGATGTCCATGGCGGGCCTCACTGGCTCTTGAGCTGGATGGCGGGGGCGACTTGGCAGGCACGCCAGGCCGGCAGCATGCCGGCGACGAGGCTGGCACCGACCGCCAGCACGAACGTGGTCACCAGCATGCTGAAGTCGAGCTGGGTCAGCGGTGCATAGTCGACCGGTTGCTGGCGCACCGCCCACAGACCGAGCAGGGCGAGGCCGAGGCCGAGCACGCCACCGGCCAGGCCGACCATGCCGGCCTCGACCAGGCACTGGCTGAAGATTGCCCGCCGCGAAGCGCCGAGCGCGCGGCGCACGCCGATCTCGCCGGAGCGGCGCAGGAACTTGGCCAGCAGCAGGCCGACCGTGTTGAGCAGGCACACCAGCAGGAAGCCAAATGCGAGCCAGACCTGCAAGCGCACGTCCTGCGGCACTACGTTGTTGTAGTCGAGCCACTGCATCACGTTGCGCAGGCGCACGTTGGTCGGGCGCTCGAAGCGGCCGGCCCGGCGCTGCTGGTCGGAATAATTGACCAGGTACTGGTGATAACTGTCGGCTTTGTCCGGGTCCATCTCGACCCAGTACTGCAGCCAGGCGCAGGAGGCATTCACGCCGAGCTGGCCTTCCGGGTCAGGTTCGGCGTCGGCCAGTGCCGCCGGTGTGTCCCAACAGCTCATGTTGCCGTTGGTGCCAAGCTCGAGCTCGATCGCGGTCCAGAACGGCAGGTAGAACTGTTCGTGATCTTCGACGCCGCGACCCAGGGTGATGTCGTAGAACCGCAGCCGTGGCGCCCATGTGTCGAGCACGCCTGCGACGGTGAACGCATGCTGGTCGATCTTCACCGTCCTGCCGACACTGTTGACACCATCGAACAGCTTGTCGTTGAGTTCGCTGGTGATGACAACCTGCCGGGCCCTTGCTTCGTCGTCGGCCTTGCTCCAGCCGGTGCCGTACTTGAACGGCACCTCGAACATCGTGAAGAAATCGGCGGTGGTCATGCGGCCGTCGAACTGCATCGGATCGAGGTCACTGCGTTGGGGCTCGATCACTGCGCCGCTGCCGCTCATGAAGACCTGGCGCTCGCCGCGCGCATCGCGCAGCAGGTGCTCGGCATCGAAGCGGCTCAGCTGCAATTGCGGTTCCGAGCCGGGCTGGTATCCCCCCATCGACTCGGCATCGAGCTGGACGTAGAACAGCCGCTCGCTCTTGCTCGGGATCGGGTCGCCGGACAGCACGTGGAACACGGTCAGCGTGGTCATGCTGGCACCGATGCCGAGTGCGATCGCCAGCACCATCAGCGCGGTCAGGACCTTGTTGCGCTTGAAGCTGCGTAGTGCGAGGTCTAGGTAGTAGGTGAACATGTGGCGTTCCTTCGGTGATCGGGTGTTGTAGGAGCGGCTTCAGCCGCGAACAGGAGTCGGCGCGAGCGAACGATTTCCGATCGCGGCTGAAGCCGCTCCTACAAGGTTCAGGCGGAGGCGTTCACCGGCGCGCGGCGCAGGCTCGGCTCGGCGGTCAAATCGGTTGCCATGCCGTCGACGATGTGGACGTTGCGCTGCGCGCGCGCGGCCAGTTCCGGGTCGTGGGTGACCATCACGATGGTGGTGCCCTCGGCGTTGATCTCCTCGAGCATCTCCAGCACGCCGCGGGCCATCTGCGAGTCGAGGTTGCCGGTCGGCTCGTCGGCCAGCAGCAGGCGCGGGCTGCCGGCGAGGGCGCGGGCGATGGCGGCGCGCTGTTGCTGGCCGCCCGACAACTCGGCCGGGAAGTGCTTCATCCGCGAGCCCAGGCCGACCCGTGCGAGCGCGTCCTCGATGCGCTGCTTGCGCTCGGCCGCCGACATCCCGCGGTAGCGCAGCGGCACGTCGACGTTGTCGAACAGGTTGAGGTCGGGGATCAGGTTGAAGCTCTGGAAGATGAAGCCGATCTTCTGGTTGCGCAGCTTGGAGCGGGCGTCATCCGACAGCCCGCGCACGTCCTCGCCGTCGAGCTTGTACTCGCCACCGGTGAACGACTCCAGCAACCCGGCGATGTTGAGGAAGGTGGTCTTGCCCGAGCCCGACGGACCGGTGACGGCGACGAACTCGCCTTCGCACACGTGCAGGTCGAGCGAGCGCAGCGCGTGGGTTTCGACGACTTCGGTGCGGTAGACCTTGTTGACGCGTTGCATGTACAGCATGGTGGGCTCCGGGTGTGGATGGCGGGGATCAGGAATGCACGCGGAACCGCGGCGACGGCTCCGTGGGCAGGAAGCTGCCGAGCCACGGGCGACGCGGTGGCTGGTTGGCGCACGGGCCAAGGGCGCCGCCGCTGAGGCTGGCGTCGAAGGCGAAGAATTCGAACAGGCGCCGCGGCACGGCGTTGGCCAGGTCCTGCGCGCTCCAGTGGAACTGGTCGGGGAGGTGCGGGAAGGTGTTCATGCTTACTCTCCAGTGATTCGGACTTCGGGGGCATCGCCGAACTGGTCGCTGCCGGAGACCACCACGCGGTCGCCGGGCTGCAGGCCTTCGAGGATTTCGACGGCGCTGAGGCTGCTGACGCCGGTGCGGATCGGGGTCAGCACGGCAGTGCCGTCCTCGACCACGTAGGCGCGGGTGCCGCTGCCTTGTTCGAGGAACGGGCCGCGCTCGACCATCAGCACGTCTTCGCGGGTGTCCAGGAGGATGCGCGCGCGCATGCGCTGGTTCTGGCGCAGGCCCGGCGGTTGTTCGCCGGTGAAGCGCAGGCGGCCGGTGACCTCGCCGTTGACCACTTCCGGCGACACCGCCGAGACCTTGGCCGGGTACTCGCCGCGGCCGCCCGACAGTTGCGCCGGCATGCCGATCGCGAGGTCGCGGGCGAAGCTCTCGGGCACCTTGATCTCGACCTCGAACTGGGTCAGATCGACCACCCCGAGCACCGGCGCGTTGGCGGCGACGTTGGCGCGCTGGTCGACCAGCACCTGGCCGACCTGTCCGTCGAACGGCGCACGCAGGGTCAGCGCATCGACCTGTCGCTGCAGTTCGTCGACGACCGCGCGCTGGCGATCGGCAAGCAGCTGCTTGTTGCGGCTGTCGAGTCCGGCGCCCTTGCCCTGCAGGGTGAACTCGCGGTGGGCGTGGGCGAGGCCGAGTTCGGCCTTCTTCAGCTCATCCCGCGCGCGGGCGACATCGATCTTCGCCACCGCGCCGCCTTCGAAGGCGGTCCGGTTGCGCTGCAGGTCGCGTTCGGCGGCCTGGCGGTCGATCTCGGCCTTGTCCAGGTTCTGCCGCGCGGCCGAGCGGGCGATCTGCGCATCCAGGTTGGCGCGGCCGGCCTCGGCTTCCAGGCTGGCCAGCGTCGCCTGCTCCTGCGCCAGCTCGCTGCGCAACTCGGGACTGTCGATCACCGCCAGCGCTTCGCCTTTCTCGACCACGTCGCCGGCGACCACGTCGAGGGTGACGGTGCCGCCGGCGATCGCGTACAGGGTCGGGCTGTTGGCGGCGATGACGCGGCCGTCGGCGGAGATGTCGCGGACCAGGTCGCCGCGGGTGACCTCGGCGATGCGCACGCGGTCGCCGTCGAACGAGCGGCTGCCGGCGCTCCAGCCGGTGACCAGCCAGCCGAGCAGCAGCAACACGACCAGTCCGGCGGCGCCGCCGAGCAGCCAGTTCCTGCGCTTGCGGGCGAGCGGGGAGGCCTGGCCGAGTACCTGGTCCTGGCCGGAGGTGTCGCGGATGCTCATGCTGGATTCCTGTGGGTTCTGCCCTCAGTTACGCATGTCCCGTGCCAACGCACAGGTCATTGATTTGCAAGGGCAGGATCACTGTCCGCGGTGTCCGCCGGACCGGACGCGGACGGCCGATCCGTCCGCCGGACACGCCCGCCGGCTAAACTGTGCCGATACCTGCAGGAGTGCTCCCCCATGTGTGGAATCGTCGGCGCGATCGCGGATCGCGATGTGGTCCCGGTGCTGATCGAAGGCCTCAAACGGCTGGAATACCGCGGCTACGATTCGGCCGGCATCGCCGTGCTCGATGGCGAGGACGTGCGTCGGGTGCGCCGCACCGGCCGGGTCTCGGAGATGGAGGGCGCGGCGCAGGCCGAGGGCTTCCAGGCCCAGGTCGGTATAGGCCACACGCGCTGGGCGACGCATGGCGGTGTGACCGAAGCCAACGCGCACCCGCACGTCAGCCACGGCGTTGCGCTGGTGCATAACGGCATCATCGAGAACCACGATGCGCAGCGCGACAAGTTGCGTGCGATGGGCTACGAGTTCGAGTCGCAGACCGACACCGAGGTCATAGCCCACCTGATCCATTCCTTCCTCGCCCAGGGCCTGGAGCTGCTGGCCGCGGTGCAACGCGCGGTCGGCGAGTTGCAAGGTGCCTACGCGCTGGCCGTGGTCAGCCGCAAGGAGCCGGGCCGGATGATCGCAGCGCGCATGGGCTGCCCGCTGCTGATCGGCCTGGGCGACGGCGAGAACTTCATCGCCAGCGATGTCTCGGCGATCATCCAGGCGACCCGCAAGGTGATCTTCCTGGAAGAGGGCGATACCGCCGAGGTCTCCCGCGAGTCGGTACGCGTGTTCGACGAGACCGGCGCGCCGGTCGAACGCGAGGTGCACCTGTCGGACGTGTCACTGGCGTCGCTGGAACTCGGTCCGTACAGCCACTTCATGCAGAAGGAGATCCACGAGCAGCCGCGCGCGATCGCCGACACCATCGAGGCGGTGATCGACAACGCCGGTTTCGCCCCGGAGCTGTTCGGCGCCGATGCGACAGAGGTCCTGCGCGGCATCGAAGGCGTGCAGATCCTCGCCTGCGGCACCAGCTACTACGCAGGCATGACCGCGCGCTACTGGATCGAGGCGATCACCGGCCTGCCGTGCAGCGTCGAGATCGCCAGCGAGTACCGCTATCGCACCGCGGTGGCCAACCCGAAGCACCTGGTCGTCACCATCTCGCAGTCGGGCGAAACCCTCGACACCATGGAGGCGCTGAAGTACGCCAAGTCGCTCGGCCACGACAAGACCCTGTCGATCTGCAACGTGCCCGAGAGCGCGATCCCGCGTGCCAGCCGGCTGGTCTACTACACCCGCGCCGGCGCCGAGATCGGCGTCGCCTCGACCAAAGCCTTCACCACCCAGCTGGTCGCACTGTTCACCCTGACCGCGACCCTGGCCAAGCTGCATGGCCGCCTCGATGACGCGCAGGAAGCCGAATACCTCGACGCCCTGCGCCATCTGCCCGGCAGCGTCCAGCACGCACTGAACCTGGAACCGCAGATCAGCGCCTGGTCCGAGCGTTTCGCGCCGAAGGACCACGCGTTGTTCCTCGGTCGCGGCGTGCACTACCCGATCGCCCTGGAAGGCGCGCTCAAGCTCAAGGAAATCTCCTACATCCACGCCGAGGCCTACCCGGCCGGCGAACTCAAGCACGGCCCGCTGGCGCTGGTCGACGCCGACATGCCGGTGGTGGTGATCGCACCCAACGATCGCCTGTTGGAGAAGGTCAAGTCGAACATGCAGGAAGTCCGCGCCCGCGGCGGCGAACTGTTCGTGTTCACCGACGAGGACAGCCACTTCGGCGCCTCCGAAGGCGTGCACGTAATCCGTGCGCCACGGCATGCGGGCGTGTTGTCACCGGTGGTGCACACCATTCCGGTGCAGTTGCTGGCGTACCACGTGGCGCTGGCGCGCGGCACCGATGTCGACAAGCCGCGCAACCTGGCCAAGTCGGTGACGGTGGAGTAACCGACGGGAGAAGAGGTCGGGGCACGACTCGCTGACCATCTACGCTCCCTGGCCTCCTCGGTCAGGGAGCGTCTCAGAGCGGCTACCGGATCAGGGTGTCAAAGTGATAGCTGACAAGGACCCACTTTCCGCCCCCATTGGCCGAACCCTCCCACCGGTACTGCCAGGTTTCTGAAAACCGCGAGTTGCTGCTCGTGACCGAGATGCGGTCGCCGGGGCTACCGGAAGCAGGGAGTGGAACCGGAGGAGCGCCGATGACCATTGGTTGCACCATCGACTCGGCGGTGGTGATCGCTATCCGTACTTCGCCCAGCTCCGAGGGCGCGCCAATGATCTGACCATTGCCTTTTCGCACGGCGTGGTCAGCCAACCATCGTTGGATTTGTTGTGTTTCTACAGAGTCGGCGCTGTAGGTCATCTCGGTCGTCACGACACGCCTGGAAGCATCCGAGGCGAACGCCGCCGTGGATACGACGGCAAGAGCGCCGCAGATCAAGATCGAGCAAAGCTTCAGTCCTGTACGCATGTCATCTCCTATGATTGCCTTCCCTGCTGCCAATCAGCAGAGACCTCGACCCTACATCCAGTCGTAACGCCAATGATGAGAATCATGAGCTACGCCAGAATCAGCAAAGAATGGCGGTAGCTCCAAGGAGGATCTGATCTCTTCATGGTGAGCCCCTCGGGATCAACTCCCCCGATTGCGCAGCGACCTCGTGGTGGCTGGCGAAGGCGGCCGCTCTTCCATCCGGATCAGGCGGTAGCCCAGATCCAGCACCGCCGCGCTCACGTCCTCCTTGCGAAACCATCCCTCGACATCGACTTCCCCGGTGGTCGCGTCCAGCTTGACGCGTGCGCCCAGGTCCACGCGCAGGAGCGCGTCGACCAGTGCCCGCGTGCGGCCACCCAGGCCGTCCACTTCAAACAACAGATGACAATTCGGGTGGGACATGACGGTTGGCCGTTGAGAAGCTCGTCGCGAGCTGCGGCAGGAACGGGTGGTGCGGTAATTCTAACGCCGTTAGATTAATCTTACAACGTTAGAGTATGGGTCGAGACGTCGGGTCGAACGGAGCCGGCCGGGCGCTCAGGCGGGGCCAGCGGCGTCCTGGCGTTTTTTTGCGGGACGTTTGCTGTCGAGACGCTTGGTCTTCTGTTGCGCGGCCGTCTCGTCACCATGCAGCGTCATCAGCGATCCCAGCAGATGCTCATCCGCGCTCGAGCACACGCCAAGCAGCACCACTTCGTCGCATCCTTCGGCGGCGATATAGGCATGGCCCATGTTGGAATCGATATAGACCGATTCGCCGGCTTCCAGCACGATCGGGTCGTAGAACTCGGTATGCACCTCGGCGCGACCCTCCAGGATGTGGATGTATTCCTCGCCGGAGTGATGGACCAGCTCGCCAAACTCCTCGATGCTCTTCGCACGCACCCGTGTCAGCACCGGGATCATGCGTTTGCGGCGCAGTTCCGGGCACAGGTAGTAGTAGTCGTAGTTCGGCGTGTTGACGCGGATGGCGTCCTCGACCCGGCCGATGCTGCGGCGCGCGGTCACCGGCGGTTCCACGGCTTCATCCTCTTCGGCGAACAGTTCCGACATGCGGATGTTGAGCCGCTGGCTGAGCTGCAGCAGCTTGTCGTAGGTCAACGTCAGGCGGTCGTGCTCGACCTTGGACAGCGTCGATAGCGGAATGCCGCAGCGCTGGCTCATTTCCTTGAGTGTCCAGCCGTTGCGTGCGCGCAACGAGCGCAGCAGGCCGCCAATGGTGGGATGTTTCGGGGTCATGCGTTTCGATACTCCTTGCGGGACGCGCGCCGGCGGCCCGGATCCATCATCGCCCGGCCGCGGTGTGCGCGGAGACATGATCCCGTTTCAGCGGAAATTTTGCCAGACGGGTTGACAATTCTCTGATCAGGATCATTATCGCCAAACAGACCGTTTGATCCTTGCGGCTCGCGCTCCGAGGCGACCCGTACCGTTCCATTGCCCACGGGCACGACTTTGGGGAGAGACATGTCGATGCGTCTGACGATTGCAGTAGTGGGGTTGCTGGGCATGGCGCTGGCGTTGCCGGTCCCGGCGCAGGCTGCCCAGGACCCGCGCCCGGCGGTCGCCGAAAAGCCCGTGGCCGAGGTGCCCGAGCAGCCGGCCGCCGTCGCCACGCCGACCGCTCCTTCACTGACGCGTACCGACCTGCAGGCTTGGCTCGACGGTTTCATGCCGTACGCGCTGGAGCGCGGCGACATCGCCGGTGCGGTGGTGGTGGTGGTCAAGGACGGCCAGGTCCTGCTGCAACAGGGTTACGGCTACGCCGATGTCGCCGAGCGCGAGCCGGTCGATCCGGAGCGCACGCTGTTCCGTCCCGGCTCGGTGTCCAAGCTGTTCACCTGGACCGCGGTGATGCAGCTAGTCGAGCAGGGCAAGCTGGACCTGGATCGCGACGTCAACGACTACCTCGATTTCGAGATCCCGCCGCGCGACGGCGAGCCGATCACGCTGCGCAACATCATGACCCACACCGCGGGTCTTGAAGAAACCGCGCGCGCGCTGATCACCGCCGACCCCGACAACATCCCGTCGCTCGGCGACTACCTGAAGCACTGGGTGCCGACCCGCATCTTCGCGCCGGGCAGCACACCGGCGTATTCCAACTACGCGACCGCGCTGGCCGGCTACATCGTGGAGCGGGTGTCGGGCGAGTCGTTCGACGACTACCTCGACCGCCACATCTTCGCCCCGCTCGACATGCGGCACTCGACCTTTCGCCAGCCGCTGCCCGCGGAACTGCAGCCACTGATGTCGAAGGGCTACAAGCTGGCCTCGGACGATGAGCCCCAGCCGTTCGAGATCGTGACGTCGGCGCCCGCCGGCAGCCTCTCCGCGACCGGCGCGGACATGGGCCGCTTCATGATCGCGCACCTGCAGGACGGCGCCTACGGTTCCGGACGCATCCTGAAGGCGGCCACCGCCGAGCAGATGCACTCCACGGCGCTGACCATCATCCCGCCGCTCAACCGGATGCTGCTGGGCTTCTACGAGACCAACATCAACGGCCACCGGGCGATTGCCCATGGTGGCGACACGCAGTGGTTCCACAGTTACCTGCACCTGTTCCCCGACGACGACATCGGGTTGTTCGTCTCGCTCAACAGCAGCGGCAAGGAAGGCGCCGCCGGTGTCATCCGCAACGCATTGTTCGAGAAGTTCGCCGATCGCTACCTGCCGGGCCCGCGCGCCGAAGGCAAGGTCGACCCGGAAACCGCGAAGCTGCATGCGCAGCAGATTGCCGGGCGCTACGACAACAGCCGCCGCTCGGAAACCGGATTCATCGCGCTGGCCTACCTGGCCGGTCAGGCCAAGGTGGTGGCCAACGACGACGGCACCATTACCGTGCCGGCACTGACCGGCATCAACGGCCAGCCGAAGAAGTGGCGCGAGATCGCGCCGTACGTGTGGCGTGACGTGGCGGGCGACGATCGCCTCGCGGCCACGGTCGTGGACGGCCGCGTGCAGCGCTGGAGCACCGACCAGATATCGCCGTTCATGGTGTTCGAGCCGACGCCATGGTGGCGGTCGGGGGCGTGGCTGCTGCCGCTGGTGGGGCTGGGCTTGGTCGCGCTCGCGCTGACCGTACTGGCGTGGCCGGTCTCGGCACTGGTCCGACGCCACTACCGCGTGCCGTACCGCCTGTCGGGGCGTGACGCCCGGATGCATCGCTGGATGCGGTGGGCGGCGCTGGCGGTCCTGGTCACGACGCTGGCGGTGATCGCGATGGTCGGATCGATGCTGGCCAGCTTCGAGATGATGGGGCCAGGCAGCGACATCATCATCCACGCGCTGCGCCTGCTGGCACTGGTCGTGTTCCCGGTCGGGGCTGCGATCGCGGTGTGGAACGCATGGACCGTGTTGCGCAGCGGCCGCCGCTGGCCGGCGAAGCTCTGGAGCATCGTGCTGGCGATCGCATGCCTGGCGATCCTGTGGATGGGCCTCGTGTTTCCCGTCATCGGCTACAGCGCCAACTACTGACGCGCTCCACTGTCGAGCCGCGGTTCCGACCGGAACCGCGGCCCTCATCCCAGCCGCAGGAGACCCCATGGGCATCGAACTCAAGCTGCGCAACGAGGCGTTGCGCCTGGCCGCGCCATTCCGCATCTCCGGCCATGTCTTCCACGAGGTGCCGGTGACGCGGCTGACCTTGCGCGATGGCGCGCTGAAGGGTCGCGGCGAAGCGGCCGGCGTCTATTACCTCGACGATCGCCCCGACGGCATGCTGACGACGCTGGAAAGCCTTCGCGCCGAGATCGAGGCCGGCCTCACGCGCGAGGCGCTGCGCGGGCTGCTGCCTGCCGGCGGCGCACGCAATGCGCTCGACTGCGCGTTGTGGGAACTGGAGGCGCGGCGCGCCGGCGTGCCGGCCTGGAAACTGGCGGGCATCGAGGCGCCGCGGCCGTTGCTGACCACGTACACGATCGGCGCGGAGGTGCCGGCGACGATGGCGCAAAGCGCCCTGGCGTTTCCGGATGCGCGGGCGCTCAAGCTCAAGCTGACCGGCGAGGTCGACCTCGACATCGAGCGCTTGCGCGCGGTGCGCGCGGCGCGGCCCGACGTCTGGATCGGCGTGGATGCCAACCAGGGCTATGTGCCCGACACGCTGGAGCGCTTGTTGCCGGTGCTGGTCGAGGCGCGCGTGTCGTTGCTCGAACAGCCCTGCGCGCGCGGCCGGGAGTCGGACCTCGACGGCATCGACCGGGCGATCCCGCTGGCCGCCGATGAGAGCGTCCAGGGCCTCGACGAGATCGATGCGCTGGCCGGCCGCTTCGACGTGGTCAACATCAAGCTCGACAAATGCGGGGGCCTGACCGAAGGCCTGCTGATGGCGCAGCGCGCGCGCGAACTCGGCATGAAGGTCATGGTCGGCAACATGGTCGGCACCAGTTTGGCCATGGCACCGGGATTCGTACTGGGCCAATGCTGCGACATCGTCGATCTCGACGGTGCGCTGTACCTGACCCACGATTGCAGCCCCGGGGTGGCCTACGCCAACGGTCACGTCGAATGTCCCGATACGGTCTGGGGCGCGCCGGAACCGCGCGGGTGACGGCAATGCCGGCGCGCGGGGGCGGGGGCGACTGGCTGGGACAACCGCGCGGCCTGAGCATCCTGTTCCTGACCCAGATGTGGGAGATCTTCTCCTACTACGGGATGCGCGCGCTGCTCGTGTACTACATGACCAAGCAGCTGCTGCTCGGGCAGCAGCAGGCGTCGATGATCTACGGGCTGTATACGGCGGCGGTGTACTTCACCCCGATCATCGGCGGCGTGATTTCCGATCGTTGGCTGGGACGGCGCCGCGCCGTGATCATCGGCGGCACGGTGATGGCGATCGGGCATTTCCTGATGGCCTCCGAAGGCCTGTTCTATTTCGCGCTGGCGGCAATCGCGCTGGGCAATGGCCTGTTCCTGCCGAGCCTGCCCAGCCAGATCGACGGTCTCTATGCGAAGGACGATCCGCGTCGCGGTTCGGCCTACAACGTCTACTACGTCGGCACCAATGTCGGCGGACTGCTCGCGCCGCTGGTCTGCGGCACGCTTGGCGAGCTGTACGGCTGGCACTGGGGCTTCGGCGCCGCCGGCATCGGCATGCTGGGCGGCCTGGCGATCTACATCCTCGGCGGCCGATACCTGCCGCCCGATACGGTCGGCTCGCGCAAGGCCGTGCGCGCGAGCGTCGCCGCGGTGCAGCCACGCAAGCGCGAACTGCGCCAGACCGTCCTCGTGCTGTCGGGCATCGCACTGACGGTGATGCTGTTCCGGGGTGCGTACGAACAGGTCGGCAACACCATCGCGCTGTGGGCCGACAGCGGCGTCGACCGGCACATCACCGGCGCGCTCTCGATTCCGATGACCTGGTTCCAGGCGCTCAACCCGCTGCTGGTGATCGCGCTGACGCCGGTGTTCGTGGCGCACTGGACGCGACAGGCGCGCAAGGGCAGGGAGCCCGCGCCGGTCCGCAAGATGTCGATGGGGGCGATGGGTGTGGCGATGGCCTACCTGCTGCTGGCGACCGTCTGCGTTGCGACGCAGGGGTTGGCGAGCTGGCTGTGGCTGGCGCTGTTCTTCGTGATGCTGACGGCGGGCGAGCTGTTCATCCTGCCGGTGGGACTGGGCCTGTTCGCCCGCCTCGCACCGGACGGCCATGGCGCCACCACGATCGCGGCGTGGTTCTTCGCCACCTTCGGCGGCAGCCTGCTGGCCGGTGCGCTGGGGATGTTGTGGAGCGAGATCGGACCCGCGGCGTTCTTTGCGTTGATGGCGGCCGTGGCGGCCGCTGCCGCGGTGGTGTTGCGCCTGCTGGACCCACCGGCGCGCCGGGTGGAATCGGCCAGCGCGTCCGCGAATGGCGTCGGCGCGCGCGGCGAATGCTGCCCTGCAGATTGACAATTCTCTAATTGGGATGATTATGTCCCAATAAGGAAATTGAGAGCGCGAAACGACTTGCGTGTAACCGAACCTGGGGAGTGCAGTACATGACGACCGATCGATCGACCCGCGTCTTGCACCGGCTGCCGCTGGCCGTTTCCATCCTGGCGGTGCTGGCATGCTCCCCCGTGGCGACCGCCCTCGCCCAGGAGACACCAGCGGAGGCGACGGCCGGGGATGCACGCCCGGTGCAGCCGTTCGAACTCGACACCGTCCTCGTCACCGCCAACAAGCGCGTCGAGAACGTGCGCGAGGTGGCGGCAGCGATCAGCGTGATCGGCGAGCGCCAGCTCGAGAACATGGGTGCCAACTCCCTGTCCGACTATGCCGACCTGGTGCCCGGCCTGCAGGTACAGGACAACGGCGCACCGGGCCTGACCTCGGTCTCGCTGCGCGGTGTCGCGGCGCTGTCGTCCGGGGCCACCGTGGCCACCTACATCGACGAGGTGCCGGTGGGGTCCAGCGGCGTCTACCAGGCCGCAAGCATCCTCAACCTGGACCTGCTTCCCTATGACATCGATCGCATCGAGGTGCTGCGCGGGCCGCAGGGCACGTTGTATGGCGCCGGTGCGATCGGTGGCCTGATCAAGTACGTGACCCGCGCGCCGGACCTGTCCGTCCCCGAATTCCGGCTCGGCGTCGGAATGTCGTCGATGCCGGATGGCGACGAGGGCTGGAATGCCCGCTTCGGTGCCAGCGTGCCCCTGAAGCAGGACCGCCTGGGCCTGCGCGTCAGCTATGCGCGCAACGAGCTGCCCGGCTACACCGGCAACGTCGTCGACGGCAGCGACGACGTCAATGGCGGCCGCCAGACCGGCGCGCGCGCCGCCCTGGTGTGGGATGGCGATGCGTTCGACCTGAAGCTGTCGGCGCTGCGCCAGAGCGTCGACAGCGACAACCGCGCCGGCACCGCGCTGGACCCGCTCACGCGGAAGCTGATGTTCGGCGACCTGGTGGATCGGTTCTGGCAGCCGCAGCCGTTTTCCAAGGAGCTGGACCTGTATTCGTTGACCCTGGACTGGGACCTGGGCTGGGCAGACCTCGTCTCGGCGACCGGTTGGTCCGATACGCAGTCGATGTACCAGCTCGACTCGACCATCCCGTTCGGCGAGTTCGCGAACCTGCAGCTCGGACTGCCGGAGCCCGGAAGTTCGTCCGTGGCCTACAACATGGACCTGGACAAGCTGACCCAGGAGTTCCGCCTGATCTCGAACAGCGGCGGTCGCTTCGAGTGGCTGCTCGGCGTGTTCCATGCCAAGGAGGATGCGATGCAGCGCCAGCTGGTGCAGCTGTGGCAACGCGATGGGTCGCCGTTGCCGGTGCCGCTGGACGAGATGTTCGGCATCCTGGGGCTGATCGAACTGCCCAGCGACTACAAGGAGACGGCGCTGTTCGCCAACGGGTCCTGGCGCATCGGCGAGCGTTTCAAGATCGACGCGGGGGTGCGACAGGCGCGCAACGAGCAGACCTTCAGCCAGGACGTTCCGGCCGGCGTGCTCGTGCCGATCGGCAGCACGCCCGGCGAGTCCAGTGAAGACGTGTTCACCTGGAGCCTGAGCCCGCAGTTCCAGGTGGCGGAGGACGTGATGGTCTATGCGCGCGCCGCAACCGGCTACCAGCCCGGCGGGCCCAACGTGGCGCTGCCCGGGATCCCGCCGAGCGTGGACTCGTCGATGCTGGCGAGCTATGAGGTCGGGTTGAAATCGCAGTTCGCCGACAGGCGCGTGCAACTCGACCTGGCGGCGTTCCAGATCGACTGGGACGACATCCAGGTGGCATCCCAGTTCAACGGCATCGGCGGCCTGGTCAACGGCGGGGAGGCGACCAGCGAAGGCCTCGAGTTGGCGGCGCTATTCCACGCGACGGACGACTTGCGGCTTGGCCTCAACGCCGCGTACACCAAGGCCGAGGTCAAGAACGACTTCGAGGCGACGGTGATTCCGCAACCCGGCTTCGACGTGATCCTCAATACCGGCCTGGCCGGGGACCGCATGCCATACGTGCCGAAGCTGGCGTGGTCGGCGACCGCGGAGTACCTGTTCGACGTTGCCGGCGGCGGCTATGGCCAGGTCGGCGGGGCATTGCGCTCGGTCGGCGAACGCCTCAACGACACCACCGAACGCCAGCGCATCACCGCGCCGGGCGACCCGTCGATCGTCCTGCAGGAAGTGGTGACCCCGCCGGTGGAGCTGGATTCGTACCGGGCGCTGGATCTGTACGCAGGCATCGGCAAGGGCGGCTGGGCGCTGCGCGTCTACGTCAACAACGTGACCGATGAGCGTGCGTACTCCTCGATCAGCCCCGCCAGCAGTGCGTTGACCGGCGCGCTCGTGCAGTTGAGCGCAGTGCCGATACAACCGCGCACCTTCGGCATCGAGTACGACTATCGCTTCTGAGCCGCCCGTCCGCAGCGCGGGCAGGCGCACCTGTATCCGACCATGGCGAACCCCCGCATGCCGAGCGACCATCCGCTGACGCGTGAGATCGATGCCCTTCCGCAACCGTACCTGCTGTTCCTCGGCGACACCACGGAATCGGGTTTCGCCAAGACCGCATTCGGGCTGCGCGACTGGGCACGCGATCGCTGCATCGGCGAGTTCGCCTGTGATGGCGCGACGGTCAGCACGGGGTTGCCGTTCCTGACTCCGGCCCAGGCACATGCCCGCGGCGCGCGGGCGCTGGTGATCGGCGTGGCCAATGCCGGCGGCTTCATCCCGCCGGGTTGGGTGCCGGCGCTGGTGCAGGCATTGGAAGCCGGGCTGGACATCGTCAGCGGCATGCATGCGCGGCTGGACGACATTCCCGAACTGCACGCCGCGGCACAGCGCCGCAATCGCCGCCTGGTCGACGTGCGCCGCCCGCCGACGGGCATCGGCATCGCCACCGGCCGCAAGCGCAGCGGCAAGCGGTTGCTGACCATGGGGACGGACTGTGCGCTGGGCAAGAAATACACCGCGCTCGCGTTGGCGCGCGCATTCGTCGCGCGCGGCATCGACGCCGATTTCCGCGCCACCGGCCAGACCGGCATCCTGATCGCCGGCGGCGGCATTC
Organism: Lysobacter sp.; assembly: GCA_050737695.1. Lineage (GTDB taxonomy): Bacteria > Pseudomonadota > Gammaproteobacteria > Xanthomonadales > Xanthomonadaceae > Novilysobacter. The sequence goes on along the minus strand of JBOHYB010000023.1, from coordinate 35,110 downwards.
CAATGGACGCGGTGGTGTCGGATTTCGCCGCCGGTGCCGCGGAAATGCTGTCGCCCGATGCCGCCGTCGACCATTGGGACGTGATCGAAGGCCAGGGGTCGCTGTTCCATCCGGCCTATGCCGGTGTCTCGCTGGCGCTGCTGCACGGCAGCCAGCCCGATGTCGTGGTGGTCTGCCACGAACCCGGGCGCGAACGCATCCTCGGCCATTCGGATTACCTGCTGCCAACCATCGAGGAAACCATCGAGCTGGCGCTGCGGCTCGGGCGGCGCACCCAGCCGGCGATCCGCTGCGGGGGCGTCAGCCTCGACACCTCGCGCTTCGATGCCGAGGCCGCGCATCGCCTGATCGCGGCGGAAAGCGATCGCCTGGGTTTTGCGGTCGCCGACCCGATGCGCGGTGGCGCGGCATTCGAACGGCTGGTGGAGGACTGCCTGGCATGAGATCGGCGCCCCGCCACGGAGCGTGTGCGCGATGACCGCGGCCGCCACGGGGTTCCAGCGCTACCTGCTGCCGGGGTTCGTGTTCCAGGCGGCGGTGATCGCCGGTGGCTATGCCACGGGGCGCGAGCTGGTGGAATTCTTCCTGCCGGCCGGGCCCTGGGGCGGCCTGCTGGGCATGGCGGTGAGCATGCTGGTATGGAGCGTGGTGCTGATGGTCAGCTTCGAGCTGGCCCGGGTCGGTCGCGCCTACGACTACCGGTCGTTCTTCAAGCTGCTGCTCGGCCGCGGCTGGTTCGTGTTCGAGGTCGGCTACTTCCTGCTGATGCTCGTCATCCTGGCGGTCATGGGCGCGGCCGCCGGAGAGATCGTCCACAGCCTGTCGGGCCTGCCGAAGCTGGTCGGTTCGCTGGGCATGATCGCTGCCACCGGCGCGATGCTGTTCTTCAGCAGCGCGGCGATCGAGAAATTCCTGACGGTGTCGGTCGGCGTTCTCTACCTGGTCTACTTCGTGTTCATGGTCTGGAGCGTGGTGGCGTTCGGCGACCGCATCGCGGCGAACTTCGCCTCGGTGCCGGTCACCGGCAACTGGGTCGAGGCCGGCGTCACCTATGCCGGTTACAACGTCGCCACCATCCCCGCGGTCCTGTTCTGCATTCGCCATCTGGGCCGTCGTCGCGAGGCCCTCGTCGCCGGCGCGCTCGCCGGTCCGCTCGGGATGTTGCCGGGCGTGGTGTTCTACATCGCGATGATGGGTTACTACCGCGAGATCGATGCCGTGGCGCTGCCGTCGGCCTTCCTGTTGGCGAGGCTGCAGGCGCCGTGGTTCGAATGGGCGTTCCAGGCCGCGGTGCTGTTGACCCTGGTCGACACCGGCGTGGCGCTGCTGCATGCGATCAACGAACGGGTGGCAGGCTCCTACCGGGAACGTCGACGCCCGATGCCGCAAGCCCTGCGCCCGGCGCTCGCGGTGGGCGTGATGCTGGTCGCGGTGTACGCCGCCACCGCGGTCGGGCTGGTCGACCTGATCGCCAAGGGCTACGGCACGCTCAGCTGGCTGTTCCTGGCGGTGTACGTACTGCCGCTGTTGAGCTGGGGCATCTGGCTGCTGTGGCGCCGACCGCATCGCATCGCCGCCAGATTCCGCTGATGAACATGTCCGGGAGGTCATGATGGTTTCCATCTCGAAATGTCTGCGGGTCGTCGTCGTTGCGACAGGCCTGCTGTTCGCCGCGGTCGCCGCGGCCGAACCGCCGGCGGGCCTGAATGCGCGCATCCAGACGGTGATCGACGAGTACGGCGTGCCGGGCATGGCGGTCGCGATCGTCGAGCAGGGCAAGGTCGTGCACGCCCGGGGCTATGGCGTGCGCCGGCTGGGTTCGCCGGAGCGGGTCGACGCCGATACCATCTTCCCGACCGGTTCGACCGGCAAGGCGATCACCACCGCGGCGCTGGCGATCCTGGTCGACGAGGGAAAGATCGACTGGGACGACCAGGTGACCGAGCACCTGCCGGGCTTCCAGATGTACGACCCGTGGGTGACGCGCGAGATGACCATCCGCGACCTGCTGGTGCATCGCAGCGGGTTGGGGCTGGGCGCGGGCGACCTGATGTTCGTGCCACGCTCGTCGCGCAGCCGTGCCGACACCGTGCACCAGCTGCGCCACATCAAGCCGGCCACCAGCTTCCGCAGCGGCTACGCCTACGACAACGTGCTGTACGTCGTCGCCGGGCAGCTGATCGAGGCGGTCAGCGGCAAGACCTGGGAAACCTTCGTGCGCGAACGCGTGCTCGAACCCGTCGGCATGCGCACCTCGACTACGGACCCGGCGCACCGCTTCGCCACCGAGAACCGCGCGCAGCCGCATGCGCGCATGGACGGCGGATTCCGCGGCATCGGCACCCAGGAAGTACTGGACGAACGCAAAGGCCTCGGCCGCAATGCGGCGCCGGCCGGCGGCGTGTCGTCGAGCGCGAACGACATGGGGCGCTGGCTGGCGATCCAGCTCGCGAACGGCGCATTGCCGGGCGCGGACGGGCGTCGTCTGTTCAGCGAAGCGGCGTCGCGCGAAATGTGGACGCCACGCATCCTGGTGCCGATCACCTCGTTTCCCCCTCCGGTGGCCGCGGCCACGCCGCAGTTCTCGGCGTATGCGCTCGGCTGGGGCGTACGCGACTACCGCGGCGTGAAGATCCTCGAGCACGGCGGCGCGGTGTTCGGCGTGCAGACCATGGTCGTGCTGATCCCCGATCGCCAGGTCGGGTTCTCGCTGCAGATCAATTCCGAGGACGGCGAAATCCTGTACGGGATGATGTTCGAGCTGCTCGACCACTACCTCGATGCGCCGAAGCGCGACTGGGTGGCCGATTTTGCCGCCTTCAAGCACGCCCGCAACGAAAAGAAGTTGGCGGTCGCCCGTACCACCGCCACGCGCAACGCGTCATCGCGCCCGTCGCTGCCGTTGGCGGGCTATGCCGGCGACTACGCCGATCCCTGGTACGGGCCGATCGACATCCGCCACGAGAACGGCCGGTTGCGGATCGATTTCAAGCAGACGCCGGACATGGCCGGCACCCTCGAGCACTGGCAGTACGACACTTTCCGCACGCAATGGGACGACAACACCCTGGAGCCGGCCTACGTCACCTTCGCACTCGATGCGGCGGGCAAGGTCGATCGCATCACGATGAAGGCGGTCTCGCCGCTGGCCGATTTCAGCTACGACTACCAGGACCTGTTGCTCACCCCCATGGGTGACGACACCTGTCCCGGAGGGTGCGGCACGCGCTGACTCAGGTTCGCGGTCGCCGGGCGCGCGATGTGCGTGCCTGCCCGGCGGGTGGCGTGTCCAGTGCGCGAAGCTGCACGTCCAGCCCCGCTTCGAACCGGGTATCGAAGTCCGCCGCCAGCAGCGCCGGCAGGCACCGGCGCAGGTACGGGTAGTCCGCAGAGATTTTCTGCTCGAGGGAATGGGCCGCCATGTGTCGTTCGGCATCGCGTTCCACGGCACCCCATTGCTCGAGGAAGGCCTGCTCTTCAACCACGAAGCCCTGCACGTAGTAGGCGAGGTTGAAGGTCGCATGCAGCGCCGCCGCATCGTCCAGGCCGTGGCGGATGAACACCCCCAGCAGCAGATCGGCGAACTTCAGCACGCTCGGCGTCGCGCCATAGGAGCCGGACACCACCTGCGCGCCATCGCGATATCTCGCGAGCGCCTTCCTGAACTCGCGCGCCATGTCCGCCATCCGGAGATCCTCCGGCCGGCCGGTGTCGAATCTCTGGACCACGGGCGCCACGATCGCGTCCGCCATCGCGTCGAGCAGAACGCGTTTGGACGGGAAGTAGTGATAGAGCGAGGGCGCTTGTATGCCGAGCGCCGCGCCCAGTGAGCGCATGGTCAACTTTTCCAGCCCGGTTTCGTCCAGCAGCTTCAACGCGGCTGCGAGCGCCATCTCCCTGTCGACTTTCATGGGTGCCTCCTCTTGACGTCCGTCATGCTAACGTCGTAAGGTTAAATCTAACAACGTTAGATAAGGCGTGGGACGATGATGCTGGACCTCCGGGATTTTCCCGTCGTGCGGGTGCTCGAAAACAACACCACGGCCGTGGCGCCGGAACAGCAAATCGAGCTTCTGCTCGATCGCGATGAGCCGTTCGTCATCCTGATGCACCGCACCGCGGAGCAGCATCCCGACGACACGCCGGAGAACCGAAAGTCGCGCGCGAAGTTCTTCAAGAGCAACAAGGCTCGCCTGCGCCGCCTGTGCATGGCGGTGATCCTCATCGAAGGAGGCAAGCCGGTGCCCGGGCCGTTCAAGCTCATGGCGTCGGGTCTGGGCAAGGCGTTTGGCGTCCCGTTCCTGTTCGTGCCCGACGAATCCGCGGCGTCTGAAGTCGCCGCACGGTTTGTCTCCGTGCCAGTGGGTGCGTGAACGCGTGGCGTGCGGCTCAAAAACTGCGACGTTCAATCGGGTGCAGGCCTTCGCGGTCTCAACGTCCCCGGTTGCGCCGCAGCCAGGCGCGCATCGCCAAGGCGAGCAGGGCCACGAACACCAGCCACGACACCAGGTCGAACGCGCCGTCGCCGACGAGGGCGCTGACCAGCCCGACGATGCTGACCGCGCCGATCCACGCAGGTGCGACAAACGGGGAGCCGATGGGAGAACGGGGCGCATTCATGCCTGCGCGTCGCCCGCGTTGCCGAACTCCGCCATCCGCTCGATCTCGCGCACGCGCGCATCGGTGTTGCCACGCTTGAACCACAGGTACAGCCCGCTCGCCAGCACCAGGATGGTGAGCAGGTCCAGCAGCACCCACAGGATCTTGAGCGGCATCCCGCCGTAGTTGCCGAAGTGCAACGGCTGCGACAGCAGCAGTACGGTCATGTAGGTCGGCAGTTGCGGCCGCGCGGTGAGTTCGCCGGTTTCGGCGTCGATCAGGACCGGGCGATACAGGCGCTCGGTCAGCGGCGTGTTGCCGTGCATGAACACGCCGTAGTGGTGGTCGCCGCTGTAGCCGGTGCCCGGGAAGCTGACGAACGCCGGCGTCATGTCGGGTTCGGCCGCGCGTGCGGTGGCGACGGCGGCGTCGAGCGACGCGAGTTCAAGCTGCGCCGGTCGTGGCCGGCCCTCATAGCGCGCGGCGAACTCGCCGAGCTGCTCGGCCTGCCAGGCCTGCTCCAGCGGCCCCGCCAGTGTGTTGATCGCGCCGGTGATGCCGACCACGAACGCCCAGCCGAGGGTCACGATGCCGAGCACGTTGTGCAGGTCCAACCACGCCAGTCGCCGGCTGCGGCCGGTGCGCACGGTGCCGAACCGCAGCTTGCGCATGAACGGCCCATACAACACCAGCCCCGATACGATCGCGGTCGCGAACAGCAGCGCCATCGCGCCGAGGAACAGCATGCCCGCCAAGCCGACGAACAGGTCGGTATGCAGGCGGTACAGGAAGTACATCACGCCTTCGTTGAACTGCGCCGCCGGTAGCACTTCGCCCGTGTACTGGTGGAGCACGGCTGTGTGCATCTCCGGCGGCGGCGTGTCGGGCCGCGCGCCGGTGTTCACGTAGACGCTGGGCGAGTGGTCGTCCCAGCCGAAGAACAGCGGCACGTCGCCCGGGTACTGCCGCAGGGCGACCTGCACCAGTTCGTCGATGTCCGCCGGTTGCGCGCCGGGGGCGGCCGGCGCGACCTCGGGCGTGGCGCCGGTGAGGTGGCCGATCTCCTCCCAGAACACCAGCGGCATGCCGGTGATGCAGAGCATCAGCAGGAACGCCGTGCAGACCAGGCTGGTCCACTTGTGGATCAGGAACCAGATCTTGAGCGTGCGGCGCTGCATGGCGGTCTCGGCAGGATGGGATCGGGCGTGGATCAGAAGTGGCGGGTGATCGTACCCACCACCGTGCGCGTGTTGCCGGTGAAGCAGTCACCGAAGATGCGGCACGGCGCGAAGTATTGCTTGTCGAACAGGTTGGTCACGTTCAACGACACCGTCCAGTCCGGCATCTGCAATTCCAGCAGTGCATCGGCCAAGGTGTAGCCGGGCGTGCGGATGCTGCCGGCGGCGCTGGCCGACACGGTCGAGCCGACATGGCGGCCACCCAGGCCCGCGCGCAGACGCTTGCCCGCGCCGATCTCGAAGCCCTTCGACAGCCACACCGACGCGAGGTCCTGTGGGGTGTCGTTCAGGCGCTGGCCGACCTCGGGGGCGTAGTTGCTCTCGGTGACCTCGGCTTCGCTGTGGCTGTAGCTGGCCGTGATGGTGAAGTCGTTGTCGAAGGCGTACGCGCCCTCCAGCTCGACGCCCTTGGACTGGATCTCGCCGGTCTGCACCACGTTGAGCACGTTGTCGGGATCGTTGGTCTGGCGGTTGGTCTCGGTGATGCGGTAGACGGCCGCGGTGAACAGTGCGTTGCGGGCCGGCTGCCACTTCACGCCGGTCTCGACCTGGTGCCCACGCATCGGCTCGAACGAGCGGCCGAACAGGTCCTGGCCGGGGACTGGCAGGAACGACTCGGTGTAGCTGGCGTACGGCGAGACATTGGCGCCCAACTCGCCGATCACGCCGACCCGATAGGTGGTGGCGTTGTCGGTCTGGTCCGCCATGCCCTGGGTCTGCGAGCGGGCGTGGTCGCGGCGTGCGCCGAGTACGAACGACACGCGGTCGGCGTAGCGGATCTGGTCCTGCACGTACAGGCCGGTCTGGGTGGTGCGCTGGTCCGGCAGGCGCTGCCACTCGGGGATGGTCACGCCGATCGACACCGGGTTGTAGATGTCGATCGGGGTGGTCATGCCCGAGAAGGTCCACGACTCCTCGCGGTAGTCGGTGTGGTCCACGCCTGCCAGCAGCAGGTGCTGGAACGCACCGGTGGCGAAATCGAACTGCAGCGAGTTGTCGCTGGTCAGGGTCCGGATGTCGGGCTTCACGCCGTACGACAGCCGGTTGAGGATCCGGTTGTCGGCGTCGATGAAGGGGTCTTCGGGATTGCTGTAGGTGTCCGGGAACAACTCGCGGAACTCGGTCTGCGAGTCGGTGTAGCGCAGGTTCGAGCGCCACGTGACCGAATCGCTGAAGGTGTGGTCGAACAGCACCGTGGTGCTGAACATGCGCGTGTCGAGCTTGTCGAAGTCCTTGTCGCCGAGGAAGGTCGACGGGTCCAGCTTGCGGCCGGGGGCCGCCTTCAGCGTCGCCGCCACGGGCAGGAACTGCTGGCTGGAGGCGCTCTGGTCGCGCTGGTAGCTGGCCAGCACGGTCAGCTGGCTGCGCTCGCCCATCCAGGTCAGCGACGGCGCCACGTAGATGCGGTCGTCCTCGAGCTGGTCGGTCTGCATGCCCGAATCGCGGACCACGCCGACCAGCCGGCCGGCGAGGTTGCCGGAGTCGCCCAGCGCGCCGGTCACGTCGCCCTGCAATTGCCGGCGTTCGAAGTTGCCGACCTGCAGGCCGATTTCGCCCGAGTGGCGGAAGCTCGGCCGCTTGCTCATGGCGTTGATGATGCCGCCGGTGGCGCCGGCGCCGTACAGCACCGACGACGGGCCACGCAGCACCTCGACGCGCTGCAGGCCGTAGACCTCCGGCCGCGCCACCGGGCTGAAGCCGTAGAGCCGGCGCATGCCGTCGAGGTAGTGCACCGGATCCAGGCCGCGGATCGTGCTGCCGTCGCTACGGGTATCCAGGCCCCAGGCCTCGGCGGTGACGCCGGCGCTGTAGCGCAGCGTCTCCTGCAGGTTGCGCGCGCCGCGGTCGGTGAACAGCGCCGAGGTCACGACGCTGACGGCCTGCGGGGTTTCGGTCAGCGGGGTGTCGGTCTTGGTCGCGGTGGTGGCGCGCTCGGCGACCACGGTGACGCGGTCCAGCGTGAGCGCATCCGGTTCGCTCTGCGCATGGGCAATCGCCGAGGCCAGCATCGTCGGCGCGATCAACATGAGCATGGCGCCGGTGCGGCGGTGGTACGTGGAACCGGACATCGAGCATCGCCCCTGAGAAAGTGAGGGGCGGAATTATGGGAAGTCGGGGGTGCAGATGCAAACGATTCTCAATACTAATCCGATCTTCGCAGGTCGGACAGCCAGGCTCCGGCGGCACGCGCTTCCGCCTCGTGGTGTTCCTCCCGCCAGGTTTCATCCACGGCCTGGCCGTACCACTTCTGCATCGAAGGCAGTTCGAGGAGGCGCTGGACGTAACGCTGGCACTCGTCCGGCAGCGGCGGGCTGTAGGTTTGCGCGCGGAATGCCACGGGCGCGAAAAACGCGTCCACGGCGGTGAACCGGTCCCCGGCAAGAAACGGCCCGCCGAAACGCGACAGGCCTTCGCTCCAGAGCTCGGCCACGCGCTCCCAGTCGGCTAGAAGTTCAGAGGGGAGCGGATCGATCCGGATGCGCACCCCGCAGTTCATGGTGCACGCGTTGCGCAGGGTGGTGAATCCCGAATGCATTTCGGCCGCCACGCATCGTGCCCAGGCGCGGGTTGCGGCATCCCGCGGCCAGACGCTCGGGTCCTGCTCCGCCAGGTATTCGATGATCGCAAGCGAATCCCAGACCACGGTGGTGCCATCGACCAGGCACGGCACCTTTCCGTTCGGGGAGAACGCGCGGAACTTGTGCGGCTCGGCGCTTCCCCCAAACGGCACCAGGCGCTCCTCGAACGGAATCCCCAGCTCCATCATCATGACCCACGGCCGCAGCGACCAGGACGAGTAATTCTTGTTGGCGATGTACAGGGCTGGCATGGGCGAGGCCGTCGGGTCGGTGGTTTCGGTGGATGCGTCGAGGTGGCTGCGGTAGCTTGCGGGTCGTCCCAAGGCTGACGACGATACGCCAGTCGGTCGGCGTGGTCCGCAGCAATCCGCTGTCCTGTCGTTGGAATCCAGAACCGGAGAACCATCTCATGCGATACACGTTTGGCTGGAGCGCGGCCCTTGCCGTGGTGTGCATGGCCTCGCCCGCCATCGCGACCGAACTGGTGATCACCGGCGCCACGGTCTACCCGGCCCCGGGTGTCCCGCCGATCGAGAACGCGGCAGTGTTGATCCGTGACGACCGGATCGTCGCGGTCGGGCCTGCCGAGGAGGTCGATGCCGAAGGTGGCGCCACCGTGATCGACGCGGCCGGCGGCACGCTGCTGGCCGGTTTCTGGAACAGCCACGTGCATTTCACCGAACCCAAGTGGGCGGGCGCGGCCACGCTGCCGGCGCCACGCCTGCGGTATCAGCTGCGGGAGATGCTGGTCCGCTACGGCTTCACCAGCGTGGTCGACACCGGCTCCGACCCGCGCGATACCGGTCCGCTGCGGGCACGGATCGAGACCGGCGAGATCGCCGGACCGCGCATCATCATGGCGATGTCGCCGCTGTATCCACCCGAGGGCGTGCCGTACTACGTTCGCGATGCGCTGCCGCCTGAAATCCTGCCGCTGCTTTCGCAGCCGGCCAACGCCGCGCAGGCTGCCGCGACCGTGCGCGCGAACCTCGAGGGCGAGGGCGACGTGGTGAAACTGTTCACGGCGTCATGGGTCGAGAACGGCGGCCCGGCCAAGCCGATGCCGGTGGAGATCGCCACCGCGGCGGTCGAGGAGGCGCATCGCCAGGACGCACTGGTGTTCACCCATCCGTCGGACGTGGCCGGGCTGGACGTGGCGTTGGAAGCAGGCGTCGACGTGCTTGCGCATTCGGTCGAGGACCTGGACGGTTTCGATCGATCACACCTGCAGCGGATGCGCGAGGCCGACATGGCCATGGTGCCCACGCTCAAGCTGTTCAGCGTCAACCCGGAACCGAAGCTGGACGCCATCGTGCGCGAGGTCGGCGACTACCAGCGGCTGGGCGGCAGTATCTGGTTCGGTACCGATGTCGGTTTTCTCGAGGACTACGACCCCGCGCTCGAGTTCGAGCTGCTGCAGCGCGCCGGATTGTCGTTCGAGCAGATCCTCGCGGCGCTGACCACCTCACCGGCGAGCCGGCTGCCCGGCGGCGGCAAACGCGGCCGGGTCGAGGCGGGAATGATCGCCGACCTGGTGCTGCTCGAAGCCGATCCCGCGGAGGATCCGGGCGCATGGACCCGGGTGCGTTACGTGTTCCGCGATGGCCGCCGGATCTTCGACGCCACTGCGCCGCAAACACGTTGAGGTGCGCGGGTCAGCCGGAGGTTTCGGCGGCCTCTTCCAGCAGCCATCTCGTTACCTCCGCGACATCGGCGTCCGCGCCGTGCCGGTCGGACCACACCACGTGGAAATCGTGCCCTTCCAGCGCCGGCCCCAGCGGCTGGCACAACAGGCCGGTGCGCAACTCGTCGACCACCAGTGCCAGGTTGATCAACGCGACGCCCTGGCCGGCGATCGCGGCCTGGATGGCATGGACCTCGTCCGAAAAATGCAGCTGGCGCGGCAACGGCTTGCTCCCCGCGCGCTCGAACCAGAATGGCCAGTCCGGCGTGGTCGCATCGCGGCGCAGCCACTCGAATCCGATCAGCGGCACGCGCGACAGGTCTTCCATCGTACTCACCGCCAGCGCGGGGGCGCATACCGGGGCAAAACGCGACGGCAGCAGCGGTGTTGAACCGAGTCCCGGATAGCGCCCGGAGCCATAGCGGATCGCCAGGTGCGCTTCGCCTCCCGCCAGGTCGACGGTTTCATCGCAGGTGTGCAGGTGCAGCGCGATGTCCGCATGCGACCCCGCAAACCTCGCCAACCGCGGCAACAGCCAGCGCGAAGCGAACGCCATCGTCGTGCTCAGCACCAGCCCGCGCGGGCCCTGTCGTGGCCGCACGGCCTGGACCCCGCGCGCCATCGAATCCAGTCCGTCGCGCAGCGCCGGGAACAGTCCCTGGCCGGCCGGCGTGAGGTCCACGCGTCGCGTCCCGCGCACGAACAGCGGCACGCCCAGGCACTCCTCCAGCAGGCGCACCTGGTGGCTGATCGCGGTCGGCGTCAGCGACAGCTCGGCCGCGGCGTGTTTGAAGCTCAGGTGCCGTGCAGCGGCCTCGAAGGCGCGCAGGGCGGTCAGGGGTGGCAGGTCGCGCGCGTTCATATGGATGAAGTTTCTGCATCCGTCGGGTGTGGAATGATCGTTTTACAGCTCGCCTGTTCGGGTCGATTCTGTGGGTGAACCCTTCGCGCACAGGTGAATCATGCTCAGGCTACTCCATATCGACTCCAGTGCCCGCCACGGCCTTTCCGGCACCCGGGCGCATGGCTCCCACACGCGCCGACTCTCGGCGCGCTTCATCAGTCGTTGGCATCTGCAACGGCCGCACGACCCGGTGGTGTATCGGGATGTGGCGCTTGAGCCGCCAATGCCTGTGGACGACCGCTGGGTGCATGCGGCATTCACCGCGCCGGCGCAACGCGAGCCCTGGATGCGCGACACCCTGGCGCAGAGCGATGTGCTGGTCGACGAGTTGCTCGCCGCCGACCTGATCGTGATCGGCGTACCGATGTACAACTTCGGCATGCCGTCCACGCTCAAGGCGTGGATCGACAATATCGTCCGGGTCGGGCGCACGTTCGGTTTCGACCGCAGCCGGGCCGGCGAACCCTACTGGCCGATGCTGGCCGGCATGGACAAACGGCTGGTGCTGTTGAGTTCGCGCGGCGATTACGGTTACGACCCCGGCGAGCGACTGGCGGCGGTCAACCACGTCGAGGCCGGCGTGCTCGATCCGCTGCGTTACATCGGGATCGATGCCGCCGAACGGATCGCGATCGAGTACGACGAATTCGGCGACGAGCGCCTGCATGCCTCGATCGCGACCGCCGAGGCGCAGGTGGATGCGCTGGTCGAACGCCTGGTCGCGACGGCACCCATGAAAAAGCCCGGCGTTCACCGGGCTCTCGTTGCCGACGCGAAATAACCTATTTCGCGGGCGCGTAGCGCAACGTCACGAACCACTCGCGACCGGGCTGGTTGTAGAACGCACTCACCGGAATGCCAGCGTGAGCACACGAAGCGCTTCACGCGATCGACGGTCATTGAGTGCGGTGTAGAGCATCACATCCTGCGGGGGGATCGGCGGCAAGGACAGGCTTTCGCCGATATCGACCGTGCCGGATGGCGCGGCGCGTTGCGCCAACACCGCCACGGCCAATCCCCCGGCCGCAGCGGCGCCGAGGATCGCGGCACCTTTGCCAACGAAAGCTTCACTCCATTCGATTCCGGCCTTGTCGAGCGCGCGAATCGCCACCGTTCTGATACGACACGACTCACCTTGCGTTGCCAACGGCAGGGGTTGGTTGGCATGGGGTTCCCAGCCGACGGCTGCGAACCAGGAAAAAGTCTCGGAGAAAGCGGCCCGGCCCTGCTTGCGGCGGTCCTCCGGACGCAGCGCCAGCACCGCATCGAGCTGACCCTGTTCGTAGGCCTGCATCAACTCGCGCGTGCCGGCCACGCGCATCTCGACCAGCAAGCCCGGATCGTGGTCCCGCATCCGCCGTAACAACGACGGCAATTCGCCGCCGACCAGCAAATGACTGATGCCGATCGCCAGCCGGCGCCGCTCGACCTCGAACGCGGCGAGCGCGCGGTCATGGGTCGAAACCAGTTCGCGTGCCATCCCGAAAAATGCCAGCCCTTCGGCGGACAGGCGCACATGACGAGGCGTGCGCTCCAGCAGGCGCCGGCCCAGTTGGTCTTCCAGCCGGCGCAGCTTGAGGCTGACCGCGGACTGGGTGGTTCCCAGCACATCGGCGGCGCGGGTGAAACTTTGCAGGTCGGCGGCCAGCACGAAGGCCTTGACCGCATCGACATCCATCGCCTTCATTCGGATAGATTCGGATTGGAAATGATAGATATATCTATAGATGCGTTTTTATAATCATGCAAGCGATCTAGGCTGGGCTCTCATTCCCGTTGGAGTCTTGCGATGAAACTGACCGATGTGATGTTCGCGATGCTGGCCGGGCTGGCCACGCCCGATATGCCTGAGCCTCATGAATTCCCGCTGCACGGTACCTGGACCCTGGTGGCCGCGGACAAGATCGTGCCCGGTGGCGCGCGGGCACGGGACTATGGCGAGCAGCCCAAGGGCAGACTGATCGTCGACACCCAAGGCCGATACTCGTTGCAGATATTGAAATCCGAGCGCCTTCGTTTCGCCACCGACAGCAAGGCTGATGGCAGCACCGATGAATTCAAGTCCGCGGTGATGGGCAGCAGCACCCATTACGGCACGATCACGATCGATGAAAAGGCGGGACAGCTTGTCTTTTCGATCGAGGGCTCATCCTTTCCCAATTGGGAAGGCACCGTGCAACGACGCCAGTACAAGCTGGAAGGCAATGAACTGAGTTACCAGGTACCGCCACGAACGGACGGCAGCATCCCGATTTCGGTCTGGCGACGACTCGATTGAGTCGTCGCACGACGTAGATCACCCGGGTTCTACTGCCTGTCGGCAGCGATCTATTGGGCGGGCGCGTAGCGCAGCGTCACGAACCACTCGCGACCGGGCTGGTTGTAGAACGACGTGGTTTCGTAGTCGCGGTCCAGCACGTTGGCCAGCCGGCCCTGCACGGTCAGCGAGTCGGTCAACGCGTACTCGGCGCGCAGGTCGAGGGTGGCGTAGCCGGGCAGGCGGCGGGTGTTGGCGACATCGTCGAAACGTGCGCCCTCGGCGACGCCGGTCAGACCGATACGGAAGTCGCCGAACGCGCGGTCGACTTCGAGCCGGGCGCCGTGGCGGGCGCGGCGTGGCAGTTCATTGCCGGCCTGGAAGCCGGTCAGGCTCTCGGTATCCAGGAAGCTCACGCTCGCCGCGACCTGCCACTGCGCCAGTTCGGTGTCGATGCCCAGTTCGGCGCCACGCATGCGCGCGCGATCGATGTTGTTGGGGAGGTTGATCGCCGCGTCGAAGGTGATCAGATCGTCGACTTTGGTCTGGAACGCATCGAGACGTACGTCGATGCGTTCGCCGCTCCAGCCCAGGCCCAGTTCGGCGCTCTCCGATTCCTCCGGGCGCAGGTTCGGGTTGCCGAAGAACGGGTAGTACAACTCGTTGAAGGTCGGCGCCTTGAACGCGGTGCCGTAGCCGGCCGTCAGCCGCCATCCGTCGGCGAAATCCAGGCCCCAGGCCGCGGCGGCGGTGGTGTGGCCGCCGAACTGGTCGTTGTCGTCGCGGCGCACGCTGGCCTGCAGCGACTGCGCGCCGAAGCGTCCCTGGTACTGCGCGAACGCGGCGCGGTTGCTGCGCTCGCTCTCGTCATAGGTGGTGCTGCCGGCGATGCTGTCGCGCAGCCAGTCGATGCCGGCGCTGAGCAATTGTTGCTCCCCGAAGCCGAAATCGCCCTGCAGGCTGGCGCTGTCGCGGTCGGTGTCGAAATGACCGAGCGCGACGCCGTCGTTGAACTGCTCGGAGGCGTCGACGTTGCGACCGGCGGTCAGCTTGAGCTGCAACGCGTCGGACGGACGCCAGCGGACGCTGCCGCCGACCACCTGCTGCACGGTCTCGGAACGGTTGGTGAAGTCGCCGTCGAAATCGTTTTCGCCTTCGCTGCGCAGCGCCACCGCGCTCAGTTGCCAGGCGTCGTTGAGGTCGATGCCGCCACGCAACGCCAAGGCGTTCTGGATGTAGCCGTCGAGATCGGGCTCGGGGGCGCTGATGAAGCAGCCGCCCGAAAACGAGAACGGGGTGGCGACGTCGCAGGCATTGAAGCCCTCGGTGCGGCGGAACTCGTAGTCGGCGCCGAACCAGGTGCGCTCGCCACGGCCGCCGAAGCCGACGCCGACCTCGTGGGCGCCGTGGCTGCCGCCGCCGATATGCGCGCGCGGCGCGTAGCCGGCGTCGCCGTCGCGGCGGGTGAAGATCTGGATCACCCCGCCGATCGCCTCGCTGCCGTACAGGCTGGAGCGCGGGCCGCGGACGATCTCGACCCGCTCGACCAGTGCCAGCGGCAGGTTCTGCAGCGACACCAGGCCGGAAGTCGCGGAACCGATCCGGATGCCGTCGACCAGCACCACCACGTGGTCGGACTCGCTGCCGCGCAGGAACAGCGTGGTCAGCTTGCCGGCGCCGCCCTGGTTGGACATCGACACGCCGGCCCGGCCGCGCAGCAGGTCCGGCAGCGATCGCGCCTGGCTGCGTTCGATCTCGGCGCGGTCGATCACCTCCACCGGCGCCAGCGCGGTGTCGACATCGATCGCGGTGCGGGTGGCGGTGACGGTCACGCCGTCCAGCTCGGTGGCCGACTGCGCGGCGGGGTCGAACGGCGAGGCGTCGGCGTGGGCGGTGCCGGTCACGGCGAGGGCCGGCAAGGCGAGGGCGGCGGCGACGGCCAGGGACAACGAACGGGACTGCATCGAGAGATCTCCAACGCGCACGGGAATCGCCGTGCCGGGCTAGCGGGAAGCTGCGTGGGAGAGTGGATGCCGCGAAAACGCGCGGACAGGCGCCGGCGTCGTCGCCGCAATGCCCGCCGCATCGCAACCGTGATGGGTCGAAACCCTGCGTCGAGGCCGGTCTCCGGACTCGCGAGTGGTGTCGTGGTCGACACCGGCCGTGGCGCCTTCCCGTGCAATGCACAGTGGCGGTGAGCCGCGGCTTGGGCTCGCTTACCGTTGCGGGGGCAGTGCCGGACTGGCCAGGAGGCATGCATGGATGCGTCCCTCGGCGTCACCGGCTTCCCGTTTCAACCCGTTGGCAGGACGCCGCCGGGTCACCTCGAAGCGCGGGAAGTGTACGCGATTGCGTCCCGGCGGGACGATCAGTCCTGGTCCGGCCGCTCCGGCACGGTGTCGGCGGCCAGCACCGTGGTGGTGACCGGGCCGGCGGCCGGCTTGTAGCGCGGTGGCGGCAATTGCGCGATCGCCGCTTCGGCGGCGTCGACCAGTTCCTTGCGACGGGAGTCGGGGACCTCCTGCCAGTGGCAGTCCAGCAGCGCGCCCTCGATCGCGTACAGCAGGTTGAGGGTCGGCTTGAAGCCGGCGCGCTTGACCCGCATGAACGCCTCGACCGTGCCCGCCTGCGCCAGTTCGTCGCGCGTGTGCAGGCCGACCTGGCGCAGCCACGCGGCGGACTTCGGGCCGATGTTGCGCAGTTTCTGGGTCTCGCTCATGCCAGTGACTCCAGATAGGCCCGCGCGAGAGCTTCCAGTCCATGCTGGTCGTCGGCGTCGAAGCGGTCGGGCGCGGGGCTGTCGATGTCGAACACCCCGATCAGCGTGTCGCCTGAAAACAACGGAACCACCACTTCCGAACGCGAGGCCGAGTCGCAGGCGATGTGGCCCGGAAAGGCGTCGACGTCGGCGACGCGCTGGGTCTTCCGGGTGCTCGCGGCGGCGCCGCAGACGCCCTTGTCGAGCGGGATGCGCACGCACGCCGGCTGGCCCTGGAACGGCCCCACCACCAGCTCGCGGCCGTCGAAGAAGTAGAAGCCGACCCAATTCAGCGCCGGCAGCGCGTGGTAGACCAGCGCCGACAGGTTGGCGGCGTTGGCGATGCGGTCGCGCTCGCCGTGCAGCAGGGCGCGGGCCTGTGCCAGTAGCTCGGCGTATTGCTCCGGCTTGCTGCCGGACAGGACGGTGGCGGTGAACATGCGGCGAGTGTAACAGCGGCGATGACGCGACTCGTGGCGCGCGAATGCCTACGATGCACTGATGGGCGCACCAATGAACCAGGGTCATTTCTATGTCACCGGCACCGATACCGGGGTCGGCAAATCCGTCGCCAGCGCGGCGCTGCTGCATGCGTTGCGTGCGTGGGGGTTGAGTGCGGTCGGGATGAAGCCGGTCGCCAGCGGTTGCGAATGGGTCGATGGCGCCTGGCGCAACGAGGACGCGCTGCTGCTGCAGGCCGCGAGCGACCCACGGCCGGCCTATGCCGACATCAACCCCGTCGCGTTGCGGGCACCGGTCGCGCCGGAGCTGGCCTTGCGCGACGACGGCGTGGAGCTGCGACTGGCGCCGATCCTCGCCGCCCATGCGCGGCTGGCGGCATCGGCCGAGGCGGTGGTGGTCGAAGGCGTCGGCGGCTGGGCGGCGCCGTTGTCGGCGGGGCTCGACCAGCTCGACCTGGTCCGCGCGCTGCGGCTGCCGGTAGTGCTGGTGGTCGGCCTGAGGCTGGGCTGCATCAACCACGCGCGGCTCAGCGTGCGCGCGATCCGGGCCGACGGGGTGGAGTTGATCGGCTGGATCGCCAACGAGGTCGACCCGGCGATGGCGCGGGTCGACGAGAATTTCGAGATCCTGCGGCAGCGCTTGCCGGTGCCGTGCTGGGGACGGTTGCCGCATGCGTCGAAGCCCGATCCGGCGAAGCTGGCCGGCTGCCTGAAGTTGCCGTTGTAGGAGCGGCTTCAGCCGCGAACCACAATCGTCCGCCGGCATCGTTGCAGGTCGCACGGAACATCGAGACCTCCGCGGCAAACGGGGGCAACGTGCGTCGCCGGACATCCATCGCGGCTGAAGCCGCTCCTACAAGAAGCACGGCGCGCCACGGGGATCTCCTTCGCGCGGCCGTAACCCCCAAGCGCTAGCGTTGCCGCCTTGTGACGGCATTCCCGATCGTCGGCGCCGCGCCTGACTTCCGGCACGGAGACAGCCGCCGCGGCGTTCGACTAAACTGACCAGTACAAGAAATGGACGACGAGGCTTCCCCCATGCGCCGCACCCTGTTTCTATCAGGATCTCTCCCCGGATTTCTCCCTGCATTGCTGTCCGCCGCCATGCTGGTCCTGGCCGGTTGCGGCGAAGACCCCGCCGCCGGGGGCGCCGCCGCCGGCGGTCCGCCGGGCGGCATGCAGTTGCCGGTCGAGGCCGTCACCGTCGAGTCGCAGCCGCTCAGCGCCGGCTTGCAGACGGTGGGCAGCCTGCGCGCCGACGAGTCGGTGGTGGTGCGGCCCGAGGTCGGCGGCCGGATCGAGCGCATTCACTTCGAGGAGGGCGGCCGGGTCAAGGCCGGGCAACCGCTGTTCACCCTCGACGCGAGTGTCGAGCGGGCCACGCTCAAGGAAGCCGAGGCCAATCTCGAGAACAGCCGCCGGGCCAATGCACGCGCCGCCGAGCTGGCCGAAACGCAGCTGATCGCGCGCTCGGACTACGACCAGACCCGTGCTGCCTTCGCGGTCGACCAGGCCCGGGTCGCCTCGGCCAATGCGGCGCTGTCGAAGATGACCCTGCGTGCACCGTTTTCCGGCCGCATCGGCCTGCGCGAGGTCAGCGTCGGCGACTTCGTCAGCGTCGGCGAGGACCTGGTGCCGCTGGTGCGGATGGACCCGATCGAGGTCGACTTCAGCGTGCCCGAGGGTGCGCTGTCGCAGCTCGCCAGCGGCCAGTCGATCGATGTCACCGTCGATGCGTTCCCCGGCGAGACCTTCGGCGGCAAGGTCGTCGCGATCGCCCCGGTGATCGACCCCAATAGCCGCAGCGTGCAGTTGCGCGCGGAGATCCCGAACCCCGACGGCCGGCTGCGCCCGGGCCAGTTCGCCAAGCTGGTGCTCGACACCAGCGAGGGCGCCGCCAAGGGCCTGCTGGTGCCCGAGCAGGCGCTGATGCAGGAAGGCGAGACCCGCTTCGTCTACACCGTGGTCGACGGCAAGGCCCACAAGGCCGTCGTCACCACCGGCACTCGGGTGCCGGGCAAGGTGCAGGTGGTCGAGGGCCTGAAGGCCGGCGACGTGGTGATCACTGCCGGCCAGGCCAAGCCGATGATGCACGAAGGCATGGGGGTGATGGTGCTGCCCGCCGGGGGTGCCCAACCGGACGCCGCAGCCGGTCAACCCGATGCCGCCGAGGGCGCGGCCGCATCCGCCGCCGCGCCTGCGGAGCCAGCCGCTGCCGAAGCGCCCACTGCCAACGACGCCAAGCCCGAGACGGCCGCCGAAGACGCGCAGTAGCCCGCGCGCCGCGCCCGTCCCCCGCCCCCACGCAGAGAGACGTCCATGGTCCTGTCCGACATCTCCATCCGCCGTCCCGTTTTTGCCACCGTGATCAACCTGGTGGTGCTGCTGGTCGGCATCATCGCCTACGACCGCCTCGCGGTCCGGCAGATCCCCAACGTCGACACCCCGGTAGTGACGGTCAACACCAGCTACCCCGGCGCCAGCGCGCAGGTGATCGAGTCGCAGGTGACGCAGCCGATCGAGGAGGCGCTGTCGGGCATCGAAGGCATCGAGTTCATGCAGTCGGTGAGCCGCGAGCAGTCCAGCCAGGTCAGCGTGCACTTCGACCTCGGCCGCGACCCCGACGCCGCCGCCTCCGACGTGCGCGACCGGGTCGCCCAGGCCCGCAACTTCCTGCCTGAGGAGGTCGAGGAACCGATCGTGCAGAAGCAGGAGGCCGATGCGCAGCCGATCATCTACCTGGCGATGACCTCGGAGAACCACACCCAGGTCGAGATCGCCGATTACGCCGAGCGGCTGGTCAAGGACCGCATCCAGCAGATCGGTGGCGTCGCCCAGGCCCAGGTTTATGCCAGTACCTTCGCGATGCGGGTGTGGCTGCAGCCGCAGCGGCTGGCCGGCTTCGGCCTGACCCCGGCCGATGTCGAGGCGGCGCTGCGCGCGCAAAATGTCGAGATCCCTGCCGGCCGGGTCGAGGGCGACGCGCGCGAGTTCACCGTGCTGGCCGAGACCGACCTGCGCACCGCCGAGGAGTTCGGCGACATCATCCTCGCCGACGTCGATGGCTACCTGGTGCGGCTCAAGGACGTCGCCCGGGTCGAGCTGGGCGCGCAGGAGGAACGCTTCCGCGCGCGTTCCAACGGCATCACCGCGGTGCCGCTGGCGATCGTCAAGCAGGCCGTCGCCAACCCGCTGGACATCTCGGCCGACCTGCACGCGCTGCTGCCGGAGATCGAGAAGACCTTGCCCGAGGGCATGAAGATCGACATCGCGTTCGACAGCACCATCTTCATCGAGAAATCGATCGACGAGGTGTTCAAGACCGTGTTCGAGGCGGTGTTGCTGGTCGTCATCGTGATCTTCCTGTTCCTGCGCAGCTGGCGCGCGACTTTGATCCCGCTGGTGACGATCCCGGTGTCTCTGATCGGCGCGTTCGGCCTGATGTACGCGTTCGGCTTCACCATCAACACCCTGACCCTGTTGGCGATGGTGCTGGCGATCGGCCTGGTGGTCGATGACGCGATCGTGATGCTGGAGAACATCTACCGGCACATCGAGGAAGGCATGCCGCCGTACCAGGCGGCGTTGCAGGGCAGCAAGGAAATTGGTTTTGCGATCGTCGCGATGACCCTGACCCTGGCCGCGGTGTACGTGCCGCTGGCGTTCTCTACCGGGCGCACCGGCAAGCTGTTCGTCGAGTTCGCGCTGACCCTGGCCGGCGCGGTGCTGGTGTCGGGTTTCACCGCGCTGACGCTGTCGCCGATGATGTCGTCCAAGCTGCTGCGCCACGAGAAGAAGCACGGCCGCTTCTACGAGATGGGCGAACGCGTGCTGGGCTGGATCGACCGGACCTACCGGCGCGTGCTGACCCGCCTGCTCGGCCTGCGCTGGATCGTGGTCGGCGTGGCGGCGGTGGTCGCGGCGCTGGCGATCGGGCTGTTCGTGCTGCTGCCGAAGGAACTGGCGCCGCAGGAAGACCAGGGCGTGATCGTCGCGTTCGGGCAGGGCCCGGAAGGCGCGACCATCGATTACACCGACAAGTACGGGCGGATGATCGAGGGCATCCTCAAGGAAGTCCCGAGCGTCGAGCGCTACTTCGTGCTGTCCGGCTTCCCGACCGTCACCAACGTGATCGGTTTCGTGATGCTCAAGGACTGGGACGACCGCGACGTGTCCACCGCCGAAGTGCAGGGCCAGCTGTTCCCGCAGTTCATGGGCATTCCCGGGGTCATGGCGTATCCGACCCTGCCGCCGCCGTTGGGGCAACAAGGCTTCGGCCAGCCGGTCAACTTCGTGATCCAGAGCAGCGGCAGCTGGGAGGACCTCGATGCGATCGCCCAGCAGGTGCTCGGCAAGATGGCCGAGAGCGGCAACTTCACCAATCCCGACAGCGACCTCAAGCTCAACAAGCCGCAGCTGAAGGTCTCGCTCAACCGCGAGAAGGTCGCCGCGGTCGGCAGCGAGGTGGCGACCGTCGGCCACACGCTGGAAACGATGCTCGGCGGGCGCAACGTGACCCGCTTCAAGCGCGGCAGCGAGCAGTACGACGTGATCGTGCAGGTCGAGGACGCCGATCGCCGCACCCCGGGCGACCTGTCCAACATCTACGTGCGCGGCAACGACGACCAGATGGTGCAGTTGTCCAACCTGGTCGACGTGCAGGAGACCGTCGCGGCCAAGTCGCTCAACCACTTCAACAAGCTGCGCGCGGTGACCATCAGCGCCGGCCTGGCGCCGGGCTACTCGATGGGCGAGGCGCTGGACTGGCTGGAGGTGACGCTGGAGGAGGTCGCGCCGAACGCGAGTTATGACCTGTCCGGGCAGTCGCGCGAGTTCCGCGAGTCGGCCAGCGAGTTCGGGCAGATCTTCCTGCTGGCGGTGATCTTCATCTTCCTGGTGCTGGCGGCGCAGTTCGAAAGCTGGGTCGATCCGCTGGTGATCCTGCTGGCAGTGCCGCTGGCGGCGTTCGGCGCGTTCCTGGCGCTGAAGCTCAGCGGCGGTAGCTGGAACATCTACTCGCAGATCGGCATGGTCACCCTGGTCGGGCTGATCGCCAAGCACGGCATCCTGATCGTCGAGTTCGCCAACCAGCTGCAAGAGCAGGGCAAGGCCAAGCTGGACGCGGTGATCGAGTCGTCGGCGCTGCGCCTGCGCCCGATCCTGATGACCACCGGCGCGATGGTGCTGGGTTCGCTGCCGCTGGCGATCGCGTCCGGCGCCGGCGCCGAGGCGCGTAACCAGATCGGCTGGGTGATCGTCGGCGGCATGGCGATCGGTACGTTCTTCACCCTGTTCGTGGTGCCGGTGATGTACCTGCTGATCGGCCGCGACCACCAGAAGGTCGCGGCGAAGCAGGCACGACTGGAAGCGGACGCCACCCCGGCGCGCTGACCGGGCCGCCACACGCGGACAACAAAAAACCCGGCAGCCTGCGCTGCCGGGTTTCGTGTTCCAGTGGAGGCTGGAGAGAGAGCTCTTACTTGGCCTTCGAGGCCTTGGTCGCGCCGCGGGCGAACGACTCGGCCTTCTCGGTCGCGGCCTTGGTGGCCTGCTCGACGTTGGCCTGGGTGGTCTTGGCGGCCGCCTCGAACTGCGACTTGGCGATCTCGCCGATCTGCTCGTTGGCCTTCACCGTGCGGCCCAGGACTTCCTGGCCGGTGGCGACGCTGCGCTCGACGGTCTCGCGGGCGACCTGCGCGCCCTTCGGCAGCAGGTTCTTGAGGCCGTCGGCGTCACGCACTTCGGCGGCTTCGCCCCAGAAGGCGAACGCGGCGTTGGCGCGGTCTTCGAGGGTCGCCAGTTGCAGGCCGAACACGGCCTGGGCGTTCTCGAGGGCGATACGGTTGACTTGGGCTGCCGTGTCCGCGAACTGGCGCGTGGCGGCGACGAACTGCTCGTTGAACTGCGGGTTCATGGCTGGGCTCCTGCTGCGCCGACAAGGATTGCCGGTTTGTGCGTTGCAGCATAGAACCAACTTTGTTGCGACGCAACATAACTGGGCGACGAAGCTGAATGATGTTCAGGGAGGCGTTAGCGCGAATCCTTTGGTCCAGCGCCGATTCCAACCGCGTCCGCTGCAAAGGCTGCGGTATTCCGCACGCGGCCCCGGACCTCCGTGCCGTTGTAGGAGCGGCTTTAGCCGCGATCGGGAGTCGGCGCCGATTCACGGTTTCAGATCGCGGCTAAAGCCGCTCCTACAAGAGCACCAATATTCGTAGCGGCAGGGCGGCGCCGGCCGGACTCAGCCCCGGTAGCGACACCCCGACGTGCAGGTCTCGTGCACCACCACCTCGCTCAGCAGCGGCAAGGGCGGCTTCAACCGCTCCCAGATCCACACCGCTAATCGCTCGCTGGTCGGGTTCTCCAGCCCTTCGATATCGTTGAGGTAATGGTGGTCGAGCCGGTCATACAACGGCTGGAAGGCCTTCTTGACGTCGGCAAAGTCCATCACCCAGCCGCTCTGCGCGCCAAGCTCGCCGGTCAGGTGCAGTTCGACCCGGAACGAGTGGCCGTGCAGGCGCGCGCACTTGTGGCCCTCGGGCACGTTCGGCAGCCGGTGGGCGGCTTCCAGGGTGAAGCTCTTGAAGATATCCATGGCGGCCATTGTATCGTCGCCGGGCCGTCGCTCCGTGCGGGCGCGAGGCGTCAGGCGCCGACGCCGTGCGGCTGGATGACGCCGCTGGCGATGCCGGCCGCGACCAGCCCGATCAGCGCGATCGACAGCACGATGCGCTTGGTCAGCGCATTGACCGTACGCTTGCTGCGGCCGGTGTCGACCAGCATGTAGTACAGGCCGGCGCCGAGGTTGTAGATGATCAGGCCGAGGAAGGCCACGATGAACAGCGTTTTCATGGGGCGGAGCCCTCGGGGGAAACCTGCGGGGAAGGGACGGTCGCGGCCGCGCGGCCGCGCAGCCAGCGCCAACGCACCACCATCGCCGTGGTCATCACGGCCAGGAACACGCCGTAGGACACCGAGGTCGCCAGTATCTGCCGCCACATGTCGCCGTACTGCGGGTCGGCGGTGTCGATGCTCCAGTACATGCTCCCCGCCGACAGCGCGGTCGCCAGCACCAGGCTGGCGCTGTCGAACGCCTTGCGCGCGAAGCCGCGCGGCTGGCGCGGGAACAGCCAGAACAACACGGCGAGGATCGCGTACCAAGGCACGAACAGGATCAGGGCGAGGTTGAGTTCGACGAGCGGGTTCATCGGCAGGCGCGGGATCCAATGGGACGGCTGACAGGATAGGTGGACCGGATCAGCTGACATAGACTCAGAAAACCGGAAAAAAACCGTATCAGTTGAAAGTGTTCAGCCAAATTCATCCATGAAGCGCTACGAAGCCCTCGCCGAGGAAGTCGCCGACTCGATCCGTCGCCGCGTACTCAAGCCCGGCGACCGGCTGCCGTCGGTGCGCCAGGCCAGTGCTGCCCGCCGGGTCAGTCCGTCGACCGTGTTCCAGGCCTATTACCTGCTGGAGGCGCGCGGGCTGGTCGAGTCGCGGCCGCGCTCGGGCTATTACGTGACCCGCGCCGCCGCCGCCCAGCCGCCGGAGCCCGAGCAACCCTCCCGCCCCGACGGCGAATCGCGCCGGGTCGATGTCAGCGACCTGGTGTTCGAGGTCATGCAGGCATCGATGTCGCACGAGGTGGTGCCGTTCGGTTCGGCGTTCCCGAGCCCGCTGCTGTTCCCGCTCGACCGGCTTGGCCGCGCGCTGGCGACCACCGCGCCGCACCTGGACCCGTGGAGCACGGTCGACGACCTCACGCCGGGGAACTCGGAGTTGCGCCGGCAGATCGCGCTGCGCTACCTGCTCGGCGGCATGCAGGTCGACGCCGACGCGATCGTCGTCACCAACGGCGCGCTGGAGGCGCTGAACCTGTGCATCGGCGCGGTCACGGCGCCCGGCGACGCGGTGCTGGTCGAGTCGCCATGCTTCTATGCGACCCTGCAGATCCTCGAGCGCCGCAATCTGCGCGCGATCGAGGTGCCGACCCACCCGCGCGAGGGCATCGACCTGGACGCGGTCGAGGCGGCGATCGCGCGCCACGCGCCGAAGGCCTGCTGGGTGATGAGCAACTTCCAGAACCCGCTCGGCGCCAGCATGCCGCTCGAGCGCAAGCGCGCGCTGGTCGAACTGCTGGCGCGTCACGCGATTCCGTTGATCGAGGACGACGTCTACGCTGAGCTGTACTTCGGTGGCGAACGGCCGGTGCCGGCCAAGGCGTTCGACCGCGACGGCCTGGTGATGCACTGCTCGTCGTTCTCCAAGTGCCTGGCGCCGGGGCACCGGATCGGCTGGGTCGCCGGCGGCCGGTTCGCCGGGCGGATCGCACGACACAAGCTGACCACCACGCTCAACACCAACGTGCCGTCGCAGCTGGCAATCGCCCACTACCTGCGGCGCGGCGGCTTCGACCGCCACCTGCGGCGGCTGCGCAAGACCCTCGCCGAGCAGCAGGCGCAGTGCCTGGCGGCGGTGGCGCGGCACTTCCCGCGCGGCACCCGGGTGACCCGGCCGGCCGGCGGCTACTTCCTCTGGTTGGAACTGCCGGCCGGTAGCGACGCGCTGGCGATCCAGCGCCAGGCGGCGGCGCAGGGGATCAGCATCGCGCCGGGGCCGATGTTCTCGGCCAGCCGCGGCTTCGGGAACGGCCTGCGGCTCAACTGCGGGCACCCGCTGGATGCGCGGGCGGAGGCGGCACTGGTGACGCTCGGGCGCCTCGCCCGCGATGGCTGACAGCCGCCGGATCAGGCCAGTCGCGACTGGGCCTTCGCCCGCGGGCGCAATTCGTCGGCGAAGCCGTGGTTGACGTCGCGGTGGCCGGCCTCGTCGGCGCGCACCGCCAGCACCACCTCGCGCAGGCGGGCGTCAGCCGGCAGTTGCCAGTAATCCCGGGCGATCTGCGGCGCCGGCACGTTCTCGACCCGGCCGCTGTCGATCTCCTGCAGGTACTGGGTGTAGCTGATCACCGCCTGCTCCTCGAAATAGCCGACCAGCCGGTGGGCGGTGCGCGAGGACAGCAGGTACAGCAGCAGGAAGAAGGTGAAGAACGCCGCCTGTGCGACCAGCACCAGCGCACGCTCGAGTACGTTGGGGCGCGCGATCTCGATGAAGGTCATCAGGTGCATGCGCTCGTTCTCGGCCTCCTCCATGAGGGTTCGGATCCAGCCCGCGTCGTCGCGCATCCAGCGCAGGCAGCGCAGGTGCACCAGCGCGGCGCCGACCAGCCCCGGCACCGCCGCCACCGTCTCCAGCACGATCGCGCGGTTGCCGTAGCGCTTGGCGAAGAAGGTGTCGGCGAGGAAGCGCAGCCCGCGGGTGATGCCGTAGGCGACGCGGTCGGACCAGTCGCCGGTGGCGTGGTGAACGTCCAGCTCGACCGCGGCGGGGGTGAGGACGACGGGGGTGATGAGGGCGTTCATGAGCGGCTTCTCGCGTTGGGATCGGTGCCAGGCACGGCCTGCATGGCCACAGTACGCAAAGGTACGGTGGTAGCCATTGACCTGGATCAAGCCGAGCGCAGGCACCGCGAACGCGACCGGATTGACCGCCGTCAACGCATTCGTCGCGCCAAACCTGCAAAATCGGGGTTTCCAAAAATGCGTGACGACATGAATCGACCTTCTTCGTTCGACTACGAGCAGTTGCTGGCCTGCGGCCGTGGCGAGATGTTCGGCCCCGGCAACGCGAAGCTGCCGGCGCCGCCGATGCTCATGTTCGACCGCATCACCGAGATCACCACCGACGGTGGCAAGTACGGCAAGGGCTTCGTCCGCGCCGAACTCGATATCCACCCCGACCTGTGGTTCTTCCAGTGCCACTTCGAGGGCGACCCGGTGATGCCCGGCTGCCTCGGCGTCGATGCGATGTGGCAGCTGTGCGGGTTCTACCTGCCGTGGCTGGGCGCGCCGGGCCGCGGTCGCGCGCTCGGCGTCGGCCAGGTGAAATTCACGGGACAAGTACTGCCGGATGCGAAGATCGTCAGCTACGAGCTGGACATCCGCCGGGTCATGCGCGGCAAGCTGGAGCTGGTGATCGCCGACGGCCGCACCCTGGTCGATTGCCGCGAGATCTATACCGCGTCGGATCTTCGGGTGGGGCTGTTCACCTCGACGGAGGACTTCTGAGCATGGCTGCGATCAACACCGCCGGTATCGCCCCGCGCCGCGTCGTGGTGACCGGTATGGGCGTCGTCTCATGCCTGGGCAATGCGGCGGCGACGGTTTCCGAGTCGTTGCGCAAACTGCGCTCGGGCATCCGTTTCGTACCCGAGTACGCCGAGATGGGCCTGCGCAGCCACGTTGCCGGCGTGCCGCAGATCGACCTGGTCGAGCAGATCGATCGCAAGCTCAAGCGTTTCATGGGCGACGCCGCCGCCTTCGCCTACGTGGCGATGCGCGATGCGATCGCGCAGGCCGGGTTGGGCGACGCGCAGGTCCGCGGCGAACGCAGCGGCCTGATTGCCGGTTCCGGCGGCGGTTCGCCGGAGTGGCAGATCGCCACCGGCGACCTGATGCGCGGCAAGGGCGTGCGCAAGGTCGGCCCATACATGGTGCCGCGCACCATGGGTTCGACGGTGTCGGCGGCGCTGTCGACCGCGTTCGGCATCCGCGGCCTGAGCTATTCGATCTCCGCCGCCTGCGCGACCTCGGCGCATTGCATCGGCGCGGCCGCCGACCTGATCCGCCACGGCGTCAAGGACGTGATGTTCGCCGGTGGCGGCGAGGAACTGCACTGGGGCATGACCTCGCAGTTCGACGCGATGGGCGCGCTGTCGACCAAGCACAACGACACCCCCGAAACCGCCTCGCGGCCGTATGACATCGATCGCGACGGCTTCGTCATCGCCGGCGGCGGCGGCATGCTGGTGCTGGAGGAGTACGAACACGCCAAGGCGCGCGGCGCCGAGATCATAGCCGAGCTGGTCGGCTATGGCGTGACCAGCGACGGCGTCGACATGGTCGCGCCGTCGGGCGAGGGCGCGGTGCGTTGCATGCAGATGGCGATGGCCGGTTTCGACGGCCGCGCGGTCGGGCCGATCGACTACCTCAACACGCACGGGACCTCGACTCCGGTCGGTGATGTGGTCGAGTTGAAGGCGGTGCGCGAGGTATTTGGCGACGCGGTGCCGCCGCTGTCGTCGACCAAGGCGCTGACCGGCCATTCGCTCGGCGCGGCGAGCGTGCACGAGGCGATCTACTGCCTGCTGATGATGCGCGACGGCTTCGTCGCCGGGTCGGCCAACATCGAGAACCTCGATCCCAAGGCGGAAGGTTTCCCGATCCTGCGCGAGAGCCGCGAGGCGAAGCTCGACACGGTGATGTCCAACAGCTTCGGCTTCGGCGGGACCAACGGCACATTGGTGTTCGCGCGCGTCTGATGTTTGCTGGAAAGCGGGAGCTTCGGGTCGGTCCGCGCGGCGTGATCCGGGCGACGGGGTAGGGCTGCACCCCTCGGTCAGGGCGTCCTGCCCTGACTCGGGGCCGTCGGCCATCCATGGCCGACTTTTCGCACTACCCCGTCACCCGGCTCCCGCTCCCCAGTTTCGTTGCGTCTCAAGCCAGCCACGCGTACAGCCATCCCAGCGGGTGGTGGGCGCGGGCGATGGTGTAGACCATGCCGAAGGTCGCGAGTGCGGCGAGGTAGCAGATCGCCTTTGTGGTTGTCGTGCGCGCGCGCTTGATCGCAAACACGCCTAGGACGATGTAGACCACCAGCAGCATCAGCTTGGCCGTCAGCCAGCCGTTGGCGAACATCGCGCCGGGCAGGATCGTCAGCAGCATCAGTGCTGCGGTCAGCAACGAGGTGTCGATCGCGTAGCTGGTCCAGCGCACGGCCAGCCAGTGCGGCCAGCGCATGCCGGCCAGCGCGCCTGCGCCGCGCAACGCGAACAGGCCGCCGCTGAGCAGGGCCAGGGCGATATGGATCATCTTGATCTGCGGGTAGAACTCGATCATCCCGGCTTCCCATCCGTTCGCGGCGTCAGGTAGATCCGCCCGATCCGCACGACCCATGGCGCGAACGCGACCAGCCAGCCGAGCGCGGCGACCGCATGCCAGGCCATCGAGTCGGGCAACACCTCGGCGGCGACCCGGATAGCGGCGACGACCTGGATCGCGACGAAGGCGAACCAGGCGACTGCGGGCATCACCAGCGGCCGGCCCGAATGGCCCTGGGTGACCCGGGTGACCATCGCCACCAGCACGCTGCCGAAGAAGCCGACGAACAATGCATGCGCCGGGCCGCGACCGAGCCAGTACACCCCGGTCATCTCGTAGGCGATGCTCTGGCCGAGGTACAGCGCGAACGCCAGCGGCAGCCAGGCCAGGCCGATGAACAACACCGACAGGATCCCGGGCTTGTCGCCGCGCGGCCACCAGCGCCACAGCATCAGGCTGGTCAGTGCCAGCAGCGGTGCGTCGACCAGCCACAGCCAGCCGTAGGCGTGTATCAACTCCAGCACCAGGTGGCCCAGCGCCAGCGGCCAGAACGCGGCGAGCAACCACAGCGGCCGCCACGGCTGGTAGCCCGGCACCACCCGGCTGGCGAAGAACGGGAACATCCGGTGCGCGACCGTCAGGTACACCGGCAGTAGCAAGCCGAAGCTGCCGATCTTGATGCTCGCGAATGCCCACAACGGCGGGGCGCCGCCGAGCACGAACGCAGTCCAGCACAGCAGTCCCGCCCCTCCCAGCGCCAGCGCGGCGAAGCACGAGCGTGCGTGCCAGTTTCCGCTGCGGTCCTGCCACAGCAACCGGCCGAGGATCAGCAGGCCGGCGAGCCAGCCGGCCAGCGTCATCAGCAGTCCGATCGCGATGCCCGCGTTCCAGCCGATCGCCCCCAGCAAGGTCGCCAGCTGGCCGCCGAACAGCCCGGCGCCGACCGGCAGGTAGCGCCAGCGCTCGACGTCGGGCAGGCCCATCCACTTGGGGAACGTGGTCAGCAGGAAGCCGAAGAAGAAACTCGGTAGCACCTGGTACTGCATGACGAACGCATGCAACCAGCCCGCGTACGGGTCCGGCTGCGGCATCGACAGCCCCGGCCATCGCGCCGCGATCAACCAGGCCGCCCACCAGCCCATCGCCAGCAACAGGTTGCTGGCGCCGATGAAGAACATCAGCCGATGCGGCGCGGTGGCCAGCAGGCGCGGTGACACGGGCGAGGGTTGACGGTCCATGGGTGCAGTGTCGCAACTCGGTACGGACCGGGCATTGATCCAGGTCAGCAAGGAAAACAGGGACGACCACCGGCCGTCCCTGTGTGTCGGGCGATGTTCCGCCCCGATTGCCTTCCGACTAGCTCAACCGGGCTCCTGTCCACGCTCTTGCGCAAGCTCGCGTTGCCGCCGCGACGACTTGCTGACCGGACGCGGCCCGAGCCACAGCGACATCACGAACAGCGCCAGCAGGAACGCGCCGACCGCGAGGATGGTGTCGCCCGGCACCCGCAGCCACACCAGCACGTCGATGATCGCGCGGTTCATGAACTCCGCCGAGCGCGCGTACCAATAGCCGTGGGTCAGGTTGGCCTCCAGTTGCAGCACACCCATCGGCAACAGCGTCAGCACCGTCATCAACGCCAGGCCGATGTTGAAGCTCCAGAACGCGCCGCTGAGCAGGCCCTCCATCCAGCGCCGCTCCGGCCGCATGCCGCGCAGGCAGTACAGCATCAGCCCGGCGCCGAGCATGCCGTACACGCCGAACAGCGCGGTATGGCCGTGGGCCGCGGTGAGGTTGGTGCCCTGCATGTAGAACAGCGCGATCGGGGTGTTGATCAGGAAGCCGAGCAGGCCCGCGCCCACCAGGTTCCAGAAGCTGACCGCGATGAAGAACAGGATCGGCCACTTGTAGCGCTGCATCCACGGCGTGGCGCGGCCGTTCTTCCAGGTGTCGTAGGCCTCGATGCCGATCAGCGCCAGCGGCACCACCTCCAGCGCCGAGATACTGGCGCCCAGCGCGATGATCCCGGTGGTGACGCCGGCGAAATACAGGTGGTGGAACATGCCCAGCACGCCGCCGGCCATGAACACGATGGTGGCGAACAGCACGTTGGTGGTCGCCGACTTGCCACGCACCAGCCCCAGCCGCACGAAGATGAAGCTGATCACCGCGACCGCGAAGACCTCGAAGAAGCCTTCCACCCACAGGTGCACGATCCAGAAGCGCCAGTAGGTGATCAGCGAGATATGGGTGTTCTCGCGCCACATCAGGCCGGCCGAGTACAGCAGCGCGATCGCGACGGTCGACAGGAAGAACAGCCCCGCGATCGAGGTCATCTCGTCCTTGCGGCGCAGCGCCGGCCACAGTGCACGTCCCATCAGCAGCAGCCACAGCAGCAGGCCGATGAACAGGAATATCTGCCAGAAGCGGCCGATGTCGGTGTACTCCCAGCCCTGGTGGCCGAACCAGAAATTGTTGGCCAACCCCATCTTCTGCATCACCGCGAACCACTGGCCGGCGAACGCCCCGACCACGATCACCACCAGGCACACGAACAGGAAGTTGACCCCGAACCGCTGGAACTTCGGTTCATGCCCCGACATCGCCGGCGCCAGGTACAGGCCGGTCGCCAGCCAGGCGGTCGCGATCCACAGGATCGCCAGTTGGGTGTGCCAGGTGCGCGTGAGCGCGTACGGCAGGAAGTCCGCGAGCGCCAGCCCGTAGGCTTCCTGGCCTTCGATCTGGTAATGCGCGGTGGTCGCACCCAGCAGGATCTGGGTCAGGAACAGCGCCATCACCAGCCAGAAGTACTTGCCCACCGCGCGCATCGACGGAGTGACCACGATGTCCAGCGACGGATCCTTCAGCGGCGGCTCGACCTTGGGCTCCTTGGCGTGCCAGACCGCGTAGTGCCAGCCGAGCAGGCCGATGCCCGCGATCATGAAGAGGATCGAGAACATCGACCACATGAAGCTGCTGGCGCTGGGCGTGTTGCCCACCAGCGGCTCGTGCGGGAAGTTGTGGGTATACGACAGCCCGGTCTCGTCGCCGCGCTCGGTGACCGTCGCCCACGAGGCCCAGAAGAAGAACGCCGTCATCATCCGCCGGTGTTCCGCGTCCGGCACCGGGTTCTCGCGCAGGGCGTAGGCCTCGCGCAACTCGGCGGTGGCCGGGTCGTCGGAGAACACGCTGGTGTAGTGTTCGGCGACCTGCGAGATCGCCTGCGCGCGCTGGTCGGACACGGTGATGGTGCCGGTGGCGGGGTCGTAGGTGTTGGTCCGCAGCAGCGGCTTGACCTGTGCCTGCAGGCGGGCCTGTTCGGCCACGTCGAGTTCGCCGAAGGGAGAGCCGAACTGCGCGTCGGCGCGCATGTCCAGCATCGCCATCGCCTCGCGATGCAGCCAGTCGGCCGACCAGTCGGGGGCGAGCAGCGCGCCGTGGCCCCAGATCGAACCGTTCTGGTGGCCGCCGATGCTCTGCCAGACCTGCCGTCCAGTATCGATGTCGGCGCGCGTGTACAGGACTTGCCCGCTTTCGCTGACCACGCGTTCCGGGATCGGCGGCGCGGTCTGATGGATGTCGCGGCCGATCCACAACATGATGCCGAAACTCACGATCAGCAGGGCGCCAAGCCCCACCCACAAGCGCCTCGTCGTATCCATGGCTTCGGTTCTCCTGGAAGGATGCGCGCAGTCTGGGACGAGCCTTCCAGCCCCGAACTGACATGGGTCAAGTCCGGACTCATCCAGCGCGCCTACGGCGTGGATTCAGCCCGGGCTGGACAGACAGCCTCTGTGCAGGGAAGTCATCATCAGGTGAAGGTCGCGATGGTTCGCGGCCGGGACGGCGCCTTTCAGCCGCGCAGCACCGGTTCGGCGAGTTCTTCCAGCCGGGCGCGCGCGGTCAGCTCGAGTTCGCGCCGGTCGACGTGCAGCAGGCCGTCTTGCTGGAACCGGCGCAACACCCGGCTGACCGTCTCCGGCGCCAGCCGCAGGTAGTTGGCGATGTCGGTGCGCGCCATCGTCAGCTGGAACCGTGTCGCCGAGAAGCCGCGCGCGGCCAGGCGCCGCGACAGCGCGATCAGGAACGCCGCCATGCGCTGGTCGGCGGTCCAGTCGCCGGCCAGCAGCGCGGCGCGGCCGATGTCGCGGCTGAGCAGGCGAAACAGGTGGCGCTGCAGGCCCGGCACTTGCGCCGCAAGCACCGAGATCTTCGGGAACGAGAACCGGCACAACATCACCGTATCCAGCGCGACCGCGTTGCACGGGTAATGCTCGTCGTCGATCGCATTGAGGCCGATGACCTCGCCGGGCAGGTGGAAGCCGAGCACGTGCTCGCGGCCGTCGCGATCGATCACGTAGGTCTTGACCGTGCCGGCACGGACCGCGGCAATCGACTCGAACGGGTCGCCCTCGCGGAAGATGTGCTCGCCGGCGCGGAACGGGCCGACGTGCTCGACCAGCATGTGCAGGTCCGCCAGGCCACCCTTGTCCATGCCTTCGTCCAGGCAGGCCTGCGAGAACGCGCAGGTAGAGCAGAAGTTCAACCGGTCGCCGTCGTCGGCGAGCGTGCGCGCGTCGTGCCGCGGGAACGCGGTCGGGTTTACGCCGGTTTCCATGCGCCCCTCGGATCGTGCGGGGGAGGCAAGGCGTGGCGAGGCCGGCAGGCTTGTCGAGACAGGGGGCAAGGCACCTCGTTATGTTACGTAGCAGCAGGCGTCCGCGCGAGGTGGCGAGGATGCGTCAGGGGTGGCGTCATCCCGCAGGACGGGGCTTGGCGATCAAACCGTTGACAGTCCACCCGGGGACAGGGAAAATTGCGGGTTCCCCGTGGCTATGTAGCTCAGCCGGTTAGAGCACAGCACTCATAATGCTGGGGTCGGTGGTTCGAGTCCACCCATAGCCACCATCGATAGCGTGATCCGGGACCCGCCGTGCGCGGGTTTTTTCATGGCCGCTCGCTTGTTGTCCAAGCCCCCGCGTGGCAGAGTCGATGGCAGTGACGCAAGTCAAATGACTCAGGAGTCCGCATCGTGATCGATCCGGACGGTTTCAGACCCAATGTCGGCATCGTGCTGATGCATCCCGACGGCCGCCTGTTCTGGGCCCGGCGCATCCGCCGTGATGGCTGGCAGTTCCCGCAGGGCGGGATGAACACCGACGAAACCCCGTTGGAAGCGATGTTCCGCGAGCTGCGCGAGGAGACCGGGCTGCTGCCCGAGCACGTCGAAGTGCTCGGCGCGACCCCGGGTTGGCTGCGCTATCGGTTGCCGCAGCGGGCGATTCGCCGCAACGACCGGCTGGTCTGCATCGGCCAGAAGCAGGTCTGGTTCCTGCTGCGGTTGACCGGGCAGGAGTCCGACCTGCGCTTGGACCTGACCGACAAGCCCGAGTTCGACCATTGGCGCTGGGTCGACTTCTGGTACCCGCTGGAGCACGTGGTGGTGTTCAAGCGCGGGGTCTATGCCAGTGCCTTGCACCACCTGGCGCCGGTGGCGCAGCGGCTGGTCGGGGCGCAAGCCGTGCCGCTGCCCGGGCCGGAGGTCCGCGGCCATGGCTGGAACCGCCAGCGGCCGCGGTCGCGACCGGGCCAGGCGCCGGTGCGGGGCGATGGCGGTGGTCGCCAACCTTCGAATTGACAATCATTCTCATTCGTAGTTGAATTGCGACTGCAGCCAGCCCGGCTGCCAGCCATGCCGCCCAGCGGCCATCCGCATGTACGTCTGCATCTGCAACGGAGTCACCGACCACGACATCCGCCATGCCGCGGACGCCGGCTGCAAGACCATGGCCGAATTGACCATGCGCACCGGTGCTGGCGCCAATTGCGGCAGCTGCGTCGACATGGCCAGCGCGTTGCTGGCGCAGTCGCGCGCGGTGCAGGCGTTGCCGTTGCCGATCCTGCAGCACGATCTGCAACACGCCGCCTGACCCGGCCCCGCAGGCCTTGCGCCGCGGACACCAAAGCCACTGATTCCCGACTGCGGATGCACTCGATTCGCGTTCCGTCATGCCTTTTGTGAACGCACTAGAGTGGCGCCATTCCCCGCAACCGGAGCATGGCCATGAAGGGCGACGCCAAGGTCATCGAGCTGCTTAACAAGGCGCTCTACAACGAACTCATCGCGATCAACCAGTACTTCCTGCACGCCAAGATGCTGAAGAACTGGGGCCTGAAGGAACTGGCCGAGCACGAATACCACGAGTCGATCGACGAGATGAAGCACGCCGACAAATTGTCGGAGCGGATCCTGTTCCTCGAGGGGCTGCCGAACTTCCAGTCGCTGGGCAAGCTGCGCATCGGCGAGACCCCGCGCGAGGTGCTCAACTGCGACCTGGCGCTGGAGCTGGAGGCGTTGCCGGCGTTGCGTGAGGGCATCGTTCATTGCGAGAAGGTCGGCGATTTCACCAGCCGTCAGCTGTTTGCCGACATCCTCGATTCCGAGGAAGAGCACATCGACTGGATCGAGACCCAACTCGACCTGATCGAGCGGATCGGCGAGCAGAACTACCTGGCGCGCCAGATCGACGGTTGAGTCGGGGGGCGGGCACCCTCCCGGAACTGTAGGAGCAACTGTCTTCTTCAAATCGGCTGCGGGACCCAAGGTGCGCCATCGCGGATCATGGCGTTCAGTCGTCCCAGGAAAGAGCGCATGCAGGCGACCAGGGCCACCTTGGCGCACTTGCCG
>JBOHYB010000022.1:0-59116 GCA_050737695.1 Lysobacter sp. | reverse complement strand
ATGCTTGGCCGCTCGTCCGGCTCCAGATCGCGGCTGAAGCCGCTCCTACACGGGCATCGGTTCGGGACGCAGCAGGTCGATGAATCCTTCAACCGGCAGCGGGTGCCCCAGCCAGAAGCCTTGCGCGAGGTCGCAACCGCGATCGCGCAGGAGGTCGTGCTGGCCTTCCTTCTCGACGCCCTCGGCGACCACCGTGATCCCCAGCGAATGCGCCATCGCGATGATCGCGGTGGTCAGCGCGAGGTCGTCCGGGTCACGCAGGATGTCGGCGACGAAACTGCGGTCGATCTTGACCCCGTCCACCGGCACCCGGCGCAGGTGGCTCAGCCCGGAGAAACCGGTGCCGAAGTCGTCCAGCCAGACCTGGACCCCGCTCGCGCGCAGCCGGTTGAGCAACCGGCTGGCATGGGCCTCGTCGCCGATCACCGCGGTCTCGGTCAGTTCGATGTGCAACTGTCGCGCGGCCAGGCCGCTTTCGCGCAGGCAGTCGGCCACCACCTGCGGCAGGTCGCCGTTGCGCAACTGCCGCGGCGACACGTTGACCGAGACGAACAACGGTTCGGCGCCCTCGCGCACCTGCCGCCAGCGCACTGCATCGTGGCAGGCGGCGCGCAGCACCTGCGGGCCGAGGGTCTCGATCAGGCCGGTCTGCTCGGCCACGTCGATGAACACCGACGGCGCGATCATCCCGTGCTCCGGATGCTGCCAGCGCAACAGCGTCTCCGCGCCGACCAGCGCGCCATCGGCCAGCCGGTAGAACGGCTGGTAGACCAGGCTCAGTTCGCCGCGGTCCCAGGCGCCGCGCAACTCCTGCTCCAGGTGCATGCGGCGCTCGACCGCCTGGTCCATCGCCCGGCTGTAGAACCGGAAGCAGTTCTTGTCGGCGACCTTGGCCTGGTACATCGCGATGTCGCCGTTCTTCATCAGCTCGGTCGCGCTGACCGCGTCCTCGGGGAACAGGGTGATGCCGATCGAGGTGCCCAGGAACACTTCGCGGTCATGCACCAGCAGCGGCGCGCCGAGTTCCTCCACCAACGCCTGGGCGAGCCGGGAGGCGACCGCGCGGACATCGCCGGTGACGGCATCGGCCTCCACCAGGATCACGAACTCGTCGCCGCCGAAGCGCGCCAATATCGCGTCCTCGCCGCCAAGGCGTTCGACCGCGGCGCGGATGCGGTGGGCGAACTGCAGCAATACCCCGTCGCCGGCATCGTGGCCGAGGGTGTCGTTGATCCGCTTGAAGTCGTCGATGTCGGCAAACAGCAAGGCCAGCTGGCGACTGCCGCCACGCAGCAGCAACAGCCGCTCGTCGAGGGCGTCGCGGAACGCGAGCCGATTGGCGAGTCCTGTCAGCGCATCGGTATAGGCCATGCGACGGATGTCGCGGTCGTGGCGCGCCACGCTCTCGCGCATGCGCCCGAACGCGCGCATCAGGTCGCCCAGTTCGTCGCGCCGCGAACTCACCGGAATCCGGGCATCGAACTGGCCGGCCTCGATCGCCCGCGCGGAATCGGCCAGTTGCCGGATCGGGCGCACCAGCCTGCGCTGGACCAGCCACAACACCCCTCCCCCCAACGCCAGCAGGCCAACGGCGAGCAGGCCGACCCAGAGCAGGTTGCGGCGCCCCAGTTCCGACAGTCGCGCGTTCAGGTCTACCAGTGCCGCCTCACGGACGCCGTGTACCGCCTCCAGGTCGTAGCCCACACGGACACCACCGATGCGCTCGCCGCCGACCACGATCGGTGCCGATACATCCATCGTCGTCGCGTTCAGCTGGGTATGCAGCGTCTCGGCGCCGATCGCTCCGCTGGCCATCGGGTCGTCCATCCGCTTGCCGTAGCCCGGTGCATCGTCGCTGCCGTCGTGCACGACGTTGCCCTGCGGGTCGAACACGATGACGTAGAGGATGCCCGGTTGGCGCAAGGTAGCGCGGGCAAGCCCGTCGATCGCGTCAAGGTCGAAGTGGTGCAGCGGGCTGGCCAACGATTCGGCCAGCCGCGCGACCGTACCCTCGCCGCGCCGCCGCAGGCTCTCGCCGACCATCGTCTGCATCGCCGCGCCGCTGAGGTTCTCGACCGCAACCTGCATCCGATGCTGGCGGTGCATCATCAGGGCCACCAGCAGCACCACCACGGCCAGGGCTGCCGCCATCAGCAACAGGAACTGGGTCTGCAGGCCGGGTCGCAGTTTCATTCGGCCACCCACGCAGCCGCGGACAGGCAGTCGCGGCGCAGTGGCGACGACGGCGGACAGGCGAGGCGCAGGCGTGAAATCAAGGCGAAACTCGAACCGGCAGCCCGTGGGACGGGGAATCGGGCAGCCTAATCCAAACCGGTTCGGGCCGACACTGCCATTCCCCTACCCGGGCGTATGCAGCACACCCCCGGACGCTAGCGTCGGCCGGCCAGCATCGCCATGCGCTGGGCGTCGGACAGGATGCCCCGGAGCAGCCGGACCTCCCGTTCATCAAGGTCTGCGCGCAGGTACAGGCGCCGCAACTTGCGCATCGCCGACTCCGGCGCTCGGCCCTTGTGGAAGTCGATCGCCTCCAGCGTTTCGCCCAATTGGGCAAACAGGCCCTCGAGCTGGGCATGTGAGGCCGGCGGGTCGCGCGGCTCGGCCGCCTCGACCGGCCCGGCTGCCGCCAACAGGGCCAGCCGCAGTTCGTAGGCCAGCACCTGGACCGCCGCGGCGAGGTTCAACGAGCTGTAGTCGGGGTTGGCCGGAATGTGCACGGCGGCGTGGCACAACTGCAGTTCCTCGTTGTCCAGGCCGGTGCGCTCGCGGCCGAACACCAGCGCCACCTCGGCGCCGCCAACAGCCTCGACGACCGACCGCTCGGCGGCGGCGCGCGGCGCCAGCTCGTCCAGCGCGACCCGCCGGCTACGCGCGGTACAGCCCAGCACCAGCCGGCAGTCGGCAACCGCCTCGGCCAGGGTCGAAAAATGCGCTGCGCCGTCGAGCAGATCGTGGGCGCCGGCGGCCAACGCGAACGATTCGGCATCGGGCGCCTTCTCCGGGGCCACCAGCACCAACCGCGCCAACCCCATGGTCTTCAGCGCGCGCGCCGCCGAGCCCATGTTGCCGGGATGCTGGGTGCCGACCAGGACAACTCGCAGCCGCCCGGCGGCGACCAGGGCGGTGGTTTCGGGAAAAACGCTCGTTGCTGGCGATGCCGACTCGGTACTCATGGGGCGCAATGGTAAACTCCGCGACCGGCCGCGACCCCATCACAGGGCACGTGCGGGCACTTGATGCCTTCGCCGACCGCTCTTTTCCCCCGCCAGTCCACCCCCACCGCTCCCGTCAGCCGAGTCAGCCGAGGCCGTTCGCCATGCAGAAACCCGCCGTCACCCTCATGACCAAGGCCGCCCGCGCCGCCGGCAACGTGCTGTTGCGCCACATGTACAAGCTCGACGCCCTGAACGTGGTCGAGAAGGACCGGATGGACTTCGCCAGCGAAGTCGACGAGCTGGCCGAGAAGGAAATCATCAAGGAGTTCCGCCGTTCGACCCCGGACTACGGGATCCTGGGCGAGGAAGGCGGCGAGAAGAAGGCCAAGGCCGGCAGCCGCTTCACCTGGGTGATCGACCCGCTCGACGGCACC
The DNA here is from genome assembly GCA_050737695.1 of Lysobacter sp. Lineage (GTDB taxonomy): Bacteria > Pseudomonadota > Gammaproteobacteria > Xanthomonadales > Xanthomonadaceae > Novilysobacter. Next base: position 55,509 of record JBOHYB010000022.1, on the reverse strand, counting down.
AGCAACTACCTGCGCGGGATCCCGCATTTCTGCGTCTCGATCGCGCTGGTCGAGAATGGTGAGCCGGTCCACGGGGTGATCTTCGACCCGTTGCGGAATGAACTGTTCACCGCCAGCCGCGGCAGCGGCGCGACCCTCAACGACAAGCGTATCCGCGTGGCCGACCGCAAGGACCTGGCCGGGGCGATGGTGCTGACCGGCTTCCCGCCGCGCGAACGCAGCCGCGCCAGCGCCCAGCTGAAATGCGTCGACACCCTGCTGACCGAGATCGAGGACATCCGCCGCACCGGTTCGGCCGCGCTCGACCTGGCCTATGTCGCCGCCGGCCGCGCCGATGCCTATTTCGAGGCCGGGGTGAAGCCGTGGGACATCGCCGCCGGGGCGCTGATGGTGCGCGAAGCCGGCGGCAAGATCGCCGACTTCAAGGGCCGCAGCACCGGACCGATGGACGCGCGCGGGGTGGCCGGGCGGCCGCTGCTGGCCGGCAACATCAAGGTCGCAGAGCTGCTGCAGCAGCGCATCGTCAATACCGGTTACGCCGCCGCGTTCGACTGAACAAGACGCAGGCGCTGTCATCGCCTGCGCAGAAAGCTGAATAGATCGATAGCGACCGCATCCGCGGCCGCCGGAACCCGCGTCCCCGCGACGAGGAGACCGACATGCGATCTTCGCAGCTATCGCTCCCGGAACGTTGCCTGCAAGTGCTGGCCTCGGTGCGGCCCGGCGAAGGTCGCAGCATCGGCCTGATGCTGCTGCAGGTGTTCCTGCTGCTGCTCGCCTACTACCTGATCCGGCCGGTGCGCGAAGCGCTGATCCTGGTCGACGGCACCCCCGAAGTGCGCAGCTACGCGGTCGGCGCGGTGGCGGTGACGTTGATCTTCCTGATCCCGCTGTACAAGCTGCTGTTCGACCGCCTCGACGGCCACGGTGGCAAGTCGGCGCTGATGCGCTGGGTGATGGCGTTCTTCGTCTCCAACCTGCTGCTGTTCAGCGCGCTGGGCGCGCTCGGGGTGCCGATCGGGGTGCCGTTCTTCGTCTGGGTCGGCGTGTTCAGCGTGATGCTGGTGGCGCAGTTCTGGGCGTTCGCCGCCGACCTGTTCAACCTGCATGCCGGCAAGCGCCTGTTCGGACTGATCGCGGTCGGCAGCGCGCTGGGCGCGTGGACCGGAAGCCAGCTGTCGGGGCAGCTGTTCGCGTCGATCGGCCCCTACCGCCTGATGCTGGTGTCGGCGCTTTTGCTGGGCGGCGTGGCATGGCTCGGCAAGCACGTCGAAGCCAGCGTGCCGGAGCAGTCGCAGGGCACTGGCCCGGAGGCCGACGAGCCAGAGCCCGACCTCCAACCAGCGCCGCGTCCCGGGCAGTTCCTCGGTGGCTTCAACGTGGTGCTGCGCAGCCGCTACCTGCTGCTGATCGCCGCGTTCGTCACCGTGATCAACTGGGTCAACTCGACCGGCGGCTACATCCTGTCGACCTTCGTCGACCGCCATGCCAGCCAGGTCATCGCCGCCAATCCCGCGATCGACCAGGGCGCGGTGATCGGGCAGTTCTACAGCGACTACTTCGGCTGGATCAGCCTGCTCCAGTTGCTGCTGCAGATGTTCGTGGTTTCGCGCCTGCTGCGCTACCTGGGCGTGCGCACGGCGCTGCTGGTGCTGCCGCTGGTGATGGTCGCCAACTACGCGATGATCGCCTGGATGCCGCTGTTCGCGCTGGTGCGGGTGACGATGATCGCCGAGAACAGCTTCAACTATTCCGTCCATGGCACCAGCTGTCACTCGCTGTTCCTGCCGCTCAGCCGGCGCGAGAAGTACGTCGGCCAGACCACCATCGACACCTTCTTCTGGCGCTTCGGCGACCTGCTGCATGCGCTGATGATCCTCACCGCTACCCAGTGGCTGGCGCTGGGCGTGAGCCGGATCCTGCTGGTCAACCTGGCGCTGGCGCTGGTGGCGTTCGCCATCGCGGTGTTGATCGGTCGCCGCCACGAGCACAACGAGGAGGCCAGCGACCACCTGCCGGCGCAACCCGTGGCCACGGCCGCACGGATGCCGCCGATCGAGATCAGCGCATCCGGCGCAGCTTCAATGCCCGCTGCATCAGGGCGCGACGCTGTACCCGGTTGAGGTACGGCGCCAGCGGCTCCAGGCTTTCCGCGGTTACCGCTTCCAACGCCTCCGCCATCGGCGGCGTCACCACGATCTGCTGGTCGCGCAGTTCCGGCGGCCGCTCGTCGTTGGCGCCGAAACTGCGCCCATGGTCGATCAGCCACACCTGCCAGTTGCGGTCGTAGAGAATGTTGCCGGTGTTGCGGTCGACGTTGTTGATCAGCATGTCGAACACGTTTACCAATGCGTGCTGCGAGTGGAAGTCGCAATCGCTGCCGTAACCCAGCTTCCTCTGCGCGCGGTCGGTCTCGTTGACGGCGTCCTCGACCCAGTACTGCAACATGCCGCGCTGCCCGTCGACCGTGCGCGGCACCGCGACCGGCACCATCTGCAGGCCGAGGATGCGGTCGAGCCGGTAGGCGGCGACCTCGTACAGGTAGCGGTCGGCCTTGTCGTAGCTGCGCTCCCACCGTCGCCGTTCGATGTCGGGGTCGGTGTCGAGGGTCTTGAACACCGCGCGCAGGCGCTGGCCGTTGCGCTCCAAGGTCAGCCGGCGCGGATGGGTCACGCCGAGATCGAGCTCCTCGTCGGTGGTAATCGCGGCGTTGAGCAGGAACTCCTCGATCTGCGCATCGCTCATGTCGTAGGGCCGCTGCCATTCGCGATTGGCTTCCGCGCGAATCGCCGCCCCGCCGTCGCCGGCATGCCAGGTGGTAGTTCGGTCACCCTGGATCAGCAGCGCCGACGCCTGTCCATGGTAGGACTGCCGGTTCATGCCGGTATCGATGCGCAGCACCTGTCCATCCATGCGACTGGCGATCCGGTGATCGAGGGTCGGGGTATGTCCGATCACCACGCGCTGCGCCTGCAACCCCTCCAGCACCGGGGCCAGTACCGGCGACTCCATGTACGGATGGCATTGCGCGCTGCCGCGATACCACACCGGCCCCTCCGGCACGAACGCCAGCCCCTTGATGGCCTCTACGATTGCCATCGCCGGTGCCTGCAGCGGCGAAGGCGTACCGTCCTCGGCCGGCGGTGCGGCGGCCGATTGCTTCGCCACCACGAGGATCCGGTCGAAGTCGTCACCCGGCTGCAACGCGCCCATCGCCATCAACGCGTGCCAGCTCTCAGCGAAGGCGCGCACGTCGCGGATCGCATCGCGGTTGATCTGCTCCAGCGACAAACCCGCCATCCGCGCAGACAGCCCGCCGTGGACGAACACGTCGCCGTTGATGACGATCATCACCGGCCGCTGCAACAGCCAGCGCCCGAGCCGGCCGTCGGGGGCCAGCGCCTGCAGTCGTGGCATGAAGCCCGGCGGCAGTGCCGGCGGGCCGGGCGCCGGCGCTGCGGTCGCGGTCGGCACTGGAGCCGGTGTCGCGATAGCATTGGCCGGACTCTCCTGCGCGAAACTGGCGAAGCCGCCGGGAGTGACATATCGCAAGTCGCCGGTCAGCGACATGATCTCGTGGTTGCCCAGCAGCACATGCACGGCGCCGCCGGCGGATTCCGATTCCTGCTGCAGGCGCATCAGCAGTTCGACCACCTCGACGGGCCGGTCGCCGCGATCCAGCAGGTCGCCGGTGGTCACTAGGTGGGTCTTGCCGCCACTCCAGCGCAATTGCCCATCGACCAGACCGACGCCTTCCAGCACTTCGACCAGTTCAGGATAGGCGCCGTGCACGTCGCCGATGGCGACCACGCGCTCGACGCCGTCGAAACGGTAGGTCTGCGCCAAGACCGGAGAGGTGGGCAACAGCAACGCCAGGCACAGCATTGCGATACGCGCGGCAAGTGCGACGGCACGGGGTCCAAAGCTGAACTCGCGCATGGCCTTCGCCTCGGTAAAACCTACCGGGTAAAACGGAAAAAGGCCGCGCGAGGCGGCCTTTTCCGGGACATGCGTGCGGCGGGACTCAGGGACGACGCGCCAGCGCAGCCTCGTCCTTGGCCTTCGGCAACAGGTCCTGCTTGCTGACGCCCAGCCACAGCAGCAACGGGCAGGCGATGAACATGGTCGACACGGTGCCGACCACGATGCCGACGATCTGCGCCTCGGCCATGCCCTCCAGCGAACCGCCGCCGTAGATGTACAGCGCGACCACGGTCAGCAGGGCCACGAACGAGGTGATCACGGTGCGCGACAGGGTCTGGTTGATCGACTTGTTGAGGATCGTCTTCGGATCGGCGCGCATCCCACGGAAGTTCTCGCGGACGCGGTCGAACACCACGATGGTGTCGTTGATCGAGTAGCCCATCACCGACAGTACGCCGGCCAGGACGGTCAGGTCGAACTCGCGCCCGGTCAGTGCGAACCAGCCGGAGACGATGACGATGTCGTTGAGGGTGGTGATCACCGCGGCGATCGCGAACTTCTTCTCGAAGCGGAACGAGATATAGATCAGGAAGCCGACGATCACGAAGATGAAGGCCCAGATGCCGTTGATCGCCAGGTCCTTGCCGACCTGCGGGCCGACGAAGGCGCTCTTGACCACGGTGCCCTGGTTGTCAGGCGTCGACGCCGCACGGTTGACGTCGGCGGCGACGGTGCTGCTGGCGCCAGCCGTGTCGGAGGCGCCGGAATCGACCTGCATCTTGATCAGCAGGTCATTGCCCGAGCCGAACGTCTGCACCTGGGCATTCTCGTAGCCGGCCGCTTCCAGGCGCCCGCGCACATCATCGACGTCGACCGGCTGCTCGAAACGCAGCTCGGTCAGGGTGCCGCCGGTGAAGTCGAGGGCGAAATTGAAGCCCTTGAAGATCATGGCGCCAAAGGCCGTCAGCACCATCGCGATGACCACCGCCAGCGCCAGCTTGCGCAGGCGCATGAAATCGAAATTGCTGTCGAGCGGAAACACGTTGAGTTGCTTCATGACTGTGCTCCGGTCAGATCGCGAGGGACTTGAGCTTGCGACGGCCGCCGTAGATCAGCGTCGCAAGACCGCGCGATACCGAGACCGCGGTGTACATCGAGGTCAGGATGCCGACGATCAAAGCCACCGCGAAACCCTTGACCGGCCCGGTGCCGAACGCGAACAGGGCGACGCCGGCGAGGATCGCGGTCAGGTTGGCGTCGATGATGGTGCCGGAGGCGTGGTGGTAGCCCGAGACGATCGCGGTCTTCGGCGGCAATCCCGCGCGCAGCTCTTCGCGTATTCGCTCGTTGATCAGCACGTTGGCATCGACCGACATGCCGACCGTCAGCGCGATGCCAGCCAGGCCCGGCAGGGTCAGGGTGGCACCGAACAGCGACATCACCGCGACCAGCATCAGCAGGTTGAGCAGCAGCGCCAGGCAGGTGATCAGGCCGAACATGCGGTAGTAGACGACGAAGAACGCCAGTGCGAACGCGAACGAGTACAGCACCGCGCGCAAGCCGCGCTCGACGTTCTCGGCGCCGAGGCTGGGGCCGACCACGCGCTCCTCGATGAAGTCCATCGGCGCCGCCAGCGAACCGGAACGCAACTGCAACGCCAGGTCGGCGGCGAACTGCGCGCTCTCCAGGCCGGTGGTCTGGAACTCCTTGCCGAACACACCGTTGATGGTGGCGACGTTGATCACCTCTTCCTTGACCCGGGTGCTGCGCACTTCCTTGCCGTCGACGATGCGGACCTCGGGGATGCGCTCGATGAACACCGCCGCCATCGGGTCGCCAACATGCTCACTGGTGTAGTCGAACATGCGCTGGCCGCCGGCGCTGTTGAGCCGCACCGACACCGCCGGACTGCCCGATTGCGCGTCGAACATCGAGGTGGCGCCGACCAGCTGGTCGCCGGTGGCGATGACCCGCTTGTTGAGCAGGATCGGAATGGGCTTGCCGTCCGGACCGAGTTCGCTGCGGTAATAGACCTTGGCCTGCGGCGGGACGTTGCCGGTGGCGATCGCGTCGTAGGGGTTGCCCTCGACCACGCCGCGATATTCCAGGGTGGCGGCGGCGCCGATCACGCGCTTGGCCTGGGCGGTGTCCTGCACGCCCGGCAACTGCACCACGATGCGGTCGTCACCCTGGCGCTGGATGATCGGCTCGGCCACGCCCAGCGCGTTGATGCGGTTGCGCAGGGTGCCGAGGTTCTGCTCGATCGCGTCGCGCGACATCCGCGCCAGCTCGGCGTCGAGCAAGCGCACGCCGATGGTGGCGCCCTCGACGTCCTGCCGCAGGGTCGGCTGGTTCTTCGAGATCAGCGCACTGGCCTTCTCGGCATCGGCCGGATTGGCGAGGGTGACAGTGATGGCGTTGCCGGCACCGCGGGCGACCGACTGGTAGCGTACGCGGTTGTCACGCAGCAGCACCCGCAGGTCTTCGGTGATCGCGGTCAGTTGCTTGTCGAGCGCGGCCTTCTGGTCGACCTGCATCAGGAAGTGCACGCCGCCCTGCAGGTCCAGGCCCATCAGCATCGGCTGTGCGCCGATGCTTTCGAGCCAGTCCGGCACGGTCGAGGCCAGGTTGAGCGCGATCACGTAGTCGTTGCCCAGCAGCGGCTTGAGCGTGTCGGCCGCCTTGACCTGGGCATCGGTGCTGGTCAGTCGCACCAGTGCGTTGTCGTCCTCGACCTCGGCCGACTTGACCGTCACCCCGGCCTCGGCAAGTGCCGCCTCGACGCGGTCGATCAGGGCCGCATCGACCATCGAGCCGCGGTTGGCGGTGATCTGCACCGAGGGGTCCTTCTGATAGATGTTCGGGAACGCGTACAGCGCGCTCAACAGCAACACCACCACCAGGACGACGTATTTCCAACGCTCGTAGATCAGCATGCAAAGCCCCTGCGGCGACGCCCCGGCCGCCGTGTCAACAACGGGTGGAGGCGGCTCAGGCCGACTTCAAGGTGCCCTTGGGCAGGACGTTGGCGATCGCGCCCTTCTGCACCCGGACGCGCACGTTGTCGGCGATCTCGACGGTGATGAAGTTGTCGCCCAGGTCTGTGACGACGCCGGCGACGCCGCCGTTGGTCAGGACCTCGTCACCCTTGGCCAGTTGACCCAGCATCGCCTTGTGCTCCTTGGCGCGCTTCATCTGCGGGCGGATCATCAGGAAATACATCACGCCGATCAGCAGGATCGGGAACAGCAGGCCCGTCAGGCCACCGCCGAACAGGCCACCCTGGGCGCCCTGTGCGGCGGCCTGGGCATGGGCGGGGGCGATCACGAAATCGAGCAGGTTCATGTTGGTATCCGGTAGGAAGACGGAAAATAAGCCCGCGATTATGCCATGGCCGGGCCGGTGGCCCGGTCGGGGCCGTCACTGGCGACGGGCGGCGTAAAAGGACTCGCGGAAGGCGGCGAAGGTTCCCTGCTCGATCGCCGCGCGCATCTCGGCCATCAGTCGCTGGTAGTGGCGCAGGTTGTGCAAGGTGCCGAGCATCGGCCCGAGCATTTCGTTGCAGCGGTCCAGGTGGCGCAGGTAGCTGCGACTGAAGCCGTTGGCGCAAGCGTGGCAGTCACAGCCTTCCTCGATCGGGCGCAGGTCGTGCTCGTACTTCGAGTTGCGGATGCGGACCACGCCCTCGCGGGTGAAGAAATGGCCGTTGCGGGCGTTGCGGGTCGGCATCACGCAATCGAACATGTCGATCCCGCGCGCGACCGCCTCGACTAGGTCCTCGGGCCTGCCGACGCCCATCAGGTAGCGCGGGCAATCCGCCGGCAATTGCGGCGCGGTGTGTTCGAGCATCGCGTTGCGCTCGGCCTCGGTCTCGCCCACCGCAAGACCGCCGATCGCATAGCCGTCGAAGCCGATCTGCTTCAGTCTTTCCGCCGATTGCGTGCGCAGGTCGCGGTACACGCCGCCCTGGACGATGCCGAACAGCGCCGCGTCATTGCCCTCGTGCGCGCGCTTCGAGCGCTCCGCCCAGCGCAGCGAGAGCTGCATCGAGCGGTCCACCACGTCCACACCGACCGGCTTGCTGTCGAGGTGTATGGGCGGGCACTCGTCGAATATCATCACGATGTCCGAGCCGAGCACCTTCTGGATGTGCATGCTCTCCTCGGGCCCGAGGAACACCTTGCTGCCGTCGGTCGGCGCAGCGAAGGTCACGCCGGCCTCGGTGATCTTGCGCTTGTGGGCCAGCGAGAACACCTGGAAGCCGCCGGAGTCGGTCAGTATTGGTTTTTCCCAGCCCATGAAGCCGTGCAGGCCGCCGTGCGCCTCGATCACCTCCAGCCCGGGCCGCAGGTACAGGTGAAAGGTATTGCCGAGGATGATCTGGGCGCCGAGTTCGCCGATGTCGTCGGGGAACGCGCCCTTGACCGAGCCGTAGGTGCCGACCGGCATGAACGCCGGGGTCTCGATGCGGCCGCGCGGGAAATCGATGCGGCCGCGGCGGGCGCCGCCGTCGGTGCCGAGCAGTTCGAACGACATCCGGCTCATGCGCCGGCCTCCGGGAACAGCAGCATCGCGTCGCCGTAGGAGAAGAACCGGTATTTCTCGCGGATCGCGTGTTCGTAGGCGGCGAAGATCCGGTCCTTGCCGGCAAACGCGGACACCATCATCAACAGTGTGCTCTCGGGCAGGTGGAAGTTGGTGACCATCGCGTCGACCGAGCGGATCTTGTAGCCGGGCAGGATGAACAGGCGGCTTTCGCCGGCGAACGGCTGCAACTGACCGTCTCCGCCCTCGCCCTGGCGCAGCGCCGTCTCCAGCGCGCGCACCACGGTGGTACCGACCGCGACCACCCGACCGCCAGCCGCTCGGGTACGGTGGATCTTCTCGACCAGTTCGGCGCCGACGTTGAGCCACTCGCTGTGCATCACGTGCTCGGACAGGTCGTCGACCCGCACCGGCTGGAAGGTGCCGGCGCCGACATGCAGGGTCACGTGGCCGAAGTGGACGCCGCGCGCCTGCAACGCCTCCAGCAGCGGCCGGTCGAAATGCAGGCCGGCGGTCGGCGCGGCGACCGCGCCGGTCTCGCGCGCGAACACGGTCTGGTAGCGCTCGGCGTCGTCCCGGCCCGGCTCACGCTGGATGTACGGCGGCAACGGCAGCCGTCCGGCGTGCAGCAGCCAGGGTTCCAGGCTTTCGGGCACGTGGAAGCGCAGGTGGTAAAACTCGCCGTCGCGGCCGAGGACCTCGGCTTCTCCACCGGCATCCAGCGCGATCCGGGCGCCGGCCTTCGGCGACTTGCTGACCCCCAGTTGCGCGCGCGCGTCCATGCCGCCGAGCAGGCGCTCGATCAGGATTTCGACCCGGCCGCCGGTGGCCTTCTGCCCGAACAGGCGCGCCGGGATCACCCGGGTGTCGTTGAACACCAGCAGGTCGCCGGGCTCGAGCAGGTCGGGCAGTTCGCGAAATACCCGGTCCTCGAAGTGCCGGTCGAAGGCCTTGCGCTGCGCTGGCGGCACCACCAGCAAGCGGCTCGACGAGCGCTCGGCCAGCGGCGCCTGTGCGATCAGTGCGGGCGGCAGTTCATAGTGGAAATCGGACTTCTTCAAGCGGGGCTTCTTCGCGATCAGTGACTTGGGAAATGAACAGGCGCGGCGTCCGAAAAACGGACGGCAGCCGGCTCAGGGCCGCGTGCGCGGCGACCGCACAGTGTAGCGGCGGCGGGGGTTATCGCCGCCCGGGCGGCATGATAGAATCATGCAACTGATTGAATCAAAAAGAAAAACGCGTTTCGTCGACGCGTTCTAGCGACCCATCGGAGGATCCACATCCATGTCCAGCACCAACGACAACGCCATCGTCGCCAAGCTCGCGCCGCTACGCGCCCACGCCGGCGCGCGCCGCACCGTCGGCCTCGATGACGCCACCCTGGCCGGATTCGCCGGCGACGCGGAACTGGTCGAAGCGGTCGAGGCTGCCGTTGCCGAACATGAGCGGATCAAGGGCGAGTTCTCCGACCTGCTCGATCTCGACGAGACCGCCCAGGCCGACGCCGTGCAGGCCGGTTTCATCAACTTCTACCAGGACGACGCGGTCAACCCGTACGTCGCCCTCGCCGCCCGCGGCCCGTGGATCGTGACCCTCAAGGGCGCGGTGCTGCACGACTCCGGCGGCTACGGCATGCTCGGCTTCGGCCACGCGCCGGCCAAGGTGATCGAGGCGATGGCCAAGCCGCAGGCGATGGCCAACATCATGACCCCGAGCCTGTCGCAGTTGCGCTTCAACACGCTGCTGCGCGAGGCGATCGGCATCGGCCGCGAGTGTCCGTACAGCAAGTTCATGTGTCTCAACTCGGGCTCCGAATCGGTCACCCTCGCCGCCCGCATCGCCGATGCCAACGCCAAGGCGATGACCGACGACGGTGGCAAGCATGCCGGCCGCACGATCAAGCGGGTGGTGGTCAAGGGCGGCTTCCACGGCCGCACCGACCGTCCGGCGCTGTATTCGGACTCGACCCGTTCGACCTACCTCAAGTACCTGGCCAGCTACCGCGGCGAGGACAGCGTGATCGCGATCGAGCCCTACGACATCGACGCGCTCAAGCAGGTGTTCGCCGATGCCGACGCCAAGGGCTGGTTCATCGAGGCGATGTTCCTGGAGCCGGTGATGGGCGAAGGCGACCCGGGCCGTAGCGTGCCGGTCGACTTCTACAACGCCGCGCGCGCGCTGACCAAGGCCCATGGCTCGCTGCTGCTGGTCGACTCGATCCAGGCCGGCCTGCGCGCCAACGGCGTGCTGTCGATCATCGACTACCCCGGCTTCGAGAACGTCGAGGCGCCGGACATGGAGACCTACTCCAAGGCGCTCAACGCCGGCCAGTATCCGTTGTCGGTACTCGCGGTCGGCGAGCGCGCCGGCAACGTCTACAAGAAGGGCCTGTACGGCAACACCATGACCACCAACCCGCGCGCGCTCGATACCGCCTGCGCGGTGCTGGAGCAGGTGACCCCGGCGCTGCGCGAGAACATCCGCGCTCGCGGCGTCGAGGCAATCGAAAAGCTGGAGAAGCTCAAGGCCGAACTCGGCGGGATGGTCACCAAGGTCCAGGGCACCGGCCTGCTGTTCTCCTGCGAGCTGTCGGACGACTTCAAGTGCTACGGCGCCGGCTCGACCGAGGAGTGGTTGCGCGAACACGGCATCGGCGTGATCCACGGCGGCATCAACTCGCTGCGCTTCACCCCGACCTTCACCATGACCAGCGCCGAGGTCGACCTGCTGGTCGGCATGGTCGGCCGTGCGCTGAAGGAAGGGCCGCGCAAGCAGCAGGCGGCCGCGGCGTAAGTCGTCGCGTAGTTGCGAACACGAAAGGCCGGGGCAACCCGGCCTTTTTCGTATCGGCCGACCGCCGCGCTCCATGCTTCCTGTAGGAGCGGCTTTAGCCGCGCCGGATAATCGTTCGCCCGTACCGACTCCAGATCGCGGCTGAAGCCGCTCCTACAAAATCGATGCGGCGGGAAGCTCAGCCGCGAGGGCGATGACGCTTGACGGCCACGAAAACCGCCACCAGTGCGAGGCCGCCAAACAGCCACGGCCACCATCGCGAATCATCTTCCGATTGCGCCTGCATGGCCTCTTCCGCCCGCATCGCCGGATCGGCGCCGGCATCGGGTACGGCGCGCGCTGGCGGCGCCAATTGCCAGCGACCATCGCGCAATTCGACCTTGCCCTGCAGCGGCGGCAGGATCAGCTCGCGCCAGCTGATCCGCAGGTCGCCGACCTGCGGATCCAGCGGGTTCTGCGAGCTGATCAGGCCATCGCCCTCGGGCTGGAAGGTCGCCGCCAGGTTGCCCGGCAGCCGCGAGAATCCGGGGCGGAAATCCTGCCACTGGCCGAGCGACTTCAACACGATCTTGTCCAGCGGCCTGCCGTCCAGGGTCGCGCTGGACGACCACCAGCGGCGGCTGTCGAGCGGCAGTTCCGGCGGGTTGCGATAGCCCTCGGCGAAGCCGGACGAGTCGATCCACGCCGCCTTCCAGACGCGCTCGTAACGGTCCTCGCCGACCCGGCGCCATTGGTACATTTCGACCCGCCGATCCAGACCGAACTGGTCGCTGCCGACACCGAAATCGCGATCGCGCAGTTCAGCGCCCGGTTGCGGTACGCCCTCGGGCGTTGGCGTTGCCGGCTTGTCCTGGGCGAAAGCGGCGCCGCTGGCCAGCAGTAGCACCACCAGGCCGAGCCGCCAGGTCATGCCGCCAGCGCCCTCGCCTGCAATTCGGCCACCTCGTGGGTGGTGCCGTAGCGGCCGCGTTCGTCGCGGCTCACCTGCGCCAGCGCGCAGCCGGGATCGTGGGTAAAGAACAGGTGCACGTTGCGCTCGAGCTTGTCGGCGAGGAACGCCTTCTTCTCGTCGATCAGCAGCTCGGCGTTGCGGTCGTAGCCCATCGTGATCGGCACGTGCACCCACGGCCGGCCGGGAATCAGGTCGGCGCAGAACACCACGCCGCCATGCGACTGGCCGTCGACGATCTCCGGGCCGACGATCTCCGACAGCATCAGCCCCGGGGTATGGCCGTCGCTGTAGTGGAAGCGCACCGTGTCGCCGAGCGTCTTCGAGTGTTCGCCATCGACCAGTTCCAGCCGGCCGGTGGCTTCCAGCAGGCCAGGCAATTCGGGGATGAAGCTGGCGCGGTCGCGCGGATGCGGCGCGATCGCACGCTGCCAATGTTCGCGCCCGACCACATAACTCGCGTTCGGGAACACCAGTCGCGGCGGCTCGCCCTCGGCGTACGGCGCGAGCAGGCCGCCGGCGTGGTCGAAGTGCAGGTGCGACAGCACCACCACGTCGATGTCGTCTGGGGTGAAGCCGGCCGCGGTCAGCGAGTCGAGCAGCACGTGGCGGTCCTCGACCACGCCGTAGCGCTCGCGCAGCTTCGGCTCGAAGAACGCACCGATGCCGGCCTCGAACAGTACCGTCTTACCGGCCAGCGGGCTGGCCAGCAGCGCGCGGCAGGCCAGCTCGATGCGGTTGTGCTCGTCCGGCGCCGCCCAGTTGGCCCACATCGCCCGCGGCGCATTGCCGAACATCGCTCCGCCGTCGAGTTTCTGGCTGTTGCCCAGCAGTGACCAGAGTTTCATTGTCGGCTCCAACGTGCTCGCAGGCGTGGCTGCGTCGGGTTCATGATCGGCGATCCGGACGGTCAGGGGAACCGTTGCGGGCGCCTCGATTCAGGCGGGCGGCGCTTCTGTAGGAGCGGCTTTAGCCGCGATCTGAAATCGGACGAGCGAGCCGATTCCCGATCGCGGCTAAAGCCGCTCCTACAAAAAGCGGTGTCAGGGGGCGATCGACTCCAGCAGCACGTCGGCATCGCCTACCGGGTTGCGCGGATCGGTGCCGCCCGACAGGGTGTCGGCCTGCTTGTCCCAGGCGACGGTCTGCAGGTTGCCCCAGGTGTCCTCGCCGGCGTTGACGGTGTGGCCCATCGCCTGCAGCGTCTTGATGGTTTCAGCGTCCAGCGCATCCGGTTCGGCCGAGATCACGTCGGGCATCCACTGGTGGTGGATGCGCGGCAACGCGGCGACCTGCTGCGCGCCGAGCCCGGCGTCGTAGCCGAGGATGCCGATCAGCACTTCGGTGATGATCCGGCTGCCGCCGGGTGCGCCGAGGATCGCGACGGCGTCGTCGGACTCGATGATGGTCGGCGACATCGAGCTGAGCATGCGCTTGCCGGCCTCGACCGCGTTGGCCTCGAAACCCATCACCCCGAACGCATTCGGCGTACCGGGCTTGAGCGCGAAGTCGTCCATCTCGTCGTTGAGGATCACCCCGGTGCCGGGCGCAATCAGGCCCGAGCCGTACAGCAGGTTGACGGTCTGGGTCGCGGAGACGCGGTTGCCGTCGCCGTCGATGATCGAGAAGTGGGTGGTCTCCTCATCCTCCAGCGGTACCGGCTGGCCGGACAACAGGTCGCTCGGGGTCGCCTTGTCCGGGTGGATGGTGGCGCGCAGACCAGCGGCATAGCCGGGGTCGGTCAGCATTTCCAGCGGCATCTCGACGAAGTCGGGATCGCCGAGATAGATCGTGCGATCGCGGTAGGCGCGGCGCATGGCCTCGACGATCAGATGGGTGCGCTTGGCATCGTCCAGCTCGGCCAGATCCCAGCCTTCGAGGATCTGCAGCATCTGCGCCAGCGCAACCCCGCCCGACGACGGCGGCGGCGCGGTGACGACGTGCCAGTCTCGGTAATCGAACTCGATCGGCTCGCGCACGCGGACTTCATAGCCGGCCAGTTCGGCGGCGGTCCAGCGGCCGCCCTCCTCCTCGACCGAGGCCAGCAGCTTGTCGGCGACGTCGCCCTTGTAGAAGCCGTCGAAACCCTGCTCGGCCAGCAGTTCGAGGGTGCTGGCCAGGTCGGGCTGCTTGAGCGTCTCGCCGACCTGCGGCGGGTCGCCATCCGCCAGGAACACTTCACGGGTGCCGCGGTAACGCTCCATCACCTCGCTGCGACGGGCGTAACCGCGCTCCAGCCGCCCGTAGATCGGGAAGCCCTCGCGGGCGATGCGGATCGCCGGCGCCAAGGTGGTGTTCAACGGCAGCTTGCCGTACTGCTGCGCCACGTGGACCAGCGCGGCCGGCAGGCCGGGGATGCCGGCCGACCACGGGCCGTTGGTGGCGCGGTTGCGGTCGAGGTCGCCGTTCTCGTCGAGGTAGGCCTCGGGTGTCGCCGCTTGCGGCGCGATCTCGCGCGCATCGACAAACACATCCTCGCCGGTGTCGGCGTCGTGCAGCAGGAAGAAACCGCCGCCGCCCAGGCCCGAGCTGATCGGCTCGACCACCGACAGGGTCGAGGACACCGCGACCGCGGCATCGAACGCATTGCCGCCGGCGCGGATCATCTCCAGCCCCGCCTCGGTCGCCAGGGCGTGGCCGCTGGCGATCGCGGTGCCCGGTGGCGTTGTCGCGGTCACCGCGGCGGCGCTTCCCTGCTCTGCCTCCTGCTTCTGCGCAGGCGTCGCGGTGGTGCAACCCGACAGCGTGGTGGTGGAGATAAAGCCGGCCAGCAAGACGGTTCGCAGCGCAATAGGCATCGCGGTTCCTCAAATGGTTATTGACCCTGCTGCAACCTCATCAACTTCGCCAGCAGCTGGTCGTGGGTTTCGGGGATATCCGGGTCCGGGTCGATGCACTCGACCGGGCAGACGACCACGCATTGGGGTTCGTCGAAATGGCCGACGCATTCGGTGCAGCGCGCCGGATCGATCACGTAGATGCTCTCGCCCTGCGAAATCGCCTGGTTCGGACAGGCCGGCTCGCAGACATCGCAGTTGACGCAGAGTTCGTTGATTTTGAGGGACATGGGGGAATCGCCAGCCGGATGGTCCGGCAAGTCCGCGCCCGCGTGCAGGCGGGCGCGGACCGATGGATCACTTGGCCTCGACGAACTTGTACTCGACGCCAGCCGGCGCGACCGCCGCCTGGACCCGCTCGTTGTCGGCCGCATCGCCGATGAACAGCAGCACCACGCCGTTCATCGAACCCGGGTCGACCTTGGTGAACGCGTTGACGATGATGTCGGCCATCATCGTCGACTCCGGCGAGCCGAACGCAACCAGATTGCCCTCGACGATGCCGCGCTGCATGGCCATCGAGACTTCTTCCTGCAGACGCTCGCGGGCGCCCTCGAAGCCGGCGCTGTCGGAGCCCGGGAGGTAATACAGGTACGGGCTGCGGGTGATGTCGCCCATGTTGCGGGTGACCACGTCGGACAGATAGGCGCCCCACTCGGCGTCATCGTTGGTGGCCGGGCGGGTCAGCGGTACCTGGACAGCGGCGGCGTCTTCGGCCGGGGCTTCTTCCTTCTGGCAGGCGGCCAGCAGCGGCATCGAGAGCAGGGCGATCAACAGCAGGCGAGTCGTGGTGTTCATGGGATTCCCCGTTTTGGTTGGAAGGTCATGCATCGATGCGCTGCCATTGCTCCTGCAGCGCGTTGGCCACCGCCGGAGGCACGAAGCCGGAGACGTCGCCGCCGAGGCGGGAGATCTCGCGTACCAGCGATGAGGAAATGAAACCGTATTGCTCGGCCGGGGTCAGGAACAGGGTCTCGACCTCCGGGATCAGGTGGCGGTTCATGCTCGCCAGCTGGAATTCGTATTCGAAATCCGACACCGCGCGCAGGCCGCGCAGCAGCACGCCGGCGCCGACCTCGGCGACAAAGTGCGCCAGCAGCGAATCGAAGCCCATCACCTCGACATGCGGATGGTGCGCCACAGCCTCGCGCGCCAGCCGCACCCGCAGGTCCAGCGGCAACGCCGGGCTCTTGGCCGGGCTTTCGGCGACGCCAAGAATCAGGCGATCGAACAGTCGGGCCGCGCGATTCACCAAGTCGACATGACCGTTGGTGATCGGGTCGAAGGTGCCGGGATAGACGGCGATGCGGTTGCGGGCCGGGGTCATTCAGTCACGGGGCTCGTTGGGGCGGGCGTGGGCGCCTGCCGGGTCGCTGGGCAGTGTATCAGCGGCCGCGTCGGCCGATGGCAGGCGCCGATACAGGACGTAGCGCACCTCGCGGGTCCGGCCTTCGCGATGCAGGCACCAGCCCGGGGGCATGGGCGGGTTTTCCGCCAGCGCCGACTCGACATACAGCCAGGCGTCCTCGGCGAGCACCGGCATCAGCGCGGCCAGCACAGGACCATGCAGGCTGGCGGCAAACGGCGGATCGACGAATGCAAGGTCGAAGCTGGCGCGCGGCTGCGCGGGCAGCCAGGCCAGCGCGTCGGCCTGCACTACGGTGGCGGCCTCGCCGCCGGGCAGGCGCCGGGTGGTCGCCAACAAGCCTGCAGCCAGGGTCGGATCGCGTTCGATCAGCACCGCCGATGACGCTCCGCGCGACAGCGCTTCCAGCCCGAGCGCACCACTGCCCGCGAACAGGTCGAGCACGCGGGCATTCGGCATCATCGGCTGTAGCCAGTTGAACAGGGTTTCACGGACTCGGTCGGAGGTCGGCCGCAAGCCGGGCGCATCGGCCACGGCGAGCTTGCTGCCGCGCCAGCGCCCGCCGATCAGGCGGACCTGGCCGGCGCCCGACGCATTGCCGGCACGGGGCCGGGACGGGATGTTGGATGCGGACTTCCTCATGGGGTGCCGGTAATAGCCAGTGCTAGCATGCTCGCATTGTCCAACATGTTTCAGAGCGCCTGCCTCGATGGCCAGCTTTTTCCGCCGCAAGAAACCTGAAACGCCTGCATCGAGCCCGTCGACGCGGCGCTACAGCACCGAGGAACTGGCCGCGGCGTTTCCGTCGGCCGAGGGGCCGTCCGACGAGACGAACGAGAAGCCCGCAGCGGTGACACCTGAACCGGCCGGCGACCCTCCTTCCGCCCCGCCTCGCCCCACCGCGCCACAACCGGTGCCGGCCGAGGTGGTCGCTGCCGCGCTCGAAGTCGATCCGCAGCTGGCCCCGACTCCCGTTCCGGCCCCGGTTCCCACCGCCTCGCCGCCGGTCGAGACAGCACTCGAAGCCCCGACCCAGACCCAACCACCCGCGCCCACCGTCGTCGACAAGCCGGTCGCCCCCGTCCGCACCGAGAAGTCCGGCTGGCGCGAACGCCTCGGAGGCAGCCTGTTCGCGCGCAGCTTCGGCGGCATGTTCTCGCGGCACCCCAAGCTCGACGACGACCTGCTCGACGAGATCGAGACCGCGCTGATCACCGCCGACGTCGGCGTCGCCGCGACCACCGACCTGGTCGAGGATCTGCGCAGGCGCACCAAGGCGCGCGAGTTCGCCGATGCCAATGCCCTGCTCGCGGCGCTTCGCAGCGACTTGCTCGCACTGCTGAAGCCGGTCGCGGTGCCGCTGCGGATCGACACCAATGCCAAGCCGTTCGTGCTGCTGACCGTCGGCGTCAACGGCGTCGGCAAGACCACCACCATCGGCAAGCTGGCCAAGCGTTTCAAGGACGAGGGCCGACCACTGATGCTGGCCGCCGGCGACACCTTCCGCGCCGCCGCGGTGGCCCAGTTGCAGGCCTGGGGCGAGCGCAATGGGGTTCCGGTCGTGGCCCAGGGCCAGAACGCCGACGCCGCCTCGGTCGCGTTCGACGCGTTGCAGGCGGCGCGCGCGCGCGACACCCAGGTGCTGATCGCCGATACCGCCGGTCGGCTGCACACCCAGCAGGGGCTGATGGCCGAGCTGGGCAAGATCAAGCGAGTGCTGGGCAAGCTGGACCCCACCGCGCCGCACGAAGTGCTGATGGTGATCGACGGCACCACCGGCCAGAACGCGCTGTCGCAGTTGCGCCAGTTCCACGCCGCGGTCGGCGTGACCGGGCTGGTGGTGACCAAGCTCGACGGCAGTGCCAAGGGCGGCGTGGTGTTCGCGCTGGCACGCGAGTTCGGCATCCCGATCCGTTTCGCCGGCATCGGCGAGCGACCCGAGGACCTGCGCGTATTCGATGCCGAGGCCTTCGTCGACGCCCTGCTGCCGGAGACGCTCGGCGCCTAGCGCCGGGGTCTAGCGCGCGTGGGCGCGACACCAGCGCCAGCCGAGCCGCCGCAGCGCACCCGTCGCCGCTGGCGCCTGATCATCGCCAAGGGCGCCGGCCTCGCCCTGTTGCTGATGCTGCTGTTGAGCCTGAGCTGGATGACCCGGCCGCGCCAGGTCGCCGACCTGATCCTCGATCGCCTCGGCGACGCGCTCGACCTGCAGATCAGCAGCAGTGGCGCTGCCGAATACCGCCTTCGCGGCACCCCGCGGCTGGTGGCCCGCGACCTGATCGCCCGCCAACCCGGTGCCGACGCGCCGCTGCTGACCGCCGAGCGGGTCTACCTGTCGCTGCCATGGTCGACGTTGCGCTCAGTCGGTTCGGACGCGGGCCTCGACCTGACCGTGCGCCGGGTCGAGATCGACGCGCCCCGGCTCGACCTCGCCGCACTGCAGCGTTGGCGCGAAGGCCGGCCGGCGGCGGAGGAAATGCAGATCCCGACCCTCACCGATGGCCTGCAGATCGTCCGCGGCGCGGTGGTCGGCGACGGCTGGTCGATCGACCGGCTGCGGCTCGACCTGCCGGCACTGCATCCGGAGCGGGCGCTCGCCGCGCGCCTGGGTGGGCGCTTCGTCAACGGCGACACCACCGTGCCGTTCGACCTGCAACTGGCGCTCACCCGCCCCGACCTCGACGCCGGCCTCGGCGCGGCCGGTATCGCCACGGTGGCCACGCCCGACTGGCGCATGCCGATGCGACTGCACCTGTCCGGCCGGTTGCACGACGGCGATGACGGCATCGGCCTGGATGGCTTCAAGTTCGGCGCCGAAGCGCAGTACCTCGGCGGCGACCAGCCGTTGCCATTCGTCTATGGTCTCGCCGGTCCGTTGCGGTACGACGATGGCCGTTTCACGATCATGCCGCTGGGCGCGATCCTGCGCGGCGACGGCATCGTTCCGGCTTTCGATGCGCACGGCGCGTTCGCCTGGCAGGACGTGCTGGCCCTGCGACTGGATGGCAGTGTGGCCGCATGGCCGGACGGCTGGCCGACGTTGCCGCCGCCGCTGGGGCAGTCGGACTCGGCGCTGCCGTTCGTGCTGGATTACCGCGGGCCGGCGGACCTGTCGGGCCGTAGCGAGTTGCAACTGCGCCGCGATGAAACCCGGCTGGACGTGGATTTCCGGCTGCCACGGGTACTCGACTGGCTCGACCAGCTCGCCACCGGCACGCCGCTGCCGCCGTTGGACGGCCGGTTGAGCACACCGCGGCTGGAAATTTCCGGCGCGGTGCTGGAAGGCATCGAGATCGAGCTCGATGACGCCGGGGCCACGCAATGAGCGTCGCCGCCACCGCGCCGCGCGACGATCGCATCGGCACCAGCGAAGACTCCTTCGCCGCCCGCCTGCTCGACTGGTTCGACCTCAACGGCCGCCACGACCTGCCGTGGCAACACCCGCGCACGCCGTACCGGGTGTGGCTGTCGGAAATCATGCTGCAGCAGACCCAGGTCAGGACCGCCGCGCCGTATTTCGAACGCTTCGTCGCCGCCTTGCCCGACCTTGCCGCACTGGCCGCGGCGCCGCTCGACGATGTCCTCGCCCTGTGGTCCGGCCTGGGCTACTACGCCCGTGCACGCAACCTGCACACGGCCGCACGGCTGTGCGTCGACTGCCACGACAGCGAGCTTCCGCGCGACGTCGAGGCGTTGATCGCCCTGCCCGGGATCGGCCGCAGCACCGCGGCCGCGATTGCCGCGCAGGCCTGGGGCTACCGCCACGCGATCCTCGATGGCAACGTCAAGCGCGTGCTCGCCCGCTACCACGGCGTACGGGGCTGGCCGGGAACGCCAGCGATCGAGAAATCGTTGTGGACACTGGCGGAACGGCACCTGCCGCACGCGCGCCTGGCCGACTACACCCAGGCTCAGATGGACCTCGGCGCCACCGTCTGCACCCGCGGCGAGCCGGCGTGCACGCGCTGCCCGTTGCAGGCCGACTGCATCGCCCGGACCGAAGGTCGCACCGCGGAACTGCCGACGCCGCGCCCCGGCAAGGCAGTGCCGCAACGCCATGCGGTGGTGCTGTGGCTGCAGGACGCACAGGGACGCGTGCTGCTGCAGCGGCGCCCGCCGGCCGGGGTCTGGGCGTCGCTGTGGACCCTGCCACAGGCCGACGACGAGGCCGGCGCTCGCGACTGGTTCGAACACCAGTTGCGCGGCGACTTCGAGCGTGGCGAAACCCTGCCCCCGGTCGCCCACGCCTTCAGCCACTACAAACTCGAACTGCAACCGCGGCGCTGGCGCGGCATCGCCCTACGCGATTCGGTCGGCGACAATGTCGACCTGCGCTGGGTTGAGCCTGCTGCGCTGGCGACGCTCGGCATCCCCGCGCCGATCCGACGCCTGCTCGAAGCCAGCCACTGATCGCTTTCCGCAAAGGTCCGTCCATGTCCCGCACCGTCTACTGCGAGTACCACAAGCGCGAAACCGAAGGGCTCGATTTCGTGCCCTGGCCCGGTGCTGCCGGCAAACGCGTGTATGCGCACATTGGCAAGCCGGCCTGGTCCGCCTGGCTGGCGCATCAAACCATGCTGATCAACGAGAACCGGCTGTCACCGATGAACCCCGAGCACCGCGCGATGCTCGAAGCCGAGATGCTCAAGTTCCTGTTCGGCGGGGAGGCCGAAAAGCCGCCGGGCTACGTTCCGCCTGCCGACGCCTGAAGCGCATCGCGGGCATCGCGTTCGGCCTGCCGGACCGCCTTGGCATCCAGCGGCTGGATCTGCTCGATCCTGCATGGAACCGGCACGCTCTGGCCGATCACGGTGACGTTGTCGAGGCCGGCGAACACACTGCCGGACTGGTCGCCCAGGCTGATCCCGTGTGCGTACTCCAAACCCGGGCAATCGCTGGTGAGGGTCAACAGATAAGCGGTGTTCGGCCGCACCCACACGGTCAGCGCGGAATCCCCCAACGGCATCCAGCTGTCCAGGGTGCCGTAGTGGTGGAACTTGTTGACCGGTGCTCCCGCATGGGCTTGGTGGATCGACAGAAGTTGGTTGTCGGACAGGTTCGGTCCGCTCGCGCATGCGCCCAGCGCGAGCGCGGCGGCGGTTACGATGGCAAGACTTTTCATGTTCGACTCCGTTGGCAGCGAGGAAAACGCAGCGCCATCGGTCGGCTCCTCCGCCGGCCAAGCGCTACATTCCTATCATGCGCCCGTCCGCCCGGGCACCAACCACGGCACCGAACGTCATTCAGCGCGCATGCGGCTTGCCAGTCCCGGGCCGCCCCCGTATCATCCCGCTGCTCACACGGCCTGCCGTGATCGTGGCCGGGTAGCTCAGTTGGTAGAGCAGGGGATTGAAAATCCCCGTGTCGGGGGTTCGATTCCCTCCCCGGCCACCATTTGGTGGCTTTGTGAAACGCAAGCCCTGCAAGGCATTGAGCCGAGCGGGGCTTTCCTTTTCTGAGACACCAGATTGCCATCGCCCGCCACTTGGGTAGCTCCGGGGTAGCAATGAGCGAGGCAGGAGCACCCTCGGCCTCCTGCTTGCCCGCCTTTAAGGGGATGACAAAATTCCTAAAGCTGGCGGTGCTCGCCATAGATCGCCGCCTCGTTCGGCAGCGTCGCAGTGGCAGTATTTGCTAGCCCCTACCTACCGTTGGCGAGTCGGCTTCGCTCTATCGGCGCAGCGAGTTCTTTCGGCGCTGAGGCGACCGCGATACGCTATGTCACCACGTGGCCGTGCAAGTGGGGGAGGATCCGCCAGGAAACGAGAACTCGATGCGTGGGTGTGGGCTACTCAGAAGGGCCCTGACCCATCGTTGAGACATCTGCAGCGCTCCCCTAGGATCACGCCGTTGGCAACGGGTGGGCATGGGAGCCGGGCTTGGACTCCCCCACCGCTTCAGCGGTCCGTCACCGGACTTGCATCCTCCCCGGAATTCCTGAAAAATGGCCGGTCGCGCGCCAACTGCGGGGAGTTGACCACCTTACTAAGGCGGTGACTGCAGGCTCAAGTCCTGCCGGGCAGCCAATAAAATCAATGCGTTACCGGTCTCGCGGAGACTTGCTCCGGAAAAATGGAACTTTCAGTGGCAGAATTGACACAAAATGGACGTGACAGACGGCAATATTAGATAACTAGACGGTAACGCTGAATTTCGTCATTGACACAAAACGTCAATCGGATCGTGTACCGTTCAGTACAGCAGAGACGTACTCTGCGACTTCGCTCGGGTCGCCTCCCGGGCCAAGGTGTTTCAGGCGAGCTCTAGGTGTTTCGGCGCGTGCCGATACCTACAGGGGGAGCACAAATGGAGCCTCAAGTGGAGAACGACATGAGCGCAAAAGAACAGCTGCGGATGCTCGAAACCGCGCTTAGCGAGCGCGGGGTCGTAGATGTCAAATTTTACTTTGATCACAACAAGAAGCCCCTGACCGGAGTCGTTTCTGAGGTCGTGGAGATGCTCGATGCGGTGGTCACTAGCCGCTTTGACAAGGCTGCTCCGTTCGGCGACTCTGTTCGCATCTGAGCGCGGTACGACTTGACTTAAGCACGGAAGGGCACCTCAGGGTGCCCTTCTTTTTGGGGACTGGGGAATGGCGACGCATGATTTTGAGTGATCAAGAAGTGATCCATTGCCTGAAGATGGCAAAAGACGTCACTGAGCAATACCACCGGTACGCGCTGCACCCACGTGATTTGCGGTCGATCGATGATCTGGAGTGGATCTGTTCCGAGTACTCTAGGCGCCAGGTCACGATCTTTGACCTGCGGATTGAGGCGTCGGGCCGCGTCGTTCGAGCCCTCTTCGTTGCGTACTCAGACGGAACCTACGGGATATTTCGCTTGGCTGATCTGGGCGAGCGAGAGCGCCGCTTTGTTACGTGCAAGGAGCTTTTTCACGTCATTCTGGATCAAGAGCCCTGCCGGAACATGGATCTGTGGGGCCACCTGGAGGAGACACACATTTCGTTCTCCACAGAGGACTCTAGCCCAAGTGTTGCTGCGAGGACGGAGGGCTTGGCAGAAGTAGGCGCGATGGAGTTCCTGTTCCCCTACGAAAAGCGCGTGGAGGAGCTTGCCAACAATGGTGGGGGCGGCGACGCAGCATTTTTCGCCGCACTAGCGGCGAAGTACGGGGTGCCCCAAATCCAGATTGAGGAGTACCTGAGCGATTCGTACATGACTGCATTCGGTGGGATGACTTGGTAGCCCGTTAGAGCTAGTAATCGTCCTCGGCCCTACCCGCGGTAGGTCCTAGTTGCAGTGCTCCATCATCGTCCTGGTCTTGCGGCCGCGCCAACACGGCCGATCCCTACCCGGCGACCATTTGGTGGCAGTCGTTGAGATCGCTGTAACGCAGACCCTGCAACGGTTCCAGCCGATGCGGGGTTTTTCGTTTTGGGGCGCCGCGCCTACTCCGGCAACGCATACGCGATCACGTAATCCCCGATCGGGGTCTCCATGAAATGGTGGCCGCCGGCCATGATCACCAGGTACTGGCGACCGCCTGCCTCGTAGACCATCGGGCTGGCCTGTCCACCCGCCGGCAGCACGTCCTGCCAGACGGTTTCGCCGGTCTCGATGTCGATCGCGCGAATCAGGTTGTCGGTGGCCGCGGCGATGAACACCAGGCCGCCGGCGGTGACCACCGAGCCGCCGTTGTTGGGCGTGCCGATCTCGATCGGCAGATGCGAGGGGATGCCCAGCGGGCCATTGGCTCGGGCGCTGCCGAACGGCCGGTCCCAGAGTGTCTTGCCGGTCGCCAGTTCGATCGCGCGGATGCCGCCGTACGGCGGTTCCTTGCATAGCAGGCCGGTGAATGGCTGGCGCCAGCCGGCGTTGACGTCGACCGCGTACGGCGCGCCGGCCTGCGGATCACCGGCGCCTTCGGCTCCGCCCATGTCGCCGCGGACCTCGCTGCGCGGCGCCCAGCCCATCTCGTCGGCTCGTGCGCGCGACACCAGTTCGACGTGGTTGGGCATGTCGTTGTAGTTGGCGACGATCACGCCGCGACGCGGGTCGACGGCGATGCCGCCCCAGTCCGAGCCGCCGTTGTAGCCGGAGTACTCGATCGAATGACTGTCCCCGACCGGCGGCGTGTACATGCCCTCGTAGCTGGCCAGGCGGAACTGGATGCGGCACGACAGCTGGTCGATCGGCGAGATCCCCCACATGTCGCGCTCGGTGAGTTCCGGCTTCTGCAGCGTGTGGTAGAGCGAGAACGGCTGGGTCGGCGAACGCTCTTCGGGCTCGACGCCACCCTGCGGCACCGGCCGTTCCTCGACCCCGATCAGCGGCTCGCCGGTGCGGCGGTCGAGCACGTACATGTCGCCCTGCTTGCTCGGCAATATCAGCGCCGGGATCACGCCGCCGGCGGTGGGGAAATCCACCAGCGTCGCCTGCGAGCCGAGGTCGTAATCCCACACGTCCTTGTGCACGGTCTGGAAGTGCCAGGCCGGCTTGCCGGTGGCCACGTCGAGCGCGACCAGCGAGGTCGAGTATTCGTTCTCCCGCGGCATCCGCGTGCCACTCAGGTAGTCCACCGCCGAGTTGCCCATCGGCAGGTAGACCAGGCCGAGTTGCTCGTCGCCCGAGGCGGTCGTCCACATGTTGGGGGTGCCGCGGGTGTAGCTTTCGCCTTCCGGCGGCAGGCCGCTGCGGTCCGGCCGCGCCATGTCCCAGGCCCAGCGCAGTTCGCCGGTCACCGCGTCGAATCCCTGGATCACCCCAGAGGGTGCGTCGAGATGCTGTCCGTCGAGGACCTGGTGGCCGGTGACGATGACGCCGCGCACGATGGTCGGCGCCGAGGTCATCGAGACCATGCCGGGATACGTGCGGCCCATGCCGACGGTGATGTCGACCTGGCCCTTGTCGCCGAAACCGGTGCACGGCTCGCCGGTGCGTGCGTCGACCGCGATCAGGCGCGCATCAAGGGTGCCTTCGATGATCCGGGTCGCGCAGCTTTGCGGTGTGGCGGTGGTTGCGGTTGCGGCCTCAGCCCCGGTCGGCGCGGCGAGGTCCGCCGCATCGTCGGTCGCGACCGCCTCTTCGGCGGGAACCTCGTAATAGGCGACCCCGCGGCAGGCGGCGGTGTATGGAATCGCTTCATCGGCAACGCGCGGGTCGTAGCGCCAGCGTTCCTCGCCGGTGCGCGGATCGAGCGCGATCAGGATGTTGCGCGCCGAGCACAGGTACAACGTGTCGTCGACTTTCAGCGGCGTGGTCTCCGCGCCCCAGTTGTGGTCCGGCAGGTCGCCGGTGCGATAGGTCCACGCGTGCTCGAGGCTGGCGACGTTGTCGACCGTGACCTGCGCGAGCGGCGAGTAGCGCCTTGCGGCATTGCTGCGGCCATACGCGCCCCAGTCGCCCGCGCCGGGCGCGTCCTTGGGTTGCCCCACAATGGAAATGCTGGCCGGCGACGCCGCGCCCGCACCCGCCTCGGGAACGGCGACCTCTGCCTTGAACCACCCATGCGGCACGAACGCCAATGCGAAGGCGCCGACGAAAACCAGCGCCAGCATCACCGCCAGCGACCTCGATAGCGTCTTCGACGCCCCCCGCTGCAGCCGCGGCAACAACAACGCCAGCACGAAGGCGAGCGCGACCATCAAGCCGAGCCGCGGTATCCAGCGCCAGTAGTCCAGGCCCGACTCCCACGCCGACCACAACACGGTGCCGACGAACACGGCTGCGAACCACCAGGCTCCGCTCATCCGGCCGCGGACCAATTGCACTCCGGACACCAGCAAACCCAGACCGGCCGGCAGGTAGTACCACGACCCGCCCAGCGTGATCAGCCAGCCTCCGCCGACGGCAAGCACCAAACCCAGCAAGGCGATGACTCCGCCAAGCACCCACAACGTCCAATGACTGGACGCGCCCGGACTATGCACCGTCGTCATGACTGCCGCTCCTGCTGGGGACCCGTCGGGTTCTAGCACAGGCGTCGTGGCCATGCAGCGAACACCCGCGTGGCCAGCGGCGCGTTCCATGCGCCGTAGTATCCTCGCCAACGCAAACTCGAACCGGGGACCGACCGAATGACAACCACGCGCGGGGCAAGTTGGACACGCTGGATGGGAATGGCATCGTGCGCATTGCTGCTGGCCGCCTGCACCAGCGGCCCGGTGCGCCGGGTATCGGAACCCTCGGCGCGGATCCAGCAACTGACCGTGGCTGCCGATGGCAGTTGGTCGACCGAGTTGCGGATCGAAAACTTCAGCAGCATCCCGATGCGGTTCGACACGCTGCGGTTGGACCTCGAAGTCGAGGAGCACGCCGCCGGCACCCTGCAGGCCGCCCCCGGCGTCACCATCGGACCGGAGTCGGCCGACGTGGTGACGGTGGCGGTGGCGCCGACGGCCGCCGCCAAGTTCGCCGTGGCCAAGGCGCTCGCCGATGGCCTCAGCATCGAGTACTCGCTGCAAGGCACGATGACCGCCACGCCGAACGAGGGCCGCCAGCGTGAGTTCGAGATGGAGCGCCGCAGCGCTCTCAGCCCGGCTCCCGGGTTGCCCGGGGTGATGCGCTAACTCCCAATGGAACCAAGCGTGGAACCATGCGCCAAACAACAACGAGGTCGTCGATGAGCCAGTACAAAGCCCCGCTGCGCGACATGCAGTTCGTCCTGTTCGACGTGCTCGATGCCGAGTCGCAGTTCCAGCGGATGGGTTTCGACGACGCCACCCGCGACGTGCTCGAAGCCGTACTGGAGGAAGGCGCGCGATTCACCGAGACCGTGCTGGCGCCGCTCAACGAGATCGGCGACCGGGTCGGCTGCAATCACGACAAGGCGACCGGCGCGGTCACCACCCCGCCCGGCTTCAAGCAGGCTTACCGGCAATACGTCGACGGCGGCTGGGCCGGCCTGACCTCGCCGCCCGGATTCGGCGGACAGGGCCTGCCGCACGCCGCCGGGGTGCCGTTGAAGGAGATGATCGACGCCGCCAACCTGGCCTGGGGCAACTTCCCGCTGCTGTCGCACGGCGCCACCGAGGCGCTGATCCAGCATGGCGAGGACTGGCAGCGCGAAGTCTTCCTCAAGCCGCTGGTCGAGGGCCGCTGGACCGGCACGATGTGCCTGACCGAACCGCATTGCGGCACCGACCTCGGACTGCTGAAGACCCGCGCGGAACCGAACGAGGACGGCAGCTACGACATCACCGGCACCAAGATCTTCATCACTGCCGGCGACCACGATTTCACCGACAACATCATCCACCTGGTGCTGGCACGCCTGCCGGATGCGCCGGCCGGCAGCAAGGGCATTTCGCTGTTCGTGGTGCCGAAGGTGCGGGTCGCGCGCGACGGCACGATCGGCGAGCCCAACGCGGTGCGCGCCGGCAGCATCGAGCACAAGATGGGCATCCACGGCTCGGCCACCTGCGTGATGAACTTCGACGAGGCACAGGGTTACCTCGTCGGCCAGCCCAACAAGGGCCTGATGGCGATGTTCACCATGATGAATACCGCCCGCCTCGCGGTCGGCCTGCAGGGTCTCGGCCTGTCCGACCGCGCCTTGCAGAACGCGCTGGCATACTCGCGCGAGCGCCTGCAGATGCGCGCCCTGTCGGGCGCGAAATTCCCCGACAAGGCCGCCGACCCGATCATCGTCCACCCCGATGTGCGCCGGATGCTGCTGACCTGCAAGGCGCTGGTCGAGGGCGGCCGGCTGATGGGCTACCACGCCGCGCTGCTGGTCGACATCGCCCACCACGGGCCCGATGCCGACGAGCGCAAGCAGGCCGACGCGCTGGTCGGCTTCATGACCCCGATCGTCAAGGCGTGCCTGACCGAATGGGGGGTGGAATGCACCTACCACGCGTTGCAATGCTACGGCGGCCACGGCTACATCGCCGAACACGGCATCGAGCAACTGGCGCGCGACGCGCGCATCACCACCTTGTACGAAGGCACCACCGGCATCCAGGCGCTCGACCTGCTTGGCCGTAAGGTGATGCAGTTGCAGGGTGCCGGGTTGCAGGTGTTCCTCGGCATGATCGAGACGTTCTGCAAGGAGCACGCCGACAACGCCGCGGTCGCCGAGTTCATCGCGCCGCTGCGCGACAAGGCCGGCGAGTGGCAGCGGCTGACCATGCAGGTCGGCCAGCGCGCGGTGGCGAATCCCGATGAAGTCGGCGCAGCCGCCTACGACTACCTGATGTATTCGGGCTACGTCGCCCTCGCCTACTGGTGGGCGCGCAGCGTCGCCGCCAGCGAGGCGTCGGGCCAGCCGCACGGCTTCAAGGCCGGCAAGCGCGAGACCGCGCGGTTCTACTTCGCCCGGATCCTGCCGCGCACGCTGACTCATGCCGCCGCGATGGAGAGCGGAACGGAGTCGTTGATGGCGCTGGACGCGGGGCAGTTCGATACTTGAGTCCAGCGGGTTCGCGCTCGCCCAATTGCAGCAAATCCGGTATAAGCTCGGTTTCCAATGGAGACCGACAGAGCGAAATTGCATCTGGTCCGCTCCGGCACCCCGGTCGAGCCCACCCGACCCGGCCCGGAAGGCCTCCCATTCGCTCCGCGCCATGCCCTTGAACGGCTCAATTCCGTCCGCCTGTTGTCGCTGGACGCCCACGGCCGCGTGCTCGACTGGATGAACTGGCAACAGGCCGCCTGCCTCTACGCCCGCGACGCCGTGGCCTGGACGCTCGGCGATCCCTGCCTGACCGTGCACGGTGGGATCAACCGGATCAGCGGCGAGCACAGCCTGCTGCAGTTGCACCCGATCGTCGCCGCCCGTGGCCACGCCCGCGCGAATGCGCTGGCACCGACGCCGGCGCTGACCAACACCGCGCTGTTCGCCCGTGACGCCCACCTGTGCCTGTACTGCGGCCGCGACTGCCATCGCCCGCAATTGACCCGCGACCACGTGCTGCCCGTGTCCAAGGGCGGCCGCGACGTCTGGGAAAACGTGGTCGCCGCCTGTTTCCAGTGCAACTCGCGCAAGGGCAACCGCACCCCGCAGCAGGCCGGCATGCCGTTGCTGGCGGTGCCGTACCGGCCGAGCTGGGTCGAGCACCTGATCCTGTCGAACCGCAATATCCTCGCCGACCAGATGGCGTTCCTGAAAAACCAGTTGCCGAAGAAGCATGCGCGGTCGCTGAACTGATCGCACCCGTGTCACATTCCGCGGCAGTGACTGCCGCACCGCGCGCAGTTGCGACGCAGCACGCGCGTTGACGCATGTGGCCGGCTCCCGGACACTGGCTGGAACCTGTCGCAATGGAACATAAAATGTCCCTGACTTTCGGCCTGACCGGCATGGATCCGGCTACGGAAACAGCGCTCAAGGCGGCGTTCTCGGAAGCCAACCAGCGCCTTGGCGGCACCTGGCAGTTGCTGCCCGACACCCAGGGCGACTTCATCGCGGTCGACATGGACAGCATGTACGGTCCGATGAGCTGGCTGCGCCTGCACGCCGCCGGCAAGACCGTGATCGGCCTGACCTCGGCACCGCGCACCCAGGCCGACTTCCGCCTGGCCCAACCATTCGATGCCAGCTCCGTGGTGCAGTTGCTGAACGAGATCGCGCCACGGCCCGAAAGTGCTGCGGCGGACGCCGCAGCCGGCTCCGCGACACCGTCGCCGGCGGGACTGACCCCGGCCCCGCAGCCACAGGACGAACTGCCGGAAGAGCATCCGCAGCCGGTCGATGAAACCGCCACTGCACAGGCGACCGAGGAAATCGGCAACGCTCCGCGCGAACCGGCCAGCGCGGCCGTCGCCCAGGTGCCGGGCCTGCAGCCGCACGCGCCTCCGGCCGCCGACCCGGAACCGGCCACGCTGGCCGAATGGCTCGCCTCCGGCCGGGTCAAGGGGCGGGTGAAGCTCGAACGCGACGGCGTTGCCCTGCTGATCGACACCGAACAACGGCAGTACCACGGCCCGGCGGCGCTCAAGCCGTTGAGTCCGCACGTTGGCCGCACCCTTGAACTCGGCGACTTCACTCCGGTCGCCGACTGGGAGGCTCAGGCCGCGGCGCAAGGCGCGGCGCAGCCGCTGGCACGGCTGGTCTGGTTCGGCGGATTGCTGGCCGGCAACGGCACGCTGATGCCCGGGTTCGACCCGCAGGCCCGCTACCAGATGCTGAAATGGCCGCAGACCGAGCGCGAATACCCCAAGCACTTCCGCATCGCCACCGCGATGATGAAGGGCCCGGCGACCTTGGCCGAAATCGCCGAGGCCAGCGGCGTGCCCGTGGCCGAGGTCACCGATTTCGTCAACGCCAGCCTGGCCACCGGTTTTGCCGATATCGAGCACCCGTCGGAACCCGAGACAGAGGCGCCGAAGTCCGGCGGCCTGTTCGGACGCCTGCGCGGACGCTGACCCGCGCATCGCGCGCCTTGCCCCGCCCCGGCGCCGGCGGGACAATGAGCGACTGCCGTCCGATGCCGTATTGATGATTGATCCGCAACGCTATCCGCGCCTGTCCCGCATTGCCGTTCCCGACGACCTGCGCCAGTTCCCCGAAGAGGAACTGCCGGCGATTGCCGACGAACTGCGCGCCTACCTGATCGAACAGGTCGCGCAGTCCGGCGGCCACTTCGGCGCCGGCCTCGGCGTGATCGAGCTGACCGTGGCCCTGCACTGGCTGTACGACACCCCGGCCGACCGTCTGGTCTGGGACGTCGGCCACCAGACCTACCCGCACAAGATCCTCACCGGCCGGCGCGACCAGATCCACACGGTCAAGCAGAAGGACGGCATCGCGCCGTTCCCGAAGCGCGAGGAATCCGAATACGACACCTTCGGGGTCGGCCACAGTTCGACCAGCATCTCCGCCGCGCTCGGCATGGCCATTGCCAGCCAGTGTGCCGGCGAGGATCGCAAGGTCGTCGCGGTGATCGGCGACGGCGCGATGACCGGCGGCATGGCGTTCGAGGCGCTGGCCCACGCCGGCGGCATGGGCGAGGACCCGGACGGCGTCGAACACGGGGTCAAAGAACCCAACCTGCTGGTGATCCTCAACGACAACCAGATGTCGATCTCCGAGAACGTCGGCGGCGTCACCCGGATGCTTGGCCGCCTGACCGGCAGCCGTACCCTCAATGCACTGCGCGAGGGCGGCAAGAAGCTGCTCGGCGACAAGCGCAAGCCGGCGGCGAAGTTCGTGCGGCGCTGGGAGGAGCACTGGAAGGGCATGTTCGTGCCATCGACCTTCTTCGAGGAAGTCGGCTTCCACTACACCGGCCCGATCGACGGCCACGACCTGCCCGCCCTGCTCGGTGCACTCAAGACCCTCAAGGACCTCAAGGGCCCGCAGCTGCTGCACATCATCACCACCAAGGGCAAGGGTTACGAGCTCGCCGAGGGCGACCAGATCGGCTACCACGCGGTCAGCCCGTTCGACCCGGTGCAGGGCCTGGTCAGCAAGCCAGGCGCCCGGAAACCGAGCTACACCGACGTCTTCGGCGACTGGCTGTGCGACATGGCCGCGGCCGACGACAAGCTGCTGGCGATCACCCCGGCGATGCGCGAAGGCTCCGGCCTGGTGCGCTTCAGCAAGGAATACCCGCAGCGCTATTTCGACGTCGCGATCGCCGAGCAGCACGCGGTGACGCTGGCCGCCGGCATGGCCTGCGAAGGCGCCAAGCCGGTGGTGGCGATCTACTCGACGTTCCTGCAGCGCGGCTACGACCAGTTGGTGCACGACGTCGCGGTGCAGGACCTCGACGTGCTGTTCGCGATCGACCGCGGCGGCGTGGTCGGTCCCGACGGTGCGACCCATGCCGGCAACCTCGACCTGAGCTATCTGCGCTGCGTGCCGAACATGGTGGTGATGGCCCCGGCCGACGAGGACGAGTGCCGCAAGATGCTCAGCACCGGCCACCACTACACCGGCCCGGCTGCGGTGCGTTACCCGCGCGGCAGCGGCCCCGGGGTCGCGGTGCAACCGGGCCTGGACACCCTGCCGGTCGGCCAGGCCGAAGTGCGCCGCCGCGGCACGCTCGTTGCCCTGCTCGCGTTCGGCGCATTGGTACCGGCCGCCGAACGGGTCGGCACGGCGCTGGGCCTGACCGTGGTCAACATGCGCTTCGTCAAGCCGCTGGACCGCGCGTTGCTGCTTGAACTGGCCGCAACCCACGAGGGCTTCGTCACCCTCGAGGACAACGTCGTCGCCGGTGGCGCAGGCTCCGGCGTCGCCGAGTTGCTGGCCGCCGAAGGGATCACCCTGCCGATCCTGCACCTCGGCCTGCCCGACGCCTTCCAGCACCATGCCAGCCGTGAACAGTTGCTGGCCGAAGCCGGGCTGGACGTCGACGGCATCGAGGCCAGCGTGCTGGCACGCTGGCCCGGACTGGGCTCGGCGCGGGGAACCGCCGTCGGCTGACGGCGACGCGCCGGACTGTTACGGCGCCTGCGCGGACATTGTGCCGCCATCGCTTGGCGGCACCAGCTGATAGCCGTGCCCTACCAGCTCGGCGAGCATGCCGTCGGTCGACAGCACCTCGTCCATCGGCAGCAACGCGAGGCTCACCTCGTTCGATGCAAGCGCGCGCTGCGCCTGCTCCAGCCACAGCGACCGGACCTTCCGGTCGATGTCGCCGTAGCCATACCACTGCGCAAAATCGCTGTTAAGCACCGAGTTGATGCAACCTCGGTCCATGCCCTGCCCCGGCAGGCGATGCAGGGTTTCGATGTCACCGGTCGCCCAGGCATTGGCACGCGCAACCAGGCGGGGGATCCCGGCCTCCAGTCTCCGCAGGGTGCCTTCCATGCAAGCCTCGTCGTTGACGCCGGTACGGTTGTACTCGCGAATCAGGCGCCGCGGCTCGTCGACATCGGCCCGCACGGTGACTGCGGTCGGTTTGAGTCCCGCGGCCTCGACCAGTTGCCGGACACGTGGCCCGACCACGTCCTCGCCAAGACCATGCTCCTTCAACGCGGCCTCGTGGAGCTTGTGGGCGGCGAACATCGGGCGCCAGCGATCGACGCTCAACTCCCAGCCGAGATAACGCTCCTTCTGCGCCAGCCAGCGCGCAAGCAGGTCGGCCGGCAGCACGTCCTCCAGCTTCTTGCCATCAGGGTTGCGACGTACGCGCAGCGCCGACGGCAACAGCGCCAGGCTGCTGAAGAAACCCAGATCCCAGTACACCGCGATTCCCGGTGCCGACAACACCTCGTCGGCCTGTGCGATCACTGCCTCGACCTCGGTCGATTGCCACTGCAACTCGCGCGGTAGCGGCTCGACCGTGCCCAGCACCCACAGCGCGTGGCCGTCGTTCGAAACCACTTTCCACAGACCCGGCCCGGGTTGCCGACCGCTGACGACGACCGCGTTCAAATCGCGAATGGGCGATGCAGCCGTACCCTCCGCTACCCCCGCCATCGCCGGCACGGCCAGCGCCCCGCCCAACACCACATAAAGTACTACTGCAACGACACTGCGCATTCCGTTTGCTCCTTGTCCTCGTGGTGTCCTCGCCAGCCCGGCACGGACGTGTGGGTCGGACCGTCGAGGTGTGTGCGAGTTCCCGGAACGAAGAACGCCCGGCTGTTGGCCGGGCGTTCTTCGTGTTCGAATTGGTCGGGACGGCCGGATTTGAACCGACGACCACCTGTCCCCCAGACAGGTGCGCTACCAGGCTGCGCTACGCCCCGATGTGTTTTGCTCCGCCCCTGTCGAGGCGGGCGGCAAGTATAGCGGTTTTGCCTGCGTGCGCGGTCAGCGACGCAGCAGTTGCAGGACCTCTTCCAGCTCCATCCGCACCTGCTTGATGATCTGCGAGCTCAGCGCGGACTCGTCCTTGCCGGCCTCGCCTTCCAGCCGCAGGCGAGCGCCGCCGATGGTGTAGCCCTGCTCGTACAGCAGGCCGCGGATCTGCCGCACCATCAGCACCTCGTGGCGCTGGTAGTAGCGACGGTTGCCGCGGCGCTTCACCGGGTTCAAGGTCGGGAACTCGGTTTCCCAGTAACGCAGCACGTGCGGCTTGACGTCGCACAGCTCGCTGACCTCGCCGATGGTGAAGTAGCGCTTGGCCGGGATCGGCGGAAGCTCGCGGTTGCTGCCGGGATCAAGCATGCGCGCCTCCGGCAGGGCCGGCGCCGGAATACGCTTCCACCCGTTCCTTCAGTTTCTGGCCCGGGCGGAAGGTCACCACGGTCCTTGCCGAGATCGGGATTTCCTCGCCGGTCTTGGGGTTGCGGCCGGGCCGCTGGTTCTTGCGGCGCAGGTCGAAATTGCCAAAACCGGACAGCTTCACCTGACGGCCGCCTTCCAGCGCCTGGCGCAGGGAGTCGAAGAAGGCGTCGACGAATTCCTTCGCTTCGCGCTTGTTGAGGCCGACCTCGTCAAAAAGTCGCTCGGCCATCTCCGCCTTGGTCAGTGCCATCGCCTGCTTCCTGTCAGCCGCGGATCGCGGCGTCGTGTTCGTGTTGCAGCATCGCGGTCACGGCGGCAATCGCCGCGTCCACTTCACCGTCGGTCAGCGTGCGCGATTGTTCCTGCAAAATCAAGCCCATAGCGAGACTCTTGCATCCTGATTCAACGCCCTTGCCCTGGTACACGTCGAACAGCACCAGATCGCGCAGCGCCGGGCCGGCGGCCTTGCGAACGCTGGCCGACAGCGCGGCCCAGGTGACGGACTCGGCGACCACGAACGCCAGGTCGCGACGGACCGACGGGTATTTCGACTGCCCACCGGCCCGCGGCAGTGGCCGCGCCAGCAGCGGCGCGAGGTCGAGTTCGAACCCGACCACCCCGGCGTCGATTTCCAGCGCCTGCTGCAGGCGCGGGTGTAACTGGCCGATCCAGCCGAGCCGGGTGCCTTCGCCGTTGTCGTCCAGCCGCCAGACATCGGCCGAACGCCCCGGATGCGCCCAGGCTGGCTGCGAGGGCCGATAGTCGAGACGCGCGCCGGACAGGGCGGCGAGGCTGTCGAGATCGCCCTTGAGGTCGTGGAAGCCGACCTTGCGCTCGGCGGCGCCCCACTGCTCGGCCACGGCATCGCCGCAGGCGACCGCGGCGATGCGCCGGGTGTGCAGCGGCGCGGCATCGGCGACCGCGGTAAACACGTTGCCGAGTTCGAACAGCCGCACCCGCGACTGCTGGCGGGCGGCGTTGCGACCGAGTGCGGCGACCAGTCCGGGCAGCAATGCGGTGCGCATCACCCCGAGTTCGGCGCTGAGCGGGTTGGCCAGCGGCACCGCGCCGTCGGTCGCATCCCACCTGGCGAGAAGGTCGGCGTCGACGAAGGCGTAGTTGATCGCTTCCAGGTAGTCGCGCGCGGCGAGCTGGCGGCGAACCGTCGCGTCTTCGACCGTCTCCTCGCTCGGCGCGGCCAGGCGCGAGGCGCCGCTCGGCAGCGTGGTCGGGATCGCATCGTAGCCGTGGATGCGGGCGATTTCCTCGATCAGGTCCTCCTCGATCGCGATGTCGAAGCGGCGGCTCGGGGCGGTGACCTGCCAGCCATCGGCGCCGGCTTCGACGGCGAGGCCGAGCGCGGTCAGGATGCGTTCGATCTCGCTGTCGACAATCTCCAAACCGAGCACGCGGGCGACGCGGGCGCGACGCAGGGTGATCGCCTGCGGCTGCGGCAGGTATTCGGGCAGCGCCGCCTCGACCACCGGGCCAGGGGTGCCGCCGGCGATGTCGAGGATCAGTCGGGTCGCGTACTCGATCGCGGTGCGCGGCAGCTCGGGGTCGACACCGCGCTCGAAGCGGTGCGCGGCGTCGGTGTGCAGGCCGAGCTTGCGGCTGCGGCCGATGATCGCGTCGGGGGCGAAGTGCGCCGACTCCAGGAACACGTTGCGGCTGGCGTCGGTAACCCGGCTGTCGAAGCCGCCCATCACCCCGGCCAGCGCGACCGGGCGGTCGGCGTCGGTGACCAGTAGGAACTGTTCGTCGAGTTTCACGTCGCGGCCGTCGAGCAGCTTCAGCGATTCGCCGGCGCGGGCACGGCGCACGCCGACCGGGCCGGCCAGCAGGTCGCGGTCGAAGGCGTGCATCGGCTGGCCCAGCTCCAGCATCACGTACTGGGTCACGTCGACCAGCAGCGACAGCGGGCGCACGCCGCTGCGGCGCAGGCGTTCGGCCATCCACAGCGGGGTCTTTGCGGCGGCATCGACCCCCTCGATCACCCGGCCGCAGTAGCGCGGCGCGTCGGCGTCGGCGTTGAGTTCGATGTCGAGCCGGGCGTCACTGGCCGCGGCCACCGGCGCAATCGCCAGCGGCGCGACCGCGCCACCGGAGGCGGCAGCGACGTCGAACGCGATACCGCGCACGCCGAAGCAGTCGGCGCGGTTCGGGGTCAGCTTGATCTCGATGCTGGCGTCGGGCAGCCCGAGCAGTTCGGCGACCGGCTGGCCGACCGCGGCTTCGGCGGGAAGTTCCAGCAAGCCGGCGGCGTCGCTGTCGGCCGCCAGTTCCTTGGCCGAACACAACATGCCGAACGACTCGACCCCGCGCAGCTTGGCCGGCTTGATCTGCATGCCGCCCGGCAACACCGCGCCGACCTTCGCGAGCGGCGCCTTCAGGCCGGCGCGCGCGTTGGGCGCACCGCAGACGATCTGCACGGTCTCGCCGTTGCCGGCGTCGACCTGGCAGACCTGCAGGCGGTCGGCCTCGGGGTGTTTTTCGGCGCTAATGATCTGTGCGACGACGACGCCGTCGAGCGAGTCGCCGAGCGCGGTGACCTCTTCGACCTCAAGGCCGATCGCGGTCAGGGTGGCCACCAGTTCGTCGTGGCTGGCCGTGGTCGGAACGTGCTGGCGCAGCCAGTTTTCGGAGAATTTCATGGTCGTCCCCGGTTACGCGAACTGGCGCAGGAAGCGCACGTCGTTGTCGAAGAAACTGCGCAGGTCGTCGACCCCGTAGCGCAGCATCGCGAAACGCTCGACCCCGAGGCCGAACGCGTAGCCGGTGTACTTCTCCGGGTCGATGCCGACGTTGCGCAACACGTTCGGGTGGACCATGCCGCAGCCAAGCACTTCCAGCCAGCGGGTCGAGCCGTCCGGCTGCTGCCAGGCGATGTCGACCTCGGCCGAGGGCTCGGTGAACGGGAAGTAGCTCGGGCGAAAACGCATCTCGAAATCGCGCTCGAAGAACGCGCGCACGAATTCGGCCAGGGTGCCCTTGAGGTCGGCGAAGCTGGCGTGCTCGTCGACCAGCAGGCCCTCGACCTGGTGGAACATCGGGGTGTGGGTCTGGTCGCTGTCACTGCGATAGACCTTGCCGGCGGCGATCATCCGCAGCGGTGGCCCGCTCTTCGAGGACACGGCGTCTTTCATGTAGCGCACCTGCACGCCCGAGGTATGGGTGCGCAGCAGGCGGCCGTCGCCGAAGTAGAAGGTGTCGTGCATCGCCCGCGCCGGGTGGTGCGGCGGGAAGTTGAGCGCTTCGAAGTTGTGCCAGTCGTCCTCGATCTCGGGGCCGTCGGCGAGCTCGAAACCGAGCCGACCGAAGATGTCGGCAATGCGCTCGAGGGTACGACTGACCGGATGCAGGCCGCCGCGGGAGCCGTCGATCCCCGGCAGGGTGACGTCGATGGTTTCCGAAGCCAGGCGGGCGTCGAGCGCGGCGGCATCCAGCGCGGCCTTGCGCTCGGCCAGCGCGGTCGACAGCGCA
Source organism: Lysobacter sp. (assembly GCA_050737695.1). Classification (GTDB taxonomy): domain Bacteria; phylum Pseudomonadota; class Gammaproteobacteria; order Xanthomonadales; family Xanthomonadaceae; genus Novilysobacter. The sequence goes on along the minus strand of JBOHYB010000022.1, from coordinate 17,525 downwards.
TCGCGCGCCTTGTTGATCGCCTCGCCGGCAGCCTTGCGCTGGTCGCCCGGGAGCGAGCCGAGCTGCTTGAGCTGGGCGGTCACGCTGCCGGACTTGCCAAGCAGCGCCACCCGTAACGCCTCGATCGCCTCGGGCGAATCGGCGGCGGCGATGTCGGCCAATGCCCGACCGGTCAATGCTTCGATATCACTCATGCGCGAGTTCCTGTAACAACCGCGACGTTTCGGGCTCTTGTAGGAGCGGCTTCAGCCGCGATCGGATGGGCGGTCGCTCGTCCGATTCCAAATCGCGGCTGAAGCCGCTCCTACAGGAGCCCGCCCCAAAACGAAACATGGGGAAGGACTTGCGCCCTTCCCCATGCGTGTACTTCGTTGCCTGATCGTCGCGCAACATCTGCGCGCCGATGCGACACCTTACGCTGCGAGCGCGCCCTTGGCCTTCTCGGTCAGCGCGGCAAAACCCGCCGCGTCGTGCACGGCGATGTCCGCCAGCACCTTGCGGTCGAGGGTGATGCCGGCCTTCAGCAGGCCGTTCATGAAGCGGCTGTAGCTCATGCCGTTGGCGCGCGATGCCGCGTTGATGCGGGTGATCCACAACGAACGGAAATTGCGCTTCTTCTGCTTGCGGCCGATGTAGGCGTACTGCAGGGCCTTCGTGACCGCCTGCTTGGCGACGCGGAAGACCTTGCGGCGGGCGTGGTAGTAGCCCTTGGCCTGCTTCAGGATTTTCTTGTGGCGCCGACGCGCCTGTACACCACGTTTGACTCGTGCCATTTCTCAGTCCTCCTCAGGCGTACGGCAGCATGCGGGCGATACGGCCGGCATCTTCGGCGCGGACGTGGTTCGTCTGCCTCAGGTTGCGCTTCCGCTTGGTCGACTTCTTGGTGAGGATGTGGCTACGGTTGGCGTGGCCGCACTTGAACTTGCCGGAAGCGGTCTTGCGAAAACGCTTCGCCGCTCCACGGTGGGTCTTGATCTTGGGCATTGCGGATGTCCTTTCGGGTTCTTGTAACTGGCCTGGGCGGTGGCATGGCCACTCTTTCCGTCCTGCCCGGTCCGGTTGTAAGTCGTTGATCGCGAAGAAAACCTTCGAAAATCTGCGACGTGTCCTAAGTGATGCGTACAACAATCCCGGCGAACCGGGCCGGCTATTATGGGGCTTGGCCCGGTGCGTTGCAAACAAATCCGTGGAGAATCAGGGTATTTGCGAACGCATGGTCCCGGCTTTTGTAGGAGAGGCTTCAGCCGCGATCGGAAAATCGTTCGCCCGCGCCGGCTCCAGATCGCGGCTAAAGCCGCTCCTACGACCGAAGGAAGTCCAGTCGGACAACAGCCTGGAATCCAGACGACGGCTCGACGCGAAAGAGCGCCTCGCGGCGCCCTTTCGCGGACCAACGCTGAAGATCGACGCCGCTCAGGTCTTCTTCTTCGGCGCGATCATCATCACCATCTGCCGACCTTCAAGGCGCGGGCGCGACTCGATCACGATGTCCTCGCCCAGATCGGCCTCGATCCGCGCGGCCATCTGGCGGCCGAGCTCCTGGTGGCTCATCTCGCGGCCACGGAAGCGGATGTTGACCTTGAGCTTGTCGCCCTCTTCCAGGAACTCGCGCATCTTGCGCAGCTTGATCTGGTAGTCGCCTTCGTCGGTGACCGGACGGAACTTGATCTCCTTGATCTCGACCTTGTTCTGCTTCTTCTTGGCCGCGTTGGCCTTCTTCTGCAGGTCGAACTTGTATTTGCCGAAATCCATGATGCGGCAAACCGGCGGATCACCGTGCGGCTGGATCTCGACCAGGTCCATGCCACTTTCCAGGGCCAGGTCCAATGCCTCGTCGCGCGAGAGCACGCCGACCATTTCGCCGTCGGCGCCAATGACGCGGACACGGGGGACTCGGATTTCCTGGTTCTTGCGATTCGGCTTGTCGGGGGTGCTGATGTTGCAATCTCCGGTATGGGCGTGCCCATGGGGTGTGCCGGCCGCCTGGCGGCCGGGTTGGTCAGGCTAGGTTGCCTTGGGTGACGTCTTCTTCACGTAAACGCGCGGCGAATTCGGCGACGGACATCGTCCCCAGATCCTCCCCTCCGCGGGTACGCACCGCAATGGTGCCGGTTTCCTTCTCGCGGTCTCCGACCACCAGCAGGTACGGCACGCGCTGCAGCGTGTGCTCGCGGATCTTACGGCCGATTTTCTCGTTGCGCAAATCGCTTTCAACCCGGAACCCTTGATCCGCAAGGGATTTGCGCACCTCGTCGGCGAAATCGCCCTGGGCGTCGGTGATGTTCATCACCACGCCCTGCACCGGCGCCAACCAGGCCGGGAAACGGCCCTCGTGATGTTCGATCAGGATGCCGATGAAGCGCTCCATCGAGCCGACGATGGCGCGATGCAGCATGACCGGATGCTGGCGCTGGCTGGCCTCGTCGATGTATTCGGCGCCGAGGCGGGCCGGCATCATGAAGTCGACCTGCATGGTGCCCAGTTGCCAGGTGCGGCCGATCGCATCGCGCAGGTGGTACTCGATCTTGGGGCCGTAGAACGCGCCCTCGCCCGGCAGCTCCTCCCACTCGACCCCGGCCGCGCGCAGCGCCGAACGCAGGGCGTCCTCGGCCTTGTCCCAGGTCGCGTCGTCGCCGAGGCGCGGCTCCGGACGCAGGGCGAGCTTGACCTGCACGTCGCTGAAGCCGAACGCGGCATAGACCGCCATCGCCTGGGCGTGGAACGCGGTGACCTCGGACTCGATCTGGGCCTCGGTGCAGAACACGTGGCCATCGTCCTGGGTGAAGCCGCGCACGCGCAGGATGCCGTGCAGCGCACCGGACGGCTCGTCGCGGTGGCAGGCGCCGAACTCGCCGTAGCGGATCGGCAGGTCGCGGTAGCTGTGCAGGCCGTGGTTGAACACCTGCACGTGGCCCGGGCAGTTCATCGGCTTCAGCGCGTAGGTGCGCTTCTCCGACTCGGTGAAGAACATGTTTTCCTTGTAGTTGTCCCAGTGGCCGGACTTCTGCCACAGCGACACGTCGAGGATCTGCGGGCAGCGCACTTCCTGGTAGCCCGACTCGCGGTAGACCCGGCGCATGTACTGCTCGACCACCTGCCAGATCGACCAGCCCTTCGGGTGCCAGAAGATCAGGCCCGGGGCCTCTTCCTGCAGGTGAAACAGGTCCTGCTGCTTGGCGATCTTGCGGTGGTCGCGCTTCTCGGCCTCCTCCAACTGGTGCAGGTAGGCCTTGAGGTCCTTGTCGTTGAGCCAGGCGGTGCCGTAGATGCGGCTGAGCATCTGGTTGTTGTGGTCGCCGCGCCAGTAGGCGCCGGCCACCTTCATCAGCTTGAAGCTGCGCAGCTTGTCGGTACCGGGCACGTGCGGGCCGCGGCACAGGTCGGTGAACTCGCCCTGGCTGTACAACGACAGGTCTTCGCTGGCCGGGATCGACTCGATGATCTCGGCCTTGTAGTGCTCGCCAAGCCCCTTGAAGAAGGCCACCGCCTCGTCGCGCGACTTGACGCTGCGGCTGACCGGCTGCGCTTCCTTGACGATCTTGAGCATCTCCGCCTCGATCGCCGGCAGGTCCTCGGGGGTGAACGGGCGCTCGTAGGCGAAGTCGTAGTAGAAGCCGTTGTCGATCACCGGGCCGATCGTGACCTGCGCGCCCGGGAACAGGCGCTGCACCGCCTGCGCGAGCAGATGCGCGGTCGAATGGCGCACGACTTCCAGTGCATCGGGATGCTTGTCGGTGACGATTTCGAGCGCGGCGTCGTGGTCGATCCGGAAACCGGTGTCTACCAACTGGCCGTCGACCTTGCCGGCCAATGCGGCCTTGGCCAGGCCGGGGCCGATCGAGGTGGCGATCTCGGCGACGGAAACGGGATTGTCGAACTCGCGGCGGGAGCCGTCGGGAAGGGTGATGGCGATCATGAGGTCTGGTGTTCGGGCTTTTTTGTAGGAGCGGCTTAAGCCGCGATCTGGAGTCGGACGAGCGACCGGATATCCGATCGCGGCTGAAGCCGCTCCTACAAAAGCTGGGAGGATGCGGGCAAACAAAAAAGCGCCACAAAGGCGCCTGCGCAACGCGGAAGCCTCGGGCGGAATCAACGATGGGCGGTGGTAGTGCTCATGTCGCACGCTCGGCCGGCGCTTTGGCGCGGGCCACCCTCGAAAACGGGGCCGGCTGGATGCCGACCGACCCTGCAATAGTTGGGGACGCAGCGGCGCAAGTCAACGGCGGCGCGGGCCGGTGGGCCGGTGGGTGACCGTCCCTGCTGCCGCCAGAAAACAAAAACGGCCGGGGGATACCCGGCCGTCTTCGCAACATTGTGGTGGGCGGTACAGGGTTCGAACCTGTGACCCCTACCATGTCAAGGTAGTGCTCTACCGCTGAGCTAACCGCCCTTCGCCATCAACAACCCGGCGAGAGGGCGCGCAGTTTATCCCGGCAGGAGCCTTCCGGCAATAGCCGCAGCCGAACTTTGGGCTCTTGTAGGAGAGGCTTTAGCCGCGATCGGATGACGGGTCGCTCGTCCGATTCCAGATCGCGGCTAAAGCCGCTCCTACAAAAGCCCGGGCATCACGCGGGCAGCAACCGGCCGTCGGGTATCTCAGGCGCCGAAGCCTTGCTCCTTGAGGCGGTGCAGCTCGTCGCGGGCCGAGGCGGCTTGCTCGAACTCGAGGTCGCGGGCGTGCTGGTACATCTTCTGCTCCAGCTTCTTGATCCGGGCCGCCAGCTGGCCGGGGCTGAGCGCCGCGTACTCGGCGGCCTCCTCGGCGACCTGGCGGGCGCGGTTGCGGCCCTTGAGCGCGTCGGGGTCGACCCGCGCGCCTTCCATGATGTCGACCACCGCGCGCACCACCGACTGTGGGGTGATGCCGTGCTCGGTGTTGTACTCGACCTGCTTGGCGCGGCGGCGGTCGGTCTCGTCGATCGCCTTCTGCATCGAGTTGGTGACCCGGTCGGCATACAGGATCGCCTTGCCGCGGACGTTGCGGGCGGCGCGGCCGATGGTCTGGATCAGCGAACCGGCCGAACGCAGGAAGCCTTCCTTGTCGGCGTCGAGGATCGCCACCAGCGACACCTCCGGCATGTCCAGGCCCTCGCGTAGCAGGTTGATACCGACCAGCACGTCGAACCTGCCCAGCCGCAGGTCACGGATGATCTCCACGCGCTCGACCGTATCGATGTCCGAATGCAGGTAGCGCACCCGCACGCCGTGCTCGCCGAGGTACTCGGTCAGGTTCTCGGCCATGCGCTTGGTCAGCGTAGTGATCAGCACCCGGTCGCCGAGCGCGACGCGCTTGGTGATCTCGCCCAACACGTCATCGACCTGGGTTCCGACCGGCCGGATCTCGACCTCCGGGTCGATCAGGCCGGTCGGCCGCACCACCAGTTCGGTGACCTGCCCTTCGGACTTCTGCATCTCGTAGTCGCGCGGGGTGGCGGAGACGAAGATCGAGCGCGGCGAGCGCCCCTCCCACTCCTCGAACTTGAGCGGCCGGTTGTCCAGCGCCGACGGCAACCGGAAGCCGAACTCCACCAGCGTCTCCTTGCGCGAACGGTCGCCCTTGTACATTGCGCCGATCTGCGGGACGGTCACGTGCGACTCGTCGAGCACCAGCAGCGCATCCGGCGGCAGGTAGTCGAACAGGCACGGCGGCGGCTCGCCCTGCATGTGCCCGGTCAGGTGGCGGCTGTAGTTCTCGACGCCGTTGCAGTAGCCGACCTCGGCCAGCATCTCCAGGTCGAACTGGGTGCGCTGGGCCAGCCGCTGCGCCTCGACCAGCTTGTTCTGCGCGTACAGCTGCTCCAGCCGCACCCGCAGCTCCTCCTTGATCTCCTTGACCGCGTCGAGCACGGTGCGGCGGGTGGTGACGTAGTGCGACTTCGGGTAGATCGTGTAGCGCGGCAGCTTGCGCAAGGTCTCGCCGGTCAGCGGGTCGAACGCGGTGACCGCCTCGATCTCGCCGTCGAACAGCTCGATCCGCACCGCCTCCATCTCCGACTCGGCCGGATGCACGTCGATCACCTCGCCGCGCACCCGATAGGTGCCGCGGCGCAGCTCGGTGTCGTTGCGGACGTACTGCATCTCGGTCAGCCGGCGGATCAGCTCGCGCTGGTCGATGCGCTCGCCGCGGACCATGTGCAGGACCATGCGGAAGTATTCGTTGGGGTCGCCGAGGCCGTAGATCGCCGACACCGTGCAGACGATGATCGCGTCGCGGCGCTCCAGCAGCGCCTTGGTCGCCGACAGCCGCATCTGCTCGATGTGCTCGTTGACCGAGCTGTCCTTCTCGATGAACGTGTCTGACGACGCCACGTAGGCCTCGGGCTGGTAGTAGTCGTAGTAGCTGACGAAGTACTCGACCGCGTTGTGCGGGAAGAACGACTTGAACTCGCCGTACAGCTGCGCCGCCAGCGTCTTGTTGGGCGCCATTACCAGGGTCGGCTTCTGCACCGCCTGGATCACGTTGGCGATGGTGTAGGTCTTGCCCGAGCCGGTCACGCCGAGCAGGGTCTGGTGCGCCAGGCCGCTGTCGAAGCCCTCGACCAGTTGGGCGATCGCCTGCGGCTGGTCGCCGGCCGGGGAGTACGGCGAGACCAGCTCGAAGGTGCCTTCGGTCGGCGGTGCGGGGATGTGGCTGTCGTCGTTCATCTGTCGGGGCGTGTAGCCGCAAAACGGTCAGTGTAGGTCGCAAACGTGATGGGGGCAGACGCGGGGTTTCCCTACCCTCGCGCGAGCGGGTTGCCCATGGCCGTTCAGTCCCAGACAGGAGGACGCTGCAGGCAACCCGAATGGAGTCGGTCGATGAAACCCGCAGCGAAAGGATTCACCCTGCTTGAACTGATGTTCACGCTTGCCATTGCCGCCATCATCCTCGGCATGGGCTTTCCGGCGCTGGCGGGCGTCATCGAGCGAACACGCGTCAGCAACACCTATCACCTGCTCACCGCATCGTTGATGGCCGCGCGCACCGCGGCGATAACGCGGGCTAAACCGGTCACCGTCTGCCCAAGCCTTGACGGGCGCCACTGCCGGGACGACCAAGTCTGGGAGGATGGCTGGATCATCTTCGTCGACCCGCAGCGCAGCGGCGAACCGGCCGGCGCGGGCGCGGTCCTCCGCCGGATCAACGCACTCGCCGGCCATCTCACGGTGCGCAGCACCAGCGGCCGCCCGCGCGTGCGCTACCTGCCGAGCGGACGGGCCTACGGCAGCAACGTCAGCCTGCGGCTGTGTGCCCGGGACGGAGCGCGTCTGATCGGAAAGGTGGTGGTGAACAACTCCGGCCGCGCCCGCTCCCAGCGCAGTGAGCGACGCCAGGACTGTCCATACCAACCGTAACGGAAATCCGTCCCCGCCGAGACCCTGCCACTCTTGACCACGGCGCCGGAGCGCTTACAATGCCCGTCCCCGCCCGAATAGCTCAGCTGGTTAGAGCACTTGACTGTTAATCAGGGGGTCGTTGGTTCGAGTCCAACTTCGGGCGCCAGATCAAGAAAAAGGCTCGCATCGCTGCGAGCCTTTTTCTTGCCGGGGGATACTCGCCGGCTTGTCGCTACCAGCAGCGCTCGACCGTGCTGGTGGCATCAGCACCGATATCTTTCCGACCCGCTTGGGTGATGCTTAGCGCCCCGCACTTGGTGTCCTTTATCTGACTGCCCATGGGTGTGGCAACCAAGGAGTAGCTGTCCCTGTCCGCGTCCAGGAGTTCGACGCTGTAATAGGACGTGCCGTCGTGGGGCGAATGCTCGAATGCCTCCATGTTGAAGTCCTCGTACGAGTTGTTCACCGTGCGGTAGCGCTCCAACAGCTGGGTCAGCTCCATCAGGTCGGCCTTGGCTTGGCCGCGCCGGCTCTTGCGCACATAGTCAGCGTACGACGGGTAGGCCACGGCGGCCAGGATCGCGACCACCGCCACCACGATCATCAGCTCGATCAGGGTGAAGCCGGAGGCACGCTTGCGGGTACGGTTGCTGGTCATGTCTGTCCCTTATCGCACTTGTCGCCAGGACTGCCGGCCACAGGCGCGCCAGCGGTACATCGGCTTGGCGCCAGATGCCTGGATGATGATGTCGCATTGCTGTTCCAGCCGCTCCTCGAGCGTGCTACCGGCCAGCGGCGTGCTCGCGAAGACCGCGATGTCCTTGACCGGCATGCGGTTGGCGGTACTTGAATCGGCCGAGTTCATTCTGACCCGCCCGGTGCCATCCGCCTTCTGGGTACCGTCGGGCTTGTCCATGCGGACGCTGCTCAGGTCGGCGGCACCGGTCAGCGCGCTCAGGCCGTACAGCCAGTCGTTGCCGCCGCCGGCGCAGATGTCGGTACTGCCCGGCTCGTAGGTCGGGAAGAAGAACGTACCGCCCTGCAGCCGCGGGTAGCCAACCATGCGTTCGCCGGTCCTGGTCAGGCTGCCGTCGGCGGCAGCCACCCCGAAGTCGATGAACCAGCCCGACTTCTGGAAGTAGTTGACCGGAGCGCGGGTGGACATCTCGCCGCCGCTCAGGAACTGCTGCTGCAGCGCCGTCGCACGGGCACCGGTGACCGGCTCATCCCCGCCCTTGTCGAGCACGCCGTAGGCCGACTGGATGTCGGTGTTCTGCTTGTCGCCGTCGAACGAGAAACTGCCGGTACCGAACAGCACCATGACGCCGTTGTATGGCCCCAGCGCCGCCTCCAACCCACCGGTGATCGGCTGGCGCTTCCCGTTGCCGTCCTTCGCGGTGAAGAACGGAGCATCGTCGAACGCGACCGTGTTGTCGCGCAGGTCGAACTTCCACACGTTGCCATGCAGGTCACCGCCATAAACGGTATCGACGAAGCCGTCGCTGCCGGTTGTGAACGCGCCTTCGTCCGCCAGATACCGGTCCAAGGCAACGATATTGCCCAGCCCGTTCGGGGTACCCGGACCGCCCTCCTCGACGGCATCGATGTACTGGACGGCGCCGGTCTGGATGTCGACCATGAACAGCGTCACCGTGCCGTCGGCACCGTTATCGCTGTCGTAGCCATTGCCGAAAATCGCCTTCCAACTGGTGGCGCCGCTAGCGGTCCGCACCGGTACGACCAGCGGCTTGCCCAACACGTGGCCGATGCGCGCGCCGATGGCGCCACCGACCTTGTCATTGACCTCCCACAGAACGTCGCTGGCGGCGAAATTTGTGGCGTCGCTGACATCGAGCCCGAACACGCTGCGGCCGCCCGCGCCGGCCGTGCCGACGAGCACGGTGCGCCAGTCATTGCTTCCGAACCAGGCATCGGACACCGCGATCGGCCCATCGACCATGTAACGGTGCTGGAAAAACGGGCTTTCCGGGAACAGCAGGTTGCCCATGTAACCCAGCGCGGTGGCGGGGATGTAGCCGAACTCCTCCTTGCCTTCGCCGCCGGTCGAGTTGGCGTTCATGCCGAGGAAGCCGTGCAGCATGCCGTCGTTGGCACCGACATAGACCATGGTCGGGCGATCCTGCTTGGCCTCCAGGTACGCGGCATAGCCGTACGGGTCGCTGTCGGTCACCTCGTCGCCGCGCAACGCGGTATAGCCATAGTTGTCGCGCGGCGAAGACACCAGCGGGCTGGAGTTGATGATGTCACCGATGACCTCCCCACGCGTACGCAGGGTGGTCGTCTCCAGCGACTGATCGCCACGCAGATAGGCGACGGCCTGGTCCGGGGTCACGCCGAGATCGGCCAGGGGCCGGGTGCCACCGTTGGAGCAGGTTCCGGCGTTGTAGTTGGAACACAGTGCGCGCAGGCGCTCGGCATCGGTGGTGCCGAGGTTGTCCGAGGTGAAATCCTGCACAGCCGGGGTAAGATCGTCCTCAGCGGTGGTGCCAAACAGCAGGTTGCGCTGCGCGGGCGCCGGCAGATTGTTGCTGGCACGCCAGAACACCTCGTACTCGATCTCGCTGCTGGAATTCAACGTCACCCGCTCGGCCTTGAGGTCGCCGGACCACTCGGTGCCCTCGGCCGTAAACTCGGGGGTGATGGCCAGCGAGTTGCCGCCCAATCGTGCGCCGGTCACGCCGATGCTGCCGGACGGGCCGCCGCCGTCGCCGACCGAGGCGAGGATTTCGCGCATCGCCGCGGTGACCGCCGCTGGGCTGGTGGCATTGACGAACTTGCCGCGTGCGTTGAGGGTCGCGTGCCAGATTTCGTCGACGGCGGACGGCTCGTCGTCATCGGGGATGATCCAGGCGGGATTGTTGGCGATCGCAGCCTCGCGCGCACCGTCGGGGTTTGCCGCGGTATTCAGATACGGAGCAGTGCCGTACTTCTCGCCCAGCGCTCCGAGGGTGATCCCGTAGAAATTCATGTGTGGATCGTCGCGGCAATCAAGCCCTTTGCGGTTTGGATCTGCCGGGTCCACGGCACCCGTGCACTCGTTCGGCACGCGCACCTGGTTTTCCCAAGCAGCTCCGCTGCGCAGGTTCATCAGATAGTACTTGGCCGCAGTGTCGGCCATGGTGTCGCTGTCGCTGCTGCCGAACATCGAGGCGACGCCGTCATGCTCACCGACACCTGGGCCACCTGCGTTGCTATAGCCATCGGTGAACAACATGCCGGCGTTGACCTGGCATGCGTTCTGAACCGGTGCATCGTCGTCGGTGCGGGTGAACTGCCTGCCGATGTGCTCCACGGCCCATCGGTTCGGGGTGCCACCACTCGCCCGAAGCCTCAGCATGTCCGCATACAGATCGTCACGGTCATAGGTGGCTGGATAGACTCCCCCTTCCGGCTGGGCTTTTGCCATGTCGAACATGGACACGTTGTCATAGCTGCCGTAGCCACCACCATCGGGGTTGTTGATGGTGAAGTAACCCACCCGCATCTTCTCGATGTCGTTGAGCGAATTGGTCATCGCCGCGACCATCGCCAGGTTGCGGCTGCGATAGTAGGTGAACCAGTTGGCGAAACTGGTCATTGCCGCGTTATAGGCCGCCGTGCTGGGATAATTCCCCGGCTTGATCTCATACCGATAAAGCATGGTATTGATCGGGCCACCACCGCCAGCGGCAATGTGATTGGAAATATCCGTCGCCGAAGTATTGCCATCAGGCGATGTCGCGGTGGTCAGGTAATAGGTCGCGGGAAAATACTCGATCGCGATCCGGCAGCCACCATTGGCGGTGACGTCGTAGTTCCGGTTGGTCCCGGACCAGTAATTGCCATTGTTGTAGCCGTCGCAGTCGGCATTGAGGTAGTAGTTGACCGAGCGCGGAATCTCCATGCCGGGCCTGTAATCAAACCGCCAGCTGTTCCCGGTTTCCTTGACATTGCTGGCGAGGTCGAACGTGGTCGAGTTCCAAGTCCCGGGAATCGCCGTCCCGTAGCGCGGATCGACCTTAACCGCCCCCCACTCGGCAACGGTGTCCATGCTCTCCCAACTTGAGCCATCATGATTTTTCCATGGCTCATAGACCTCGCCGGGATTGAAGTACGCCGGATTGAACTCGTGTGAACGAGCAAATCCGAAGTTGGGAGTCGGCGGCACCGCCCTTTCCTTGTTCCCACGACTCGGAAACGGGAACAGCTCCAGGTAGCTTGCGCTCGTGTAGTCACCGCCGTTTCGCAGACCACCATCGTCTTCGAAGAAGCCATACGAGGTATCGCAGTCATTGCCATTGCCACCATCCCGGTCGCCGTCATCGCAACCCCAGATCAACTCGCCGTTCTGGTTGGCGGCCAGTACCTCCCAGTTCATCGAGCCCGAATCATCGACCGCCATGATGAACGCCGGGTCGACACCGCCGCCAAGGTTCAACGGCGCCTGGCTCAGGGTGCCCTGCCCTTGTGCCGCCTGGGACGCGGGCAGCAACAGCGAGTAACTGGCAAAACTGGCGGCGACAATGGCGCCGAGCGCGATGGCGAGGGTTGTCCGTTTCGCAGTCATGGCGACGGCCTTAGGGAATGAAAGTGGTATCGATGGCCGCGTCCGACGAGGGGTCGGCCGGCTGATCGGTGGAAAACGCAGTGATCTGGTAGCTCAGGTCGGTCTTTTCGCTCATCGGCGCTCCGCCGACGCCGAGGCTGCCGCCCGGCGTGCAGGTGTCGATGCGGCGGGTGCGCGACACCTGCCCGTCGTCGTCGGTGGGGTTGGGCCCGATGGCATCGGAACTCTGAGTCTCCGCCCAGGTGGTCGGATCGAAACTCGGATCGCAGCGTTCCTGATCGGCCACGAAGCTGCCGATGCCATCGGGACCGAGCGCTGTTTCGATCACGATTTCCTGGGTCCGACTCACCGCCTCGGCACGCTGGAATGCGATATTGGTGGTGCGGTAGTTGGCCGACATGCGCTCCTGCAGCACCGCTACTTGCATGCCGGCCACGCCGATCAACGCCAGCAGTACGAGGAAGATCAGCGCGACATAAAGGGCGGCGCCACGCTGGTGTTGGTGAAACGAGGGAGTGCGACGTTTCATCTGCGGTCCTCAGTTGCCGAACAGCCGGTTGCGCAGGGCAACCGTGTTCTCGTAGACGGACCGGTAATAACCGTCTGACGAGGCCGGGGTCATCCGCACGTCCAGAACCGACAGCGCTTTATCGGCCTGGGTCGCCGCGGCGCGCTCGCTGCTGCGCATCAGCAGGCCAATCTGGACGGCACCGACGCGGCGCCATGCCCCCGCCTGGGCGTTGTTGGGGTTGGTGGCCCCGCCGCCGATGGCAGAGGCGACGTCGGTCCGCGAGATGTAACCGGTCGGGCGCTCCGCGAGGTCGGTCTCGTTGTCGCTGCCGTACAGCAGTTGCAGCGATTCGACACCCTCGACCAGTTCTTCGGTGACGACATTGAACGCCCCGCCGGCGCTTTCGTAGCGCGCGCGGAACAGCGACGGCTGATCCTCGCCGGCGCCCACGCCGACGTAGTAGACCACCGACTCGGCGCGATACAGCACCGCCTGCGCCGGCTCGTAGATTGCCGAACCGTCGAAGTTGGACTGATTCACCGAGCCCGCACCGGAGAGCACGGTGACCGCGCCGTCGCCGGTGTTGACGGTGCCGGCAAAAATACTGGCGTTGGTGCAGTCGGACAGGCCGAAGATCCCCGGCGCGGTGTCTTCGGTGGTCACCGCTTTCAGCAGCGGCTCGGGAACGACGACCGATGTATTGGTACCGGTGGCGGTGAATGAGGCGATGGCGGCGCCGACCGGCGAGAAGTAGCGCATCGTGATGATGTCGCTGCCGGCGACCGGCTGGATGGCATTGAACAGGTTCTGCGGCAGTGACGGCGACCAGTCGTTGGCGCCGCCGGGGGCCACAACCGGATCGCCGGCCGGCAGGGTCACGCTGGTGTTGGGTGCGGTGCCATTGGCCTCGAAGCCCTGGATGCCCATGTCGAAGCGGCCGGCGAATGGCGCAGCCTGGTAGTTCTCCGCCAGGCGCTGGGCGTCCGTCATGAACAGCAGGTTCACCCCTTCGGCGTTCTGCTGCATCCGCGACTGGTCATTGACGCAGCCCAGGTGCCCGGCCATACGCAGGTCCCGCTGCAGGTAATCCATCGCAAAGCGCGCGTTCTCCTGAGTTCGCGCCACGCCCGCCGAAAGCTGGTAGGCCGCGCGCGACGCGCTCATGGTCTGGACCAGTCCCAGCAGCAGCAGGACACCGATCACCATCGCGATCATCAGCTCGATCAACGACAAGCCGGCCGTCCGGAAATGGTAACGGGTAATGGAGTGGCTCATATCCGGGTCACCACGGTGAAGGAGGTGCTCTTCGGCGCGGAGGCTTCTTCGCCTTCCCGGCCGACATCGTCAGACCATGCGATGGTCACCGTGGTGACTCCATCGGCGCCCACCGTCACCGTGCCGCGCCCGGCGGGAAGGCTGGCGACCACTTCGCATTGCCAGCGCGCGATGTTGGTGGCAGCGTCGCTGGAGTCGGGCGCACCGGCGGCGCGTTCACAACCGCTGTCCGGCGCGGTAACCGAGGTGGAATTGAAGTCGAGGCCGTCGTACTCGTCACTCGCCGCCTGGTTGATGCGAATCAGGTCCAGCACCTCATAGGCGAGGTTGGTGGCGACGGTACGCTGCTGCGCGCTCTGGGTGTAGCGCACGTTGAGCACCTGCAGGAACGCCAGCCCGAGCAGGCCGAAGGCGAGGATCAACAGCGCGATCAGCACCTCGATCAACGAAAAGCCTTGCGCGCGATGGAGCGCGTGGCTGCCGATGCGTACCGCGCGCGGCCGGTTCATTGCGTGCATGTGTCTTTTTCCATTCGGACCTGGCCGGTGCGGCTGACGGTCAGGTTTCGCACCAGGCTGGCATTGAGGGGGCACTCGGTCGACTGCAGGGTCAGGGTGACCTCGGCGGCGAGGCGTCCGCGGTGGTCGAATGCAATCACGTCCTCGACCGACTCCATGCTGATGCCGGGATTGCCCTCGACGTAGCGGATGACGATGTCGCCGTCTTCGTCCATTTCGCCGTCGCCGTCCATATCGGTGAACACCAGCCAGCCGGCGTCCCAGTTGGCACCGTTGCAGGTCACACCGCCGTCGGAGGAACACACCCCGCCGCCGCGGTTGCTGCGGATGGCTTCGGTACGGGCCAGGTTCAGCGAGGCCATCAGGGTGTTGGTGTGGGTCGCCACCCGGTTTGACCGGAACACGCCAGAAAACGACGGGTACGCCAGTGCCAGACCGATCGCCGCGATGGCAATCGTGATCATCAGCTCGATGAGGGTGAACCCCCAGTTGGTCCTGCTAGCGGACATACGCTCTCCCCAGCGTTATGGCGTTATCGTCCGGGGTGACCGGACAATGCACAAGCACGCGCGGGACAGGCGGTCGTTTCGCAGTGACAAGCGTGCGAACGGCCGGTACTGGCCCATGGATGCGTGGCTCCCCGCGGGGCAGATTACGCCATGGGCCGGGCCGGGTCTGCCAAACTGCCCACGCTTTGACGGCGCCAGGCTTTCCAGCGGGTCCGCCGCACGAGCCGGGCCAACACGTAGCAGGGGACCATGCAGAAGACCGATGCCACCTATGATCCGCTGGATGCCCTGTGGCAGGCGCCCGCGATCATCTGGATGCTGCTCACTGGCGAGGGACTTGCTGTCGTGCTCGCGCTTGCCCCGGGAATCGAGGACGACCGCCTGCGGTATTTCGGGCTGATCTCGCTGGCGATCCAGTGGATATTGCTGACCACGCTGGCCTCCCTGTACCTGCTGCGGCGACCCCTCGCCCGCCTGCGCCCGCCCCACGTGGCCTATGTCGCCCTCGCCCTGCTGCTGCTCATCACCCTCGCCATATCGAACCTCGCCTGGTTCATTTTCCGGGACACCTGGTCGCTCCCGGCGGACCAATGGAACGGCATGCAATGGCGGCTGGCTGGAATTGTCCTTGCCGCCGGCCTGCTCGGCCTGGCCGCCTTCCAGAACCACTGGCGCGGGCGGCTGCACGCGGTGCGCGCCAAGCAGTCGGAACTGCAGGCGCTGCAGGCACGAATCCGGCCGCACTTCCTGTTCAACACCCTCAACACCGGGGCGGCGCTGGTGCATCAGCGGCCGGAGGAGGCTGAGCGCTTGCTGCTGGATCTGGCCGACCTGTTCCGCGCGGCTCTGGCCGGGCCACGGCAGATCTCGCTGGAGGACGAACTGTCGCTGGCACGCCGCTATCTGGAGATCGAGGCGCTGCGCTTCGGCGACCGCCTGCGGGTGCGTTGGGAACTGCCGCGCGAGTTGCCGGCGGTGACGGTGCCGGCGTTGTCGATCCAGCCGCTGGTCGAGAACGCGATCCGCCACGGGGTCGAGCGCATGCCGAGCGGCGAGATCGAGGTGGCGGTCAGTACCACCCCGGAGACGGTGATCGTACGGATCAGCAATCCGTTGCCGAAACCCGGCGGGACGGCGGTGGCAGGCCATCAGGTCGGGCTGAACGCCTCGCAGGTGCGGATCGAGGCGCTGACCGGCGGCCGCGGCAGCGTGCAGACGCAGGTGGCTGGCGGGCGGTTTATTGCGACGGTGCGGTTGCCGATGGGGGCCTAAGCCACCACCCGATAGCAGGGCTTGTAGTCCCCGGCGATCTTCATCCGCCGCTGTTCGACGAAGGCGCGCAGCAGGGCGTCGAGCGAAGCCATCATCTCGGGGTCGCCGTGGATCTCGAACGGGCCGAACTGTTCGATCCGGCGCAGGCCGTCCTCCTTGACGTTGCCGGCGACGATGCCGGAGAAGGCACGGCGCAGGTCGGCGGCCAGTTCGTGCGGCTTGCGCCCCTGGTGCAGATCGAGCGCGGCCATCGCCTCGTGGCTGGGCACGAACGGGCGCTGGTACTCCAGCGGAATGTTGATCGACCAGTTGAAGAAGAACGAGTCGCGCTGGGCGAGGCGGTGTTCGCGCACCTGGCCTACGCCGGCCGCCATTCGCTGGGCGACCTCGGCGGGGTCGCCGGTGATGATGGTGTAGCGGGCGGTCGCGGCGTCGCCCAGGGTCAGCCGGATGAAGCGATCGATCTGCTCGAAGTACGGCGCCGAGGCGGTCGGCCCGGTCAGCGCCAGCGGGAACGGCACGTCGGCGTTCTCCTCGCGCAGCAGGATGCCGAGCAGGTACAGGATCTCCTCAGCGGTGCCGACGCCACCGGGGAACACCACGATGCCGTGGCCGAGGCGGACGAAAGCCTCCAGCCGCTTCTCGATGTCCGGCATGATCACCAGATGGTTGACGATCGGGTTGGGCGACTCGGCGGCGATGATGCCCGGCTCGGTCACGCCGATGTAGCGGCCGCGGCGGTGGCGTTGCTTGGCATGGGCAATCGTGGCGCCCTTCATCGGGCCCTTCATGGCGCCGGGGCCGCAGCCGGTGCAGATGTCGAGGCCGCGCAGGCCGAGCTGGTAGCCGACCTCCTTGGTGTACATGTACTCCTCGCGGTTGATCGAGTGGCCGCCCCAGCAGACGATCAGGTTGGGATTGGCCGGCTGTAGCACCCGCGCGTTGCGCAGCAGACCGAACACCGCGTCGGTGATGCCGTCGCTGCTCGACAGGTCGCGGCCACCATCGCTGCCAAGCTCGATCGCGGTGTAGGCCAAGTCGCGCACCACCGCCGCCAGCAACTCGGCGACGCCGCGGATGATCTGGCCGTCGACGAACGCCAGCGCCGGTGCGTTGTGCAGGTCGATCCGCACGCCACGGTCCTGCTGGTGGACCTGGATGTCGAAATTTGGATAGAGCTCTTGCGCCGCGCGTGGGTCGTCGCTGGCGCTGCCGCTGGTCAGCACCGCCAGCGCGCAGCGGCGCAACAGATCGTGCAGGCCGCCGGCGGAGGCATCGGCAAGTTCGGCGACTTCCGCGCGCGAGAGGATGTCCAGCCCGCCGCGCGGGTAGATGTGGGTGTCGATGATGGGCAAGGTGGCGTTGGCTGGGGCGGTCATGCAAGTCTCGTTGTTGTTCTTTGCCGTCGACTCTAGCGCAGAGCCGAGCCTTTGTAGGAGCAACTGTCTTCTTCAAATCGGCTGCGGGACCCAAGGTGCGCCATCGCGGATCATGGCGTTCAGTCGTCCCAGGAAAGAGCGCATGCAGGCGACCAGGGCCACCTTGGCGCACTTGCC
>JBOHYB010000021.1:0-59904 GCA_050737695.1 Lysobacter sp. | reverse complement strand
CCCGCCTCGGCCTCACGCAGGAAGCCAATGATCTGTTCTTCGGTAAAACGCTTCTTCACGTCCAATCTCCTCGTCGTTGGGGATTGGACTCCAGATCGGCCTGCTACTCAAAACCGGGGGGACGTCGTACAGACCAATCGTTCGGAGATGCTTTTGAAGTGCGACACGACGACTTCAAGCCATGGTTCCTACCAAGATTCCGAAGACTCTGGTTGGGAAATGGCAAGGTCTCCGGGGATCTCGTCCGCAATGCCGATCATGTGGGATGGCGACGTAGCTTTCTCTGGTTCGCGGCGTACACGATGGCGTTGCGACCCGCTACCAGGCAACCCAAGGATGAGGAAAACCTACCTTGGCACATGTGGTGGAAAAGGAGCAGATCCGGGCAGGCTGCATAGCCGCTACGTTACACAGCGGCGAGCGATGGGCGGGCACCACATTCGACGCCGAGGCGCTTCGTAAGACGCACTGGCCGGACTATCTCGGCTGATTGGCCCAACTCGGTCATTGCCCATCTCCATCAGTAACGCTTGCCTACGGCGGGTCGATCCGGAAGCCGCGAAAAAGCAGGAGCGCCACGCAATGACAACGATCGATGTTGATGACGAATGGCTCGACAAGACAAGGAAGGCCGTCCAAGAGGCGGATGCCAACAGATCCCTCTTTCGAATGCCGGGCGTGGAATCTCAGCCTTTCGTGGATCTCTTTGAATGGCGGGTGATGCGTCTGGAGGCTGGTGGTAGCCAATACGACGTACTCGTTGGATACGACATTGCAACTGGGTGCGGGCGAGCGAGCACGCCCGTCCAAGCATTCGATGCGACCCGCGCTGAGGCCACTAGTAGAAGCGGGCGACTCTATCGCCTGGTGGGTGCGCCGAGCTACAACTCCGATGCAGAGTATGTGTTTCGGAGTTGGCTCGGTCGCTTTCTGACCGATAGCAACCACAGCGATGTATCGCAGGAGTACTGGGATGCCATCAGTTCGACGATACCGTCATCACCCGCGACAACCAAAGGCAATGACGAGCCTGCTCGCTGATACCGAGTGGTGGATACCACAAGGGACGTCGATTGGTAGTTGGGAAGGCCGCGCGTTGAGCCAGCATGCGCGGTCGTTGAGCGCATCGAAGCCGCGATCTCAGCCACTAAGAACGCGTTGTGGATGCTTGCCCGACACCACAACGAGAAAGCTGCACATGACGACAACTGCCCCGGCCCCCGTTCCCGCGACCAGCAAGCTTCTGGCCAATATGAAGCATCCAAAGAAAGCCAGTCGCTTTGACAAGTTCGAGAAAGTGCTTTCAATCGCGTTCTTCATGTTTGCGGGGATCATCCTCGTGGCAATAGCCGCGAAGTTGTTTGAAATGGATCTCAGCAGCGACTCGCTCCGGTTAACCGCAGTGTTGGCGTTGTTCGGCATGTATCTGGCATTTGGTCTTTGGCTACTGATCCTGTTGGCGCAGATGGGGCTGGCGTTGAAACATGGCTTTGCCGGTCGAGCCAACGACATTGATAAGGCTATCGACCGCGAACAAGCTCTTTTGACGTCCCTGCAATCGTGTTGCCCGATGGCGCTCGCCGAGCGCGGAGCCAGGTTGGAACTGGAAGCAAAACTGCTGACGCGCCGCTATGGGTTGATCGCCATTCTCGTGTCGGCCGGTGCTGTCGCCATCAGGTTGCATGACGCGGGTGGCCGAGCGGAGGTCTGGGAGCCCCTAGCGGAACTGTCGATGTGGATCTATGCCGGCTCCTTCGGTGCGCTTGTTGGCGCACTGGCCTTGGCCAGCCTTACCTCACAACTGGATCGCGTAGCCCATCTCTTGTTGGCGGCTTCCAAGCGTTACGGCGCTTAGTTTTGAGGTGCGGTCGGGCGTCGACAGTAGCATTAGGCGAGCAAGTTGCGCATGCACGCCTCGTCGAGGATGCGCCAGATCGTGTACCGTGAAATCCATGCATTCCTTGTTGTCCATGGCGATTCGAATACCGGCGTGATCTGACTCCAGATCACGCCCCCGTAGCTCAATGGGTAGAGCAGCGGATTTATATCCCGTAAGCGCCAGATAAGCGGCTAGTGTCGGTTCGAGCCCGACCGGGGGCACCACCAACCTCAGTCGTGAGGTCGTCACTGTGGAACCCACCTACCTCTTCCTCGACTGCGAATGGGCCGATGTGCTCGGCGCTGAACTTGTGAGCTTGGCCCTGGTTAGCGCCGACGGCGAACACCGATTCTATGCCGAGCGCGATCCCTTGCCGGAACAGCCCACCGATTTCGTCCGCGGAGTGGTCTACCCCTTACTTGATCGTGGATCCACCGCTTTGCCCGATACGGAGTTCACTGCGGGGCTACGGCGCTTTCTCTCCGACGTTCCGGCGCCGTGCGTGCTGTTCGACTACCCCAATGACGGGGCGCTGCTGCGCTACGCTCTCGCAGGCTTCGAGTTGCCGATGGCTGTCGCCGACAGTTGCGGCCCGCAGCCGCTGCAACTGGTGACTACGCGGCTCGCCAGGGAAGGATTGGTCGCGGTGCTGCTGGAAGACTGGTTCCAAGCACATCCGGTTGCTGCCGCACGCCGTCATCACGCGCTTGTTGATGCCGAGGCCTTGCGGCAAGCGTGGTGCGCAGCGACCGGTCGGCAGGCGGCACCCTGGTCGCCGATGGGGCACTTGTTGCGTGAACCACCATCTCTGCCATAGCAGCGACTACATGATCAACAGCCAGAAGGTAGTCAGGAACCATGAAACATGCTGATTTCGCCATCGGGATCGAGTTTGAGACCTGCACGGGTCAGCGCTGGCGTTGCACCGACGTCGGGCAGCGTACGGTCCTGGCCATCGAGTTGAGGCCGGATCTGGACGAGGCCTGGTTTCACGGTTTGCCATATCCGGTGCCGGAGGTGGTGTTTGACGAACACGACATCGCCTCGGCGTTCCGGAGCCATGAGGAAGCCATCAGGGATAGATTGGCCGAGGCCAACAATGGCCTGCACCCCGGCTATCCAAACGAGGCGGTCACGGTGATGAGGGAAGCGCGGTATCCCGATGACTCGCGCCGCTATCCTCATCCGCGACTACTGCGTATCGACCGCGTCGATGCAGCAGGCGAGATCCTACATCCCTATGCGGCGGAACCTACGTGTGATGGCTGGCGCATCCTTCTCTATGCGCCGTTCACCGAAGTTTTCAGCGCGCTGCCGGAGACAGACTTTGTTCGCCTGCCACCAGCTACGTCAAAGGACTTTGAAGCCCGCAAACGTCCGATCTGAAGGGGTGCGGGGCCCCATAGTCTCGCCGCAGGGCCGTCGCATCATCAGCGGGCCAAGATGTCCTGCCGGAAGCGCGCGAGTCCGCCCCTTGCACCCCAGCGGTGGGAGCAGACGTCCGCTCCAGGATTACAACTGCTCGGCAACTTTGGCGAACAACGGTTCCGGCGTCCAAGCAATCGATCCCTTCTGCTCACTGGTGCACTTTCTCAGGCTCGCCAGAAACTCCACCACTGAAGCCTTGGTAGCCTCGTCATAGGTGGCTTGTACGTGGACCACCATGGTGAACTACATACCGCCAAGCAACTGGTCACCGGCGCCATAGAAACTGGACAGTGCCGCCAAATGAACGGGACAGTGGCGCCAGCAGAACTGGACACCGGCGCCAACCGAACTGGACAGCGCCGCCAACCAACTGGACACCCTGTTCTCAGCATAGTCGGGGAGTTCAAGCAACAGGCCAGCCTGGTGGCCGACCTCAAGGTCGATCCAGACCGGCAGCTTAGAATAGCGGTTGACGGCGCTGGAAGCGAAATCCAGGCGCGATCAGTGTTCGTGGAGGACGGGCACCTTCCAGATGGGCGACTTCGGTCTGCTACAGAGCGAGGAAGAACTGCCGCGGGACAGCAACTCGCACAGCAGCCCGCAGCACCAAGTCATGCTCGACAACTACCCGATCGGCGAATACAAGGCCACGCTGGCGAGCTTGATCTGTACGCGGAGGCCACTGAGGTACCCGCCGGTGCAGACCGGGGGCTGGCCTTTGCCGATCGCGCTGTTTCCGCCGAGTCCTCTGGGTTTGTATGGCCTGACGATACCGTGCTCCCCGCGTTCGGCGCGGAAGCGTAGATCGATTCGCAATCAAGGTAACTCGAAATGTTTTCGATGCCGATAGATGCGACACAGTTCCTCACCGCAAAAACTTAGTCGCAGGAAATCTTGATAATTTTGCTCGTTGTAGAACGTCCATCGATCTTCTGCGGAAAGATCAAGAAAACCCTCGGCGCTTAGATTGGGTCGCACCATCACCCGGCGTCCCTGAGTGACATCCAGGCTCTTCGCCAAAACGGCGTCTGCCTGGATCTCGGTAAACACTTCTTGACCCTTAAAGCCAACTCGACCAAAGGCGGTCGGTAGCTTCTCGAATGTTTGGCGCTTGGTTTCGCCGATGACGAGTCCGTAGGCCTCGCCAGTATCAGTGACTTCATCAATGTAGGTCCCCCACAGATAGGCGACATACGCACCCGCAATAACAACGATCACTATTGCGGCCGCTGCGACTGACTTCGGAAGCTTTGATCTAGCCGCGCTCATCTCTGCTTATCTTCGATCGGCTTCAACAGAACGTTCTCTCGGGCTGAGTCTATTCGACCCTGACTAGTTCCTGGCTGCATCCTGCCGTTATCTACCCGAGGAGACCCACCATCTGACTCCTGCGCAACAGCTCCCGCTGCCGTGTTGCTGTTGAAGCCACCTGAAACCTTTGGAGCATAGGAATAGTCGAAGGAAGAGGAGACAGCATTGGCGTTGTCCTGAACCACTGCATCATCCGCATTGATGGCCCGAAACGTAACCTCAGAACCCTCACTGCCGATGCTTTCCCATGCCGCCCGGTCCATTGCGGAAGTGTTGGCATTGGGGCCAGTAGTATCGGGCGTCACTTCCCCCATTGTGCCGTTACTAGTTATTCCAAATGATCTTACGGTGCCGCCTGGGTCGCCAGGACTATCCGCGTGATGAACGACAAAATTGTGGTTTGCGACGGCACCAGCCACCGGAGCGTCGAGTGGTCTGCTCACAAGATATGAAAGCCGCCCATCAGGATCGATGAACTTGTACGGGTTGTTGTTGGCGTAGTAGTAGCGATTGAAGTTGGTGCCGTTGTTCGGATTAGCTTGGACGGGATCAACAGACACGAACCTCGCATGCGCGCTGCCAGCGACAATCAAAAGCGGCACCAGCCCTGCTTTCAGATAGACACACTTGCTCATAGCTGTCCCCTTCGCGCCTTCTCGTGCTGGATCGATTGTAGATACTTCTGTTCTCGGGCAGGAGTTTGCGGCATCCAACCCAGTTGCTCGGCCTTCTCGAACCAAGCCAGGTTCTCGTGGCTCAAACGCTGGAAGTCCGCGTGCATCGCCGAAGGAATGTCCACCGGCCTTGGATATTGGCTGACATAGCGTTGCTGTAGTTGCAGGTAGTAGGCGTTTGCCTTCTGGATGATCGCGACGGTGTCTTTTGGATTGGCGGCCAGCACCATGTCTGCGACCGCCATCAGCCCATCGCCGTTCTTGTGCGCTGCGTAATGCTCCATCAGGGTGCTTGCCATGACACCCACCGCTTCGCGCGGACTCAGCGGACGCAGGTAGATTTGGTTCTGTATCGCCAACTCACTGATCCCTGTTTCTTGCTCGTAGCTGCTGTCGTACTTGAAGCCACCAGCCGTCGCCTCGACATTGAGCCAGCGCCCGTGGTCGTCGACGAACTTGACTAGCACGTGCTGCGGGGCTGTCGCCAACGTGACGTACAGGCCCAGCCGCTGTCCGATGATCGCCACCAAGATAGGCATGGAGACGCAATTGCCCTTGCGCGTGGCGAGATAGGTCGATAGCAGCTTGGTTCTGCGGTCCGTGCCGAGCGGGTCTTGCAAGTCGTAGCTAAACGGCCGATTGCCATTCCAAGGGCCGGCCTCGTACAGCGTGGACAAAAGCACTTCCAGTTGCCCGCGTCGGCTGATGCCGGCAGGCGTGCGCGCTTTGACGGCATCGGTCAGTCGCTCTACTTCAAGTAGCACTGCGTGGGCGTCAATCGCGGGATAAATGAGCCGGTCGATCGTGAGCTTTGCATCCGCGAAATCGATCTGATCCTCGGGAGTGCTCAGTAGCGCCCGAAGCGGCGCGAGTGCAGCGTCGGTCCTCGCGCGATCTGGGACTGAAGGGGCGGAAGATGGCGTAGCTAAAGCATTGCCGCATGCCAAGCACGCGGCAAGCAGCGCGATATGCAAGACGGTTGAAGCTTTCCCCATCGCCCCTGTCCTTGAAGCTACCTCCCGACAATACAGCATCACGTAGCAAGGGGCGGACCCTCCCGGTCCACGCCGCCTCTAGGCGATAAAACCCCGATGGTGGGCGGTCAGGTCTATGACTTACGTTGCGGCCTGCGAGCGCGGGAGCGGATCTCTGCGTCCCAATCGCCTATCAAATCAACGATCGAGACTCCCAGAACCTGGCAGATCTCGCGCAGTTCCACGACATCGAGGCGCCGTACGCCGGTTTCGATCGTGCTGATGTAAGGCTGCGGTCTGGCCAACGCTTCTGACAGCGCGGTTTGCGTCATGCCACAAGCCGTGCGTTGCTTGCGAACCATCGCAAGCAACGCGAGGTACTCGGGTTTGTGGATGGATTTCCGCAAGGGCCGCTTGTCTCCAAGGCGGCCATCACGCTATATAGCAACTTCACATATACGAACTTCTTATAGATGTAGCCGCCGGCTGAGGCATGGCGGTGAAGCACAGGGGGATTGATGGAACTGCTGAAATGGTTGCCGTTCGCGACGATCTTCGTCGTGTTGCCCATCCTTGGCTTGTTCTGGTTGGTCCGGGACGCGCTCGCGCGACTCGGCTCCGGTCAAGCTTGGAGTTGGGGCGTGCTATACGTGGTGGGATGCTTGTTCGCGATGATGGGCCAGTGGGTTGTACTACTGCTGTGGCTGGTGTCGCGCCCAGCCAAGCTCGGGGCTTTGGCAGATGACATCGACAGGCTGCTGCCGCAAGCTCCAGCGAACATGAGGCACATGTTCTTCGGCACGGCGATCGCGATCGATCCCCAGTGTAGAAGGATCGCCATGATCAACCACCATGGAGTCGGTAAGATCTTTGACTTTGATGAGGTTCGCCACTATCGATGGGCGATTGACCGCGGTGTCCATGTCGACCATGGCGGGCTGTCAGGCGCCATGGCGAGCAATCGCAACAATCGGAACAAGCTCCACAACACCGGACTGTTCCTGGAGGTACGCGATGTCGATCATCCCTCTTGGCAGATCCGCTTCCGCAGGGAGAGCGAGCTCAAGCGCTGGTTCGAGATCCTCAACCAAGCTTTCGAGGGTCGACTGATGGCTTGAGCGGCCGTCTGGATACCCACCGGCTGCGGCAGGGTCTAGAGGTGCTGAACTGCAAACGCGGCCTCACCATCAGGATGATCCGCAACTTGCACCGGAGCTTGGGCATTCCGGCAGAGAGCCTGATTGGCGTCGCGGC
This sequence comes from Lysobacter sp., assembly GCA_050737695.1. Taxonomy (GTDB): domain Bacteria; phylum Pseudomonadota; class Gammaproteobacteria; order Xanthomonadales; family Xanthomonadaceae; genus Novilysobacter. The sequence goes on along the minus strand of JBOHYB010000021.1, from coordinate 52,384 downwards.
AATTCCCGGCCGGGATCACTGAAAAGAGCGGATGCGCTTGCGGGTACTATCGAACATACAGCTGCACAACACGAGCCGCCGTCATGAGCGCTGCCGCCCCGGAGAACGCCAGAACGTGTCGTAGTCTTGATGACTCTGACGCAAAAGGCTGAGTCAGACGCCGCGCGAAAGCGGCGCGGCTGTCGCTGGGCGACTTCATCCGCCGGCAGATCTTCGGCGATGAGGCAACGAGCGACGAGGAACTGCTGTCGGCTTTGGTGAGCGAACTTCAGGAGTCCACCGCCACGGCGACCGAGGCGCTCGACCGCGCCTTGGCGTCCCTGGCCGACACACAGATGCACAACGCCGAGCGCGTGGCTCAAGCTCGCGCAAGGGCACAAGCCGAGTTTGCCGACGTCAATCCGGTCGCCTTTGCCAAGTTGCTCGCGGACATGCCTGTGTCTGCGCCGCATCGGACGGCCGGGCGATGACCAGTCCAACCAACGCGCGTGATCAATCGAGCGATTGGAGGCTTAGTGGGCGAGTCGGTCCGGCGGAAGCCAGGTTGTTGCCGTTGGCACCTACAGGGCCAAGCGGCGCGGATCACCTACTGACATGACTAAGCCGGGCTGACAGGGTTAAACGAACAGCTGACATCGTTAGGTGGACCCGACATCTGGGGTGGGTTGGAGGAGTTCGCTTTGCCATGCGAAATTAAACTACAGTTCCGGCCGCTAAATGCAGCTTAATTTTGTATCTAGCTGACTGCCTGTTCAGGGGAGAGAGCGCGGCTGGAGTGATCTTTGAGCCTGCGGTGGATGACTGCTTCTGAGCAGCCATCTGGCGCGATTGATCGAAACCTGGCGCGATTCCCCATACTTGTGGCGCGATTTTGGTCGATCGGTCGTTGGAAATATCACTCCCTCGGCGCCGACGGGCTGGCTCACAAGAGGATCCCTATGGAACTTGGAATCGAGGCCATCGCCCTGCTGATGGCGGTCGCCTTCGTCGCAGGCGTCATCGACGCGATCGCCGGCGGCGGAGGGCTGCTGACCATCCCGGCGCTGATGGCGGCCGGGGTGCCGCCCGTGCAGGCGATCGCCACCAACAAGTTGCAGAGTAGCTTCGGCACCGCCAGCGCAGTGGTTGCGTTCGCCCGCAAGGGACGGATCGACTTCAAGCGCTTCGCCAAACCGGCGATCGGCGCGTTCGTCGGCTCGGCGCTGGGCGCGTGGACGCTGCAGCGCATCGACCCCGCGTTCCTGGCCGGGCTGATCCCGGTGCTGCTGATCCTGATGGTGATCTACTTCACCGTCGCGCCGAAGGCTTCGGAAGAGGACCGCCACAGCCGGTTCGGCACCGGCGCGCTGGTCGGCATCGCCACGGCGATCGGTTTCTACGACGGCTTCTTCGGCCCGGGCACGGGGTCGTTCCTGACCACCGCGCTGGTCGCGCTGTTCGGCATGGGGCTGGTCTCCGCCACTGCGCATACCAAGTTCCTCAACCTGTCGAGCAACATCGCCGCGCTGATTACGCTGGTGATTGGCGGTTACGTGCTGTGGGCGATCGGCCTGCTGATGGCGCTGGCGAGCATCGCCGGCGGGCAGGTCGGCGCGCACTTGGCGCTGCGCGTCGGCGGCAAGGTGATCCGGCCGCTGCTGGTGGTGATGGCGCTGGCGTTGACGGTCAAGTTGCTGGCGGATCCGGCGAATCCGTTGACGGCGTGGGTGATGGACAGGGCGTAGCGCGGTGGAAATGAAAGCCTGTTCCACACCGCCAAATCTGCTGTAAATCTTCGTAATTTTGATAGCAAATTGATAGTTGCCCCCAGACGCGCATTTGTCCACGTCTGGCCGTTGGTAGTTCGCGCCTCTTCACGAAATCCTAACGTCATATTCCCTTCGTAGCCTGTGCGGGCTCAGCAAGGACGCGCTGGTCCGCGCCCTCGTTGGTTGGATCGGTGTGCCGCTGCGGCGACCCTCCACAACCACGAGAACAGCATGTCGCATCGCATTCGGGCCGGCCGCGTTTCCGCGCCGCAACGTCGGCCGTTGAGCCGCATAATCCATGGCCTGCTGGTCGTCGGCCTGGTTTCCATGCCGCTGCGAGCGCTGGCCCAGAGCGAGACGGACGCCGTCGCCGATCCCACCGAGTTGGACGCGGTGCAGGTCACCGGAAGCTACAGCCGCAGCCTCGAGCAGGCGGTGGACATCAAGCGCAGCAACGTCGGTATTTCCGACTCCATCGTCGCCACCGACGTGGTGGACTTCCCCGAGCAGAACCTGGCCGAGGCGTTGCAGCGCATGCCCGGAGTGACCATCGAGCGCAACAAGGGCCTGGGTACCGCGGTCAACGTCCGCGGCCTGCCGTCCGACTACACCCATGTATCGATCAACGACTTGGCAACGGCGTCGGGCAGCGGCGGGCGCGACGTCGAGTTCGACATCTTCGCCTCGGAGATCATCCAGCAGGTTACGGTGCAGAAGTCGCCCATCGCCTCCGACGAGGAGGGCGGCATCGCCGGTTCGATCAAGATCTCCACCGCGCGTCCGTTCGACTACAGCGAGCGCAAGCTGGCGTTCTCGGCGGAAGGCGCGCACAACTCGATCTCCGGCGAGACCGATCCCAAGTTCTCGTTCCTGGCCAGCGACACCTGGGGCGACTGGGGCGCGCTGGTGTCGTTCTCCAAGGCCGAGCGCACCAACCGCACCGACTCCAACTCGGGCATCAACTTCCGTCCGATGTCGCGCTTCCTCGGCGCCGGTGGCGACCGCAGCGCGCAGGCGGCGGCAGTGCTCGAGCGCGACGCCGGGATCGTCGTGCAGGATCCGGACAACAGCGACGAAACCGACCTGATCATCTTCCAGGACAAGGTCGGCGATCGCATCTACGTCAACGAGCAGGACAAGTGGGGCGCCACCGCGGCGCTGCAGTACCGGCCCCGCCGCGACTTCAGCCTGACCTTCGACGCCATGGTCGGCGGCTACGACACCACCGAGGACGAGTACGACGCCGCAGCCTACTCGGCCTCCAGCCGCAGCACGCTGGACACCATCCACGAGTACGACGCCACCACCCTGGCCGAGTACGGCATGGTGGTATTGCGTGACGTGTCCTACACCGCCACCCAGCACGAGTTCCTGAGCAAGGAGCGCATCAACAAGACCGACTTCGGCCAGTACAGCGTGGCGCTGGACTGGAAGGGCGACAGTTGGACCGTCGATGGCCTGATCGGTTACTCCGGCGCGGAAAAGACGCTGGACCACGCCAACCTCAAGCACGTGGCCTATGCGCCGTCGCGCACGCGCTGGACCGAGACAGGCGGCGAGACGATCCCCAGCGCCGACCCGGCCACCATCGACATGTACGACGCGCCCGACAGCTACATCTTCGAGGCGTACGAGACCAGCCTGGAAAAGGTCACCGACGACAAGTACGCCGCGCAGGTGAACTTCCGCAAGACGCTGGACCTGGCGTTCTTCCCGGCGTTGCACCACGTGCAATTCGGTGCGCGTTACACCGACAAGTCGAAGGAGCGCAACCGCGGCGAGCTCGACATCAAGGGGCCTGGCGCGGGTGACGAGTCGTGGGCCGGCGAGCGCACCCTGGCCGACAGCGAGTTGGAGTGGGTGAGCGACATCGTTCCCGGCGGGGAGTACGAGGCGCGCGACCTGGCCTGGAAGCAGGTGTCCAACGACTACGCCCGCGACACCTTCCGTTACGCTGGCTTCGCCACGCCGTTCGACGAGGGCGAGTTCTATCGTGTCGACGAGGAAGCGACCGCCCTGTACGCGATGGCCGACTTCGACTTCGACCTGGGCCGGTTCCCGATCTTCATCAACGCCGGTGCGCGCTACGTCGACACCTCGGTGATGTCGTTCGGCTACCACCCGATCCAGAACCCCGACGGCACCCCGGGCTTCACCGAGGACCCGGTGTCGCAGAAGGGCGACTACTCGGACGTCTTGCCCAGCCTGAACATGAGCGCCGAGTTGTCCGATGGCCTGCTGCTGCGCGCCGCCGCATCCGAGGCGATGATGCGCCCGGCCCTGAGCGACCTCGCCTACAAGCGCACGGCCAGCTGGAGCTCGTTCCGATTCACCGACGGCAACCCGAACCTGGCGCCGACCTCGGCCGAGCAGTGGGACGTCGGCCTGGAGAAGTACCTGGACAACGGTGGCTTGCTGGCAGCGTCGTACTTCCAGAAGAAGATCGACGGCGTGGTCATCAACGCGCTGACCGGGGTGGTCCCGGACGTGGCGGTGTACAACGCCAACGGCACGCTCGCCGGCTATTACGACTTCGACGTCTACCAGCCGGTAAACGCCGCCGGGTCCTACGACGTCGACGGTTTCGAGCTGATCGCGCAGCTGCCGTTGAGCATGCTGCACCCCTCGCTGGAAGGGTTCGGCATCAATGCCAATTACACCTCGCTGGACAGCTCGCTCGCCGGCGAGTCGGCGCTCGGCATCAAGACGCCGATGCCGGGGCTGGCCGAGCAGACCTACAACTTCACCCTGTACTACGACAACGCACGCTTCGACGCGCGCGTGTCGTACAACTACAAGGACGAGTACGTCGAGAGCCTGGGCTACAACATGTACCCGATCTATCGCGACGGCTATGGCCAGACCGACATCTCTGTCGGCTACTGGGTCACCGACAACGTCAAGCTCAGCCTGAAGGGCATCAACGTCACCGACGAGGCGACGACCGGTTACACCATGGACCCGTCGTTCCCGACGATGTACGAGCTGTCCGGCCGCCGCTTGAGCCTGGGTGTGCGGGTCGACTTCTGAGTCGGCGATCACGCATGGCGATGGGTCGATGAGGGCGCGGATGTTCTTCGGTCGTGCGGCGGCGGTGGCGGCGCTGGCCGGACTGCTGGCGGCCTGCGCCGCGGGCCATGGCAGCGGGGTGGCGGTGCGGCAGGGGGCCGTGCCGCCGACGCCCGCGCCGGCCCGCGCGCCGGTGCAGATCGCCTTCATGCCGGACATCCACTTCCACGATGTCTATGCGGAGTTCCAGGACGGCTCGTTCCCGGGGGTGCGCAATCCCCGCAACGGCCGCAACGCCACCATCCGCACCATGCAGGCGCAGCTGACGTCCACGCGCCTGTTCAACGAGAACTACTTCGCGTTCATCGCCGCGCTGGACGACGCGGTGGCGCGCGGCGTGAAGTACATCGCGCTGCCCGGTGATTTTTCCGACGACGGCCAGCCGGTCCACATGCGGGGTCTCGTCGGCATCCTGGACGACTACTCGGAGAAGCACGGCATCGAGTTCTTCGCCGCGCCGGGCAACCACGACCCGGTTCGCCCGTTCGAGCGGCCTGGCGGCAAGGACGACTACCTCGGCACCGATCCGGTCACCGGCGAAACCGGCTTCCCGCAACCCATTTACAGCCGCGGCGGCAACGCCGATTGCAGCGCCCCGTATGCAGGCGAGTCGGCCCGGGTGGGCGCGAGCTACTGCACGCAGGAAGTGCGGCACCTCGGCTACGCCGGCATCACGAAGGTACTGGCGAAGCACGGCTTCATGCCGAAGCCGCAGTACCTCTACTACGAGACGCCGTACAGCACCTACAGCTACGACGACTACAACTACCGGGCGGCGCTGGAGCAAACTGCTTGGGCGAACCGCCAGTACGAGATCTGCCAGACCTTCTGCAAGACGGTCACCGATACCTCGTACGTGGTGGAACCGGTCGAAGGCGTCTGGCTGGTGAGCTTGGACGCCAACGTGTATGTGCCTACCGGCCCCGGCCGCAACGACTTCACCGGCTCCGGCAATCAGGGCTATAACGCGATGCTCCGCCACAAGCCACACGTGGTCGAGTGGCTGCGCAGCGTGGTGACCCGCGGCGAGGCCAGGGGCAAGCAGGTCATCGCCTTCAGCCACTTCCCGATGGCCGAGTTCTACAACGGCGCATCGGACGACATCGAGGCACTGCTCGGCGCGGACGCGATGCAACTGGTGCGCCGTCCTGCCGAAGACACGGCCCGCGTGCTGGCCGAAACCGGCCTTAAGGTGCACGTCGGCGGCCACATGCATTTCAACGACATGGCCGTGCGCGACTACGGTCGCGATACCGCGCTGTTCAACATCCAGGCGCCGTCCCTGGCCGCCTATGTGCCGGCCTATAAACTGATGACGCTCGACGGCACGGATCAGGTCGAGGTCGAGACCGTGCGGCTGGATGAGGTGCCGCGCTTCGACGAGCTGTTCGACCTCTATCGCGCCGAGCATGCCTACGCCAAGCCGGCACAATGGAGCCTCTCCATCCTCGAGGCGACGAGCTACGGCGATTTCACCTATCGCTACATGACCGAGCTGGTGCGCCTGCGATTGTTGAACGACGACTGGCATTGCGACATGCGCGAACTGGTCAAGAGTCCGCTGACCGGCGCCGACCTGCTCGTGTCGTCGCAGCTGCAGACCGAGGTCACGCTGAAGGAACTGGCCAATACCGGGGAGCGTGCCGGGCTTTCGACGGACTTCTTCGACTGCCTGTCCGACGCGGGCGGCAGCGGTGCGAGCAATCCCGCGTTCGCGCCCGACCTCGCCGCCGCCGAAGCCAAGGCGCGCGCGCTGGCCCGGGCCAACGGCATGCAGTTGGAAGACTTAGCCCAGTGGCAGGCACTCGAAATGGTCGGTGACTTCGTGCGCCTCGCCAACGCCGGTGACCTCGCGCTCGCCGACATTTCCGCCGAGCGCGCGGCGCACTACCAATTGCTCGCCCGGGCTTTGCAAAAAACCGACGCGAGTCTGCTGATGCATGACGAGCGCGTCAGCAACGCCAACACGATCGGCGACGTGGTGCAGGCGCGTTTCAAGCCGTTGATGGCGATTATGCTCAAGCTCGCCGCGGGCGCGCCGTCCGAGCATGTCAGGCTGGACTTGGGGAACAACGAACTGATCGACTTGTCGGACAAGCCTTCTCTATTCTGAGGTGTCCGGCAGGGCGCCGCTTCGTGAAGAGTTGGTGACCAACGTTGTTTCGCGCGCGCCGTAGCGCGTCCAATGGTCCTTCCAATCGATGCTCTCGTCACTCGGCTTGACTCAGGCGCCAGCCCTCACCAAAGGAACTCCCACCCATGCAGATGAAAGGACTCATTGTCTCTGCGCTCATCCTCGGCGGCGCACTCGCACTCGCACCAGCCGCGTGCAGCAACCTCTCGACCCCGACCCCGACCCCGACCCCGACCCCGACCCCGACCCGCATCCTGTTCGTCGGCAACAGCCTGATCTACACCAGCAACCTTCCGGCCGTTCTCGACGCGCTCGGTGATGCCAACGGCCAGGCGATTCATAGCGAGATGCTGGCCAAGGGCGGCGCGACGCTCCGCCATCGCGTCGAGGACGGTTCCGTCGGCGCGGTGCTGGAGAACGGGCAGTACGACTACGTGGTGCTTCAGGAGCGCGGCGGCGATCTGGTCTGTCGGGACATCAAGTCCTGCGAAACCGCCAGTATCTCGGGGGAGGCATTGCAGTCGCTGGCCGCCACGGCACGGGAGCATGGCGCGACGCCGCTGTTCCTGGGCACCTACCAGCGCTTGCCATCGGCGTCCGTTGCCCTTCTCGCAGGCGAAGCGCAGGCTGCGGCTGCGGCGTCAGCGCCTTTCATTCCGGTGTCGGAGCTCTATGCGCGAGCCGTCGCGGCGCACCCGGACCTGCAGTGGCACGATGCGGATGGCATGCATCCGGGCCGACAACTCCAGCTGCTCGCCGCGGTGCTGTTGCACCGCGAACTGGTCGGTGAATATCCGGGCCCGGTGGGCTTCACGGTCAACGCGCCGATGTACACGCCACGCTCGAAATTCTTCCCGCCGCTGCTGGCCAACGAGAAGGCGGTGGTGGACGACGATGCGGCCAGTCGCCATGAATTTTCGACCGAGGCGGTGGCCGTTGCGCTGAAGCTGGCGCCGGCTGGATAGTCCTGACGGCGCACAACTCGCGGCTTGGGTCGGTCAACCCTGTGCGCGCTTCCACTCTCTCGGTGACACCCCGAGCACCGCCTTGAATGCCCGCGACAACGCGGCCTCGCTGCCGTAGCCGACCTCACTGGCAATCAGTTTGAGCGGACGTCCATCGCGCAGCGCTTGCTGGGCCAGGCCGATGCGCCATTGCTGCAGGTAGGCGCCGGGCGTGCAGCCTACGGTTTCGCGGAAGCCATTGGCGAATACGCTGCGTGACATGCCGGCGCTGGCGGCCAGGGTTTCCAGTGACCATTCGCGCGCGGGTTGTTCGTGCATTGCCACCAATGCGCGACGCAGACGGGTGTCGGCGAGGCCGGCGAGCATGCCGGCGCGGGTCTGCCCGTGTTCCATCAGCTGGCGCAGGATCTGGATCAACACGACTTCGAACAGCCGGTCCAGCAGCGCCTGCCGGCCGCAGCGGTGTTCGAAAGCTTCCTCGAACAGCAACGCGAGCACGCCGTCGGCACCGTCGATCTCGGTCAGTGGCAGGCAGGTGAAGGCGGGCAGGGCGGCGGCGATCGGGTTGGCTGCACCGCCCTCGAATCGCAGGTGCGCGCAGGCGAAGTCCGCGCCGCAATCGGGGTCGGTGACGAACCGGTGCGGCATCGGCCGTGGATACAGCAGCACGCTCGGGGTGGTGACCCGCAACGCGGGCACGCCGTCGTGGACGAGTTCGACCGTGCCGTTCCGCACCAGATGCAATTGGCCGGTGTCGTCCCCGGGTGTCAGGTCGTTGATGCCGCACAACGCGCCGGCGTGGAACATCCGCGCGCTGACTGAGAAACGGGCGAGGAGGACTTCGAGGCGGTCGACCATTAATTGATACTCAAAGTAAATTTTTAAGGACTATACGTTGCTTCTAGTTCTCCTTGTGCGCGCAGCATAGGCCCTGTCACGACATCCCGGCACTTCCGCCGGACAATTTTGATCAGGAGCCCACCATGAACACCCTCGCCCGTACCCTCGCCGTTGCCGTCCTCGCGGTTTCCGCCAGCCCGGCGCTCGCCGCCAACACCAGCCAGCCGCAGACTGCCGTCACCTCGAGCCCGGCCAGCAGCTACATCACTACGCCGGATGGCGTCCAGCTGTACTACAAGGACTGGGGTCCGAAGGATGGCCCGGTGGTTACCTTCAGTCACGGCTGGCCACTGAACTCCGACAGCTGGGAATCGCAGATGCTGTTCCTTGCCTCCAAGGGCTATCGCGTCGTCGCCCACGACCGCCGCGGTCACGGCCGTTCCAGTCAGCCGTGGGACGGCAACGACATGGACCACTACGCTGACGACCTGGCCACGGTGATCGACACCCTGGATCTGGACGACGTGACCATGGTCGGCTTCTCGACCGGCGGCGGCGAGGTCGCCCGTTACATCGGTCGCCACGGCACCGACCGGGTCAAGAAGGCAGTGCTGGTCAGCGCGGTCCCGCCGCTCATGCTCAAGACCGCAGCCAACCCGGGCGGGGTGCCGGTCGAGGTGTTCGACGGCATGCGCGAAGCCTCGCTGGCCAACCGCTCGCAGCTCTACCTCGACATCGCGTCCGGCCCGTTTTTCGGCTTCAACCGTCCCGGCGCGGAACCTTCACAGGGCCTGATCAACTCGTTCTGGGCGCAAGGCATGCAAGCCGGCCACAAGAACACCTACGACTCGATCGCCGCGTTCTCGGCCACCGACTTCACCGAGGACCTCAAGCGCTTCGACGTGCCGACCCTGATCATCCACGGCGATGACGACCAGATTGTCCCGATCGAGGGCTCCGCCCACGCGGCTGTCCAGCTGATCGAAGACGCCCAACTGATCGTCTACCCGGGTGCGCCGCACGGCCTGACCGATACCCACAAGAACCGGGTGAACCAGGACCTTCTCAACTTCCTCGAAAAGTAGGTGCCAGCGAGGGACCGGCCGTGCGTCGTGCACGGTCGGTCATTGTTTGCTTTTTTGGGAGCGTCATGTCGCATTGTCCGGGCCTTCTGGCACGCTGCGCAAGTTCCAGTCCTTGCGGCATGATCGGCGTTCCGGGAGCCCCGCTCCCATCCAATCGGAGCTGCCATGCGTCGCACCCTCGTCGTATCCGCCCTGTCCCTGGCCCTGCTGGCCGCGTGTTCGAACGCTGCACCGACGACGGGGGCTGTCGCGTCCGCGACCACGCCCACCCAGGCCGCCGCCACCAGTGAGGACGCGCGCATCAATGCGTGGTTCGAGCGCAAGTGGGAGGAGGAGCTGCAGTTCAGTCCGGTCCGGGCGACGTTCCTCGGCCGCAAGGACAACTACTCCAAGCTCGACGACATGTCGCGCGAGGGGGCGAAGCAGCAACTCGCCTGGCGCGAGGCGGCCGTCGCGGAAATGCAGTCGACCTTCGACTACGACGTGCTCGGCGACGACGCCAAGCTGTCGTGGGACCTGTTCGAGTACCAGTTGGAAACCGCCCAGGCGGCCGACCGCTTCGCCGACCACAACTACCCGTTCGAACAGATGGGCGGCATGCAGGCACAGCTGCCGACGTTCCTGATCAACTTTCACAAGGTCGAGGAGGAGTCCGACTACACCGCCTACGTGGCGCGCCTGCGCGAGGTGCCGCGTGCGTTCGGGCAGTTGATGGACCAGGTCAAGCGTTCGGCCGAGCTCGGCATCCGCCCGCCGCGCTTCGCCCACGAGGGCGTGATCGAGCAGGCCGGCAGGGTCATCACCGGCGCGCCGTTCACCGAGGGCAAGGACAGCGCGCTGTGGGCCGACGCGCAGGCCAAGGCCGATGCGCTGGTGAAGGCCGGCAAGATCGACGCGGCGCGCGCGCAGGAGTTGAAGGACAGCGCCCGCGCAGCGCTGGTGGAAGCGGTGCAGCCGGCGTTTGCCGACGTCATCGCCTGGTACAAGGCCGACATGCCGAACGCGCTGGTCAACCCGTCGGGCGTCGGCACCACCCACCCGGATGGCGCCGCGTACTACGCCGAGCGCCTGGCCGCGTCGACCACCACCGACCTGACCCCGGAGCAGGTCCACCAGATCGGCCTGGACGAGGTCGCGCGCATCCGCGGCGAGATGGTGGCGTTGAAGGACAAGGTCGGTTTCGAGGGCGACCTGAAGGCGTTCTTCAAGTTCGTCGACACCGATCCGCAGTTCAAGTACCCCAACACCGACGCCGGCCGACAAGGCTACATCGACGATGCCACCAAGGCGATCGACACGATCAAGAAGCAGTTGCCGAACTACTTCGGCCTGCTGCCGAAGGCCGATCTGGTGGTCAAGCGTGTCGAGCCGTTCCGCGAGGTCGACGGCGCCGCGCAGCACTACTACCCGAGTACGCCGGACGGCTCGCGGCCGGGCGTGTACTACGCGCACCTGTCGGACATGAGCGCGATGCCGAAGACCACGCTGGAGGTCATCGCCTACCACGAGGGCCTTCCGGGCCATCACATGCAGATCGCGATCGCGCAGGAGCTGCAGGGCGTGCCGGAGTTCCGCAAGCAGGCCGGCTTCAGCGCCTACTCGGAAGGCTGGGGCCTGTACTCGGAATGGCTGGCGCGCGAGATGCCGGGCACCTACACCGACCCGTACTCGAAGTTCGGCCGGCTGACCTCGGAGATGTGGCGCGCGATCCGGCTGGTGGTCGACACCGGCCTGCACGCCAAGGGCTGGACCCAGGAGCAGGCGGTGGCGTTTTTCACCGAGAACAGCTCGATCCCGCGCGAAGCGATCGAGGCCGAAGTGCGCCGCTACATCACCTGGCCGGGCCAGGCGACCAGCTACAAGATCGGCATGATCAAGATCCAGGACCTGCGCGCGAAGGCCGAGGCCGAGCTGGGTGACGACTTCGACATCCGCCGCTTCCACGACGCCGTGCTCGGCGGCGGCGCGCTGCCGCTGACGTTGCTGGAGCGCAAGATCGACCAGTGGATCGTGGACGAGAAGAAGGCCTGAGACAGGTCGTCGGAGATGCGAAAGGCCCGGGCATCTACCCGGGCCTTTCGAGTGTCTGGGGTCAGCCGCAGGCACGCGGCGGTGCTGCCTAGCGCGGGGGCACGTCCCCGGCGCGTTCGGCAATCGGCAATGCGTGTTGCACCAGAGACACCAGGGTCTTGCCGGGTTCTTCGTTCATGACCTCGTGGGCGGAGTGCTCGAACCACACCAACCGTTTCGATGGCGCTTGGACCTGCTCGAACCATTCCGCCGCGACACTCGACGACACGTTGTAGTCGTGTCGGCCCAGGAACAGGATCAATGGCACGTCCAGCCGGTCCACCCCGGTCATGTCGAGGGTCAGTGCCTCGGCGAGCAGCTTGTCCATCGAGAACTCGTTGGCCTCCCAGATCGTCGCCAGATCGGCGTCGGTGTACTCCGGTGAAAGTGCGATCGCCGCCGCCTCGGCCTGTCCGCCGGTGCGGTTGTACACCATTCCGCCGTAATGGTTGAGCCACTTGCGCTGTTTCATCAGGTCTTCCAGCGGTATCGGCGCGTCGCCCTGCGCGTAGGGCGCGACCGACTGCAGGTCTTCGATGGCGGTGCGGTTGCCATCACGCTGCGCGCGCTCGAACGCGAACGCCCAGCCGCGCCGCTCGCTCTCGGGAGCATTGGAGAGCTGGCCGATGCCGATGTAGGCGTGCAGCCACTGCGGCCGCTTGCGCGCGAGCTCCAGCCCGAGGTAGCTGCCCCAGGACTGGCCGAGCACGAAGATGCGTTCCTTGCCGAACTCGCGGCGCAGCCAGGCGGCCATCTCTTCGGTATCGGCCACCATGCGCTCCAGCGTCATGGTCGGTGCGACCGCGTCGGGGTCGTTCTCGGCGTAGGTCTTGCCCGCGCCACGCTGGTCCCACTGGACGACGGTGAAGTATTCCTCCCAGCCCCGCTGGAAGTACCAGCTGGTCGGCATCGACACCCAGCCCGGCCCGCCGTGCAGCATCAGCAGCACCGGGTTGCGCGGATCGCTGCCACGGATCGATACCCACTGGTCGATGCCGCCGATGCGCACCTTTTCCAGTCGCTCGATGCCATCGTCGGTCACGATGCGACGCATGTCGGCGATGATCCGTGTCGCCTCGGCGCGGTTGTGTGGTTTGGCGGGGTCGGGCTGCGCCACGACGGATGGGCTGCAACAGAGCAGGGCGGCAGCAAGCAAGGCGATCGCGCGCCGCAATATGACGGAACTCAAGGTGTCCTCTCCATTTCAATGAATCGATCCACAGCCCGATCCTCCTGCGTCCCGGAGTCGCCGCGTCGGCCGAGTATCGCCTACTTCCGGACCGGGAGCCTATGCGCCGGGACCGGCATTTGATGCGCCCGCGAGTAGCGGCATCGGATCGGTGGGATCGACGAGGTAGTCGTCGTACCAGATGTGCGGAAGCCGGTCGGCCTCCGCCAACCACTCGACGACGAGGGGATGGCCGAGCAGCACGTGCATCCACGCCCCGGTCCGGGGCCACGCCGAAGTGTCGGTCGCGTGCCGGGCCAGCCTGACCACGGTCGGCGTGTGCATGAAGTCGGCCAGGGAAATGTCGCCGATCAGGCAGGGACCGCCGTATCTTTCCAGCGCGGCCTCGTAGCTCTGGAACAACCGTGCGCATTCATCCTGCTCGGCGTCGGTCAGTGGCCGTTTGAGCGGATAGAAGGCGCTTTCGAACGAGATGCGATGGCACAGCGACGACAGCCCGGCGTGCTGCCAGGCGATCAGGGAGCGCGCGTGGGCCCGCGTTTCGATGTCGCGGGGCAGCAACCTGCCATCGCACACGTCGTTGGCGAACTCCATGATCGCGTTCGAATCGAAGATCACGGTGTGTCCCGTATCGAGTACCGGGATCGCGGCAGGCGGGGAGAACCGGCCGATCGACGCGAGGTTGCCGAAGCGCTGCGGGCGGCGGATGTCGACCAGTTCCTCGTCGAAGTCGTAACCGGACGCCTTGAGTGCGAGCCAGGCGCGCATCGCCCAGCTCGATGCGTTCTTCGTGCCGGTATAGAGCCTTGGGCGGGCCACGATCGCCTCCGTAATGTACTATTAAAAACATAGTTTAGTATCAAAATAATAGTCAAGGAGGTTGCGGATGGCCAAGATCCCGGTTCCAGGGCGTCCGGTTCGCGGTTCCAGGAGCGGCAGCCCGATCATGGCGTTGCTCGACCTGTTGGGCCGGCGATGGGCGATGGGGGTGGTGTGGGTGCTGAGTGCGCAGGGCCCGTGCACCTTTGGCGAGCTCGAGGCCGCCTGTGAAACCATCTCGCCCGCGGTGTTGAACACGCGGCTCAAGGAATTGCGCGCCGCCGGCCTGGTCGTCAAGCAGGACGATGGGTACGCCGTCTCGAAGCTGGGCCGGGAGGTCTACACCAGCCTGTTGCCGCTGTCGGCCACGTCGAAGAAGTGGGCCGCGCGGCTGCGCCGCAACGTCGGTGGTGATATCTGACAGAACAGAACAGTGGGCACTGACCCGGTGGAGCCCCCGCCTTCGCCTCCCGTGCACTCCCGCTGTGATGGGGTTGTCCTGTTCAGGCCCCCGTCAGGAGAATGCACATGGCTGCGACGTACGACTGGACCCGTTTGCGGGCGATCCATCCGTTCCATGCAGTCCTGCTCGCCGGAACCGTGCCGCTGTTCCTCGGTGGGCTGCTGTGCGACTGGGCGTACCACTCCAGCCAGCACATCCAGTGGAGCAACTTCGCGTCGTGGCTGATCACCGGGGCGATGGTGCTGTGCGGGCTGGCGCTGGTGTGCGCGATTGTCGGATTGTACCGCAGCGGCCGGAGCGGCCTGCTGTACTTCCTGCTGCTGCTGGCCACGTTCGTGTTCGGCTTCATCAACGCGCTGGTGCACGGGCAGGACGCCTGGGCGATCTTCCCGGAGGCGCTGGTGCTGTCGCTGGTGGTCACCGCGCTGGCGATCGCGGCGACCTGGCTGGGGTTCTCGGGGTATCGCGTGGGAGGTCTGTCATGAGCCGCCTGGACGTTCTCGCCATCGCCACTGTGTCGGTGCTGCTGGCCTCCTGCGGTGGCGGTGATCTCGAGCCGCCGCAGTACGGCGCCAACCCGACCCTGCCGGAACCCTCGCGCGGGCTGCTGCCGAGCATGGTCATCGCCGACCCGGGCGAGTGGGGCGACCGCCGCCCGGTGGTGCCGGACGGCTACCGGATCACCGCGATCGCGACCGACCTGCAGATCCCGCGGCAGACGCTGGTGCTGCCCAACGGCGACATCCTCGTGGCCGAGGGTCGCGGCGGCAACGCGCCCAAGCTCAAGCCCAAGGACATCGTTGCCGGGCCGATCAAGGCCGCCGGCAACACCTCGGTCAAGGGCGGCAACCGCCTGACCCTGCTGCGCGACGCCGACCGCGACGGCACCTACGAGTTGCAGTCGGTGTTCGCCGAGAATCTCAACGCCCCCTACGGGCTGGCGTTCGTCGACGGCACGCTGTACGTGGCCAACCAGGACGAAGTGGTGCGGTTCGACTACCGCGACGGCCAGACCCAGGCCAGCGGCGAGCCGGAGCGGGTCGCGTTGTTGCCATCCGACATCAACCACCACTGGACCAAAGCGATGACCGCCAGCCCGGATGGGCGGTTCCTGTACGTCGGCATCGGGTCCAACAGCAACATCACCGAGCGTGGCATGACCGCCGAGGTCGACCGCGCCGTGGTGTGGCAGATCGACCGCGAGACCGGCATGCACAAGCCGTACGCGACCGGCCTGCGCAATCCGACCGCGCTGGCGATCCTGCCCGGCACCGACCAGCTGTGGGCGGCGGTGAACGAACGCGACGAACTCGGCCCCAACCTGGTGCCGGACTACCTGACTTCGGTGCGCGAGGGCGGCTTCTACGGCTGGCCGTACAGCTACTGGGGCCAGCACGTCGACCCGCGGGTGATGCCGCAGGACCCGGAGAAGGTGGCGTCGGCGATCACCCCGGACTACTCGCTGGGCTCGCACGTGGCCGCGCTCGGGCTGGATTTCTCGATCCCGGCGATGGGCGGAGCGTTCGCCGACGGCGCGTTCGTCGGCGAGCACGGCAGTTGGAACCGCGCCGAGCCGGTCGGCTACAAGGTCGTGTTCGTGCCGTTCCGCAACGGTCGGCCGGCGGGCGATCCGGTCGACTTCGTCAGCGGCTTCAACGTCGACGGCACCACCTACGGCCGCCCGGTCGGCGTGACCGTCGATCCGCGTGGCGCGCTGATCGTCGCCGACGACCTGTCGAACACGATCTGGCAAGTGACGCCGGTGACGCCGCCGACTTCGCCGCCGCCTCCCACGGAAGACGATACGGCTGCGGCCAGCGCGGAGCCTACCGGCGCCGCGGAGCCGGTCGACGCGGCATCCGCAGGAGAGGCGCCGTCGAGTTAGGCACCGTCCGTACGCATCATCGTGCGACCCGCACCATCCGCTCGAACAGCCGCTCGATCGACATCGCCGGGTCGTTGCAGCGGCCCATGTGCACCGGCGACGTCTGGATGATCGAACTGCGCGTCGCCGTGAGCCAGTGGAAGCGGCCGCGGCGCGGCAACCGCGCGATCGGGCCGGCATCGGGCGCGCCGTCGCAGATGCGGACGATCGCCTGCAGGTGGCGGCGCACGGCCTCGATGTCGATCGCCGGGTCGAGCGCGCGCAATCTGTGCTCGTCGACCTCCACGCGCGCCTGCAGGAACTTGCGGGACTCGCACGAGAGGATCACCCCGGCATTGACGAACTCGCCGCGCTCGACCCTCGGCACGACCCGGATCACGCTGTAGTCGTAGCTGTCAGCCGCGTGCATGCCGTGCCTCCTCGAGGAAGCCGCGGCGGTTGGCCAGGCGTTGCAGCAGGAAGTCGACGTAGGCCGCGCGCTGGGTGGCCGGATCGCCCCAGGCGTCCTCACCCTCGAGCCAGCTGTCCGGCACCCGCGCGAGGATGCCTTCGAGCAACTTGCGGGTGACCTGCGGCGCGAGGCGCGTGTCGGCCGCCTCGATGCCGTCGGCCAGCGGCAACAGCACGTGCTCGCGGACCATCGGGAAGCGACTGTCGGCGGCGGCGGTCGAGCCGTCCCAGCCGTGGTGGAAGTACAGCGCCGCGCCGTGGTCGATCAGCCACGGTGCGCCGTGCCAGACCAGCAGGTTGGTATTGCGGAAGCTGCGGTCGACGTTGCTGGTGAAGGCGTCGAGCCAGACGATCGCCGAGGCGAGGTCGCCGTCGGGCCGTTCCGCGGCCGGATCGAAGTTGACCGAGCCGGGCAGGTAGTCGAGCCCGAGGTTCAGGCCGGCGCTGGCGCGGATGAGCTCCTGGATCTCGGGGTCGCCTTCGGTGCGCGCCAGTTCGGCGTCCAACTCGATCAGCACGATCTCCGGCACCGGCAGGCCAAGCGCACGGGCCAGTTCGCCGACGACGACCTCGGCCACCAGCGCCTTCGGGCCCTGGCCGGCGCCGCGGAACTTGAGCACGTAGAGACCGTCATCGTCGGCCTCGACGATGGCCGGCATCGAGCCGCCCTCGCGCAATGGCGTGACGTAGCGGGTGGCTTGCAGGGTGCGGAGCATGGACGCGGACAAGGACGGGCCGGTGCGGGGAGGGATCGCAGAGGGTAACGCGGGCCGCCGCCGCATGGCCGGCCGCCCTCACTCCCGCGAGCATGCTCGACCGCCGCGGATTCAGAGCATCATCCCGCCCGACGCTTCGATGCGCTGGCCGGTGATCCACTGGTTCCCTTCGGACAACAGGGCCGCTACCGCGCCGCCGATATCGTCGGGCAGGCCGACGCGGCCGAGGGTGGTGGCGTCGGCAAGGTAGGCGTTGACCTGCGCGTTGTCTCGCACGAGGCCATCGCCGAAATCGGTCTCGATCGCGCCAGGTGCGATCGTGTTGACCCGGATGCCGCGCGGCGCCAGCTCCTTGGCCATGTAGCGGGTCAGCACCTCGATACCGCCCTTCATCGCCGCGTACGCCGAGTAGCCGGGGAAGGTGAAGCGGGTCAGGCCCGACGAGGTGTTGACGATGCGGCCGCCGTCGGCGATCAGCGGCAACAGCGCCTGGGTCAGGAAGAACGTGCCCTTGAGATGGACCGCGAAGAGGTGGTCGAACTGGGCCGCGGTGGTCTCCGCGAATGGCAGCTGCCCGCCGGTGCCGGCATTGTTGACGAGGTGGTCGAAGGTCTCGCGCTGCCAGGTGTCGGCCAGCGCCGCCTTCACTTGCGCGGCGAACGCGTCGAAATGCGTGCTGTCGGCCATGTCGAGGCGCAGTGCGACCGCGCGGCGGCCGAGCGCCTGTATCGCGCTTGTCACCGCCTGCGCGGCATCGGCGTTGTCCTTGTAGGTCAGGATCACGTCGACGCCGCGCTCCGCCAGTTTCAGCGCACTGCTGCGGCCGAGGCCGCGGCTGCCGCCGGTGATGAGTGCCACGGGTTGGGTTGATCCGGTCATTTCGGTCTCCTGGTTTTGGGGGCGTTGTGCGACCGGGGCAGGATGCATGGTTCACGTGTGGCGGATAAAGGTCGCAATGAATACCAAATCGTTCTCTCCTGGAGTACAGTGGTTCATGGAACTCAACGACCTGCGCGTCTTCGCCCGCGTCGCCGAACTGGGCAGTTTCACCCAGGCAGCCGAGCAGCTCGGGCTCGCCAAGAGCCGCGTCTCGACCGTGGTGCGGCAGCTCGAGGCGCGCGTCGGGGCGCGGTTGTTGCAACGCACCACCCGGCACGTGCGACTGACCGCGGACGGCGAACAGTTCCTCGACCGATGCAGCCAACTGGTCGCCGACGCCGAGCAACTGCAGGCGATGTTCCGGCCCGCGACCGGCGGGTTGCGCGGTCGGCTGCGCGTCGACATGCCGCACGTCATCGCGCGCGACGTGGTCATCCCACGGCTGCCGGAGTTCGTCGCCGCGCATGCACAACTCGAGATCGCGATCAGCACCACCGACCGCCACGTCGACCTGGTGCAGGAAGGATTCGATTGCGTGCTGCGCGTCGGCACGCTCGTCGATGCGGAACTGGTCGCGCGTCCGCTGGGGTTGATGCAGATGTGCAACCTGGCCAGTCCCGCGTACCTGCACGCCCATGGCGTGCCGACCTGCCTGGCCGACCTCGCCCGGCACCGCATCGTCCATTACTCGACCCGGCTCAGCCCGCAGGGCGCCGGCTGGGAATATCGCGAAGACGGCGAAGTCCGGGAGCACCCGGTGCACAGCGCGATCACCGTCAATGGCACCGAGGCCTACACCGCCGCCTGCCTGGCCGGCCTCGGCCTGATCCAGACACCGGTCTGCGGTTCCCGCGACCCGGTCGCCAAGGGATTGCTGGTGGAAGTGATGCCCGGGTTCACGGCGGCGCCGATGCCGGTGTCGCTGGTCTACCCGCATCGGCGCCACTTGGCGCCGCGGGTGCAGGCGTTGATGCAGTGGATCACCGAGGTGGTCGAGTCGTACCTGGCCGCGTCGCAGCCGGCTCGGTCGACGGCTGAAACCACTCGATGAATGCCCGCGTCGCGGCATTGGGTGAAGCCGCCGTCGCCGTGCGCGGCTGGTCGGGCGCGAGGCGCTCCGCCAAGTGCTCTGCTAGATTTCGGCATCGGACTGCGACAAGGAGTGGACATGGCGGTTGCCACGCACGAGCTGCAACGGTTTGTTCGCGACGCCCTCGCCAGGGGCGCGTCGCGCGATGCGATCGCGGCCGCGCTGGCGTCGGCGGGCTGGCCGCTGGAGCAAGCCCGCGACGCGCTCGACAGCTACGCCAAGGTCGACTTCCCGGTGCCGGTTCCGCGGCCACGGCCGTACCTGTCGCCGCGCGAGGCGTTCCTGTACCTGGTGCTGTTCGCGACCCTGTACCTGTCGGCGTACCACCTCGGCAGCCTGCTGTTCGACCTGATCAACCGCTTCCTGCCGGATCCGGCCGATCCCGGTCATGCGGTGCGCAGCCTCGCGCACTCGATGCGCTGGTCGGTGGCCTCGCTGGTGATCGCGTTCCCGGTGTTCCTGTTCGTCGCCCGCCACCTCGGCAGGGAGCTGGCGCGCAGTCCGGTCAAGCGGCTGTCGGCGGTGCGTCGCTGGTTGACCTACCTGACCCTGTTCCTCGCCGCGACGGTGCTGGTCGGTGACCTGATCACGCTGGTCTACAACCTGCTGGGCGGCGAGTTGTCGTTGCGCTTCGTGCTCAAGGTGCTGGTGGTCGCGGTGATCGCCGGCGCGATCTTCGGCCATTACCTGATGGACCTGCGCCGCGAGGAGGAAGAGCCGTGAGCGCCGACCGCAGCACCCAGGACCGGATGGGCCGATGGCTGGCGATCGCCGCCAGTGTGGTGGTGGTGGCGACGGTGGTCGCCGCGATCCGGGTGATGGGTTCGCCGTCGGCGCAGCGCGAGATGAAACTCGACAGCCGGCGCATCGACGACCTCAACCATATCGTCCAGGTCATCGAGCACTACGCCGAGCTCAACAACGCGTTGCCGGCCGACCTGGCGACGCTGGCCCGGCAGCCGGGACAACGGCTGGCGATCACCGATCCGGTGGACGGCGCGGCCTACGGCTACGAGGTGACGGGCAAGCGCAGTTACCGCCTGTGCGCGGTGTTCGCCACCGATACCGCGAAGACCCCGGCGATGGACGGGCGCTGGAATGCGGACGACTGGGATCACGGCGCCGGACGCTACTGCTTCGAGCGTAGGGCGAAGCCATTGGTCGCGCGATGAAGCTCGGACGCTGCCCATAGAAGAGAGGGCGCGAACCCGTCGCGCCCTCTCCAGTTGTCGCACTTGTTGTCCCATCAGGCCGCTATTGCGGCGTCGGGGTCTCGTCGACCGGCTCCTCGAGATCCTGCTGGTCGTCCAGCTGCGGATCCATCGGGTCCGGCTCCGGCACTGCGGTCGGGTCCTGTTCCTCCATCGGGTATTCGTTGACGTCACCCATGGTGGTGGTCGGGTCGGCGGTGTCGTACTCGCTCGTTGCCGTCGGGTCGTTGATGTCGGCCACCGGCGCGGTGTCCTCGATCGGTTCCACCGGCTCGGTGGCGGCGGTGGTGTCGGCCTCGTACGTATCGACGGCGGCAGTGTTGGGGGTGTTGTCGCAGGCGGTCAGGGCCAGCCCGCCCAGCAGCGCGAGCGACAATGTCGAAAGCTTGAACCGTGTCATGGCAGTTCTCCTCTTGAAACCTGGTAAGCAAGTGCGACGTGCGCACTCATGGTGTGGTGATTGGTGTGGTGTTGATTTGCTACGGGCCCGAGGTTGTCACGGCGGTTGTTAAAGCCGGGCTACGTGGCCGTGAAATGCGCGCGCGATGCAATGGCAGGGTTCAGCTTGCCGGCGTCGGTGCGCCGCTTTCGCGCTGCGGCGATGAACGAACGCCAACGCGCAAGCCCCACGTTGAGATCGATCCCGTCGCCCGCATCTAGGCGATACCCCAGGAGAGGCCCATGAGCCGCTATCAGAAGAGTCCCGAACGCATCGCCCAACTCACTCCCGAGCAATACCGGGTGACCCAGGAAGCGGCCACCGAGCGGCCCGGCACCGGTGAGTACCTCGGCAACGACGCGCCGGGCATCTACGTCGACATCGTGTCCGGCGAGCCGCTGTTCGCATCGGGCGACAAGTTCGAATCCGGCTGCGGCTGGCCGAGCTTCACCCGGCCGATCGAACCGGCCCACGTCAACGAGGTGCGCGACACCGGCCACGGCATGGTCCGCACCGAAGTGCGCTCGACCCACGGCGACAGCCACCTCGGCCATGTGTTCCCCGATGGGCCGGCCGATCGCGGCGGATTGCGTTACTGCATCAACTCGGCGTCGCTGCGCTTCATCCCGCGCGCGCAGATGGAGGCAGAAGGGTACGGCGCCTACCTGGCCCAGTTGGGGGATGCGCCATGAGCACCGAGCGCGCAGTGCTTGCGGGCGGCTGCTTCTGGGGCATGCAGGAGTTGATCCGTGGGCAGCCGGGCGTGGTCTCGACGCGGGTCGGCTACAGCGGCGGCGACGTGGCCAACGCGACTTATCGCCACCATGGCGACCATGCCGAGGCGATCGAGATCGTGTTCGAGCCGGCGACCTTGAGCTATCGCCGCTTGCTGGAACTGTTCTTCCAGATCCACGACCCGTCGACGCCGGACCGGCAGGGCAACGACCGCGGTCGTTCGTACCGCTCGGCGATCTACACCACCTCCGACGAGCAGCGCCGGATCGCCGAGGACACCATCGCCGACGTCGACGCCTCCGGCCTGTGGCCCGGCAAGGCGGTCACCGAGGTCGCGCCCGCGGGCGACTTCTGGGAAGCCGAGCCCGAACACCAGGATTACCTGCAGCGCTATCCCGAGGGTTACACCTGCCACTTCATCCGGCCCGACTGGACGCTGCCGCGCCGCGATTCCTAGAGCGGCGGGCCGGCGCGGGTTCATTGCGCGGCGATCGGCTCCGGCGGTTCGCAGTCCGGTCCGGGCGTGGCGTCGTCGGCGCTGACGCACAGCTGGAACCGGTGCAGGCCGGGGACCTGGCGGCTGTCGCCGTTCGCCAGCGCGAAATGGTCGAGCGGTTCGCACGGGTCGGAAGTGCAGGCGCGCGGATACACCGTGTAGTGGCATTGCCCGCTGGCGCTGCGCACGCATTCGAAGCGCGCGCTGCCGGCCTCGCTGGTCGCCCGGCTGTGCAGGACCTCGGCGCCGTCGACGACGGTGCGGGTGACGAAACTGCTGCCGCCGATATCGACGCCGAACAGCGACAGTGCGAAAGCCAACAACGCCATGAGTTTCATGGTTCACCTTTCTGGTTGGGCGGCGCGCGGGCGGGGCGCGCCGAGGATCACATGTGCCGGAACAGCGCCATGAACGGGGCGCTGACCGCCAGCGTCTCCGGCCGCGACCGCAGGCGGACGGTGCCGCGGCCGCTGTCGTCGCGGACGACGCCGGCGACCGCCTTGAGGTTGACGATGGTGGAGCGGTGGATCTGCTTGAACGTGGTCGCGTCGAGCACGGTCAGCAGGTCGCGGATCGGCGTGCGCAGCAGCGCTTCGCCGTCGGCGGTGACCACCGTGGTGTACTTGTTGTCGGCGCGGAAATAGGCGATGTCGTCGACCAGGATCAGCCGCGTCTCGCGGCCGGCGCTGGCAGTGATCCAGGTCAGCGGTGGCGGCGCGTTGTCGCGTGGACGGCCGGGTCCGACCACCGGGCCGAGGCGTTCGAGCAACGCGGCCAGTGCCGCGGCCTCGTTGTTGCCGGTGCGTGCTTGCAGGCGCTCGATGGTCGCGGCCAGGCGCTCGGGCTTGATCGGCTTGAGCAGGTAGTCGACCGCGCCGCGCTCGAACGCGTCGATCGCGTACTGGTCGTAGGCGGTGACGAACACGATGCGGGTCTGCGGGCTGGTATCGACCGCCGCGGCGGCGACTTCCAGCCCGGTCAGGCCGGGCATGCGGATGTCGAGGAAGGCGACGTCGGGCCGGTGCTCGACGAGCGCCTCGACCGCGCTGGCGCCATCCTCGCACTCGGCGACGATCTGCAACGCCGGCCAGGCCTGGCGTAGCTGTTCGACCAGTGCTTCGCGCAGCAGCGCTTCGTCCTCGGCGACGACGCAGGTGGGGGCGCGGTCAGACACGGTCGGCCTCGGGTTTGAAATTGGCCGGTACGCTGATCGTCGCGGCGACGCCGGCGGGGAAGTTGGCGACCACCGCCAGCGCGGCCTCGCCGCCGTAGACCAGCCGCAAGCGCTCGCGCACGTTGCGCAGGCCGATGCCGGTGCCGTTGGTCTTGTTGTTGAAGCCGTCGCCGTCGTCGGCCACGGTCACCGCGACCGCGCCATCGTCGCCGCGACGCGCGCGTATCCACACCGTGCCGCCACCGGTGCGCGGCTCCAGCCCGTGCTTGATCGCGTTCTCGACCAGGGTCTGCAGCATCATCGGCGGCAGCGCGGTGGCACGCAGTTCCTCGGGCACGTCGACCTGCACCGACAACCGCGGCCCCATGCGCACCTTGAGGATCTCCAGATAGGCCACCGCCCGTTCCAGCTCGATGCCGAGGGTCGACAACTCGTTGTCGGTGCTCGGCAGCGAGCGGCGCAGGTACTGGATCAGGTGGCCGAGCATTTCGTCGGCGCGCGCCGGGTCGCTGCGGGTCAGCAGCTGCGCGCTGGCCAGCGTGTTGTAGAGGAAGTGCGGCTCGACCTGGGCGTGCAGCAGGCTGAGCTTGGCGACGGTGAGTTCCTTCTCGGTCGCGGTCTGGGCGGCGTCGGCCTTCTCGCCGCGGCGGCGCTCGCCGACCCGGCGGCTGATCGCGCGGGTGATCGCTTCGGCGTTCTCGTAGTTGCTGGCGTCGTCGACCAGGAACCAGTCGCTCCATGCCGGGCTTTCGGGTTCGCAGATCAGGGTGACGCTGCCGCTGTCGTGGCCGGGGGTGACGGTGGCGAGGATCTGGTTGCGCGGGATGCCGAACCACGACAACGGGTTCCAGCGCCCACCGAGGCGTTCGATTTCGACATCGGGGCGGCCGACCTTGGCGCGCACCTGCAGGCTGTCGCGCGCGCTATCGACCTGCTGCACGCGTGGCAGTTCGCGGATCGCGGCGTCGAGCAGGTCGAACGCCTCGCCGGCCTCGAACGGGATCTCGACCTGCCGGCGCTGGCGGTTGCTCAGCGCGGCCTTGTCGATCCGTCCGGCGATCAATTGCACGCGTCCCAGGTGCGACAGCGCGCCGGCGACCACCAGTGCCATCGTCAGCATGCCGGCGACCGCCACCGGCCATTCGATCCAGCCGATCAACGGCAGGTTCGACCACAGGATGGCGAACACGAACACCACCAGCAGCCAGGCCAGTGAGATACGCAGGACGAAGAAGGTGCTCTTGATCACGGGAACGGCCGGGCGGAATGGAGTGCGATGGAGCATAGCGAGCGCCGTCGCGCCGGTGGCGGCCGCTGCGACGGATACGGGAATGCGGCGACGAAGCGGGCCGCAGGCGCGACGAAATAACGCAGCCGTGGCGTACCGATGCCGGGTCGTCAGTCCTGCCGGGTGGCCGGCGGGTCCGGCGAATGGATCAGCAGGTCCCCGGGCTGGCAGTCCAGGTACTCGCAGATCCGGGACAGCGTCTCGAAGCGGATGCCGCGCACGCGCCCGGACTTCAGCAGCGACAGGTTGGACTCGGTGATCCCGACATGGGCCGCCAGGTCCTTGGAGCGCACCTTGCGCAGGGCCAGCATGACGTCGAGGCGAACGATGATGGTCATGGGTGCCTCAGACGATCGACCGGTTGTCTTCGTCGAGCCGCGCGGCCTCGTCGAACAGGTGGGCGACGAAGTAGAAGATTGCGGTCAGGAACAGCCCCAGCAGGTCGCCGGCATCCACCGCCAGCACCGCCGCGCCTTGCCGGGCCGTGGACGCGAGCAGCAGCGCGGCGATGACGGGCAGCACCAGTTGCGCGGTCGCCGCGAGCATCAGCCACAGTGCGAAGCGCCGGAAGTGGCCGGTCGTCGCCGGCGCGAAGATCCGTCCGTGGCCGACCTGCGCCAGCATCCGCGCGAGCGCCAGCAGCGCCGCAGCGGTCAGGGCCACCACCACCAGCGCGATGCCCGCGGCCCACGCGCGCGGCAGGCCGTCGGTTTCCAGCGTCGCCGCCAGCAGGCCGCCCGGCGGCGGCGCGAACACCGCGATCACCGTCACCAGCACGAGCAAGGCGACGCCGGCGAGGGCGATCAGGCGCAGGCGGAGCGCCGTTCGCCGGATTCGATCAATATTTGCTGTTGCAGACATATAAATTTCTGTTTTACGATAAATAATCGTCAAGCAACGAGATTACCCGATGACATCGGCAACGACAACGAATGGTTCCCTGCGCCGCGCTCTGGTCGCGGCACTGGCCGTGCTGGCCCTGGCCATGCCGCTGAGCCGGCCCGTCGCCGCGAGCGAGCGCCCGACGCAGGTGGACGCGTTGTTGTCCGCCGCCAAGGCCGGCGACCTGGCGTCGCTGGAGGCGGGCTTGAAGGCAATCGCCGACCCGGCGCTGGTGGCGCTTGCGCAGGCACGGCTGGCCGCCTCGAGGCTGGACACCGCCACCGCCGACCGCCAACTCGAACGCTATTGGGCCGACGACCGCCGCGACCGCGCTCACGATGGCGAGGCGTGGTCGATTGCCGCCGATATCGCGTTCGCCGATGGCGACTACGCCGGCGCCGCGGCCGCGACCCGGCGGTGGGCGGCGCTGCTCGCCAAGGCCGATCCGCGGGAGGAAGCCGCCGGGGTGGCGCAGTTCCACGGCATCGCCAGCCTGCTGGCGGCGGCCCCGCGGCAGGCCATCGTGAAACGCGACCCGCGCCGCATCGCGACCCGGCGCGACAAGGCCGGGTTGCTGCGGGCGTCGGTCACGATCAACGACGGTGGGCAGGATGCCGTGCTGGATACCGGGGCGAACCTGTCGGTGGTATCGGCCTCCACCGCCGACCGCCTCGGCCTGCGGATCCTCGACGGCGCGGGCAGCGTCGGCAGCGGCAGCCGCGAGCAGGTCGCGACCCGGCTCGGCATCGCCGACCGGTTCGAGATCGCCGGCGTCACCTTGTCGAACGTGGTCTTCCTGGTGCTCGACGACGCCCAGCTGGAAATGCCCTTGCCCGGCGGCTACCGGATCGACGCCATCATCGGCTTCCCGGTGCTGCGCGCCATCGGCCGGATGAGGTTTGGTGCGGATGGCTCGTTCACCCCCCAGGCCGCGTCGAGCGCGACCGGGCCCGCGCTGGACAACCTCCACGTGGTCGGCAACGACCTGTTCGTCGAGCTGTCCGTGGGCGGCATGCCGGTCGCGCTGCACCTGGACACCGGTGCGCCGGCGTCGCTGCTGTCGACCCGCTTCGTGCAGCGCCACCCGGAGGTGCCGGAAGGACTGGAGCGCCGCAAACAGCGAAATGCCGGCGCCGGCGGAACCACCACGCAGGACACGGCGATCTGGAAGGACGTGCGGGTCGACATCGGCAACCACGCCGTGACCTTGCCGGAGCTGGCAATCGCGGTCAGCGACTCGATGGACGTCGAGACCCGTACGTTCGGCATCCTCGGCCTCGATGTGATCGGTGCGTTCGATGCCTATACGGTCGATCTCGACGCGATGAGCTTCGAGGTGGAGCGCGCTTCGGCGCCCTCGTCCCTCTAGCGGACGACCACCGTGGTCGCCTTGTTGGCGACGATGTACGGCTGCAGGTCGTCGACCTGGCGCAGCTTGCCGATCGTGCGCTGGGCGAACTTGCGGGCGGTGATGCGCACGTGGCAATTGTGAAACGGCGCGTCCGGGTTCTTGCCCTTCGAGGTGTAGACGATCCGGCCGTCGCGGTCGCGGCCCAACACCAGCCGTTCCTGCTGGTTGCTGGTGCGATAGATCCAGCCTGCCTGGATATCGTCTTCGGACATCGCCATGGGGTTGCCTTCGTGGGTGCGCCGCGGATCGCCGGCCGGCTCAATGATGACAGCCGTCGGGCGCGGCGGGTGGCTCCGCTTGCCGTGCGCGACCGGCGCGCCGGTACGCCATCGGGGTCATGCCGAAGTGGCGGTGGAACACTTCACCGAAATGCGAGGGGGTCGCGAAGCCCAGCCCGTAGGCGATGTCGCCGACCGTGCGGTCGCTGTCGAGCAGGCGCTGGCTGGCCAGGTGCAGGCGGTGGGTGCGGACGTACTCGCTCCAGGCCAGCCCGACCTGCTGGCGGAAACGCCGGCTGAAGTAGGCCGGGGCGAGCGCGCACAACGCCGCCGCGGCCTCGGCGGAGGGTGCGTTGGCGGGGTCGCGGCGCAGGCGCTCGATCGCCGGCCGCAGGCGCTCCAACTGGTCGGCGTCGGCGGGTAGCTTCTCGCCCTCGATCGCCGGCGCGCGGGCCGCGGCATGCAGCAGCGCCTCGACCAGCGGCCAGGCCAGCGGGTCGTTGCCGCCGGCCTCGAGCAGCCAGTCGGCGAGCATGCCGATGCGCCCGCGCAGCGCCGACTCGGGGCGGGCGCAGAAGGCGTGGGCGAGGCGCTGCAGGCCGGCACGGGCGGCCAGCGTTTCGCCGGCGACTGCATCGACCTGCAACAACACCCAGTCGCGCGGGCCGGGGTCGAGGGCGAAGTCGTGCTGGCGCATCGACGGCACGAAGGCGAGGCAGCCGGGCGACAACCGGTAGCGCCGGCCTTCGGCGAGGAATTCGCCGCCGACATTGCCGAACAGCACCAGCTCGTGGACGTCGTGGAAATGTGGGAAGGGCGCGCTGGCGGCGGTCCCGGCGTCCTGCCGCACCCGCTGTACCCGCAGCCGCGCGCCGGGGTGCAGTTCCACCGGCTCGCAGATCGGACGTTCGAGATGGGGCAGGGGCATGTCGAGCGTCCGCGGCGGAGTGGACCGAACTCAGGGCGTGCCGAGTACCCGCACGGTCATCGGCGGCAGCGGCAACGCCGGGTCGACTGTGCCACCGTCGATCAGGTCGGTCCACGTGTCGCCGGCCAGCGCGGCGGCGAGCGTCGGGCCGGCGGTCGTGGTGCCGAGGTTGGCCAGCAGCAACGTGCGCTGGCCGCTGGAGCCGCGCAGCAGGCAGACGATGTCGGGACTGTCGGGGCAGGCGAACCGCTGGTCGCCGTGGCGCAGTTCCGGGCGGGTCTGGCGCAGGCCGAGCAGGGCGCGATACCAGTTCAGCAACGAACCGGCATCGGCATCCTGCTCTTCGACCGATACGCCATCGTCGGAGCGGTTGTAGCGCTCGGTCCACCACGGCCGGTCGCCCCGGTACCAGGTCGCCGAACCGGGCGCGTCGAGGTCGGCGGACCAACGCATCGCCTCGCGCAGCGGGATGTGCGCGGAGTCGGACAGGGTGCCGGTGCGGGTGATGCCGCGCATGCCGAGTTCCTGCCCGTAGTAGAGCAGCGGTTCGCCCTGCATCAGCAACGCGAGCGCGGCGCCGGCGCGCGCGCGGGCCGGGTCTCCGTCGACCAGTGACATGAAGCGGTCGGTGTCGTGGTTTTCGAGGAACACGATCTGGCCCTTGCCGTCGGGCGTGATCGCCGCGGTCCGGCGCGCGGCTTCGACGATCGCGGACTTGTCGAGTTCGATCAGCGCACCGCGCAGCGGGAACGCGAACACCAGGTCGGCATCGCCCTCGACCAGCCAGTCCTCGCCGAAGCCCCAGTCGCTCTGTTCGGCGAGGATGCGGAAGCCGGGACGGCGCTCGCGCAGGGTGTCGAAGATCGGCGTCCAGAACCCGGTGAACAGGTCGGTCGCCAGGCCCTTGTGGTCGAGGTCGTCCATCATGTGGTCGATGCGGAAACCGTCGACGCCGTCGCGGCCGCTGCCGTCGCCGTGCGGGTCGGCCCAGAACAGCAACAGGTCCTCGAAGTAACGCTTCACCGCGGGCTGGTTCATGTCGATCATCGCGATGGCGATGTGGCG
This sequence comes from Lysobacter sp., assembly GCA_050737695.1. GTDB lineage: Bacteria > Pseudomonadota > Gammaproteobacteria > Xanthomonadales > Xanthomonadaceae > Novilysobacter. The sequence goes on along the minus strand of JBOHYB010000021.1, from coordinate 23,135 downwards.
GCCGTCGTAGCCTTCCCAGCGGGCCTGGTCGAGGAACGGCTCGGGCTCGGTGTGCGCGGTGTCGCGCCACAGCAGGTAGTCGGCGAACGGCGCCTCGGGCTGGCCGCGCGCCTGCTCCAGCCACGGATGGCCCTCGGCGACGTACTGGATCTCCTGGTCGAGGTAGACCTTCAGGCCGTGTGCGTGGGCGGCGCGGACGAAGGCGGTGTAGTCCTCCATCGTCCCGTACGCCGGGTCGATCGCCTTGAAGTCGGTGGCGAAATAGTTGTGGTAGAACGGCGACGGCTGCAGCGGGGTCAGCAGGATCGAGGTGATGCCGAGGTCGCGCAGGTAGCCCAGTCGCGCGGTCAGCCCGGCGAGGTCGCCGATGCGATCGCCGTCGGCGTCGCGGAAGCTGCGCATGAATACGTGGTAGAAAACCTCCTCGCCGGCGCTCGCCAAGGCCGGAGCTGGCGAGGATGTCGATGGCGTCGCCGGTGTCGCGGCGACCTTATCGGGCGGCGCGTCCGAGCACGCCGACGCGGCGAGCAGGCCCGCCATCACGGCCCATTCGGCCAGACTCCTTGCGATGCTCATTGGCGGCTCCTCTGGGTTTCGGGTTCGTTGCCAGGTTCGTTGCGACGCTGGCTGTGGCGCTGGTTGTGGCGCGCGTGGCGGCGGCTTTGCGACGCAGTACCGTGCCAAAGAAGCGCAGGCTGTCCTCCAGCGCAAGCGTCCAGTAATCCCAGTCGTGGTCGCCGTCGCGCTGGGCATACTCGTGGGCGATGCCGGCCTCCTCCAGCGACTGGTGCAGGGCGAAATTGGCGACCGACAGCGCGTCGTCGCGGCCGCAGTCGAAACGGATCGGCGGCAGCGGACTCGCGGCGTGGGTGAGTGCGCCGAGCACCGTGCGGTCGGCGCAGGCGTCGCTCCAGCCGGCACGCGACTCTTCGATCATGCCGTCGAGTTGGGCGACGTCGGTGACCGCCGAATGCGCGGCGGCGGCGGCGATCCGGTGCGGATGCTTGGCCGCCAGGCGCAGCGCGCCGAAGCCACCCATGCTGAGGCCGGCCACCAGCAACGGCGAGCGCGTGGTGCAGCCTTCGATCAGCCGGGTCGCGAGCGCGGGAACCTCATCGATGATCCATCTCTCGAAGTCCTGCCCGGCGTGGGCGACGTAGCCCGAACCATCGCCCCACAGGCCGTCGGACGGCATCACCAGCGCCACCGGCGGCAGCAGGCCTTCGGCGATCATGCGCGCCGCGGTCGCGTGCGCGCCGCCCTGCAGCGCCCACGACCAGTGCGATCCGTAGATCCCGTGCAGCAGCATCACCACCGGCAGGTCGACGATGTCGCGCGCCTCCGGCGGCACGAAGAGGCTGACGTCGGCGCGCTGGCCGAGCGCGCGGCTCTTGACCGTCACGAACTCCAGGCCATCCATGGAGATGCCGAGGCAGGAGCGCTCGACGGTGCGGAAGGGGTTGTCGTGGCCGTTCATGCGATTCTCAATACGCCTTTGGCGCTTCGACCGTCGAGCATGTCGGCGAAGGCCTGCCCGAGGTCATGGAGGGGGTAGTGGTGGCTGACCAGCGAGGCGACTTCGAGCAGGCCCTCGGCGGCCCACGCGAACAGCCGCGGGAAGTCGCGCGCCGGCACGCAGTCGCCGTAGAGCGGCGCCAGGTAGCGCTTGTTCCAGAAGAAGCGCGGCAACTCGACGTTGCCGTCGCCGTGCGCGCCGCTGACCTGCAGCGCATTGCCGCCGTTGCGTGCCAGTTGCAGCGGCAGGAGTGCCAGCGCCGGCACCCCGGTGGCTTCGAACGCGTGGTCGACGCCGCGGCCGCCGCTGAGGGTGCGCACCGCGTCGACCAGTGGTTGCGGGTCGTCGTGCCCGGCGGTCTGCAACACGTGGGTGGCGCCGAGTTCGCGCGCGCGTCGCAACCGCGACGGCAGCCGGTCGATCGCGATGATGGTGGTCGCGCCCGCCAGCCGCGCGCCCTGCACGACATTGAGGCCGACGCCGCCGCAGCCGACCACCGCGACCGAATCGCCGGCGGCGACCGCGGCGACGTTGATCGCCGAACCGACCCCGGTCATGACCGCGCAGCCGAGGATGCAGGCCGCATCCAGCGGCAAGTCGGATGGCAATGGCGTCACCGCCTCGGCGCGTACCAGCGTGTGCGTCGCGAAGGTACCGAGATGGAACGAGCGCCCGATCGGTTCGCAGCGGAACCGGGTGCCGCCGACATGCGCGCGGCTGGTGCCCAGGCGCGGCACGTCGAGTTCATGGGTGCGTTCGCACAGTGCCTGCGCGCCGCGCGTGCACTGGAAACAGTCGCCGCAGGGAATCGCCCAGTTGAGCAGCACCGGCTGGCCGGGCTCGAACCCGCGGACGCCGTCGCCGACCGATTCGACATGGCCGGCACCTTCGTGCCCCATCACCAGCGGCCCGGGCCAGTGCAGCGACGCGTGGTCGGTATGGCAGACGCCGGCGGCGGCCATCGCCACCCGGACCTCGCCGGGACCGGGCGGGTCGACCTCGATCGTCTCGATCGAGAAACCGCCGCGCCCATCGGCGATGGCAGCCGGTCCGGAAACGACATGGCGGGCCGGGCCGGTCATGCGGGTTCGAACAGCACCGGGTTGATCGGACTGTCGATCACCTCGCCGACCACCGCGCCGGGGCACCACTTGTCCCAGTCGGCCCGCTGCATGTGGTTCTCGGGCGCCTTGAGCCGCATGTCGCGATCGATATAGATCACCGTCATCACCGCGCGCGGCCGGTCCGAGCGGTTCGGCCCCGCGCGATGGAAGGTCCAGCCGAGGTGGAAGCTGACCTCGCCCAGCTCGAACGGCGCGTCGACCACCGGGAAGCCGTGCGCCTCCATGTTGGCGGTGATCAATTGCTCGCTCTCGTCGGAGATGCCGAGGTCGCGGCCGAACTCGACGGCCTGGCTGCCGGCGAAGAACGCCAACGGCCCCATCTCCTGCGGCACCGCCTGCAGCGGCACCCACGCGGTGATGCAACGGTCGCTGTCGACCGGCCAGTAGTACTGGTCCGCATGCGCCGGGGTGATGCCGCCGCCGGGTTCCTTGTACAGCGCCTGGTCGTGGTACAGCCGCACGCCGTCGATCTGCAGCAATGCCGCCGCCAGCCCCGCGAGTCGTCGGCCAAACACGAACTCGCGTACGCGCTCGCCCTCGCGCCACAGGTTCATGACCTGCAGGAACGCGCGGTCGTAGGTGCTGCGCTGCTCCAGCGGCAGGGTCTGGGTGTTGAGCGCGATCGTCAGCCGGGTGATTTCCTCGCCGTAGTGGCGCAACTCGTCGGCGTTGAACACGTCCCTGAGCTTGATGAAACCGTCGCGGCGGAACTGCGCCACCTGGCGGTCGGACAGGCGGTAGGGCCGGTCCAGATCGATCGTCGTGCCGGCCGTGCCGGTGTCGCCATTCGTACACATGCCGGCATCGTAGGCAGCGCTGATGGCCGCTACATCCGCCCCGGTTGTCGATTCTACGGGCGAAACTGTCGGATTCATGACCTCGCGCGTGGAGTATCGCGTCGCCTGTGTCCCGCTGGTCGGGTTGATAGCCGGTGCGCGCGCCGCCATCCATCGGGGATCCCCATGAGGAGCAAGTGCATGACAACCGTCCTGATCACCGGCGCCAATCGCGGCATCGGCCTAGCCCTGACCCGGCACTTCACCGGCCGCGGCGACACGGTCATCGCGGCCTGCCGCCGCTCCAGCGATGCGCTGGCGGCGACCGGTGCGCAGGTCGAATCCGGCATCGACGTGACCGACGATCGCGCGCTGGCCGCACTTGTCGAACGCCTCGGCGACACTCGCATCGATCGGCTGGTGCTCAACGCCGGCATCCTCGAACGCGAGGCGCTGGGCGAGATCGATGCGGCCGGCTTCGACAGCATGCGCCGGCAGTTCGAGGTCAACGCGCTCGGGCCGTTGCGGGTGGCGCAGGCGCTGATGGGCAAGCTCGCCGACGGCGCGAAGGTCGGCATCATCACCAGCCGCATGGGCTCGGTCGCCGACAACGGCTCCGGCGGCCGTTACGGCTACCGCGCCTCCAAGGCGGCGGTGAACGCGATCGGTAAGTCGCTGGCGGTCGACCTGGCGCCGCGCGGGATTTCGGTGTTCCTGCTGCACCCGGGATACGTCGCCACCGACATGGTCGGCGGCAGCGGCGACGTCAGCCCGGAGCAGGCGGCCGCGCAGTTGATCGAACGGCTCGACACCCTCACGCTGGAGCAGACCGGTACGTTCTGGCACGCCAACGGCACCTCGCTGCCGTGGTAAGCGCGCCGTTGCGCCGGCGCCGAGCGCTCGCGAAACGACGCTGATCCGCGCGGTTCAGCCGCCCAGAAGCGCATCGACATCGATGGCGTCGGCCATGGCCTTGTTGCCGGCATCGCCGGGGTGCAGGTGGTCGCCGGAATCGTAGGCCGGCAGCAGGCGCGCCGGATGGGCCGGGTCGCGGGTGATGGCGTCGAAGTCGATGACCGCATCGAACTCGCCGCTGTCGCGGATCCAGCGGTTGACCGCCTGCCGCACCTGCTCCTTTTCGGGGCTGTAGTAACCGGCCATCGGCGTGTCCTGCAGTGCGCCCTCGAATGGCGTGAGCGTGGCGCCGATGGTGCGGACGCCTTGGAGCTTGGCGCGGGCGATCAGCTGGCGGTATCCGGCAATCAGTTCGGCGGCGGCAACCGGGTCGTCGTGCGGCGCGAACACCATCGAGTTCCAGCTGATGTCGTTGATGCCGATCAGCACGATGACGGCCGCGATCCCGGGCTGCGCCAGCACGTCGCGCTCGAAGCGCGCAAGCGCGTTGGCACCCATCTTGTCGCGCAGCAGGCGGCCGCCGGAAATGCCGGAGTTCAGCACGGCGACGTCCTTGCCGACCAGCCGTTCGGCGAGGAAGTCCGGCCAGCGCGTATCGGCGTCCATGGTCGCGCCGGCGCCGTCGGTGATCGAGTCGCCGATGGCGACCACGGTGCGCGTCGGCGCGGCCCGCTCGATCAGGACCGAACTCAGGAACACGCGCGTGGAGAGGGTGGAATCGGGCGTCGGCATGTCGGACGCGACCTGGTCGCCCGCCATCACGTACGCCGTCTGCCGCGCGTCCCAGTGGAAGGTGGACACGTCCGTCGGCCGCGGCAGATACAGGCTGACCGAGAGGCTGGCCAGCGCCGTCACGTCGAGCGCGACCGGATCGCTGACCGCCGGCGCGCCCGGCGGGATCGTGATCGACGCCTTGCCGCCGAACGTGAGGACGCGACTGGAGCCGGGAACGGTCGCCACGCCGTCGCCGGCCAGCGCGATCCGCGCCGCACCGATCACCAGCGGGGTCGAGCCGTATTCGTTCGACAGCCGCACGCGCACGCGCTCGCCGCCGACGCTGACCCGCGCGACCTGGCGCACGGTCTGGTTCCAGAGGCTGCCCGGCACGTTGACCGGCAGCGCGAAATCGCCTGCCCAGAGCGGTTGCGGACTCGCGGTCCAGGTTGCGGTCCACACTGGCTGGTCCGGTGCCGGACCGGCCTGTGCGGGCGCCATGGCGAAGAAGGCGGCGGCCAGCAGCAGGGCGGCGACGGCCCGATGTGCGAACTTCAGAGGCAGGCGGCTGGCCCGCGGATGGACAGTGGCGATGGACATGACGATCTCTCAGCAAGTGGACGTGCGGATGGTGGGCGCCGCGGTATCGCATGCGGAGCCGGGCGGGGAAGTCCTGGAGCGCGGGCGGCGATCGAGCCGCACGCTCCACAGCGCGATCGCGAGGCCGAACACCGTCACCAGCGCGGCGACCCAGGTCACCGCCGCCAGCCCGGGGCCGTGATCGATCACCGCGCCGCCGAGCCACGCGCCGATCGCATTGCCGAGGTTGAACGCAGCGATGTTGAAGCTCGACGCCAGGCTCTGGCCGCCGCCCTCGGCCTTCTGCAGCACGCGCAATTGCAGCGGCGCGACGGTGGCGAATGCAGCCGCGCCGAGCAGGCCGGTGAACAGCACCGCGGCCGGCTTGCTGTGCAGCGCGAACGTCATCAATCCGAGCACCAGCGCCAGCAGCGCCAGCGAGCCGAGCAGGGTCGGCACCAGCCGGCGGTCAGCGAGTTTCCCGCCAATCAGATTGCCGGCGATCATGCCGACGCCGAACACCAGCAGGATCGGCGACACCGCGCTTTCGGCGAAGCCGGTGATGCGGGTCAGGATCGGCTGGATGTAGGTGAACACCGCGAACACGCCGGCGTAGCCGACCACCGTCGCCAGCAGCCCGAGCAGCACCTGCTCGCGGCCGAGCACCTTGACCTCCTCGCGCATCGAGATCGGCGCCTGGTCGGCGCGGTCGGCCGGCACCAGCGCCGCGATCACCGCGGTCGCGACCACGCCGATCGCGACCACCGCCCAGAACGTCGAACGCCAGCCGAAGTGCAGGCCGAGCCACGCGCCGGCCGGCACCCCGAGCAGGGTCGCCACGGTCAGGCCGGTGAACATGATCGAGATCGCCGAGGCCTTGCGGTCCTCCGCCACCAGCCCGGTCGCGACCACCGCGCCGACGCCGAAGAAGGTGCCGTGGGCGAGCGACGTGAGCACCCGCGCGACCATCAGCCACGTGTAGTCCGGCGCCAGCGCACAGGCCAGGTTGCCGAGGGTGAACACCACCATCAGCGCGACCAGCGCGGCCTTGCGCGGCATCCGGCTGGTCGCCGCGGTCAGCAACGGCGCGCCGACGAACACACCCAGCGCATAGCCGGAAATCAGCAACCCGGCGGCGGCGATGGTCACCTGCAGGTCGGCGGCGACCTGCATTAGCAGGCCCATGATCACGAACTCGGTGGTGCCGATGCCGAACGCGCCGATGGTCAATGCGTACAGCGCGAGCGGGGTGCGTGGGCGGGCGACGGGAATGCGGGGTTCGGTGGAGGACATGGCGGCTGCCGGAGCGGGATTTGGAGCCGGCAGGCTAGGCCGTTGCGTTTTATCCGGTAACCACCAATATGGACAATTAGTTTCAACAGAATGTTGATAATCATGGACCGCATCGACGACATCGCCCTGTTCCTGCGCGCGCTCGACCTAGGCTCTATCAGCGCCGCGGCGCGCAGCCTCGACCTGTCGGTGGCGGTCGCCAGCCAGCGGCTCAAGCGACTCGAAAAGCAGCTCGGCGTGCGCCTGCTGCACCGGACCACGCGCACCCTGCACCCCACCCCCGAAGGCCTGTTGCTGGCCGGGCAGGGGCGCGCGCTGGTCGAGGACCTGGAGGCGCTGACCGAGGGCCTGCGCGAGGGCGGTGCGCACGTCGCCGGCACGCTGCGGGTGACGATGTCCTCGACCTTCGGGCGGCTGTACATCTCGCCGCTGCTGCCGGAGTTCCTGGCGCGTCACCCCGCGGTGCGGCTCAGCGTCGACCTCGACGACCAGACGGTCGACCTGGTCAGCGCCGGCCTGGACCTGGCGATCCGCATCGGCGACCTCGACGACTCCAGCCTGGTCGCGCGAAAGCTGGCGACCAACCGGCGCGTGCTGTGCGCCTCGCCGGACTACCTGCGCCGTCACGGTATGCCGACGACCCCGGCCGAACTCGAACGCCACCAGTGCCTGCTGCTGTCCGGCGCCCACGGCCGGCAGGACAGCTGGCGCCTGCGCGACCGCCGCGGCCGCGAAATCGCGGTGCGCGTGCGCGGGCGGATCGAGAGCAACCAGGGCGACCTGTTGCGCGACGCCGCGGTGGCGGGGCTCGGCATCGCCCGGCACTCGTCCTGGCATGTCAGCGAGGACCTGCGCGCCGGCCGGTTGCGGGTGGTGCTGCCCGAGTACCGGTTCAGCGACACCGGCATCCACGCGGTGATGCCGCAGCGACGGCTGGTGCCGCCTCGGGTGCGCGCGTTCGTCGACTTCCTGGCGGAGCGATTTGGCGGGACGCCGCCGTGGGAGCGCGCCTGAACGCGCTGCCCGCGCGTCTGCCCGTCGCTGAAGCTGAATCGGCTGCATCGGCCGGGCCGCGGCATTCACCGGATGTTGCTCCGGTCCCGCCAAGACTCGTCCGGCAACCCCACAGCCCGGAGGCACCCATGAAGAAGATCGCAATCCTGACCCTGGCCCTCGTCGCGTGTGCGTCCGGCGCCGCGCTGGCACAGGACGCGCTGACCGAACAGGACGTCCGCGCCAGCCTGACCGAACAGGGCTACACCAAGGTCAACGACGTCGAGTTCGAGGACGGCGTGTGGAAGGCCGACGCGCGCAGCGCCGACGGTAACCGGATGGAGGTGCGGATCGATCCCACCACCGGCGAGGTCTACCCCAGCACCCAGGTCGCACAGATGAGCGAGGCCGACGTGCGCGCGCAACTGGCCGCGGCCGGCTACGTCAACGTGCACGACGTCGACTACGAGGACGGCATCTGGAATGCCGAGGCCGACGACCCGGAAGGCAAGGATGTCGAGCTGAAGATCGACCCGGCCACCGGCAATATCATCGGCACCGAAAAGGACTGACGCGGTCGCGCCGATTGCGCGCGTCCACTGCGGGAAGGCAGTCCGGTGACGGGCTGCCTTCTTTTTTTGTCGACGACGTCCTGTGCGGCATCGCCGGTCTGGACGACGAAAGCGGCGCGATCGAAACGCCGCCGTAACGTCGACGTCTCAGCCGCCCCGTACCGGGACGGCTGAAGATGCCGATGCAGGCGACCCGTCCGACCACACGCTGTCGACCGGTGCGCGCGCGGCGCGACGCGCCGATACGCCCGCCAGCCACCACATGACCGCCGCGGCCAGCGCCGCGACCAGTTCCACCGCGTAGCCGCGCGGCATGCCGTCGAGCGCGCTGGCCGCGGGCCACAGCTGCGCCAGCAGCGTGATGGCGGGGATCAATGCCGTCACCACGGCCGACGCGCGCAACAATTCGGCCGCCGCCGTGGCGGCGCCACGCCCCATCGCCCAGCCGAGTGCGAGCACGAACGCCGCCCAGTACACGCCCTGGTGCCAGGCCAGCAGCGAGTCGACCCGGCCGGTGATCCAGTGCGCCGCGGCGATCGTCGCCGACAGCCCGATCACGCAACCCAGGCTCACGCCGACCGTTGCCGCGGCGAGGTTGCGCGCGCTGCGCGTCTGCAATACCGGTGCCGCGCCGTTGCGCGCGATCTTGCGGCGCGACTCCACCCACAGCAGGTTGCCGGTGTAGAACACCGCCGCGCCGATCAGGCCGAGCAGGAAGTAGGCCCACTGGATGCCCGGCCCGCCGAAGTTGCCGAAGTGCAGGGCGAAGAACGCGGCGATGGCATGCGACCAGCCGCGCTGGTGGCCGGGCAGGAAACCGTCGCCGATCACCTGGCCGTTGCCGGCGTCCAGGAAGGCCACGCCGAAGTTGCCGCCACGCAGGAAGCGGTTGGGCGCGTAGCCCTGCACGGCGGCTGTTACGGCCCGAGAGCCGTCCGCTTCGGGCGTGCCGCCGCGGTAGTCGATGGAGGTCACCGTGAACTCGGGCGACAGCGTTCGCATGCGCTCGACGATCGCACCGGGCCCCAACAGCGCGTCGACCCGCACCGGCTGCGGCATCAACGGCGCGTAGGCCGCCTCGGCGACGGGGCTGTCGCGATGGATGGTCGCGTCCTGCAGGTCGTAGACCTCGTGGTGGAAGGCGAACACCACCGCGCTCAGCACCATGATCAGGTGGAACGGCAGGCTGGCGACGCCGAGCAGGTTGTGCGCGTCGAGCCACATGCGCTTGCGGTTCCTGCCGATGCGCAGCGCCAGCAGGTCCTGCGCCAGCGTCGGCAGCAGCACGATCACGCCCGACACCAGCGCCAGCGCATACAGCGCCGAGACGATGCCCATCACGTGGATGCCGATCTCCGGATCGCCCGGGATGCCGCCGGTCCTGTGGACCAGGTCGATCCACTCGGCCAGCGGCGTCGGCGTGCGCTCTTGCAACTGCAGCGTGCCGTCGCCGTCGAGGCTGGCGACCTGCACCGGCGCCGTTTCATCGCGTCCGGCCGGCAACACCACGCTGCCGGGCGTGCGCGCATCCGGGTCCATATGCACCCGGATGGCCTGGAAGTCGGGGGTCGCCTCGACCACGCGCGCGAACAGCGCGTCGCGATCGACGCCCTCGACCAGCGGTGCCGACCGCGTCGGCGAGGCCCAGTCGGCGATAGGCTCCTTAAACATGCTCAGCGCGCCGCCATAGAACGCGATGAACAGCCCGAAGCCGGCAATGATGCCGGTCCAGGTGTGCAGGGTCTTGTAGCGGCGAATCAGGTCGGTACGAATCTTCAGTCCCACGTCTTCAACCCCGTACCAGAAGGCGCAGCGCGACCACCGCGCCGATCGCCAGCGCGGCCGCCAACAGCAGCCAGCGCCAGGCCGCATGCGGTGTGCGGAAGCCGAAGGCGGCGCCGGCTGCGGCCATCCACAGCGGCGGCACGATCCACATCGTCACCTGGCTCTTGTCCTGTGCCATTGGGTCGCCGAGGTACTGGAACATGCCCGCCAGCGCCATCGCCAGGACGAAACCCGGTAGCGCCGCAGCCAGCGAGAACGACAGCCAGTCGCGCCCGCGCAATTGCTCACGCGCCATGGCCGGTCGCCCTCCTGTGCCGCCACCAGGTCGCCAGCAACGGCACCAGCGTCAGCCACAACATCGACAGTGTCAGCACGATGAAAACCGCCACTGCCAGCCCGGTCCCGGTATCGCGCGCGACCAGCCAGCAGACCGCCGCGAACAGCCCGATCGCTGCGGCGCCCACCCGCCCCGGCACGCGCCAGCGCCGCGGGTGGTGGCTGCACATTCGGTACAGGAGCCAGGCCAAGCCGGCGCAGGACAAGCAAAGGAAAAGGGACATGGCGAAGGGCAGTCCGATGCGTCTGGAAGGTGACGCGACACTATACGGGAACCGTTCTCATTTGAGAATGATTCGCGTTAATATGGGCGGATTTCCCATCATTCCGGGTACCCCATGCCTCTCCTGCACAAAACGCCGCTGTTCCTCGCCGTCGCCACGCTGCTCGCCCCGCTGGCCGCGGCCGCCGCCGGGCAGGACGCATCGGCGACCACGGATCTCGACGCAGTCGTGGTCACCGCCGCCGGCTACGAGCAGGCGATCGCCGACGCCCCTGCCAGCATCAGCGTGATCACCGGCGAGGAGCTGCGCTCGCGCCCCTACACCAGCCTGGCCGACGCCGTGCGCGAGCTGGAAGGCGTGTCCGTGGTCGGCAGCGACCCGGCCAACACCGACATCCTGATCCGCGGCATGCCGGGCGAGTACACCCTGCTGCTGGTCGACGGCCGCCGCCAAGGCACGCGCGAGACCATGAACCGCGGCACCACCGGCGTGCAGGCCAACCTGCTGCCGCCACTCGATGCCATCGAGCGGATCGAGGTGATCCGCGGCTCGATGTCGGCGCTGTACGGCTCCGACGCGATGGGCGGCGTGATCAACGTCATCACCCGCAAGGATCCGGAGCGCTGGACCGGCTCGGCCACGCTCGACGGCACCTTGAACGAGGACTCCGACCACGGCGACGGCCGCGGCGTGTCGTTCTGGGTCGGCGGCCCGCTGTCGCAGGCGCTGAGCCTGCAGGCTTGGGGCGGCACCCGCCATCGCGACGAGGACGACATCTTCTATCCGACTTCGTACACCGCCGGCAGCGACGAGGTCGACAACCGCCATTTCGGCGCCAAGCTCGGCATCGCCTTCGGCGACTACCAGCGGCTCACCCTCGAAGCCGGGCACGATCTGCTCGAGTACCGCGCCACCGCCGGCGGGACCTTGCCCGACGAGCCCGCCGACGACTCGCTGCGCGACCGCCACCTACGCGACCACGTCAGCATCGCCCACGACGCACAGTGGGAAAACCTCAGCATGTCGCTGGCGCTGCAGCAGGAGAACGCGCGCTATGCCACCTGGAATGCGGGCGTGCGCAATCCGGCGACGCCGGACCTGACCAACACGGTGTTCGACGCGCTGTTCACGCTGCCGCTGGAGCGCAACACGCTCAAGTTCGGTGGCCAGTACATGCGCACCAGGGTCGAGGACATCGCGCAGCAGGACCGCGTGCCCGGCTACCCGAACGTCGACGTGGCACGGCGCAACCAGTGGGCGCTGTTCGTCGAGGACGAGTTGCGCTTCAGCGATGCGTTCCGCGTCACCGGTGGCGTGCGCGCGGACCATTCCGACGACTTCGGCACCCACGTCACCCCGCGGCTGTACGCCAACTACCGGATGACGTCGAACTGGACCCTGCGCGGCGGCGTCGCCGAGGGCTTCAAGACGCCGAAGCTGCGCCAGGTCACCGCCGGCTACTGCATGACAACCGGCGGCGGCACCCAACTGCGCGGCCCGCTGTGCGGCAACCCGGACCTGGAACCGGAGGAAAGCCGCACCGTCGAGACCGGCGTGCGCTACGACAGCGCCGCCATGAACTTCGGCGCCACCGTGTTCAACACCAGGTTCCAGAACCGCGTGGCCAGCTACGCCACCGACGAGGTCGATCCGCACAACCCCCGCCAGGTGGTCTACGTCTACGACAACATCGACCGCGTGCGCATCCGCGGCGTCGAACTGTCGCTCGAACAGCGCGTCTCGGCCGACTGGCGGCTCAAGGGCAACTACACCTACACCGACTCCGAGCGCCAGGGCGGCGGCGAACCGGCCTTCGACGGCGGCTCGCTCGACGGCCGCCCGCTGGACATGACCCCCGAGCACGTCGCCAACCTGCGCCTGGACTGGCAGGCCAGCGAGGCGCTGGGCCTCAACCTCGGCGCGCACTACATGGGCACGCAGTACTGGGCGGGCTTCCGCAACGGCGCGATGAACGTGCGCACGCGCCCGGCGGCGACCACCTTCGACGTTGGCGCGAGCTGGGAGCTGAACTCCAACGTGACCTTCAACGCCGCGCTGCTCAACTTCACCGACCGGGTGGTGCCGGTGGACGACCGCGGCCGCTTCGACGGCCTGGACGGCAACTGGTACGTCGACGCCGGTCGGCGCCTGTGGGCCAGCGTGGACCTGCGCTTCTAGGATTCGTTCCAGCGTTGCGCGCCATCGCCATGGCGGCCCAGCTCGTCGGCCGGGTTCGCCAGTTTGCAGCGTTGCAACGACAGGCAGCCGCAGCCGATGCAGGCGTCCAGGGTGTCGCGCAACTGGCTCAGCTGGCGGATACGGGTGTCGAGTTCTGCACGCCACCGCGCCGACAGCCGCGACCAGTCCGCGCGGGTCGGGGTGCGATCGTCGGGCAGGGTCGCGAGCGCCTCGCGTATCGTCGCCAGCGGGATGCCGACGCGCTGGGCCGCGCGGATCACCGCCACCCGTCGCAGGGTGTCGCGGGCGTAGCGACGCTGGTTGCCGGCGGTGCGATGGCTGGCGATCAGGCCCTTGGTCTCGTAGAAGTGCAACGTCGAGACGGCCACCCCGCTGCGGCTGGCCAGCTGTCCGACCGAGAGTTCGCGCGGCGCAGGCATGGTCGCTTGACCTCAATCATGGTTGAGCTTTTATCCTCGTCGCTCCCACATGCCTGCGTCAACGCAAGAGTCCTGGATGAACGACGAGAGCGCAATGCCACCCTTCGCTGCCGATGCCACGCTCGATCGCGGCATCGCAGGCGAGGGCCTGCTCGCGCGCCGCTATCGCGCCCCGACCTTCGGCGCGGTGGCGCTGGTCGGGCTGTACGCGTTCGAGGCGCTGGCGGTCAGCACTGCGATGCCGACCGTGGCGCAGGCGCTGGACGGGTTGGCGCTGTACGCGATGGCATTCGCCGGGACCCTCGCCGCCAGCGTGGTCGGCATGGTCGCGGCCGGCCGCTGGGCCGACCGCAGCGGCCCACGGGCGCCGCTGCAGCACGGCATCGCCTGGTTTGCGCTGGGCTTGATCGTCGCCGGGCTGGCGCCGGCGATGTGGGTGTTGCTGCTCGGCCGGATCGTCCAGGGCTTTGGCGGCGGCCTGATGTCGGTGACGCTGTACGTGGTGGTGGCGCGGGTCTACCCGCCGCGGCTGCACGCGCGGATATTCGCGGCGTTCGCTGCGGCATGGGTGCTGCCGGCGATCGTCGGGCCGGTGATCAGCGGGCTGATCGTCGAGCAACTGGGCTGGCGCTGGGTGTTCCTGCTGGTGCCGTTGCTGGCCGCCGCGGCGGCGGCGATGGTATTGCCAGCGCTGCGCGGGATTGGTTCGGCGGCGCAAGACACACCGGCGTCCGCCAGCGACAGTCGCCGCATTTTCTGGGCGGTCGGCGCCGCCGCCAGTGCACTGCTGCTGCACTACGGCGGCCAGCAGCGCGGCGCGACCGCGGCAGGGCTGCTGGCGCTGGCGACGGTCGCGTTGCTGGTGTGCATGCTGCGGCTGCTGCCGGCCGGCACCCTGCGCGCCGCCCGCGGCCTGCCGACCGTGGTCGCGCTGCGCGGCATCGCGGCGTCGGCGTTCTTCGGCACCGAGGTGTTCCTGCCACTGCTGCTGTCGCGCGAACGCGGGCTGTCGCCGACCTGGGCCGGGGTGGCGTTGACCATCGGTGCGCTGGGCTGGTCGCTGGGGTCGTGGAACCGCGGCCGCCTGGTCGATCCGTCGCCGTCGCGGGTGCTGCAGGTCGGCATGGCAATGCTCGCCGCCGGGGTGCTGGTGGCGGGGTCGGCGGTGCTGCCGGCGGTGCCGGTCGCGGTCGCGATGGCCGGCTGGGTACTCGCCGGGCTCGGCATGGGCACGGTGTTCCCGAGCCTGTCGGTGCTGACCCTGGAGCTGTCGCCACCGTCGCGGCAGGGCGTCAACGCGTCGGCGTTGCAGCTGTGCGATGCGTTGTTCACTGCCGCCGTGCTGGCGCTGGGCGGCTCGCTGTTCGCCGCGTTGCTGGCCCGCGCGCCGATGGCGGCGTACCTGTCCGGGTTCGCGATTACCGCCGCGCTGGCGACGCTGGGAACACTGCTGGCGCCACGCGTGCAACCGGCCACGACCCACTGAATGGGTCGGCCCGGCCAGCGCCAGCCGGTTTCAGAATCCTGAGTCGGCGCCGTTAACTCCACTGAAACGCGGCCCTGCGTGTGGCCGCCGGGAGCGGACGTGCGGCCGGTCATTGCGGATGAAGTGGCGCTCGGGGCGCCGTTGTCGTGGTCGGTGTTCGACCGCAACGGCAAGCTGTTGTTCGTGCAGGGCATGGTGATCGCCAGCCAGGCCCACCTCGACATCGTGCTCGAGCGCGGCATGCTGATGGTCGAGGCGCCGGCCGACAACGACCCGATGGCGCCGGACATGGACGAGTGGCTGGCCGCCACCGTCGACGACGAGGTGCCATCCGAACCGCCGCCGGAACCCGAACCGCCGGTGTTCCGGCTGATGCAGCAGCTGCGCCGTGAGCTGCAGGGCTTGCACGACGCGCTGCTGCAACGCAGTTCCGACACCCTCGGCGAGTCCGTACTGGAGCTGGCCGACCGGCTATGTGCGCTGGTGGCCCGTGACGCCGATGCGGCGCTGGCGGCGATGCAACTGGACGTCGGCGACGACGGCGAGGTCTCGCGGCTGATGCACGCCGCCACCCTGTGCCAGATGCTGGCGCAGGCGCAGCGCTGGGACGAGCAGGAGAGCCGCTCGGTGGTCGCTGCCGCGTTGACCTTCGATGTCGCGCTGAGTCCGGTGGCGGCGACGCTGAACCAGCAGCAGACCGCGCTGACCGCCGACCAGCGCGAGCTGATCGCGGCCCACCCGCAGGCCGGGGTCGAGCTGTTGCAGGCTGCCGGGGTCACCGACGCGGTGTGGCTGGAGGCGGTGTTGCAGCACCACGAACGCCTCGACGGCAGCGGCTACCCGAATGGCCTGCCGGGCGCGGCGATCAGCCGCGGCGCGCGGATGCTGGCGATCGTCGACATCTTCTCGGCGCTGGTGCGGCCGCGCGCGTACCGCGAGGCGATCCACGCCCGCCATGCGCTGCGCAGCCTGTTCCTGAAGCGCGGCAAGTTCGTCGACGAGGCGCTGGCGACGTTGCTGGTGCGCGAGATCGGGGTGTTCCCGCCGGGCACCCCGGTGCGGCTGGCCAACGGCGAGATCGGGGTGGTGCGCCGCCGCGGCGTCGATGCGGCGCGGCCGGTGGTCGCGCGGCTGATCAACGCCAACGGCACCCTCGCCGCGATTGCCGCCCAGCGCGATACCAGCCAGGCCGAGTACGCGATCACCGAGACCGTGCCGCCGCACAAGTACCAGGTGCTGGTCGCCGGTGCCGGCGAACTGTGGTGCAGCGACCGCGCGCGGCTGCGCCGGTAGCGGCCGCCGCGCCGTTCAGGCCGGTTGCCGGGCGGCGGCCACGCGCTGGCGCACCGCGGCCATGTCGCGCACCGGGCGCACCTCGATGCAGCCGGTTTCGGCCCACGGGAACTCCGCAGCGATCCGCACCGCCTCGTCGAGGCTGTCGGCCTCGATCAGGTTGAAGCCGGCCAGCACTTCCTTGGTTTCCGCGAACGGGCCGTCGACCACCCGGGTGCGGCCGTCGCGGATGCGCACCGAGCGCGCCTTCTTCGCCGACTCCAGCTGTTGCGATTGCAGCAGGCAGCCGTCCTCGCGCAACGCGTCGGCATGGTCGAAGCAGCCGCGCATCCGGGTATCGAACTCGCCGTCGGGGAGGGCATCGAGCAGGGCGTCGTCGTTGTAGACCAGCAGCAGGAATTGCATGGCGGATCCATCGGGTTGGGGGATTGCAATGATGCCGCAGCCGGCGCTCGCCTGCCGCGTGCCCGCCGCGGCTGGAAAAAATGACGCCACGCTGTCGATTCCGCCGGCGCCCGCTCGTCGCATCGGGTAACAGCAACCGGAAAATCCCAAAGGAGGCACAAGATGCGCGTGATGGTGATGGTCAAGGCCACCGAGCAATCCGAGGCGGGCGTGATGCCCGGCGAGCAATTGCTGGCGGAGATGGGCCGATTCAACGAGGAGCTGGTGAAGGCCGGCATCATGCTCGCCGGCGAGGGCCTGCACCCCAGCGCCAAGGGCACGCGGGTGCGCTTCTCGGGCAAGGACCGCAGCGTCGTCGACGGGCCGTTCGCCGAGACCCGGGAACTCGTCGCCGGCTTCTGGCTGTGGCAGGTGCGCTCGCTCGACGAGGCGATCGAATGGGTCAAGCGCTGCCCCAATCCACATGAAGGCTCCAGCGAGATCGAGATCCGCCCGGTGTTCGAGGCCGACGACTTCGGCGAGGAATTCACTCCCGAACTGCGCGAGCAGGAACAACGCCTGCGCGAACGGCTCGAACGCAACTGAATTGCGCCACTGAAGCCCGTGCGGCATCGGCCTTGTGCCGGGAGGACAGCGGTGGTCTGATCGGTCGCCATGACCGTGACCGACGCCCACCGTGCCATCGACGCCGTCTGGCGGATCGAGTCGCCGCGCCTGATCGCCGGGCTGGCGCGGATGGTCCGCGATGTCGGCCTGGCCGAGGAACTGGCGCAGGACGCGCTGGTCGCCGCGCTGGAGCACTGGCCGGACGATGGCGTGCCCGACAACCCCGGCGCCTGGCTGATGGCCACCGCCAAGCGCCGCGCGATCGACCGCCTGCGCCGCAACACCCTGATCCGGCGCAAGCACGAGGAGTTCGGCCACGACATCGAGGGCCTGCAGATGGGCGTGTTCGACGACCCGGACGATGACGACCGGCTCGACGATGACATCGGCGACGACCTGCTGCGGCTGGTGTTCACCGCCTGCCACCCGGTGCTGTCGACCGACGCCCGGGTCGCGCTGACCCTGCGCCTGCTCGGCGGCCTGACCACCGATGAGATCGCCCGCGCGTTCCTGCAACCGGAGCCGACCATCGCCCAGCGGATCGTGCGGGCCAAGCGCACCCTGGCCGACAAGCAGGTGCCGTTCGAGGTGCCGCGTCGCGAGGACCTGCCCGAACGGCTGGCGTCGGTGCTCGGGGTAGTCTATCTGATTTTCAACGAGGGCTACGCCGCGACCGCCGGCGACGACCTGATGCGTCCGGCTTTGTGCGAGGAGGCGCTGCGGCTAGGCCGGGTGCTGGTCGGGCTGGCGCCCGGCGAGGCAGAGGTGCACGGCCTGCTCGCGCTGATGGAGATCCAGGCCTCGCGCACCCACGCCAGGGTCGGCCCGGACGGCGACCCGATCGTGTTGCTGCAGCAAAACCGGGCCCGCTGGGACCGCTTGATGATCGGCCGCGGACTGCAGGCGCTGGAACGCGCCGAACAACTCGGCGGCGCGCGCGGTACGTACGCGCTGCAGGCCGCGATCGCCGCCTGCCACGCGCGCGCGCTGACCGCGGAGCAGACCGACTGGTCGCGCATCGCCGCCCTGTACGCGACCCTGGCCGAGGTCGCGCCATCGCCGGTGGTCGAACTCAACCGCGCGGTCGCGCTGGCCATGGCCGACGGGCCCGCGGCTGGCCTGGTGCTGGTCGAGACCTTGCGCGACGAACCCGCGCTGCAGCGCTACCACCTGCTGCCGGCGGTGCGCGGCGACCTGCTTGGCAAGCTCGGCCGCCTGGAGGAGGCGCGGGTCGAGTTCGAGCGCGCCGCGGCGCTGACCCGCAATGGCCGCGAGCGCGCGTTGCTGCTGCAGCGCGCGGCCGAATGCGGGCCGGAGGGTGCCCCGGCCGCTCGATGAACGCGGTGGGTCTAGCGCTTGCGCGGCGCCGCGGCCGGCTTGGCGGCGGCCTTGCCGGCGCTGTCCTGGCTGGCGGTTTCGCCGGCGCGGGTCGGTGCGATTTTCTGCAGCACCCGGGTCACGCCGAGCTTCTCGACCTTGCCGCCGGCCTTCTCGAAGGCAGCAATATCGTCGGAGATACGCTCACTTTCGAAGTGTTTATGCAGATTTCCGCCACCCGCGGTGGTGGCGGTCTTGCGGGTCTTGGCCTTGCTGGTCTTCTTGCTGGTGGACATCAATCCCTCCTGCGAGGGCTGACGCACCTCGGGGTTGCATGGGCCGCCCGTGCGGCGACCTCGTACCACTATGCGCGCATCGCCGTGAAAACGGAAAAATCCGGCTCGCCGTGGCGACCGCGAACGCTTCCCAAGCCGCCCCGCGCGGGCGCACCATCGGCTCCCCCTGTTGCCCGGTGCCGACCATGAGCGCTCCCGACCGCGAGTTCGACCCCGACGACAACTTCGAGAACAGCCGCGAGGACGAGGCGCCGCTGCCCGACGACGGCGACGAGACGAGTGTCGAGGCCCTGGTCTGGCAACTGCTGCTGGCGATCAACCCCGGCGACGAGGAGGCCGCGTTGCGCCAGTTCGACGGCTATCGCGACGCCGTCGCCGCCACCGACGAGGACGACAGCGAGCCGATGGCGCGGCTGCGCGACGTGATCGACTGGAGCGCCGGCTTCGACGTCGCTACCGACGATACGGCGACCTTCATCGACGCGGTCAACGAGTTGGTCGCGCGCTGGAACCTGGCGATCGACTGGGGCGTGGAGGATGTCGGCGACGACGAGTTCCTCGCCGCCACCGACGTGCCGGCGCTGATGGCGGTCGCCTACGACCGCCTGCGCGAGTACGGCTACACCTTGTGGACGTGGGACGCCGGGCCGGACGCGCATGCGGGCTGGATCACCCTGAGCCGCGACGACGATGCCGTGCGCGTGCTCGCACCGGCGCTGGGGATCGACGTGCGGCCGGGCAGCGACGCGTTCTGACTCGCTTCCTCGTAGGATGAATGGATCGAAGCGATATACCCGTCAACGTCACTCGCCAGGCCAGGCTTCCCTAGCCACGTGCGATTGTCGCGACGGTTGCACCTGCGCACCTGCCTGGTGTCGCTCGTCAGTATTGGCCCCTCGGTGGACGAGAACGGCTCCGCCATAATCTGCAAGACGTCAGATCAGGATCACGCATGTCACCGCAACACGATGCAGCTAAGAGGGCATACCAGAAGATCGACCGCAAGCGGCGGAAGCCCTGGCGAGGAGAGGAGGAAGTTCGTCTTCCCTGGAGTGCCGCTCTGGAAGAAGCAACCGGACTGGACTTCGACGCCGAGCGATCCAAGCGTGACCTCAATTACAACAACGTCATTATCGAGTTTAAGGCGCCCGGATTGTTTAATGGCTCGACAAAGAGCCCCAAATTTAAGGAGGCCATGGAAAAGCGCCTGCTGCCTTATATCCAGAAGGCAAGCAAAGAACAGGCAATCCCGGAAGACGATTTTATCGGCATTGCCATCGATGGAGAGCATGTGTGCTTCGCGCAGGTCGTAGGCGGAAGTATTCGACACAACCATTTGTTACCGTTTAGTGAGCAGTCGGTAGCGTTGGTGATCGAAGCCTGCAACGCCAGTTTCAGGCGTGCTATCACCAGCGATAACTTGATCAAAGACTTTGGTCATGCCTCCCAAGCCGGCACAGCGGTGATGCAGGTGCTTGCGGACGCTCTGGGCGCTGCTCTCAAAGACAAGGCAGTGGGCAAGGTTCGGATGCTGTTTGAAGAGTGGCGCGAGCTTTACGGTCAGGTTGCCGACCTTTCCACAGACCAGCAATCGAGCATTGACCGGTCCCTTCGATTTGTTTGGAACGGTCCTTCCTCACACTCGATGGCTGGGCGTCTGTTCGTCATTCATACCTACAATTCCTTATTAATCAAACTTCTGGCGGCGGAGATCGTGGCGGCTCATGGGTTGACGACCAGTAAGGCGCCCTGCGAAGCGATGGCGTTCATGCCGCACAAGGCGCTCTTTGAAGCACTCGCGCGTGATATAGAACTTGGCGGGCTGTTCAGTGGAGCAGGTATTCAAGGCTTTGTGGAAGAGGCCATATTTAGTTGGCACCTCGATTTGGGGCACGATACGCGCTACCAGGCAAGTCTCACGCGGGCTATCAAGGCACTGCTTACCAAGATCGTCCTCTACCGCACGGACCGCCTGGAGCGACAGCGCGACACCTTACGCGATTTCTACCAAGGCCTTGTGCCTCAGGCGATGCGCAAAAGCCTGGGTGAATTTTATACGCCCGACTGGCTTGTGGATTTCACTGTTAATAAGGTCGCGCCCGAAGCATGGCTCGGGCCGCGTGTCCTAGATCCGACGTGCGGTTCTGGATCCTTCCTAATTGAAGTGATCCGCCGCAAGCGTAGAGAAGCACATGCTCAAGGCCTTTCGGCTGAAGGGGCTCTTCAAGCGGTATGTAACGAAGTGTGGGGCTTCGACCTCAATCCCTTGGCCGTTCAGACTGCGCGCGTCAACTTTCTCATGGAGATTGCGGACCTCTTGGCGGATGCGCCCGGAACCGACATTGAACTTCCGGTGCTCTTGGCCGATGCGATCTATTCACCTGCCCCTGACCCGGCAGGAGATGCAAAGGAGGTAGTTTACGAGATCGGTAGCCGAGCGCTGACGATAACACTACCTCCTGTGCTCGCATTCGATCGGGCCCGTCTGGATGCGGTGTTTGCCGCCATGGGTGAACGTGTTGAACAGGATGATGAGTTTGAGGTTGCGAATCGCGGCATGGTCGCTGCGAAAATTCTGACCCAGAAAGAAGCCAAGGAGTGGAAAAAGCCACTGCGAGTAACTTATGACCAGGTTCTTAAGCTCCATCGCAAAAACTGGAATGGGATCTGGTTTCGCATCGTACGGAATTTCTTTTGGTCTGCGACTGCCGGAAAGTTCGACGTTATCGTTGGGAACCCGCCGTGGGTCCGGTGGTCGCGACTTCCCGAGGCCTATCGGAATCGAGTAAAGCCGACCTGTGAGCAATACGATATATTTTCCAAGACAAAACACCATGGTGGGAATGAGCTCGATATTTCCGCAATGATCACTTACACCACGAGTGATAAGTGGCTTGTAGAAGGGGGGCGGCTGGCCTTTGTCATCACGCAAACAGTGTTCCAGAACCCGTCCTCATCGGGGTTCCGCAACTTTCGTATCAATAACAGCGAGAACCTCGTCCCTCTGATGGTTGATGACCTCAGGATGCTTAAGCCCTTTCCAGATGCCGCAAACAGGACCGCAGTCGCGCTCTTTGAAAAATCCGCACGTCCCCCAACTTTCCCCATCGATTACATCGTATGGGATGCCAGGGAAGGGCACTCCCGTACTATTCCACCGACTTTGACTCTTCCGGAGGTGATGGGACAAGTGGATTGCACCACGCTCGAAGCGAACCCCGTAGACGAAGAAGGCTCGCCTTGGGCGATTCTGCCGGCGGGGCGCTTCCGAGCGATCCTGCCGATGAGCAAGTCCAACGCTGTTACTCCATGGGTCGAGGGTAGGAAGGGCATCACGACCGACCTCAATGGGGTCTATTTCGTGCCAGTGCTGAAAGATAATTCCGCAAACGGCACGGTGCAAATCAAGACGCGACCGGAGGCCGGAAAAAAGGCGATTGGCGTCGAGAGGTCGGCGTGGGTTGAGCCGGATTGGCTCTATCCTTTGATCAAAGGCGCTGGAGATTTCGGGCCGTGCTACCTAAGTCCCCGAGAGTCTCTGTTTGCCATTGTGCCAAACAAAGGGATTCGCCGCGCTGATTACGTAGAGTCCGAGGCTCACTACAGATCGTCGATGCCTAAGCTGCGCAAGTACTTCAACAGTTTTGACGATTTGCTCAGCGATCGCTCGACTTGGAAGGGCCGCATGAAAGCAGGGGGCGCCCCGAACTACACGATCTATAACGTCGGCGACTTCACTTTCAAGCCTTGGAAAGTCATTTGGGCGGAAATGTCTGGCGCCTTCAGTGCCGCCGTAGCCGGAATGGCCGAGGTTCCTTTGGTCGGCAAACGTCCTTACGTGCCCGACCACAAAATTTTCTTCGTCGCCTTCGATGACGAACTGGAAGCCTCCTATCTCTGTGGGTTACTCAATTCGCATACCGTGTCCGAGTACGTAGAGAGCCACAATGTCTCCATACAGATTGGCGATATCTTCAAGCATATGCGTATTCCGGAGTACGATCGTAAGAATGTCTCCCATAAGAAACTTGCCGCTCAGGTCAAGGAGTCGCACCAAGAACGCGATGCTCGGAAGCGGGGACATATCGTGAAGCAAGTGCGCGACAAGGCAGATGACATTATGACTGCTTGGTTGCAGAGCTTTGAGTCAATCCGATGATTCGACGTCCCCCCGCCTTCAGTAGCGGGGCCATCTAGAGTCCGGGGTTCATCGTAGTGGTATTGGCGGCCAAGCGCTCGGCGTAAGCGCTTGGGGTCAGTCCACCTAATGCCTTCTTTGGTCGCTCC
>JBOHYB010000020.1:0-60120 GCA_050737695.1 Lysobacter sp. | reverse complement strand
ACCGACATCACTGGCGCCTGCCAGCTGCCGGAAGGCGTGGAGATGGTGATGCCGGGCGACAACGTGAAGATGGTCGTGACCCTGATCAACCCGGTGGCGATGGATGAGGGCCTGCGCTTCGCGATCCGCGAGGGCGGCCGCACCGTCGGCGCCGGCGTCGTTGCCAAGATCCTGAAGTAAACGGTTTGCCGGAGACGGCGCTTGCGCGCCGCTCCACAAACCCGTTAGAATGCGCGGCTACCGTGGGGCCACCGCCTGGTGGACCCCGCGAACCAGCGAAATGAGGAGCAGGAAGCCCCTCGTCTTCGCCAGACATGGATATGTCGCATGGTGCTGCCTGGTTCCGGAGAGCTTCTCCGGCGGGTGGCTTCATGCGTTCGCAGATTCTGTCTGGGCGGGCCGGGAAACCGGCCTGCCTTAGTTTTTGGAAGGTCGCAGCAGTTTGCTGTCGACATGTGCAATTCACCGGGTTCGGCGCACCCAGTCGTCGGCCCGTCGCTCTTTTAACCAAGGAACACCCGTCATGGCGGACCAAAAGATCCGGATTCGGCTGAAGGCGTACGATCATCGTCTGATCGACCGCTCGGCCAGCGAGATCGTCGAGACGGCGAAGCGGACCGGCGCACAAGTGCGCGGCCCGATTCCGCTGCCGACCAAGATCGAGCGCTTCACCATTCTTACTTCTCCGCACGTCGACAAGGACGCGCGCGACCAGTACGAGACCCGCACGCACAAGCGCGTGCTCGACATCGTCGACCCCAACGACAAGACCGTGGACGCGCTGATGAAGCTCGAACTCGCGGCGGGCGTCGACGTCCAGATCAAGCTGACCTGAGGCCGATATCATGACCGCGAAGAAATATTCGTTGGGCATCGTCGGTCGCAAGGCCGGCATGAGCCGCTTCTTCACTGAAGACGGCAAGTCCGTGCCGGTGACCCTCATCGAGGCGACGCCGAACCGGATCACCCAGATCAAGACCGCCGACACCGACGGCTATAGCGCCGTGCAGGTCACGGTGGGCGTGCGCCGCGCGGCGCTCGTCAACAAGCCCGAAGCCGGCCACCTGGCCAAGGCCAAGGTCGACGCGGGCCGCGGCCTGTGGGAGCTGCGCGTGGAGGCCGACAAGATCGGCGACTTCAATGTCGGCGGTGAGATCAAGGCCGACATCTTCGAAGTCGGCCAGATCGTCGACGTCCAGGGCATCACCAAGGGCAAGGGCTTCCAGGGCACGATCAAGCGCTGGAACTTCAAGATGGGCGACGCCACCCACGGTAACTCGCTGTCGCATCGTGCCCCCGGTTCGATCGGCCAGCGGCAGACCCCGGGCCGCGTGTTCCCGGGCAAGAAGATGTCCGGTCACATGGGTTCGGTCCAGCAGAGCACCCAGGGCCTGGAAGTGGTCAAGGTCGACGCCGAGCGCGGCCTGATCGCGATCAAGGGCGCAGTGCCGGGCGCGCCGGGCGGCGACGTGATCGTGCGTCCGACGAGCAAGGGAGTATGACGATGGAACTTGCCATCACAGAAGTTGACGGGAAAGCCGGCACGAAGAAACTGTCGGTCTCCGACGAGATCTTCGGTCGCGAGTTCAGCGAGGACCTGGTCCACCAGGTGGTCGTGGCGTACCGCAATGCCGGCCGTTCCGGCACCAAGGCGCAGAAGACCCGCTCGGAAGTTGCCGGCACCACCAAGAAGTCGAAGAAGCAGAAGGGCGGCGGTGCGCGTCATGGCGCGCTGACGGCCCCGATCTTCATCGGTGGTGGCGTGACCTTCGCGGCCAAGCCGCGCAGCTTCGCGCAGAAGGTCAACCGCAAGATGTACCGCGCCGCGATCGCCTCGATCCTGTCCGAGCTCAACCGCCAGGGCCGCATCACCGTGGTCGAGTCGCTGGAGCTGGAGTCGCCGAAGACCTCGGGCATGGTGTCCATGCTCAAGGGCCTGGAAGCCGGTCGTCGCCCGCTGCTGGTCACCGAGGACGCCACCGAGAATTTGTACCTCTCGGCGCGCAACCTGCCGTATGTCGAAGTCCGTGACGTTCAGGGCCTGGATCCGGTCGCGCTGGTTGGCGCCGACACGGTCGTGGTGACTGCCGACGCGGTCAAGAAGATCGAGGAGTGGCTGGCATGAACGACGCCAAGCTCTACAACGTAATCCGTGCGCCGCGCGTGTCCGAGAAGACCGCGCGCTTGCAGGAAGTTTCCAACCAATATGTCTTCGAAGTGGCGACGACAGCGACCAAGGCCGACATCAAGGTCGCCGTTGAGAAGCTGTTCGACGTCAAGGTCGAGGCCGTCAATGTGGTCAACGTGAAGGGCAAGAGCAAGGCCTTCAAGTTCCGCATGGGCCGCCGCCCCGACTGGCGCAAGGCATACGTGAAGCTGGCCGAAGGCCAGTCGATCGACGTGATGGCCAAGGCCTGAGGACTAGACCCATGGCATTGATGACATTCAAACCCACCTCGCCCGGCCGTCGCTCGATGGTCCGTGTGGTGACGCCGGGCCTGCACAAGGGCGCGCCGCACGCTGCACTGGTCGAGAAGAAGAGCAAGACCGGTGGTCGCAACCACCACGGTCGCATCACCACCCGTCATATCGGTGGTGGCCACAAGCAGCACTACCGCATCATCGATTTCAAGCGCAACAAGGAAGGTATCCCGGCGCGCGTGGAGCGGATCGAATACGATCCCAACCGCACCGCCCATATCGCCCTGCTGTGCTACGTCGATGGCGAGCGTCGCTACATCATCGCGCCCAAGGGCCTGAAGGATGGCGACCAGGTGATCGCCGGCCGTGATGCGCCGATCCGCGTCGGCAACACCCTGCCGCTGAGCAACATCCCGATGGGTTCCACCATCCATTGCATCGAGATGAAGCCGGGCAAGGGTGCGCAGATCGCGCGTGCCGCCGGCGCCGGCGTGCAGCTGGTCGCTCGCGAGCAGGGCTACGCCACTCTGCGTCTTCGCTCCGGCGAAATGCGCCGGGTGCCGGTCGAGTGCCGCGCCACCATCGGTGAAGTCGGCAACAACGAGCACAGCCTCGAGAAGCTCGGCAAGGCCGGTGCCAAGCGCTGGCGCGGCGTCAAGCCGACCGTCCGCGGCGCGGCCATGAACCCGGTCGACCATCCGCACGGCGGTGGTGAGGCCAAGGCTGGCCAGGGCAACCCGCATCCGGTCACCCCGTGGGGCGTGCCGACCAAGGGTTACAAGACTCGCAAGAACAAGCGCACGCAGCAGTTCATCGTTCGCGATCGCAGGAGCTAATCGGCAATGGCACGTTCACTCAAGAAAGGCCCGTTCGTCGACCACCACCTCATCAAGAAGGTGGAGGCCGCGGCCAACAACAAACGCCCGATCAAGACCTGGTCGCGTCGCTCGATGGTGCTGCCGGAGATGGTGGGTTACACCATCGCCGTGCATAACGGTCGCAACCACATCCCGGTGCTGGTCAACGAGAACATGGTTGGCCACAAGCTCGGCGAGTTCGCCCTGACCCGTACCTTCAAGGGTCACGTGGCCGACAAGAAGAGCCGCTAAGGAGATGACCACTATGTCTTCAAATGACAATGGCGCCAAAGCCGTCCTGCGCAGCGCTCGCATCTCCGCCCAGAAGGCGCGTCTGGTCGCCGACCAGGTGCGCGGCCTGTCGGCCGAGCGCGCGGTCAACCTGCTGAAGTTCTCCGACAAGAAGGCCGCTTCGATGATCTGCAAGGTCGTCGAGTCCGCCATCGCCAATGCCGAGAACAACCAGGGCGCCGACATCGACGAGCTCAAGGTCAAGACCATCATGGTCGACGAAGGTCCGACGCTGAAGCGCTTCATGGCGCGTGCGAAGGGACGCGGTACCCGCATCCTCAAGCGCACCAGCCACATCACCGTCGTCGTCGGCGAGGGGAAGTAACTCATGGGTCATAAAGTTCATCCGACCGGCATCCGCCTTGGTATCTCCAAGGACTGGAACTCCAAGTGGTTCGCCGGCAAGAAGCAGTACGCCGAGTACCTGATCGCCGACCTCAAGGTCCGCGAGATGCTGCGCAAGAAGCTCGCCCAGGCGGGTATCTCGCGCATCTTCATCGAGCGTCCGGCCAACAACGCGCGCGTCACGATCCACACCGCCCGTCCGGGCGTGGTGATCGGCAAGCGTGGCGAGGACATCGACAAGCTGCGTAAGGAAGTCAGCGACATGATGGGCGTCCCGGCGCACATCAACGTGACCGAGGTCCGCAAGCCCGAGCTCGACGCGCAACTGGTCGCCGAGTCGATCGCGCAGCAGCTGGAGCGCCGCATCATGTTCCGCCGCGCGATGAAGCGTGCGGTCGGCAACGCGATGCGCCTGGGCGCGCTGGGCATCAAGGTCAACGTCGGTGGCCGCCTCAACGGTGCGGAAATCGCCCGTTCGGAGTGGTACCGCGAAGGCCGCGTGCCGCTGCACACCCTGCGCGCCGACATCGACTATGGCTTCGCCGAAGCCAAGACGACCTACGGCATCATCGGCATCAAGGTCTGGGTCTACAAGGGCGAGATCTTCGATTTCTCCCAGGTCGGCCAGGAAAAGCCGGACGACAGCCCGCGCAGCGACCGTGGCGACCGCCGCGACCGTGCGCCCCGTCCGCCGCGCGAACAGAGGTAACGGATCATGTTGCAACCAAAGCGAACGAAGTACCGGAAGGTACACAAGGGCCGCAACGACGGCCTGGCCTGGAGCGGCAACGCTGTCAGCTTCGGCGAGTACGGTCTGAAGTCGACCGCGCACGGCCAGATCACCGCGCGCCAGATCGAGGCCGCGCGCCGCTCCATCAGCCGCTACGTCAAGCGTGGCGGCAAGATGTGGATCCGCGTGTTCCCCGACAAGCCGATCACCAAGAAGCCGATCGAGGTCCGCATGGGCTCCGGTAAGGGCAACGTGGAGTATTGGGTCGCGCAGATCCAGCCCGGTCGCATGATCTACGAGATCGAGGGCGTGGGTGAGGACGTGGCGCGTGAAGCGTTCCGCCTGGCCGCGGCCAAGCTCTCGGTGACCACCACTTTCGTGACCCGGACGGTGCGCTGATGGAACTCAAGCAACTGCGTGAAAAGTCGGCCGACGAGCTCAATGCCCACCTGACCGAGCTGCACAAGGAGAGCTTTGCCCTCCGCATGCAGCAGGCCACCGGCCAGCTCGCCAAGACCCATGAAACCCGCCGGGTTCGCCGCGAGATCGCTCGCGTCAACACCCTGCTGGGTCAGAAGAAGTAAGGACCTGTCATGACCGACAACAATACAGAGAAGGCAGTACGCACGGTCGAAGGCCGGGTCGTCAGCAACAAGATGGACAAGACCGTCACGGTGCTCGTGGAGCGCCAGGTCAAGCACGCGTTGTACGGCAAGTACATCCGTCGCTCGTCCAAGCTGCATGCACACGACGCCGACAATACGTGCAACGAGGGCGACGTGGTCCGGGTTTCCGAGATCGCGCCGATGTCCAAGACCAAGAACTGGCGCGTGGTCGAGATCGTCTCGCGCGCGGCCGAATAACGAGGAGGGCTGAACCATGATCCAGATGCAAAGCTACCTCGGCGTGGCCGACAACTCCGGTGCAAAGGAAGTGATGTGCATCAAGGTGCTTGGCGGTTCCAAGCGCCGTTACGCCGGTATCGGCGACATCATCAAGGTCACCGTGAAAGACGCGATCCCGCGTGGCAAGGTCAAGAAGGGCGACGTCTATGACGCCGTCGTGGTCCGCACCCGCAAGGGCGTTCGCCGCCCGGACGGTTCGCTGATCCGCTTCGACGGCAATGCCGCCGTACTCCTGAACAACAAGCAGGAACCGATCGGCACGCGCATCTTCGGGCCTGTGACCCGCGAACTGCGTTCCGAGAAGTTCATGAAGATCGTCTCGCTCGCACCTGAAGTGCTCTGAGCGGAGGAATAAGACATGAACCGTATCAAGAAGGGTGACCAGGTAGTCGTCACCGCCGGCAAGGACAAGGGCAAGAAGGGTGATGTGGTGCGCGTGGCCGGCGACAAGGTCGTCGTGTCCAACATCAACATCATCAAGCGCCACACCAAGCCGAACCCGCAGGCAGGCCAGCCGGGCGGCGTGGTCGAGCGCGAAGCGCCGATCCACATTTCCAACGTGATGCTGTTCAACCCGGCCTCGGGCAAGGGCGAGCGCGTTGGTGTCAAGGTGCTGGAGGATGGACGCAAACTGCGTGTGTTCCGCTCCAGCGGTGAGGCGGTCGACGCCTAAGGAATGTTGAAATGACCACCAGGCTTGAAAAGTTCTACAAAGAAGAAGTCGTTCCCGCGCTGACCGAGAAGTTCGGCTACAAGAATCCGATGGAAGTGCCGCGCGTCACCAAGATCACCCTGAACATGGGTGTGGGTGAGGCCGCCACCAACAAGAAGATCCTGGAGAACGCGGTCGCCGACATGACCAAGATCTGCGGCCAGAAGCCGATCGTGACCAAGAGCCGCGTGTCCGTGGCCTCGTTCAAGATCCGCGACGGCTGGCCGATCGGCTGCAAGGTGACCCTGCGTCGCGCCAAGATGTTCGAGTTCCTCGATCGCCTGGTCAACGTCTCGCTGCCGCGCGTCCGCGATTTCCGCGGCGTCTCGGGCAAGTCGTTCGACGGCCGTGGCAACTTCAACATGGGCGTCAAGGAACAGATCATCTTCCCGGAAATCGACTACGACCAGGTCGACGCGCTGCGCGGCATGGACATCGCGATCACCACGACCGCGAAGACCGACGCCGAAGCGCGCGCCCTGCTGGAAGCGTTCCGCTTCCCGTTCCGCAACTAAATTCGAGGATCCACACATGGCAAAGTCCTCCATGGTCAATCGCGACATCAAGCGGGCCAAGCTGGCCGCGAAGTATGCCGTCAAGCGCGATGCGCTGAAGAAGATCATTTCCAGCCCCTCGGCTTCGCACGAGGAGAAGGAAGAGGCGGTAATCAAGCTGCAGAAGCTGCCGCGCGACTCCTCGCCGAGCCGCCAGCGCAACCGTTGCGCCCTGACCGGCCGCTCGCGCGGCGTCTACGCCAAGTTCGGCCTGGGTCGCAACAAGCTGCGTGAAGCCACCATGCGCGGCGACGTGCCGGGCCTGCGCAAGGCCAGCTGGTAAGCATCGGCCTTCTGGAGGCTGGCGCCGGTCGGGAAGTCTGCTAGACTGCTCGGCTCGCCACACCCAAACGCCACGGCCTTCCGGCCGTGGCGTCACAACTGAAATTCGCAATCGCGCGGATATCGGTGCACTCATCAGGTAATTACACATGAGCATGACTGATCCCATCGCCGACATGTTCGTCCGCATTCGCAATGCGGCCGCGGTCGGCAAGCCCTCGGTGAAGATGCCGTCGTCCAAGATCAAGGTGGCCATCGCCAAGGTCCTGCAGGACGAGGGCTACATCCTCGGTTCCACCGTCACCGACATCGGTGGTGGCAAGAACGAGCTGCAGATCGAGCTGAAGTACTACGAAGGCAAGCCGGTGATCGAGCAGCTGAAGCGCTTCTCGCGTTCGGGCCTGCGCCAGTACCGCGGCAAGGACGCGCTGCCGAAGGTCCTGGGTGGCCTCGGTGTGTCCATCATTTCCACCTCCAAGGGCATCATGACTGATGCGCAGGCGCGCCAGCAGGGCGTCGGCGGCGAAGTCCTGTGCTTCGTGGCCTAAGGGAGTAACGACCATGTCCCGAGTTGCCAAGAAGCCGATCGCCCTTGCCAAGGGTGTCGAGATGAACGTCCAGGCCGAAAGCGTCACTGTCAAGGGCCCGAAGGGCACCCTGTCGATCGCCAAGCCGGCCGATATCGAAATCAAGATCGAGGACGGCCACGCGCTGCTCTCGACCCAGGACCAGGAGCGCGTTGCGCTGACCGGAACCCTGCGCGCGATCGTCGCCAACATGGTGCACGGCGTGTCCGAAGGCTTCGAGCGCAAGCTCGAGCTGGTCGGCGTCGGCTACCGCGCCGCGATGCAGGGCAAGGACCTCAACCTGTCGCTGGGTTTCTCCCATCCGGTGTTGTTCAAGGTTCCGGAAGGCATCACCGTGACCACCCCGACCCAGACCGAAGTGCTGGTGCAGGGCTCCGACAAGCAACGCGTCGGTGAAGTGGCGGCCAAGATTCGCGGCTTCCGTCCGCCGGAGCCCTACAAGGGCAAGGGTGTGAAGTACGCCGGCGAGACCATCATCCGCAAAGAGGCGAAGAAGGCGTAACAACGCCTTCGGCCTTTGGGAAACAGACAATCATGAACAAGAACATCGCCCGCCTGCGTCGCGCCAAGTCGACCCGCTCGCACATCCGCAAGCTCGGCGTGCCGCGCCTGTCGGTGCTGCGCACCGGCCAGCACCTGTACGCGCAGGTCTTCACCGCCGACGGTTCACAAGTCCTGGCCGCGGCCTCGACCGTGCAGGCCGACGTCAAGGAAGGCCTGAAGAACGGCAAGAACGCCGACGCCGCCATCAAGGTCGGCAAGGCGATCGCCGAGAAGGCCAGGGCTGCCGGCATCGAGAAGGTCGCGTTCGACCGCTCGGGTTACCGCTACCACGGCCGCATCAAGGCGCTGGCCGACGCCGCCCGCGAGGGTGGCCTGCAGTTCTAGGCTTTTGTTCCAGCCGCCGGCGCGGCCTGCGCCGGGCGCGACCAGGATTCTTCCCTGGTCGCGAAACATCCGCAGCATTCCACAACCATAAGCGGCCAAGCCGCAACATCACTCAATCTCAGGAACGATAAAGATGGCAAACGAACGCGATTCGCGGGGGCGTGGCAACCGCGACGAAATCGACGACGGCATGATCGAGAAGCTGATCACGGTCAACCGCGTCAGCAAGACCGTCAAGGGCGGCCGCCAGTTCACCTTCACCGCGCTGACGGTGGTCGGTGACGGTGCCGGCAAGGTCGGTTTCGGTTACGGCAAGGCGCGCGAAGTGCCGGTCGCGATCCAGAAGTCGATGGAGTATGCCCGCAAGAGCATGATGAACGTCGACCTCAACAACGGCACCTTGTGGCACTCGGTCAAGTCCGGCCACGGTGCGGCGCGTGTGTACATGCAGCCGGCGTCCGAAGGTACCGGCGTGATCGCCGGCGGCGCGATGCGCGCGGTGCTCGAGGCGGTCGGGGTGAAGGACGTGCTGGCCAAGGCCATCGGTTCGCGCAACCCGATCAACCTGGTCCGCGCGACCCTGCGCGGCCTGTCGGAAATGCATTCGCCGGCCAAGATCGCGGCCAAGCGTGGCAAGAAGGTCGAGGATCTGCAGCATGGCTAAGTCCAACGAAAACAAGAGCGGCACCGTCAAGGTGCGCCTGGTCAAGGGCCTGCGCGGCTGCCAGGGTCGTCACCGCCTGTCGGTCAAGGCGCTCGGCCTGAACAAGCTCAATAGCGTGCGCGAACTGAAGGACAGCCCGCAGGTACGCGGCCTGATCAACGCGGTCCATTACCTGGTCCGGGTCGAGGAGTAATCACATGCATCTCAACACTCTCAAGCCCGCTGAGGGCGCCCGCGAAGACCGCAAGCGCGTCGGTCGCGGCATCGGTTCCGGCCTGGGCAAGACCTGCGGCCGCGGCCACAAGGGTTCGTTCGCGCGTTCGGGCAAAGGCAAGATCCGCGCCGGCTTCGAAGGCGGCCAGATGCCGATGCATATCCGCCTGCCGAAGGTCGGATTCCGCAGCAAGCTGAAGGACGACACCGCTGAAGTGCTGCTGTATCAGCTGGACAAGCTCGAGGCCGGCGAGATCGATTTCGCCGCACTGCGCGCCGCCAAGCTGGTCCCGGCCAAGGCCAAGCGGGCCAAGCTGGTCGCGAAGGGCGAGCTGACCAAGAAGTTCGTGCTCAAGGGCGTGCTTGCCACGGCCGGTGCCAAGGCCGCGATCGAAGCGGCTGGCGGCAAGGTCGAGGAGTAAGTCGGGCATGGCGCGTAGCGGCAACGCGGTCGCCGGCATGGGCGGCGGACTCGGCAAGTTCACCGAGCTCCGCCAACGTCTGCTGTTCGTGGTCGGCGCACTGATCGTCTACCGCATCGGTTGCTACATCCCAGTGCCGGGGGTCAACCCCGAGGCGATGCTGCGGCTGATGGAAACGCAGGAAGGCACCATCGTCGACATGTTCAACATGTTCTCCGGTGGTGCGCTGGAACGCTTCAGCCTGCTCGCGCTGAACGTGATGCCGTACATCTCGTCGTCCATCATCATGCAGTTGATGGTGCAGATCCTGCCCAGCCTGAAAGCCATCCAGAAGGAAGGCGAGTCGGGCCGGCGCAAGATCAACCAGTGGTCGCGCCTGGGTGCGATCCCGCTGGCCGTATTCCAGGCCTGGGGCATCGCTACCGCATTGCAGGCCGGCGGCGCCAGCCAGGGCATCCCGGTGGTCTACAGCCCGGGCATGGGCTTCGTGCTGACCGCGGTGATCTCGCTGACTGCCGGCACCATGTTCCTGATGTGGCTGGGCGAGCAGGTGACCGAGCGTGGCATCGGCAACGGTGTGTCGCTGATCATCTTCGCCGGCATCGTCGCCGGACTGCCGTCGGCCGTGCTGGGCATGTTCGGCCAGGTTCGCAACGGCGAGATGGGCACGCTGACCGCGTTGGCGGTGATCGCCATCGTGTTGGCCTGCACCTACTTCGTGGTGTTCGTCGAGCGCGGGCAGCGGCGGATCACGGTGAACTACGCGCGCAAGCAGGGTGGCCGCAACGCGTACATGAACCAGTCGTCGTTCCTGCCGCTGAAGCTCAACATGGCCGGCGTGATTCCGCCGATCTTCGCCTCGAGCATCGTGATGTTCCCGGCGACCGCGGCGACCTGGTTCAGCCAGGGCGATTCGTCGTCGTTCATGCTCAAGGTCAGCCAGTGGCTGAACCCCGGTG
Source organism: Lysobacter sp. (assembly GCA_050737695.1). Taxonomy (GTDB): domain Bacteria; phylum Pseudomonadota; class Gammaproteobacteria; order Xanthomonadales; family Xanthomonadaceae; genus Novilysobacter. The sequence continues at coordinate 49,290 of JBOHYB010000020.1, read as the reverse complement.
AGCCGCTGCACATGCTGCTGTACGGCGGGATGATCGCGGGCTTTGCGTTCTTCTACACCGCGCTGGTGTTCAACTCGCAGGAAACCGCGGACAACCTCAAGAAGTCGGGCGCGCTGATCCCGGGCATCCGTCCGGGCAAGGCCACCGCCGATTACGTCGACGGCGTGCTGACCCGTTTGACCGCGGCCGGCGCCGCCTACCTGGTGCTGGTCTGCCTGCTGCCGGAAATCATGCGCAGCCAGATGGGCATCTCGTTCTACTTCGGTGGCACCTCGCTGCTGATCGTGGTGGTGGTGGTGATGGACTTCATTGCGCAGATCCAGGCGCACCTGATGTCGCACCAGTATGAAAGCCTGTTGAAGAAGTCCAATCTAAAGGGATCCCGCGGCGGCCTGGTGGGTCGCTGACCGGATCGGCAACACGGTTTCACGGAACACGTTTTACGGAAGACATTAGTTTTACGGAACACCGGGATCTGCTCCCGGGTTCCAGCAGGGCGACTCGGGCGACGGTCTCGCGCACGGGTGGGTTCGGACCGATCCGCGCGCCAGAGTAGCGCGCGGTGTCGGGGAAGGCGGCTTGACACCGTCGGTCCCGGCAGTCCGGACTCGTCGCCGGAGCATGGGCACACTCCCCATGCCGTGGCAGGGCTGCGCTTCGGCGCGACCGTGCTTCCTATTGACCCGAGACCTTGATACAATTTCCGATTCGCTCTTTGAGAGTCTTCAGCTCTCGAGCGTTCACCTACGCCGGGTTGTCAGGGCCCGGATGCCAAACCAGTTGGAGATCGCGTTATGGCGCGTATTGCGGGCGTCAATCTGCCTGCCCAGAAGCATGTCTGGGTTGGGCTCCAGAGTATCTACGGCATCGGCCGTACCCGTTCCAGGCAAGTCTGCGACTCGGCCGGCGTCAATTCGTCGACCAAGATCCGCGACCTGTCCGAGCCCGAAGTCGAGCGCATCCGCGCCGAGATCGGCAAGATCGTGGTCGAGGGTGACCTCCGCCGCGAGATTGGCATGTCGATCAAGCGCCTGATGGACCTGGGTTGCTATCGCGGCCTGCGCCATCGTCGCGGCCTGCCGCTGCGTGGCCAGCGCACCAAGACCAATGCACGTACCCGCAAGGGTCCGCGCCGGGCCATCAGGAAGTAAGGGGTAGATCATGGCCAAGCCAGCACAAGCCAAGACGAAGAAGAAGATCAAGCGGGTCGTCACCGACGGCATCGCCCATGTCCATGCTTCGTTCAACAACACCATCATCACGATCACCGACCGCCAGGGCAACGCGCTGTCGTGGGCGACTTCGGGTGGCGCGGGTTTCCGCGGCTCGCGCAAGTCGACCCCGTTCGCCGCCCAGGTGGCCGCCGAGAAGGCCGGCCGTGCTGCGCTCGACTACGGCGTCAAGTCGTTGGAAGTGCGCATCAAGGGCCCGGGTCCGGGTCGGGAGTCCGCCGTTCGTTCGCTGAACAACGTCGGCTACAAGATCATCAACATCATCGACGTGACGCCCATCCCGCACAACGGATGCCGCCCGCCGAAAAAGCGTCGCGTCTGAGGAGCTGAAGAAAAATGGCTCGTTATATTGGTCCCAAGTGCAAGCTCTCCCGTCGCGAAGGCGTCGATCTCGGCCTGAAGTCGCCGGCCCGCGCGCTCGACTCGAAGTGCAAGCTCGATCAGAAGCCCGGCCAGCACGGCGCGACCCTGCGTCGCGGCAAGCTGTCCGATTACGCCAACCAGCTGCGCGAGAAGCAGAAGGTCAAGCGTATCTACGGCCTGTTGGAGCGCCAGTTCCGCAATTACTACAAGAAGGCCGCTGCCAAGCGTGGCAACACGGGTGAAATCCTGTTGCAGCTGCTCGAGACCCGGCTCGACAACGTCGTCTACCGCATGGGCTTCGCGGTGACCCGGCCGGCCGCGCGCCAGCTGGTGTCGCACCGCGGCGTCACGGTCAACGGCAAGTCGGTCAACCTGCCGTCGTACCAGGTCAAGCCCGGCGACGCGGTTGCGTTGTCCGAGCGCGCGCAGAAGCAGTTGCGCGTGCAGGAGTCGCTGACCGTGGCGCAGCAGATGGACCTGTCGCCGTCCTGGGTCGAGGTCGACAGCAAGAAGTTCGCGGGCGTGTTCAAGGCGGTTCCGGATCGTACCGATCTGCCTGCCGACATCAACGAAGCGCTGATCATCGAGCTGTTCTCGAAGTAATTCATCTGTTCTTGAGCCGTCGGCCCCGGCCGCCGGCTCGCAGGAGACTCCACAACATGACGGTTACCGCCAATCAGGTACTGCGCCCCCGCGGTCCCCAGATCGAACGCCTCAACGGCAACCGCGCCAAGGTCGTGATCGAGCCGCTTGAACGCGGTTACGGTCACACCCTGGGCAACGCGCTGCGCCGCGTGCTGCTGTCGTCGATCCCGGGCTTCGCGATTACCGAAGTCGAGATCGATGGCGTGCTCCACGAGTACACCACCGTTGAAGGCCTGCAGGAGGACGTGCTCGAAGTCCTGCTCAACCTCAAGGACGTCGCGATCCGGATGAACACCGGCGAGTCGGCGACGCTGTCGCTGAGCAAGCAGGGTCCGGGTGTCGTCACCGCGGCCGACATCAAGGTCGACCACAACGTCGAGATCCTCAACACCGATCACGTGATCGCCCACCTGACCAAAGACATGGCGATCAACATGCGGCTGAAGATCGAGCGCGGCTACGGCTACCAGCCCGCCGCCGCCCGCCGCCGTCCGGACGAGGAGACCCGCACCATCGGTCGCCTGATGCTGGACGCCAGCTTCAGTCCGGTTCGCCGCGTCGCCTATGCCGTGGAAGCGGCCCGCGTCGAGCAGCGCACCGACCTGGACAAGCTGGTCATCGACATCGAGACCAACGGCACGATCGACGCCGAGGAAGCCGTGCGCACCGCCGCCGACATCCTCAGCGACCAGCTGTCGGTGTTCGGCGACTTCACCCACCGCGACCGCGGTGCGGCGAAGCCGGCCAGCAGCGGCGTCGACCCGATCCTGCTGCGTCCGATCGACGACCTCGAGCTGACCGTGCGTTCGGCCAACTGCCTCAAGGCCGAGAGCATCTACTACGTCGGCGATCTGATCCAGAAGACCGAAGTCGAGTTGCTCAAGACGCCGAACCTCGGCAAGAAGTCGCTCACCGAGATCAAGGAAGTGCTGGCCCAGCGCGGCCTTTCGCTCGGCATGAAGCTTGAAAACTGGCCACCGGCGGGGATCGCCTCGCACGGAATGATGGGCTAAGCCAGTCCGCACTACGGGTCCCCGCTGCGGCGGGGATTCGCGCAAGGCAACACCCGCTAAAGCAACACAAACGCCGATGGGTCCGAAGCCCGCGGCGCCGTCGGTCAGGGAAGGCCGGCCAGGACCATCCGCAGTCCAAATTTCCAGCGCCATGATGGCGACAACGACGTCCAACAGCTCCAGCATTCATCAGGAATCCAACTCATGCGCCACCAAAAGTCCGGCCGCAAGTTCAGCCGCACCAGTGCCCACCGCGATGCGATGTTCTCCAACATGGCGGCGTCGATCATCAAGCACGGTGCCATCCGTACCACCCTGCCCAAGGCCAAGGAACTGCGGCGCGTTGCCGAGCCGCTGATCACCCTGGCCAAAAAGGACAGCGTCGCCAACCGTCGTCTGGCCTTCTCGCGCCTGCGCGACAAGGAAGCGGTCGGTACCTTGTTCGTCGAACTCGGCCCGCGTTACAGCGAGCGTCCGGGCGGCTACCTGCGCATCCTCAAGTGCGGCTTCCGCGCGGGCGACAATGCGCCGATGGCCTACGTCGAGCTGGTCGACCGCCCGCAGGTCGCCGCGGAGTAATCGACCGGTCCGGTCGTCGCGCGTCGTTCGACGTGCGATTCGACCGCGACGCGGGAAAGTAGTGCTGCGAAAGCCTCGGCCAACTGCCGGGGCTTTTGCGTATGCGTCAACGCTGGCGCGGACGCAAGTGTCGTACGCTGCTTTGCACGGCGGCGCCAAGCTCGTAAGGTGTCGCTCCATGAACGCCAACACCCTCCGTGCCTCCTTCCGTGGCCGTTTCCTGCTCGGCTTCCTGGTCTGCGCCGCCCTGATCGGCTATGCGCTGTATACGCAGTTCCACGGTGGCCTGTTGCCTTGCCCGTTGTGCATCTTTCAGCGCGTCGCCTTCGCCGTGCTGGGGGTGGTGTTCCTGGTCGGCGGCTTGCATGCGCCGCGTGGTGCCGGTGGCCGACGGGCCTACGGGGTGCTGGCGTTGCTCGCGTCGTTGGTGGGCATCGCGATTGCGGGCAACCACGTGCGCCTGCAGCACCTGCCGCCGGATCAGGTGCCCTCCTGCGGCCCTGGCCTCGACTACATGCTCGACGCGATGCCGATCAGCGGCGTGATCCGGACGGTGATGACCGGCTCGGGCGAGTGTGCCAACGTCGATTGGGCCTTCCTCGGTCTGTCGATGCCGACTTGGAGCCTGATCTGGTTCGTGCTGCTGGCCGGCTGGGCTGCCCATGCAGCTTTCCGACGCCGCTGAGTGCCGTCCCGTGCGTCGCGGCATGACGCGATAAGCAACCGTTGCCGACGTAACCGTTGCAGAGCCGGCGCGCTCGGCGGATGATGGTTTGCTGCTTCGCAACAACCAACGCCGACCGCTCATGCCGAATCCCGATCGCAACCTGCACCCCGTGAACCTCCCGGCCGACTGGACCACCATGTCGTGGCGTGGTTTTACCGCGATGCAACTGCCGCAGTATCCCGACCCGACCGAGCTGGAAGGCGTGCTGGCGGAACTGCGCGGGCTGCCGCCGCTGGTGACCTCGTGGGAGATCCTCGCGCTCAAGCAGCAACTGGCCGAGGCGCAGGAGGGCAAGCGCTTCCTGTTGCAGGGCGGTGATTGCGCCGAGACGTTCGATGCCTGCTCGTCGGAGGTGATCTCCAACCGGCTCAAGGTGTTGTTGCAGATGAGCCTGGTGCTGGTGCACGGCCTGCGCAAGCCGGTCGTGCGGGTCGGGCGTTTCGCCGGCCAGTACGCCAAGCCGCGCTCGGCCGACACCGAGACGGTCGACGGCGTCACCCTGCCGACCTATCGCGGCGACATGGTCAACTCGCCCGGATTCAGCGCCGAAGCGCGGCGCCCCGATCCGCGCCGGATGATCAAGGCGCATGCGCGCTCGGCGATGACGATGAACTTCGTCCGCGCCCTGATCGATGGCGGCTTCGCCGACCTGCACCACCCCGAATACTGGAACCTCAACTGGGTCGGTCACTCGCCGCTGGCCGACGAGTACCGGCGCATGGTCGGTGCGATCGGCGATGCGGTGCGCTTCATGGAGACGCTGTCCGGTCAGGAAGTGCACAACCTCAATCGGGTCGACTTCTACACCTCGCACGAGGCGTTGCTGCTGCCGTACGAGGAGTCGCTGACCCGCGAGGTGCCGCGCCATTGGGGCTGGTTCAACCTCAGCACCCATTACCCGTGGATCGGCATGCGCACCGCCGCGGTCGATGGCGCCCACGTCGAGTACTTCCGTGGCATCCGCAACCCGATCGCACTGAAGGTCGGGCCGTCGGTGACGCCGGACCAGTTGCTGCGGGTGATGGACGTCCTCAACCCCGAGGACGAGCCGGGCCGGCTGACTTTCATCCACCGGATGGGCGCCAGCCACATCGCCGACAAGCTGCCACCACTGCTGGATGCGATGCGTCGCGACGGCCGCCGGGTGCTGTGGGTGTGCGATCCGATGCACGGCAACACCGAGGCCACCGCCAATGGCTACAAGACCCGCCGCTTCGCCAACATCGGCAGCGAGCTGGAGCAGGCGTTCGAGCTGCACGCCGCTGCCGGCACCCGCTTGGGCGGGGTGCACCTGGAGCTGACCGGCGAGGACGTCACCGAGTGCCTCGGCGGCGCCCGCGAACTGACCGAGGTCGACCTCGAGCGCGCGTACCATTCCACCGTCGATCCGCGCCTGAACTACGAGCAGGCGCTGGAGGTGGCGATGCTGATCGTGCGCAAACAGTCGAATATCGGCGGGGCGGCGGGCGCCGTCTGACGCCGATAACGCGACGCTGGGCGTAGCCCCACGCCGGGCAAAGCATCAAAAAAAAAACCCCGCCGAAGCGGGGTTTTCCATATCAATCGCCGAATCAGGCGGCGCTGCGCGAGGCGCGCTTGCGGTCGCTTTCGGTCAGGTGCTTCTTGCGCAGGCGGATTTCCTTCGGGGTGACCTCGACCAGCTCGTCGTCCTCGATGAAATCCAGCGCCTGCTCCAACGAGTACTTGATCGCCGGGGTCAGCTTGATCGCGTCATCCTTGCCCGAGGCGCGCATGTTGGTCAGCGGCTTGGTCTTGATCGCGTTGACCGTGAGGTCGTTGTCCTTGGAGTGGATGCCGACCAGCTGGCCTTCGTACACGTTGTCGCCTTCGGCGGCGAACAGCTTGCCGCGCTCTTCCAGCGGCCCCAGCGAGTAGGCCGGGGTGGCGCCGGCGGCGTTGGCGATCATCACGCCGTTCTGGCGCTTGGCGATCGCGCCGGTCTCGCGCGGGCCGTAGTGATCGAACACGTGGAACAGCAGGCCCGAGCCCTGGGTCAGGGTCTTGAACTCGTTCTGGAAGCCGATCAGGCCGCGGGCCGGGATCATGTAGTCCAGCCGCACGCGGCCCTTGCCGTCGGACTCCATGTTGGTCAGCTGGGCCTTGCGGATGCCGAGCTTCTCCATCACGCCGCCCTGGTGCGGCTCCTCGATGTCGACCACCAACTGTTCGACCGGCTCCATCTTCTGGCCGTCGATTTCCTTGACGATGACTTCCGGGCGCGACACCGCCAGCTCGAAGCCCTCGCGACGCATGTTCTCGATCAGCACCGACAGGTGCAGCTCGCCGCGGCCGGAAACCAGGAACTTGTCGGGGTCGGAACCTTCCTCGACCTTCAGTGCGACGTTGTGCAGGGTCTCGCGCTCCAGCCGCTCGCGGATCTGGCGGCTGGTGAGGAACTTGCCGCCGCTCAGGTCCTTGCTGCCGGCGAACGGCGAGTTGTTGACTTGGAAGGTCATCGAGATGGTCGGCTCGTCGACGGTGAGTGCCGGCAGTGCCTCAGGGGTATCGAGCGCGCAGATAGTGTCGGAGATGCTGAGGTCGGCGACACCGGAGATCGCGATGATGTCGCCGGCTTCGGCTTCTTCGACCTCGACCCGCTCCAGGCCCATGAAGCCGAGCACCTGAAGCACCTTGGCCTGGCGCTTCTTGCCCTCGCGGTCGACCACGCTGACCTGCATGTTGGTGCGGACCTTGCCGCGCTGGATGCGGCCGACGCCGATCAGGCCGACGAAGTTGTTGTAGTCGAGCTGGCTGACGCGCATCTGGAACGGGCCATCGGGGTCGACCTCCGGCGGCGACACGTGCTTCATGATCGCTTCGTACAGCGGGGTCATGTCGCCGTCGCGGGCGCTGTCGTCAAGGCTGGCGTAGCCGTGCAGCGCCGAGGCGTAGACGATCGGGAAGTCAAGCTGCTCGTTGGTCGCGCCGAGCTTGTCGAACAGGTCGAACACCTGGTCGATCACCCAGTCCGGACGCGCGCCGGGGCGGTCGATCTTGTTGACCACCACGATCGGCTTGAAGCCCATCGCGAACGCCTTCTGGGTGACGAAACGGGTCTGCGGCATCGGCCCGTCCATCGCGTCGACCAGGATCAGCACCGAGTCGACCATCGACAGCACGCGCTCGACCTCGCCGCCGAAGTCGGCGTGTCCCGGAGTGTCGACGATGTTGATGCGGTTGCCCTGCCAGGTGATGGCGGTGTTCTTGGACAGGATCGTGATGCCACGTTCCTTTTCCTGGTCGTTGCTGTCCATCACCCGCTCGGCGAGCACGGTGCGGTCAGAGAACGTGCCGGATTGCTTGAGCAGGCAGTCGACGAGGGTGGTCTTGCCGTGGTCGACGTGGGCGACGATGGCGATGTTGCGCAGGCGTTCGATGGACATGGGGAGGGGCGCCGCAGCGCTACTTTTATGTAAGGAAGTCAACCAGTATATCGTGAGTGAGCCTCCGAACGGAGATAGCTTTGCGGTGAGTTAAGCTTTGCCGTCCGGCACCGCGCTGGCGCCGCCCATCCCCCTTCCCGGAGCATGTCATGAGCCTGATCGCCACCTTCGATACCGACCGCGGCCCGATCCGCATCCAGCTGGAGCCCGAAAAGGCGCCGCTGACGGTCGCCAATTTCGCCAACCTGGCCAAGCGCGGCTTTTATGACGGCCTCAACTTCCACCGCGTGATCAACGACTTCATGGTCCAGGGCGGTTGCCCCCAGGGTTCCGGCACCGGCGGCCCGGGCTACCGCTTCGAGGACGAGACCAAGAACGGCCTCAGCCACGAGCGCGGCGTGCTGTCGATGGCCAATGCCGGCCCCGGCACCAACGGCAGCCAGTTCTTCATCACCCACGTGCAGTGCCCGTGGCTGGACGGCAAGCACACCGTGTTCGGCAAGGTGATCGAAGGCCAGGAGATCGTCGACAGCGTCAAGCAGGGCGACGCCATCAAGTCAGTCAAGCTGGAAGGCGATGTCGACAGCGTGCTGGCCGCCAAGGCAGACCGCGTGGCCGAGTGGAACAAGGCGCTCGACGCGAACGCCTGATCGCCCCGCGCAGCGGCGGTAGCCGACGCTCGCCTCCGGTCCCGGCGGCGGGCGTCTTGCCGTGGCGGCCTGGAGGGGGGCGGGGCGACGCCAGAATAGTTTCACGTGCTACCATTTTGGGGCTAATTCCGGCCGGTTTTGCTCGTATCCCGGCCTCGTCCCGAACCCCCACCGAGGTCACCAAGATGCCCCAGCTCGCCCGGCGCATCGGTCGCGCCAAGCCCAGCGCGATCATGCAGATTGCCGAGAAGGCCAAGCGCCTGAAGTCCGAAGGCCGCGACATCATCAGCTTTTCGATCGGCGTCCCGAACTTCCTGCCCGGCGAGCATGTCTACGCCGCCGCGCGCGAGTCGCTGGAGCATGACAGCGGCCAGTACGGCAGCAACCGCGGCGCCGACGCAATGCTCGAGGCGTTCCTGCAACACATCGGGAAGATCGGCCTGACCGGTTACACCAAGGCCAACCTCGCCACCGGCGTCGGCGCCAAGCACGTGCTGTACAACCTGGCCGAGGCGCTGCTCGACGAGGGCGACACGATCGCCTTCCCGACCCCGTACTGGACCAGCTATCTCGATATCGCCGAGATCCTCGACGCCAAGGTCGACCTGCTGCCGTGCTCGCCGGAACAGGACTACAAGCTGACCCCGGCCCAGCTCGACGCCGCGCTGGCGAAGAAGCCGCGCATCTTCCTGTTCAACAACCCGTCCAACCCGACCGGCATGGTCTACGGCAAGGACGAGATCGGCGCGCTGGCTGATGTCATCGCGAAGTATCCCGATACCTGGATCATCACCGACGACATCTACAACCGGATGGTGTTCGACGGCGTCGGCTACCACAACTTCGTGCACGCGCGGCCCGAGTTGAAGGACCGGGTGATCTTCGTCGACTCGCTGTCCAAGACCTACGGCATGCCGGGCTGGCGCGTCGGCTTCATGGCCGGGCCGGAAGTGGTCGCCCAGGCCGTGGTGACGATGAACTCCAACCACATCACCAGCCTGCCCGAGGTCATCACCGCCGCCGCCGTGGCCGCGCTGTCCGGTTCGCAGGACGTACCCGACGCCAAGTGCCAGGAATTCCAGGCCAAGCGCGACCAGGTCATGGACGTGATGGACAGCCTGCCCGGCGTGGTCTGCCCGCGTCCGCAGGGCGCGTTCTATGTGTTCCCGGACATCAGCGTCGCCTTCGGCAAGACCCACGGCCCGACCGGCAAGACCATCAACAACGATGTCGACTTCTGCAGCGTGCTGCTGGAGGCCAAGGGCGTGGCCTGCGTGCCCGGCTCGGCGTTCGGCGAACCGCGCGCACTGCGCATCAGCTACACCTGCCCGACGCCGCAGCTGGCCCCGGGCATGCAGCGCTTCGCGGAGTTTTTCAACGAACTGGGCTGACGGCGCAGTCGCCACCGTCGCTTGCAAGCCTCATTCGCACACCAAACCGTCACCAGCATTTTTGGAGATAGCGTCATGAAGTCCCCCATTCGCGTTGCCGTCACCGGCGCCGCCGGCCAGATCGGCTATTCCCTGCTGTTCCGCATCGCCTCCGGCGAAATGCTCGGCAAGGACCAGCCGGTCATCCTGCAGATGCTCGAGCTGCCGATGGAGAAGGCCCAGGCCGCGCTCCGTGGCGTGATGATGGAGCTGGAAGACTGCGCGTTCCCGCTGCTGGCCGGCATGGTCGGCACCGACGATGCCGAGGTCGCGTTCAAGGACGCCGACATCGCCCTGCTGGTCGGCGCGCGCCCGCGCGGCCCGGGCATGGAGCGCAAGGATCTGCTGCTGGAGAACGCCAAGATCTTCACCGCGCAAGGCGCCGCGCTGAACAAGGTCGCCAGCCGTGACGTCAAGGTGCTGGTGGTCGGCAACCCGGCCAACACCAACGCCTATATCGCGATGAAGTCGGCGCCGGACCTGCAAGCCAAGAATTTCACCGCGATGCTGCGCCTGGACCACAACCGCGCACTGAGCCAGCTGGCCAACAAGGCCGACGTGAAGGTTGGCGACATCAAGAAGCTGGTGGTGTGGGGCAACCACAGCCCGACCATGTACCCGGATTACCGCTTCGCCACCGTGGGCGGCGAGTCGCTGAAGGACAAGATCGGTGATGCCGACTGGAACGCCAACACCTTCATCCCGCAGGTCGGCAAGCGCGGTGCGGCGATCATCGAGGCGCGCGGCTTGTCCTCTGCGGCGTCGGCGGCCAATGCCGCGATAGATCACATCCATGACTGGGTGCTCGGCAGCAACGGCGACTGGGTGACGATGGGCGTGCCGTCCGACGGCAGCTACGGTATCCCCGAGGGCGTGATCTACGGTGTGCCGGTGACCACCGAGAATGGCGAGTACAAGCGCGTGGAGGGTCTGGAGATCGACGCGTTCAGCCGCGCAGCGATGGACAAGACCCTCGCCGAGCTCGAGGAAGAGCGCGCCGGCGTCGCCCACCTGCTGTAACGAAACGAAGGCGGCTCCGGTCGCCTTCGTGCTTTTGCGAGGTTCCGAATGTCACAGCTTTCCAACGGCGCGCGTTTCCGCGCCGCGATCCAACAAGAATCGCCGCTGCAGGTGATGGGCGCGATCACCGCCTACGCCGGCCTGATGGCCAAGCGCAGCGGCTACAAGGCGCTGTACCTGTCCGGCGGCGGCGTTGCCGCCAATTCGCTGGGCATGCCGGATCTGGGCATCTCGACGATGGAGGACGTGCTGATCGACGCCCGCCGGATCGTCGATGCCACCGGCATGCCGCTGCTGGTCGACATCGACACCGGCTGGGGCGGGGCGTTCAACATCGGCCGCACGATCCGCAACTTCGAGCGTGTCGGCGTCGCCGCCGTGCACATGGAGGACCAGGTCGGCCAGAAACGTTGCGGCCACCGGCCCGGCAAGGAAGTGGTGTCGAAGGCCGAAATGGTCGACCGGGTCAAGGCCGCGGTCGATGCGCGCAGTGACGACGGCTTCGTGATCATGGCGCGCACCGACGCCGCCGCGGTCGAGGGCATCGACGCTGCGATCGAGCGTGCGGTGGCCTACGTCGAGGCCGGTGCCGACATGATCTTCCCGGAGGCGATGAAGTCGCTCGACGACTACCGCAAGTTCAAGGCCGCGGTGCAGGTGCCGATCCTGGCCAACCTGACCGAGTTCGGCAGCACGCCGTTCTTCACCACCGACGAACTGGCGAGCGCCAACGTCGACATCGCGCTGTACTGCTGCGGCGCGTACCGGGCGATGAACAAGGCGGCGCTCAACTTCTACGAGACAGTGCGCCGCGAAGGCACCCAGAAGAATCTCATCGACACGCTGCAGACGCGCGCCGAGTTGTACGACTTCCTCGGTTACCACGAGTACGAAGACAAGCTTGACGCGCTGTTCAGCGCATCCAAGAGCGAATAGACCCGTTTCCTCGCGCACGTCGGCGAGGGACCCAGCACGAGGACGCAACATGAGCGACACCCCCAGCACCCTCCCGAAGCCAAAGAAATCCGTCGCCCTGTCCGGCACCGCCGCCGGTAACACCGCGCTGTGCACGGTCGGCCGCAGCGGCAACGACCTGCATTACCGCGGCTACGACATCAAGGACCTGGCGACCCGGTCCACGTTCGAGGAAGTCGCCCACCTGCTGGTCCACGGCGCGCTGCCGACCCAGTCGCAGCTCAACGCGTACAAGACCAAACTGCGTCGCCTGCGCGGGCTGCCGGCGATCGTCACCGAGGCGCTGGAGCTGGTGCCGGCCAACGCCCACCCGATGGACGTGCTGCGCACCGGTTGCTCGGTGCTCGGCACGGTGCTGCCCGAGCGCGATGGCCATCCGGCCAGCGAGGCGCGCGACATTGCCGACCGCCTGATGGCGTCGTTCGGCTCGATGCTGCTGTACTGGTGGCACTTCACCCGCAACGGTCGCCGCATCGACGTCGAGACCGACGACGACAGCGTCGCCGCGCACTTCCTGCACCTGCTGCACGGCGAAGCGCCGAGTGCACTGCACGCCGACTCGCTCGACAAGTCGTTGGTGCTGTACGCCGAGCACGAGTTCAACGCTTCGACCTTCGCCGCGCGCGTGATCGCCGGAACCGGCTCGGACATGTACTCCTGCCTGACCGGCGGCATCGGCGCGTTGCGCGGGCCCAAGCATGGCGGCGCCAACGAAGTGGCGATGGACATCATCAGCCGCTACGGCACCGCCGACGAGGCCGAGGCCGACATCCGCGCGCGGATCGAGCGCAAGGAGATCGTGATCGGCTTCGGCCATCCGGTCTATGCCGTCGGCGATCCGCGCAACCCGATCATCAAGGAGATCTCGCGCAAGCTGTGCAAGGACGGCGGCAACCAGGTCCTGTTCGACGTGTCCGAGCGCATCGAGAACCTGATGATGGACAGCAAGAAGATGTTCCCGAACCTCGACTGGTACAGCGCCAGCGCGTACCACATGATGGGCATCCCGACCCCGATGTTCACCCCGCTATTCGTGATCGCCCGCACCACCGGCTGGAGCGCGCACGTGATCGAGCAACGCGAGGACGGCAAGATCATCCGCCCGAGCGCGAACTACACCGGCCCGGATGACCGCGAGTACGTGGCGATCGACAAGCGCTGAGAACGTTGCTCCGGTGACATTGAAAAGGCCGCTCGTCGAGCGGCCTTTTTCGTGATCGCACCGATGTCAGCGATCAGTCGAGGTTCTCGGCCGCGAGCACCGCCCGCACGCCCTCGTCGGCGTCCATCCGGGCCTTGAACGCGGCCAGGTGGTCGAGGCCGGACAGGTCGATGCCGAGCCCGTGAGCCCAGCGCAGGGTGATGTACAGGTAAGGGTCCGCGAAACTGCGGAAGCCGGCCAGCCACTGCCGGCCCGCAAGTTGCGCATCGGCGCGTTCGAACATGCCGCGCACACGCTTGCGCGCAGTGGCCTTGATCGCGTCATGTTGGCCTTCGTCGGCATGGAACCCACCCGGGTTGAACAGCGGCAGGAACGCGGGATGCACATCCGAGTTGGCGAATGCCAGCCAGCGCGCCGCCTCGGCGCGTTGTCGCGCACTGCCGTCGCCACCGAGGCCGGCGGCCGGGAAGGTGTCGGCGATGTAGCCCATGATCGCCGCGTTCTGGGTCAGCACGAAGTCGCCGTCGACGACCGCCGGCACCTCGCCAGCGGGGTTGATCGCGAGGAACGCCGGCGCCTTCATCGCCTCGCGGGTCAGGATTTCGACCTCGAACGGGTCGCCGGTCCATTGCAGTGCAATGTGATCGGCGGTCGAGCAGGCGCCAGGCTTGGTGTAGAGCTTCATGCATCCTCCATGCGGGACTTCGCAAACGCGGACGGGTCGATGATTGTCATCGACCCGTCGGGGATTCGTCGAAGCATTTTCCGTAACGCTTCGTTACGGCCATGCATGCTTGCCGCGCAGGCTCAGGAGCCGTGCGGGGCGAGGTTCTGCACCTTCAGGAAGGTGTGGTCGCCGATGGTCGCGACCTGGTAGGCGTTGCGCCAGCTCGGCTGGGCCAGCGCCAGTGCGACGAAGTGGCTCGCATCGGGCACGATCTCCTGGCGCTCGCCCGGCGGCAGGTCCCAGTTGCGCTGGGCTTCCAGCGCGATCGTGACCGACTCGGCCCAGGCTTCGGTGTTGCTCAGGCGGGTGTTGGGCGAAACCAGCGACGGCGCGAACTGTTTGCGCGCGGTCACCACCTCGCACACGCTGCTGCCCCAGATGCCGCTGTCGCGACGACGCAGGGCGACCTCGGCCACGGCTTGCTGGCCGCGCTCGGACTGGTCGCGCGCTTCCAGGTAAAGGGTGGTGCTCAAGCAGAGCGAATCTGCGGTTTGCGGCGGCAACATCGAGGCCAACCACAGGATCCAGGCCAACTTCATACAGACTCCTTGCTCCGTTGCGCCGGCCGCACTTGGGTAACCACCCAATACAGAAAGGGGTGGGGACCGTGGGGCAACCGACATGGCGTATTGGGGAGGGCGGCGGCTCTATGGCGCGCTTTGCCCCGTCACCGCGATCTCGAAGAAACGAGGGCGGTGGTGGGTGCCACCTGCGTGGGGTGGCTGGGAAGTTGCGGCACGTTAGCGACCACTAACTAAACGCCAGCTGAACAGGTGGTCAATCGAGTATGGGCCGAGTGCCGATTCCAAACGTGACGCGCGCCGCGAATCCCCGCCTGTTCAGGCTTTCAGCGGCGTAGGCAAGGCCCGGGCCGGCACTGCTTGATTGTCTCTCCGGACAGGCTTGGGCTGGATAAACGGCGCCGATTACAGCGCCGCGGCCAGCCGGCTGCCTTGAGCGATGGCGCGCTTGGCATCCAGTTCGGCCGCGACATCGGCGCCGCCGATCACGTGAAGCTGAACCCCCCGGGCCGCCAGTCCGGCCGCAAGCGGTTTGAACGGCTCCTGTCCGGCGCAGACGACGACATGGTCGACCGCCAGCAGTTGTTCCTCGCCATCGCGGCGGATCCGCAGGCCGTCGTCGTCGATGCCGAGGTACTCGACCCCTCCCAGCATTCGCACCTGTTTGGCCTTCAACGTCGCCCGGTGGATCCAGCCGGTGGTCTTGCCCAGTCGCGCCCCCGGCTTGCCCGGGCTGCGCTGCAGCAGCCAGACCTCGCGCGCGGGCGGCTCCGGCCGGGCCGGCACCAACCCGCCGCGGTTGTCGTTGTAGTCGAGGTCGACGCCCCATTCGGCGTGCCAGCGGTGCGGGTCGAGGCTCGGCGATTCGCCTTGCTGGACCAGGAATTCGGCCACGTCGAAACCGATCCCGCCGGCGCCGATGATCGCGACCTTGTCGCCGACCACGACCTTGCCGGTCAGCACCTCGCGATAGCCCGCCATCTTGGGGTGGCGTCCGCCCGGCAAGTCGATCGTGCGCGGTTCGATGCCGGTGGCGAGCACGACATGATCGAAGTCGGCGAGGTCATCGACGCCGGCGGACGTCCCCAGTCGCACATCGACGCCATGCCGGTCGAGCTGCCCGGCGAAGTAGCGCAAGGTCTCGTGGAATTCCTCCTTGCCCGGGATCCGCTTGGCCAGGTTGAACTGGCCGCCGATCTCGCTCGCCGCCTCGAACAGGGTCACGTCATGGCCGCGGCTGGCGGCGACGCTCGCACAGGCCAGCCCGGCCGGGCCGGCGCCGACCACCGCGATGCGCCGCGGGTTGCGGGTCGGCAGATAGTTGAGCTCGGTCTCGGCGCAGGCGCGCGGGTTGACCAGGCAACTGGCGCGCTTGTTCTCGAACACGTGGTCCAGACAGGCCTGGTTGCAGGCGATGCAGGTGTTGATCTCGTCGCTGCGCGAATCGCGGGCTTTCGCCATCCATCGCGGGTCGGCCAGCAACGGCCGCGCCATCGACACCATGTCGGCGTCGCCGTCGGCGAGTATGCGCTCGGCCACCGCCGGCATGTTGATCCGGTTGGTGGTGACCAGCGGCAGCGCGACCTCGGGCTTCAGCCGCGCGGTGATGCCGGCGAACGCGCCGCGCGGCACCGAGGTCGAGATCGTCGGCACCCGCGCCTCGTGCCAGCCGATGCCGGTGTTGATCAGGGTCGCGCCGGCGGCTTCGACCGCACGGGCCTGCGCCACCACTTCGTCCCAGGCCAGGCCGCCGTCGACCAGGTCGATCATCGACAATCGGTAGATCAGGATGAAGTCCGGTCCGCAGGCCTCGCGGATACGCCGTACGATCTCGACCGCGAAGCGCATGCGCCGGGTCGCATTGCCGCCGAAGGTATCGCCGCGCGTATTGGTACGCGGCGCGGTGAACTGGTTGAGCAGGTAGCCTTCCGAACCCATCACCTCGACGCCGTCGTAGCCGGCATCGCGGGCCAGCCGCGCACTGTCGACGAAGGCGCGGATCTGGCGCTCGACCGCGCGCGCGGACAAAGCGCGTGGAGTGAACGGGTTGATCGGCGATTTGATCGGCGACGGCGCGACCTGCAATGGGTGGTAGCCGTAGCGGCCGGCATGCAGGATTTGCAGGCAGATGCGGCTGCCATGGGCGTGCACGGCGTCGGTGACCTGACGGTGCTTGCGCGCCTGCCACGAGCAGCCCAGCGTGCCGCCGAACGGCTTGAGCCAGCCGACGATGTTGGGCGAGAAACCACCGGTGACGATCAACCCGACCCCGCCGGCCGCGCGCTCGGCGAAATATGCGGCGAGCTTCGGGAAGTCACGCGCGTGGTCCTCCAGCCCGGTGTGCATCGAGCCCATCAGTACCCGGTTGGGCAGGGTGCAGAAGCCCAGGTCGAGCGGCGCGAACAGGTGCGGGTAGACGGGGTGGGGCGTCGTTGCAGCCGGGGCGGTGACCGTCATCGTAAATACGCTTGCGTATGGAGGCGCTCAAGATGCCGCGATCCGGACGCTGGTACAAGCCTGGCCCGCAGCTCAGTCCGGCAGCCGCGCGCGTCCGAGCCGGTTGGTGTCGGTGCCGAACCACAGGCTGTCGGTCGCCGGGTCGAACACCATGTGGCGCACGGTCTGGCCGCCGCTGGGGATCGGCGTCGCCGGCAGGAACTCGCCGCTGGCCGGGTCGAAACCCTGCAGCAGGTTTGGTTGCGGGTTGGTCTCCACGAACCAGACCCGGTCCTGGTCATCGGTCGCCATCGCGTACGGTCCGGCACGGTCCGAGGGCGCTTTCCACTCCTCGAATTCACCGCTGGCCGGGTCGTAGGCGCCGATGTAGCCCTGGGTGAAATCGCCATACCAGACCCGGCCGTCATCGGTCAGGCCGATCCGGCGTGGGCGCGCCTGTTCCCGCGGCAACTCGATCTCGGTGAGTTCAAACGTGTCCGGTTCGACCGTGGCGATCTTGTTGGTCCCCAGCAGCACGGCCCAGGCACGGCCGCTGCCGGTGGCGAGGATGCCGTAGGGCAGGGCGCCGTCGGTCGGCACCGGGATGATCCGGATCGCGCCGCTGTCCATGTCGATCCGGCCGATGGCGTTGCCGCGTTGCATGGTGAACCAGATACTGCCGCGGCCGTCGAAGGCGAAGGTATGCGGGTCGCGGGGCTCGACCCCGGGCGCCTCGGGCACCGTGTAGGTGGTGTATTCGCCACTGTCCGGGTCGAAGCGCAGGATCGTGCCGTTGCCGTTGCCGGCGATCTACGGATAGCCGTCGTCATCGACCACCACCGTATGCGGCTTGGTGCCCTTGGGCAGGTCGTAACGTTCGAATGCTTCCGTTTTCGGATCGAACACCGCCAGGTAGTTGCCGACCTGGCCGACGAACCAGATCCGGCCGTCGGGCGCGAGGTAGGGATCGCGCGGCCGGGTATCGGGCCACGGGACCTGCCATTCCTGAATGCGGACGGTGGGCGCCGGCGAGTCCTGAGCGAGCGCTTGCATGGGCAGTGCGCCAAGGGTCAGCGCGAGCAGTGCGGCAACCGCGGCACTCGAAAAAGCCAGGCGGTTCATATCCATTCCTCGCGTAGCGGATAGTCGGACAAGCATACGCCCGGTGGGTGAATGCGATAATGGATTTTCGCCTGCGCGCCCACATTGCCGCCCCACGCAAGAGATCCCGCTACCCGCATGAATACCGACTACCGCAAGCCGCTGCCCGGCACCGCGCTCGACTATTTCGACACCCGCGCCGCCATCGAGGCGATCCAGCCCGGTGCGTACGACACGCTGCCGTACACCTCGCGCGTGCATGCGGAGAACCTGGTGCGTCGCGCCGAGCCGGCGATGCTGACCGACTACCTGACCCAATTGGTCGAGCGTCGCCGCGATCTGGACTTCCCGTGGTTCCCGGCGCGCGTGGTGTGCCACGACATCCTCGGGCAGACCGCGCTGGTCGACCTGGCCGGCCTGCGCGACGCCATTGCCGAGCGCGGCGGCGACCCCTCAAAGGTCAATCCGGTGGTGCCGACGCAGTTGATCGTCGACCACTCGCTGGCGGTGGAGGCGCCGGGATTCGACAAGGATGCGTTCGGCAAGAACCGGGCGATCGAGGACCGTCGCAACGAGGACCGCTTCCACTTCATCAACTGGACCAAGAAGGCGTTCAAGAACGTCGACGTGATCCCGCCGGGCAACGGGATCATGCATCAGATCAACCTGGAGCGGATGTCGCCGGTGGTGCACGCGCGCGACGGCGTGGCGTTCCCCGACACCCTGGTCGGCACCGACAGCCACACGCCGCACGTCGATGCGCTGGGCGTGATCGCGGTCGGGGTCGGCGGGCTGGAGGCGGAAAGTGTCATGTTGGGCCGCGCCTCGTGGATGCGCCTGCCGGAGATCGTCGGCGTCGAGCTGAGCGGCAAACCGCAGCCGGGCATCACCGCCACCGACATCGTGCTGGCGCTGACCGAGTTCCTGCGCCAGTCGAAGGTCGTCGGCGCCTACCTGGAGTTCCGCGGCGAGGGCGCGTCGGCGCTCACGCTGGGCGACCGCGCGACGATCTCCAACATGGCGCCGGAATACGGCGCGACCGCGGCGATATTCTTCATCGACGACAACACGCTCGACTACCTGCGCCTGACCGGTCGTGAGGACGCGCAGGTCACGCTGGTCGAGACCTACGCGAAGCACACCGGTCTGTGGGCCGACGCACTGGTCGACGCGCAGTATGAGCGCTCGCTGGCGTTCGACCTGTCGAGCGTGGTCCGCAACATGGCCGGCCCGTCCAACCCGCACAAGCGCCTGCCGACATCCATGCTGGCCGAGCGCGGCATCGCCGGCAACCTCGATGCGGCGCGCGCGCAGGAAGCGCAGGGCCTGATGCCCGACGGCGCGGTGATCATCGCCGCGATCACCAGTTGCACCAACACCAGCAACCCGCGCAACGTGATCGCCGCCGGCCTGATCGCGCGCAACGCCAACGCGCGCGGCCTGACCCGCAAGCCGTGGGTCAAGTCCTCGCTCGCACCCGGCTCCAAGGCCGTGCAGTTGTACCTGGAGGATTCCGGCCTGCTGCCGGAGCTGGAGCAGTTGGGCTTCGGCATCGTCGGATTCGCCTGCACCACCTGCAACGGCATGAGCGGCGCGCTCGATCCGGCGATCCAGAAGGAAGTGATCGAACGCGACCTCTATACGACCGCCGTGCTGTCGGGCAATCGCAACTTCGACGGCCGCATCCACCCGTACGCCAAGCAGGCCTTCCTCGCCTCGCCACCGCTGGTGGTCGCCTACGCGATCGCCGGCACCGTGCGCTTCGACATCGAGAAGGACGTGCTCGGCACCGATGCGCAGGGCAACGCGGTGACGCTCAAGGACATCTGGCCGACGGACGCGGAGATCGACGAAATCGTTGCTGCCAGCGTCAAGCCCGAGCAGTTCCGCCAGGTCTACGAGCCGATGTTCAAGTTCAGCGTCGAGCACGGCGAGAAGGTCAGCCCGCTGTACGACTGGCGGCCGCAGAGTACCTACATCCGCAGCCCGCCGTACTGGGAAGGCGGACTGGCGGGCGAACGCACGCTGCGCGGCATGCGGCCGCTGGCGGTGCTCGGCGACAACATCACCACCGACCACCTGTCGCCGTCGAACGCGATCCTGCGGTCCAGCGCCGCCGGCGAGTACCTGGCGAAGATGGGCTTGCCGGAAGAGGACTTCAATTCCTACGCGACCCACCGCGGCGACCACCTGACCGCGCAGCGCGCCACCTTCGCCAACCCGAAGCTGCTCAACGAGATGGTGCGCGACGAGGCCGGCGACGTGAGGCAGGGTTCGCTGGCGCGGATCGAGCCCGAAGGCCAGGTCACGCGCATGTGGGAGGCGATCGAGACCTACATGGAGCGTCGCCAGCCGCTGATCATCGTCGCCGGCGCCGACTACGGCCAGGGCAGCTCGCGCGACTGGGCCGCCAAGGGCGTGCGCCTGGCAGGGGTGGAGGCGATCGCGGCCGAAGGCTTCGAGCGCATCCACCGCACCAACCTGATCGGCATGGGCGTGCTGCCGCTGGAGTTCCTGCCGGACACCGACCGCAACACGCTCGGCATCGACGGCACCGAAACCTACGATGTGATCGGGATTCCCGCGCCGCGCGCGACGCTGACGCTGGTGATCCACCGCCGCGACGGCGAGCGGCTGGAGGTGCCGGTGACCTGCCGCCTCGACACCGCCGAGGAAGTGTCGATCTACGAGGCCGGTGGCGTCCTGCAGCGCTTCGCCAACGACTTCTTCGAATCGGCGCAGGTGGCGTAGGCGGGTCTTGAGCAGCCAGTAACCGAAGCCCGCATCGCACGACAATTCGCTTAGGAACAACCATGCCGTACGTCTCGCAGCTCCGCATCCCCGCCACCTACATGCGCGGAGGCACCAGCAAGGGTGTGTTCTTCCGCCTGCGCGACCTGCCCGCCGCTGCGCAGGCGCCGGGTCCGGCACGCGATGCCCTGCTGATGCGCGTGATCGGCTCGCCGGATCCCTACGGCAAGCACACCGATGGCATGGGCGGCGCTACGTCGAGTACCAGCAAGTGCGTGATCATCTCCAAGTCGAGCGTGCCCGACCATGACGTCGACTACCTCTACGGGCAGGTCTCCATCGACCAGCCGTTCGTCGACTGGAGTGGCAACTGCGGCAACCTCAGCGCGGCGGTCGGCCCGTTCGCGATCAGTGCGGGACTGGTGGATGCCGACCGGGTTCCGCAAGACGGCATCGCCATCGTGCGCATCTGGCAGGCCAACATCGGCAAGACCATCGTCGCCCACGTGCCGATGAGCGACGGACAGGTGCAGGAGATCGGCGATTTCGAGCTCGACGGCGTGACGTTTCCGGCCGCCGAGATCCAGTTGGAGTTCCTCGATCCGGCCGATGAGGGCGAGGGCGGTGGCGCGATGTTCCCGACCGGCAATCTGGTCGACGATCTCGACGTGCCCGGCGTGGGCACGTTCCAGGCCACCCTGATCAATGCCGGCATCCCCACCATCTTCCTCAACGCCAGCGATATCGGCTACTCCGGCACCGAGCTGCAGGACGCCATCAACGGCGACCCGCAGGCGCTGGCGAGGTTCGAGGCGATCCGCGCGCACGGCGCGCTGCGCATGGGCCTGATCGACAGCATCGAACAGGCCGTCACCCGCCAGCACACGCCGAAGGTCGCGTTTGTAGCGTCGCCGCAGGACCACGTCGTTTCCAGCGGGAAGGAGATCGTTGCTGGAGAAGTCGACCTGCTGGTACGCGCGCTGTCGATGGGCAAGCTGCACCACGCGATGATGGGCACCGCCGCGGTGGCGATCGGCACCGCGGCGTCGATCCCGGGCACCCTGGTGCATGCCGCGGCCGGCGGTCGCCAGCGCGAGGCGGTGCGTTTCGGCCATCCCTCCGGCACCTTGCGGGTCGGCGCGCAGGCGCTGCAGGTCGATGGCCGGTGGACCGTCACCAAGGCGGTGATGAGCCGCAGTGCACGCGTGCTGATGGAAGGTGCGGTGCGGGTCCCCGGCGATACGGTGTAGGGCGGGTCAAGAGCCCGCCGGTGGGCTGCGGCAGAATGGCCGGGTCTGTCATCTGGAGGATGCGTCATGAGCCAGCACGACATCGGCATCCATAACAGCCGCTCCACCGTCCGCCCCGATCCTGATCCGCCGATGCTCGACGTCGCCAACTACGTGGCCGACTACGTCATCGACTCCCAGGAGGCTTACGACACCGCCCGCTACATGCTGCTGGACTCGCTGGCCTGCGCGGCGCTGGCGATGGACCACCGGGAGTGCGTCAAGCACCTCGGCCCGCTGGTCCCGGGCGCCGGCATGAAGGGCGGCGCCCGCGTACCGTTCACCTCGCACGAGCTGGACCCGGTGCAGGCCGCCTACAACATCGGCGTGCAGATCCGCTGGCTCGACTTCAACGACACCTGGCTGGCGGCCGAATGGGGCCACCCGTCCGACAACCTCGGTGCGATCCTCGCTGTCGCCGACTACTTGGGCCGCAAGGCCGAGGCCGAAGGTGGCCAGGCGCTGACGGTCCGCGACGTGCTGGGCTACGCGATCAAGGCCCACGAGATCCAGGGCTGCTACGCCCTCAAGAACTCGTTCAACCGGGTCGGTCTCGACCACGTGATCCTGGTCCGGCTGGCTTCGACCGCCGTCGCCACCCGGATGCTCGGTGGCGACAAGGCCGCGATCTGGACCGCGGTCTCGCACAGCTGGATCGACAACGGCACGCTGCGCACCTACCGCCATGCCCCCAACACCGGTCCGCGCAAGAGCTGGGCCGCCGGCGACGCCTGCCGCCGCGCCGTCACTCACGCCCTCAATGCCGTGAAGGGCGTGGTCGGCTACCCGAGCGCGTTGACCGTGCCGACCTGGGGCTTCTACGACATCGCCTTCAACGGCAAAACGTTCGAGTTCGAACGGCCGTTCGGCAGCTACGTGATGGAGAACATCCTGTTCAAGATCAGCTTCCCGGCCGAGTTCCACGCCCAGACCGCGGTCGAATGCGCGATGCGTCTTCACACCCAGGTGAAGACCAAGCTGGATGAAGGCGGCCTCGACGCCATCGAGCGCATCGAACTGCAGACCCAGGAGGCCGGTGTCCGGATCATCGACAAGACCGGCCCGCTGGCCAACTACGCCGACCGCGACCACTGCCTGCAGTACATGGTCGCCGTGCCACTGGTGTTCGGCCGCCTGACCGCCGACGACTACACCGATGCCGTCGCCGCCGACCCGCGTATCGACGCCTTGCGCGCGAAGATGGCGGTCAGCGAAAACACCCGGTTCACCCGGGACTACTTCGACCCGGCCAAGCGCTACATCGGCAACTCGGTGCAGGTGTTCTTCCGGGACGGCAGCAGCACCGAAAAGGTCTCGATCGATTACCCGATCGGCCACCGCAAGCGCCGCGACGAGGGCATCCCGGTATTGATGGCGAAGTTCGAGAGGGCGGTCCGGGCCAAGTTGCCGGTCGCCAACGCCGATCGCCTGCTCGCCCTCGCCACCGACCCTGCGGCACTTGAGTCGCTGCCGGTTACCGAATTCCTCGGATTGTTCCAGCGCTGACCGAAGCTGAATGGACGCCTGCGGGCACGCCGGAACTTCCCGGAATGTTAGATGCCCGTTAACATTGTCTTCACGTAGGCAAACCTAACCTGCGCGGGATGGCGTCACACAGGCAGCTGTCCCGAACGATTTAGGAACCTCGCAGACGCGGTTTCCAATTTTGACGAATCAAGGAGATACAAATGAATAAGAAACTCCTCTGCGCCGCCCTGCTGGGTGGCCTGAGTCTGGCCGGAACGGCCAGCGCCCAGGAATTTGACGATCGCTGGTACGTCACTGGCACCGCCGGCATGAATATCCAGGACAACGATCGCGGTACCCGCAACGCTCCGTTCGCGGCGATCGGCGTGGGCAAGTTCCTCAATCAGAACTGGTCGCTCGACGGCGAGTTGAACTACCAGAATCCGCAGGTCGATCGCAACCAGGACCTGAACTGGAGCCAGTACGGCATCTCGTTCGACCTGCGTCGCCACTTCATCGCCGAGGGCCGCAGCTGGAACCCGTACGCCGTGATGGGCCTGGGTTACCAGC
The DNA here is from genome assembly GCA_050737695.1 of Lysobacter sp. Lineage (GTDB taxonomy): Bacteria > Pseudomonadota > Gammaproteobacteria > Xanthomonadales > Xanthomonadaceae > Novilysobacter. The sequence continues at coordinate 25,228 of JBOHYB010000020.1, read as the reverse complement.
GCCACGAGGAAGAGTTCGACCCCACGGGCACCCCGACCCTGCCGGCGAGCTTCGAGCGCAACGGTGCCCCGAGCGAGCGTGAAGGCGGCGACATCGCCGGCAAGCTCGGCTTCGGTATCCAGGGCGACGTCGGCCGCGTCAAGATCCGTACCGAGCTGGCCTACCGCATCGATGCCGATGACGACAGCGTCGGCGCGTTCCTGAGCGACGACGACAACAACGACGGTGCCGACTGGTTCGGCGACGTGCTGGCCTCGGTCGGCGTGGTCGTGCCGCTGGGTCCGCCTCCGGTCGCCCCGGTTGCACCGGCTCCCGCCCCGGCCGCGCCGAGCTGCGCGGACCTGGACGACGACGGTGACGGCGTCAACAACTGCGACGACAAGTGCCCGGGTTCGCAGGCCGGCCAGACCATCGGTCCGGACGGTTGCCCGGTGCCGGTGTCGATCGACCTGAAGGGCGTGAACTTCGACTTCGACAAGTCGACGCTGCGTCCGGACGCGGTGGCGATCCTGAGCGAGGCGACGCAGATCCTGCAGCGTTACCCCGACCTGAACGTCGAGGTGGCCGGTCACACCGACTCCAAGGGCACCGACGCCTACAACCAGGCCCTGTCGGAGCGCCGCGCGACGGCGGTGTACGACTACCTGACGAGCAACGGCATCGACGCCTCGCGCCTGGTGGGCCCGAACGGTTACGGCGAGAGCCGCCCGATCGCGCCGAACACCAACCCGGACGGTTCGGACAATCCGGAAGGCCGTGCGCAGAACCGCCGCACCGAGTTGAACGTGCAGAACTGATGCACGTGCGGGCTCCCCGGGGCCCGTGAACAGGTCAAAGCGAAAGCCCGGGAGCGTACTCCCGGGCTTTCGTCGTATGGGACCAGGCATGCCCCGGCTTTGCGCCGGGGCTTTTTGTTTACGGGGCCGGGAGTCCCACCTGAACGGTTGCTAAGGGGGGCTTGTTAAAGTTGCGTTCAAGTGCCTATAGTCCCTAGCGGCCGGCGTTGGAATTGGCTAGGCCGGCATTGGAATTGGCTAGGAGAGTCCGCGGAAATTTCTGTCAACCGTCTTGAGGGGATTAGAAATGCCTTCCAAATATCTTTCGAAAGGTCTGAAGCGCAATGCACTGGCCGTTGCCCTGGGAATGTGCTTTGCCGGTGGTGTCCAGGCCCAGAGCAGCGTGGGTGCGGTCACGGGTCAGGCCCAGGCCGGCGACACGGTCACCATCGAGAACCCCAACACGGGCTTCTCGCGCACCATCACCGTCTCAGGCGATGGCAGCTATCGCTTCTCGTCGTTGCCGGCCGGTCAGTACACGGTGACCCGCGAGAGTGCCGATGGGGCTACCTCGTCGCGCGCAACCCGGGTCAGTATCGGCACTGCCTCCAACGTCGACTTCGTCAGCACCGCCGGCACCGCCGACGCCACCACGCTGGACACCATCACCGTGGTCGGCTCCGCCCTGGTCAACCCGATCGACGTCTCGTCGGTCGAGTCCACCACGATCCTCACTGCCGAGCAGATGAAGGCCATCCCGGTCGCGCAGGACACCACCGCCGTTGCGCTGTTGGCGCCCGGCACCGTGCGTGGCGATGACGCGTTCGGCAACCTGGCCTCGTTCGGCGGTTCCTCGGTCGCCGAGAACCAGTACTACGTCAACGGCTTCAACGTCACCAACACCTACCGCAACCTGAACTTCGGCACCATCCCGTTCGAGGCGGTCGCCGAACAGCAGATCAAGACCGGCGGCTACGGCGCCGAGTTCGGACGCTCGCTGGGTGGCGTGGTCAACCAGATCACCAAGCGCGGTACCAACGAGTTCCACGCCGGTGGCAACGTCTACTTCAGCCCGAGTTCGTTGCGCGAGGATGTCAGCAACACCTACTACTCCAACCCGCTGGCGCCCGGCAGCTTCGGCACGTTGCGCAGCGACAATTCCCAGGACGAGCTGGAGTCGATGCGTGGCAACCTCTGGGCCAGTGGTGCACTGATCCAGGACCGCTTGTTTGCCTACGGCATCCTCTCCTACAGCAAGACCGACGAAACGATCTGGGGCAGCACCCTGGCCAGCACCAACAACGACGAGGTGAACGAGACCCCGAGCGTCAACTGGCTGGTCAAGCTGGACTGGAACATCAGCGACAACCACCTGCTCGAGTTCACCGCCTTCCAGGACGAGAGCGAGGAGAAGGTCGACACCTACCTCAACACCCCCGGCGAACTGGTGCGAGGGGAGTACCTGGGCCAGGCCGTCACCGAATCCGGCGGCAACAACTACGTTCTCCGTTACACCGGCTACCTGACCGATACGTTCACGCTGTCCGCGCTCGCTGGCCAGAGCACCTATTCGCGCGGCGCATATCTGATCAGTACCACCGGCGAGAAGGTTTTCTACACCGGCGACTTCAATGCCGAACAGCCCGGTTGCCCCAACGTCAACGACTCACGTCCCGTCTATCGCCAAGAGCTCACCGGCTCGTACTTCAGCCCGTGCAACATCAGCGGCGGAACCCTTGAGCGTGTCGACTCCGAAGACACCCGCCAGCAGTTCCGCCTCGATGCAGAGTGGCTGCTCGGCGATCACCGGATCCGGTTCGGCTACGACCGCGACGACTACGAGTCCGTGGCGGGTGAGGGATTGGAAGGCGGCTACACATGGACTTATCTGACCAGCGATCCCGATGGCATCGACGGCAGCCCTGACGATCAGGACATCGTCCAGCAGCAGTTCTTCGCGCAAGGCTCCACGGTTGAAGTCAACCAGCATGCCTATTACATCGAGGACTACTGGAGCCTCACCGACAACTTCATCGCCTACTTCGGCGGGCGCTGGGATACCTTCAAGAACATCCAAGGCAACGGTGACGCCTACGTCGAGATCGAGAACCAGTTCGCTCCGCGCCTGGGCTTCTCCTGGGACGTGTTCGGCGATTCGACCTTCAAGGTCTTCGGCAACGCCGGCCGCTATGCGTTGCCGCTGACGCCCAGCGTGGCCGTGCGCGGCGCAAGCGCGTCGCTGTTCACCCGTGAGACGTTCACCTACACGGGTGTCGATGAGAACGGCGAACCGATTGATCCGGTAACGCGGGGTGACTTCCGCTACATCAATGCCGAAACCGGCCAGCCGCACGTGGCCGCGACCGTGGCGTCGCAGAATCTGGACCCGATGTACCAGGATGAATACATCCTCGGTTTCCAGAAGCAGTTGACCGACCACTTCTCGGTCGGCACCCGGGCGATCTTCCGTGAGCTGAAAGCGGCCATCGACGACAACTGCGATTACGGCCCGGTACTGGATGCGGCGGGTTTCGAAGCGACTTTCGGAGCGGATGCGAACGGCGACGGCAGCCCCGACTTTCTGGGCTTCTCGGAAGATGGCGGCGCGACTTTTGCGGTCCTGCCGAACGAAGGCTTCCCGTACTGCCGCATGTTCAACCCCGGTGAGGACGCCATCTTCGCCACCGATTTCTACGGTGACGGCACTCTCAGAAACGTTACGGTCCCGGGCGAGCTGTTGTCGCCGCAGGCCAAGCGGACCTATTCCGCGATGGAGTTCTTCTTCGACGGCGCCTGGGACGACTTCTTCTTCCAGGGTTCCTATACCTACGCCAAGAGCAAGGGCAACACCGAGGGTGGCGTCAAGTCGGACATCGGCCAGGACAACACCAACGTCACCCAGGACTTCGATTACCTGGCGTTGACCGTGGACACCTTCGGTTATCTGCCCAACGATCGTCGTCACACGCTGAAACTGTTCGGCAGCTACGACGTGACCGAAGAGTGGGCGGTGGGTGCCAATCTGCTGGTGCAGTCCGGTCGTCCGCTCAACTGCTTCGGCGTGTTGGACCTGGATCCGTCGGAGGACTACAGCCCGCATCCGTATGGCTCCTCGTTCATGCGTTGCGGTACGACACCGGCTGGCGGTGTCGATGACGCCACGGTGCAGGAGTTCCCGCGTGGTACCAAGGGTCGGCTGCCGTGGACCAACTCGGTCGACTTGAATGTCGTCTACCGGCCGAACTGGATGGAGGGCCTGCGTCTGCAGATGGACGTGTTCAACGTGCTCAATTCGCAGAAGGTCACCTCCGTCAACGAAGTCGCGGAGGTCCGTGCCACTGGCGCACCTTCCGAAACCTACCTGGTGCCGGCATCGTTCCAGCGTCCGCGTTCGGTGCGGTTCCTGGTGCAATACGACTTCTGAGCCTACTCTCCAGGGCTTGGATTCAACGGCCGTCCCCAGGGGCGGCCGTTTTTCTTTGGTGAGCTGGACGCGTCATTCGGCATCGCCCCCTGCCCGGGTCGCCACTTCAGGCACTGTTATTCTTCTGGAACCACGGTTTTTGCCGCAGAGAGCCCATGCAAACGGCGTTCGAACAAGAGTGGCGAGCGGCGCGTACCCACGAGATCAACGGGGACCTCGCGTCGGCCAAGAAGATCTACGACGCACTCATCGGCGTGGATCCGGACCGGCTCTATGTGCGCTTGCGCCTGTCGGCACTCGAACAGTCATTTGGAAACTATCGCCGGGCCCGCGCACATGCCCTGAAGGCAGCCGAAACCGTAGGCAAGGGGCGCTGGAAGGATCTGGCTGTCGTCACCCACCTGTTGCTGGGCTATGACGAACGCGACCTCGTATATCGATTGATCGAGCAGGCCGAGTGGTCGAGCCCTGAAATCATCCGGAACTCCGCGGTGCTGGCCCAACACCTGTGGTTGACCGGTCAGGTGGAAGCGTCGCTTCGATTGAGCGAGCTGGCGCAGGCGAGGGCGCCATCCAGTCACCTGCTGAGCTACTCGCGCGCCAACGCATTGCGCTACTGCGGGCGAATGCAGGAGGCGACCGACGAGTACGAGCGCTGCCTCGCGTTGAAGCCCGACTATGCCACCGCGCACTGGTCGCTCGCCTACCACGCAAGGTCCGACACGCCCGGCGCCCGAGTCGATAGGATCAAGCGCGCCCAGGCGAGTTTCGCCGACGATGCGCCGGAGCAGGCCTACCTGCACTATGCATTGTTCAAGGAGTTCGACGACGCCGGCGAGAACGATGCCGCCTGGCGAAGCCTGCAGGCAGGGGCGGGCTGCAAGCGACGGTCAACGCCTTACAGCCCGGAACGCGAGCAGCAGGGATTCGACGCGCTGCAACGCCTGGCGACCGCCGAGTTCATCGGTGACCGCTCGGGAATCGAGGGCTCGCCGCGGACGCCGATCTTCATCGTGGGCCTGCCACGGTCGGGGACCACCTTGCTCGAGAGGATCGTCGGCAACCATGCCGGGGCGCGCGCCGGCGGCGAGCTCAACGATTTCAACAGCGCCATGTGCTGGGAGGCCGATCGGTTCCTGGGCATGAATGCCAGCGCGTCGATGGTTGACCGGCTGGGCGCTGTCGACTTCTCCAAGGTCGGCCGCGACTACTTGCGACGCACCGACGCCAGGGCCGCAGGCAGCGCCTTTCTCATCGACAAGAACCCGATGAACTTCGTGAATGCCGGATTCATCGGCAAGGCACTGCCGCACGCGAAGATCCTGTGCCTCCGGCGGGCTCCGATGGACGCATGTTTTTCGAACCTGAAGGAGCTGTTCCCCAACGAGGCTTACGGCTACAGCTACGACCTCGGCGAACTCGCGGATCACTACCGGCGCTTCGCCAGGCTATGCGAGCACTGGCAGAACGCGATGCCCGGCCAGTTCATGGCAGTCGACTATGAGGGGCTGGTATCCGAACCGCAGGTTGTTGCGGCGCGGGTCATGGATTTCTGCGGCATACCTTTCGACCCGGTATCGGTGGACATCACCAGGAACACGGAGCCGGTTGCGACCGCGAGCAGTTCGCAGGTGCGGCAACCGATCAACCGCCGCGGCATCGACGCATGGCGCAAGTACGCCACGCAGCTGGAACCGCTGCGCGAACGACTCGGGGAGTCGTTGTCGCCGCTGCGGTAGCATCCGTTTCAGGCCATGTTCCCAGCCGCGGAGCTTCCACTTGTCCCAGCAACGTCAGCCCCCCCCAACCCTGTGGCAACAAGCGGAACTCCACGCCAGCCGCAAGGAATGGGCGCAAGCGGCGGCATGCTTCAACGCGTTGCTGGCGCATTCGCCGGAAGACCCGAAGATCCTGGTGCAACTGTCTTACATCCATTCCCTTGCCGGCCACTATCGAGCGGCGCGTGATCATGCCCTGCGTGCCAGTCGCGCCAAGCCGCGTGATCCGGCCGTGGTCAGTGAACTGGTGGCGCGCCTGCGGACCTTCAACGCCGCCCAGGCCCTGAACGATTGCGTCGAGCGTTTGCAGCCGGTGGAGCGCATGCCGATCCCGTTGTTGCTGGCATGCGCGGCCCAGTACAGCTACCTCAACGAGCAGGAGCGCGCGCTGCTGTTGCTGGACGAAGCCAAGCGCGCCGATCCCACGTATCCGGCGACGCTCCTGGCGCGCGGGCAGGTGCTGACGTACCTGGGGCGATTCGACCAGGCCGAGGCGGACATACTGAGTTGCCTCGGCCGGGCACCCGAACTCGCACAGGGGTGGTGGCTACTGGCACGGCTGCGCAAGCAGCGCCCGGACAGCAACCATGTCGAGGACATCCGCGTGCAGCTGCAGCGGCCCGGACGGCGGCCGGCGGAAATCGCGCTGCTCGCCAATGCCTTGCACAAGGAGCTGGATGACCTGGGCCAGCACGCGGCGGCCTGGACGGCATTGGAGCAGGCCTGTCGAGCCAAGCGCGCGACCCTGGACTATCGCTCCGAAGACTCGCGCGCACTGGTTTCATCGCTGATCCGGTTGCCGGTGCCGAACAGCCCGCCGCCGCGGGCAAGCGACCCGCGTACCCCGATCTTCATCGTCGGCATGCACCGGTCCGGTACCACCTTGCTTGAGCAGTTGCTGGACGGACATTCGGACATCCGGGGCGTGGGCGAGTTGTACGATTTCACCAGCCAGATGCGCCATGCGACCGACTATCACTGTCGCGGGGTGATCGACTCCCGCCTGGTGGAGCGCTCGGCGGCGGTCGATTTTTCCGCAGTCGGTGCCGGTTATCTCGAGGGCATGGAGTGGCGTCTGGGATCGGAGCGATTCTTTACCGACAAGCTGCCTTCCAATTTTCTCAACATCGGCTTCATCTGCCAGTCGTTGCCGCAGGCGAAGATACTGCACATGACGCGTGATCCGATGGAAACCTGCTTTTCCAACTTGCGCGAGTTCTTTTCGGATGCGTGTGCGTATTCCTATGACCAGCAGGAGCTGGCGGATTACTTCGAGCAATATCGACGGCTGATGGCGCATTGGCATCGTGCCTACCCGGACCGGATCCTGGACGTGGACTATGCCGAGTTGACCCGTAACCCCGAGTCGGTGCTGCGCGGGGCGGCCGCCTTCTGCGGGTTCCAGTTCGAGCCGGGCATGCTGGATTTACAGCGCCGCGCACGAGGCGTCGCCACCGCCAGCGCGGTGCAGGTTCGAGATTCGATTCAAACGCGGTCCGAGCCCAAATGGGCGCCATACGCGCGGCAACTGGAGCCGCTGCGCCGCGGCCTGGAGGTAAATGCCCACGGGCTTTGATTCTGCCGGCTTTCATGTGTCCTTGCCGGCTTGTTATGTTACCGTTACGGCGGTTTTGAGGGCGCGCCTTTTTGAGGTGTCGAAACCTAGCCGACCTGAGCGTGACAAGTGGTTCGTCGATGCGTGCAATTGGTTTGTAGATCAACACATCAATTCAGGAGCTTCAAGATGAAGAAGACACTACTCTGTGCTGCGATGTTGGGTGGCCTGCTCATGGCGCAATCAGCGGCCGCTCAAGAATACGATGATCGCTGGTACGTGGCGGGCTCGTTCGGTGTCAATGTCCAGGACGAGGACCGCGCTACCGAGGACACGCCTTTCGCGACGATCGGTTTTGGCAAGTTCCTCAATCCCAACTGGTCGCTCGATTTCGAATTGAACTACCAGAACGCCGACAAGACCGCCGACCCCAACCTGTGGTGGAGCCAGTACGGCGTGTCGGCGGATGCGCGCTACCACTTCCGCAATGCGGATCGCGACTGGTGGCCGTACGTGCGCATGGGACTGGGGTACCAGCGCCACGAAGAAGAGTTCGCCTTCGGTGGGCCCGTGGACGAGTATCCGAGGCAGCATGAGGACAACAACCTGGCCGCCAATCTGGGCGCAGGCCTGCAGTTCGACTTCGGTCGTGTCGACCTGCGCACCGAGCTTGCGACCCGCGTGGACTTCGACGACGTCCAAGCGCGTCCCGAGCAGGAGCAGGAAGAGTATTTCAACGACATCCTGGCCTCGGTCGGCCTGACGGTCGCGCTGGGGCCGGAGCCTGCCGCCCCGGTCGCGCCGGCCCCGGTGGCGCCGAGCTGCGCGGACCTGGACGACGACGGTGACGGCGTCAACAACTGCGACGACAAGTGCCCGGGTTCGCAGGCCGGCCAGACCATCGGTCCGGACGGTTGCCCGGTGCCGGTGTCGATCGACCTGAAGGGCGTGAACTTCGACTTCGACAAGTCGACGCTGCGTCCGGACGCGGTGGCGATCCTGAGCGAGGCGACGCAGATCCTGCAGCGTTACCCCGACCTGAACGTCGAGGTGGCCGGTCACACCGACTCCAAGGGCACCGACGCCTACAACCAGGCCCTGTCGGAGCGCCGCGCGACGGCGGTGTACGACTACCTGACGAGCAACGGCATCGACGCCTCGCGCCTGGTGGGCCCGAACGGTTACGGCGAGAGCCGCCCGATCGCGCCGAACACCAACCCGGACGGTTCGGACAATCCGGAAGGCCGTGCGCAGAACCGCCGCACCGAGTTGAACGTGCAGAACTAGGCGTTCGTTCGAAGGACTCCGGCGGAGTCCTGCAGCATCAGGAAGCCCGGCCAGAGCCGGGCTTCCTTTGTTATGCGGGCTGGAATGCGCAGGTGGTGATGCTCGGTTCATCTGGCCCAAAAGGGGTCCCCTATACTCGCCGAAGCTCTCATCGGGATACCGGACCATGGCATTGAAGAAGTTCGTCGTTGCTTCGAGCGTGCTGCTGCTTGTTTCGACCGCCTGTTCGGCCACGGGGTCGCCGCAGAGCGAGCCGGCACCGACGGCTGATGCCACCGTCCCCGCACAGACCGCGCCGGTACCCGCCGCATCCGATTACGTGCCCAAGACCGAACACGACAACACCCCCTGGCGCTTCAACATGGAGCAGGACGGCGAGCAGATGTCCGCCGACCAGTTCGACGCGTGGATGAAGTCGAAGGGCGTGCGGGTCGCCACCGGCAAACCCGCCACGCCGCTGGTGCAGAACTGCCCGACACCCGAAGGCGACAAGGGCGACGGCGATGGCGACGGCGTCATCAATTGTCTCGACCAGTGCCCGACCTCGGAGGCCGGCCAGACCATCGGGCCGGACGGTTGCCCGGTGCCGGTGTCGATCGACCTCAAGGGCGTGACCTTCGCCTACGACAAAGCCACCCTCGGCGCGGACGCCAAGGCCGTGCTGGGCGAGGCGGTGGAGATCCTGACGCGCCATCCGGCGCTGAAGGTCGAGGTTGCCGGTCATACCGACTCGCGGGGTGATGCGAGCTACAACCAGGCCTTGTCGGAACGCCGCGCCCAGGCCGTTTACGACTATCTGGTCGAGAACGGCATCGACAAGGCGCGCCTGATCGGTCCGGTCGGCTTCGGCGAGACCCGTCCGCTGGTGCCGAACGAGAAGCCGGACGGTTCCGACGCGCCGGAGAACCGGGCCCAGAACCGTCGCACGGAACTCAACATCCAGAACTGAGTCGGCATCGATGTTCGACCCGACTGCCTTGCGGTTCACGAAGCCCGGCCATCTGCCGGGCTTCGTGGTTTCCGCGGACCGACTGCCGCCACGATGAGCATGCCGACCCGCCACGGCCTGGCCCGCACCTTGTCCAAGCTCGGCGTGTGCTCACGCAGCGAGGCGTCGCGGCGGGTGCTGGCCGGTCGCGTTGCGGTCAACGGCCGCATCGTCCGCGATCCGGAGCACCCGGTCGTACGCGATCGCGACCGGCTCAGCGTCGACGGCCAGCCCGCCGGCGCCGAACGCCGTTACCTGATGTTGAACAAGCCGCGCGGCCTGGTGACCACCGCCCACGACGAGCGCGGCCGCGACACCATCTACCGTTGCCTCGACGGTGCCGGACTGCCCTGGCTGGCGCCGGTGGGCCGCCTCGACAAGGCCAGCGAAGGCCTGCTGCTGCTGTGCAACGACCCGGAGTGGGCCGCGGCGATCACCGATCCCGGGCGCGGGCCCCGCAAGACCTACCACGTGCAGGTCGACACGATCCCCGACGATGCGCTGTTACGCGCCCTGACCGAGGGTGTCGACGACGCAGGCGAGTGGTTGCGCGCGCGTTCGGTGACGCTGCTGCGGGCGGGAGGCAAGAACGCCTGGCTGGAAGTGGTGCTGGACGAAGGGCGCAACCGGCAGATCCGGCGCCTGATGGCGGCGCTCGACATCGGCGTGCTGCGTTTGCTGCGGGTGGCGATCGGCCCGCTGCCACTGGGCGACCTGGCCAAGGGGCAGTGGCGCGAACTCGCCGCCGACGAAGTCACGGCGTTGGTCGCGACCAGCGCGGACTGAACCGGTCGCTGCGGTGGCTGCGGCCTGACCGCATTGTGTGCCGGCCGTCGCGTTCGCGAAATCGAGGGCATCGCATTGCCCGCGGCCAAACGGGCGCGGCCATCGCGGAGTGTGAACCCGCGCACCCAATTCCTTGCCAACCCGCCTAAACTGCCCCGGCGTCGCGGGTGACGACGACGTGATGGGGATTCACAACCAAGGGGAAGGAAATGGGGAAGATTCTGGTTTCGTTGGTGCTGGCGCTGTCGTGCGCCGGCGTGGCATCGGCTGCCGAGCAGGCTCCGGCAGACAAGGCGGCGGATGCGGCGACCTACAAGCCCAAGACCAAGCACGACAACACGCCGTATCGCTTCAACATGGAGCAGGACGGCAAGCGCATGACCGCCGACCAGTTCGATGCCTGGATGAAGTCGAAGGGCGTGCGCGTGGCCACTGGCAAGCCGGCCGCAGCCGCCGAGCCCGAAGCCAAGAAAGCCAAGTGATATCGCCGGCGGCGCCCGGTCGGGCGCCGCCGGTGGGTTGTCTTGAGCCCGCGCGGGTCTTGCGTCAGGCTTTCAGTACGCCGAGCTCGCGGCCGATCCGGGTGAACGCGTCGATCGCGCGGTCGAGCTGTTCGCGCGTATGCGCCGCGCTGATCTGGGTGCGGATGCGGGCCTGGCCCTGCGGCACCACCGGGAAGAAGAAGCCGATCGCGTAGATGCCTTCTTCCAGCAGCCGCTCGGCGAACTTCTGCGCCAGCGGCGCGTCGTACAGCATCACCGGACTGATGGGGTGGGTGCCGGGCTTGATGTCGAAACCGGCCGCGGTCATCCGCTCGCGGAAGTGCGCGGTGTTCTCCGCCAGTTGCTGGCGCAGTTCACCGGCGGCGGCGAGCATCTCGAACGCCTTGATCCCGGCAGCGACCACGTGTGGCGGCAGCGAGTTGGAGAATAGGTAGGGACGCGAACGCTGGCGCAGCAGTTCGATCACCTCGGCCGATGCCGTGGTGAAGCCGCCCACCGCGCCGCCCATCGCCTTGCCGAGGGTGCCGGTGAAGATGTCGATCTTGTCCATCACGCCCTTGGCCTCGGCCGAACCGCGGCCGCTGGCGCCGATGAAACCCGTGGCGTGGCACTCGTCGATGTGGACCAGCGCGCCGTACTTTTTCGCCAGCGCGGTGATCTCGTCCAGCGGGGCGATGAAGCCGTCCATCGAGAACACACCGTCGCTGGTGATCAGCTTGGTCTTGCAGCCGGCAGCGTCGGCGGCCTGCAACTGCTTCTCCAGGTCGGCCATGTCGCAGTTGGCGTAACGGAAGCGCTTGGCCTTGCACAGGCGCACGCCGTCGATGATCGAAGCGTGGTTGAGGGCGTCGGAGATGATCGCATCGTCCTCGCCCAGCAACGGCTCGAACAGGCCGCCATTGGCGTCGAAGCAGGCCGCGTAGAGGATCGTGTCTTCGGTGCCGAAGAACGATGCGATGGTCTGCTCTAGCTGCTTGTGCAGGTCCTGGGTACCGCAGATGAAGCGCACCGAGGCCATACCGAAACCGTGCGTGTCCAGCGCGTCCTTGGCGGCGGCGATGATGTCGGGATGGTCGGCCAGGCCGAGGTAGTTGTTAGCGCAGAAGTTCAGCACCGTGCGACCGTCTTCCAGGGTGATCTCGGCCGACTGCGGACTGGTGATGATGCGTTCGGACTTGAACAGGCCGGCCTCGCGGATGGTGTCGAGTTCTTTGGTGTAACGGTCGGTCAGCGACATGATGTTCCCGCTTTTGTAGGAGCGGCTTTAGCCGCGATGGAGACCCGGTTCTCGTATCGCGGCTAAAGCCGCTCCTACAAAAGCCCGGGGCTACGCGCCGATCAATTCCAGCTAAGCACTATCTTGCCGGCCTTGCCTGCTTCCATCAGGTCGAAACCCTGCTGGAATTCGTCGACCGGCAACTGATGGGTCAGCACCTTGCCCAGCGGGAAACCGCCCAGCACCAGTTGGGTCATCTTGTACCAGGTCTCATACATGCGCCGGCCATAGATCCCGTGCAGGGTCAGGCCCTTGAAGATGATCTTGTCCCAGTCGGCGCCGGCGCCCTTGGGCATGATCCCGAGCATCGCGATCTTGCCGCCGTGGTACATGCAGTCGAGCATGTCGTTGAACGCGCGCGGGTTGCCGCTCATCTCCAGGCCGACGTCGAAACCTTCCATGTGCAGGTCGGCCATCACGTCCTTGAGCGAGGTGTTGGCGACATTGACCACGCGCGTCGCGCCCATGTCGGCGGCCAGCTTGAGGCGGTAGTCGTTGATGTCGGTGACGACGACATTCCGCGCGCCGATGTGCTTGCAGATGCCCGCGGCGATGATCCCGATCGGGCCGGCGCCGGTGATCAGCACATCCTCGCCGACCACGTCGAACTCCAGCGCGCAGTGCGCGGCGTTGCCGTAGGGGTCGAAGAACGCCGCAAGTTCGCTGGGGATCTGGTCCGGAATCGGCCACAGGTTGGTCGCCGGCATCACGATGTATTCGGCGAACGCGCCGTTGCGGTTGACGCCGATTCCGACCGTGTTCGGGCACAGGTGCTGGCGGCCGCCGCGGCAGTTGCGGCAGTGGCCGCAGACGATGTGGCCCTCGGCCGAGACGCGCTGGCCGACGGTGTAGCCGGTCACCCCGGGGCCGACCTCGACGATGCGGCCGACGAATTCATGGCCGATCACCAGCCCGGGCTTGATCGTGCGCTGGCTCCACTCGTCCCACAGGTAGATGTGCAGGTCGGTGCCGCAGATCGCGGTCTTCTCCAGCTTGACCAGCACCTCGTTGGCACCCGCCGTCGGCACCGGCACCTGTTCCATCCAGATGCCTTTGCCGGCTTCGCGCTTGACCAGCGCCTTCATCGTCGTTTGGGTCATGGATCGCTCGTGGGTGCGTGGAGTGTGGTGCCGAAAAAACCGGCGTCGCGACCCGCGGGTGGGGCGCATCAGAATGGTGTTAAGTATACGCGGCAAGCCCTGTAGCCGCCCGCTGCGCAGCCACGGGCCAGTCCGCCGGATCGCGGGCTACACTCGGCGATCGATATTTCCGAGGAGTTGGTGCATGCGTTATTCGGTCTTGGCCGCCGCCATCGCGCTGGCCGGTGTCATGGGGTCCGCCGTGGCCGGCGAGGGCATGTGGGTGCCGCAGCAGTTGCCGCAGATCGCCGGGCCGCTGGGCAAGGCCGGGCTGGAACTGCCGCCGGAGCAACTGGCCGAACTCACCGGCGACCCGATGGGCGCGGTGGTCTCGCTCGGCGGTTGCACCGCCAGCTTCGTGTCGCCGCAGGGGCTGGTGGTCACCAACCATCACTGCGCGTATGGCGCGATCCAGCTCAACTCCACCCCCGAGAACAACCTGATCGAGACCGGCTTCAACGCCGCGACCCGGGCCGACGAGGTCTCGGCCGGGCCGAACGCACGCATCTACGCGCTCGACTCGATCGACGACGTCACCGCGCAGGTCCGCGCCGCGATCGAGGCCGCGCCCGACGCGCTCGGCCGCAGCCACGCGCTGGAGGCGATCGAGAAGCAACTGGTCGCCGACTGTGAGGCCGACGAAGGCTACCGCTGCCGCTTCTACGGCTTCGCCGGCGGCAACGTCTACAGGCTCTTTAAAAATCTCGAGATCAAAGATGTGCGCCTGGTCCACGCGCCGCCCAACAGTGTCGGTAGCTACGGCGGCGACGTCGACAACTGGATGTGGCCGCGCCATACCGGCGACTACTCGTTCTACCGCGCCTACGTCGGCCCGGACGGCAAGCCGGCCGCCTTCGCCGAGGACAACGTGCCGTACCAGCCCGAGCACTGGCTGAAGGTCGCCGGGCGGCCGCTTGAGACCGGCGACTTCGTGATGGTCGCCGGCTACCCCGGCCGCACCGCGCGGTATGCCCTGGCGGCCGAGTTCGACCAGACCGCGCAGTGGACCTACCCGACGGTCAAGGCACACTACGAGAACCTCGTCGAGCTGGTCGAATCCGCTGGCGCGAAGGACGAGGCGATCGAAGTCAAGTACGCCAGCACCGTGCGCGGCTGGCACAACGCGATGAAGAACTACGGCGGCCAGTTGGAAGGTTTCGAACGGATCGACGCCAGCAAGACCAAGCACGCCGACGAGGCCGCGGTGCTGGACTGGCTGCGTGGGCAGGGCGTCGACGGCGAGGCCGCGCTGGTCGCGCACGCCAAGCTGCTGGAGCTGCATGCCGCCGATAGCGCCACCCGCGACCGCGACCTTGTGTTGGGCCAACTGCGCCGCACCGGCACCATCGGCGCCGCGACCCGGTTGTATCGCCTCGCCATCGAGAAGGCCAAGCCCGACGCCGAGCGCGAACCCGGCTACCAGCAGCGCGACCTGCCGGGCTTCGAGGGCGACATGCGGCAGATGGACAAGCGCTACGCCGCCGCCATGGACCGCCAGTTGCAGGAGTACTGGCTGCGCGAGTACGTGAAGCTTCCGGCCGACCAGCGCGTGACCGCGATCGACGGCTGGCTCGGCGGAAGCGACGAGGCCGCAATCCAGGTCGCACTCGACACGTTGGCCGGGACCGGCCTCGGCGATCTCGACACCCGCCTGTCGCTGCTGCAGGCCGATCGCGCCGCGTTCGAGGCCAGCGAGGACCCGGCTCTGCAGTTCGCCGTCGCGGTGATGCCGACCCTGCTGGCGCTGGAGGAGCAGGCCGAGACCCGCGCCGGCGACGAACTGCTGGCGCGACCGGTCTACCTGCAGGCCGTGGCCGACCACAAGGCCAGCCAGGGCGAGTTTGTCTATCCGGACGCGAACTCCTCGCTGCGGATCACCTTCGGCAACGTGCAGGGCTACACCCGCCCGGACGGCGTGCGGCTGCCGCCGTTCACCACGGTCGAGCAGGTTGCCGCCAAGCACACCGGCGAGGCCCCGTTCGATGCGCCGCAGGCCCAGCTCGACGCGATCGCGGCAAAGAATTACGGCGGTCTGGCGAGCGAGCAACTCGGCACGGTGCCGGTCAATTTCATGGCCGATCTGGACATCACCGGCGGCAACTCCGGCTCGCCGGTGATGAATGCCGAAGGGGAGTTGGTTGGGCTGGTGTTCGACATGAACTGGGAAAGCGTGGCGTCGAACTGGGTGTTCAACCCGGAGTTGACCCGGGTAATCGCGCTCGACGCACGCTACATGCGCTGGGTCATGCAGGAAGTGTTCCCGGCGCCGCAGGTGCTGCAGGAGCTTGGCGTGCCCGAGCAGGCGGCATCGGCGCCATGAAGCTGATCCTCGCCCGCCACGGCGAAACCCCGTGGAACGCCGAAGGCCGCTACCAGGGCCAGTCCGATATCCCACTGTCGCCGGTCGGCGAAGCGCAGGCGCGCGCGCTGGGCGAGCGCCTGCGCGACGTGCCGATCGCCCGCGCCGTCGCCTCGCCGCTGGGCCGCGCCCGGCAAACCGCGGAGTTCGCCCTGGGCGAGCGTCGCGCGATGCTCTCGACCGACCCGGGCCTGATGGAAATCGCCCACGGCACCTGGGAGGGGCTGCTCGCCAGCGAGATCGACGCGCGCGACCCGGACCGCCTGCAAGCCTGGCGGGTGACCCCGCACGAGGTGCTGATGCCGCAGGGCGAGTCGCTGCAGCACGTGTTCGACCGCGCCTGGCCGGCGCTGGAGCGCGCCGCCGATGGCCTCGGCACCGACGACACCTTGCTGGTGGTCGCCCACGACGCGGTTAACCGGGTGTTGCTGTGCCACGTGCTCGGCATCCCGTTCGGCCGCCTGTGGACGTTCCGCCAGGCGCCGACCACGCTGAACCTGCTGGAGGGCCCTGCGGTCGACCGGCTGGAGGTGGTTCGCCTCAACGACTGCAGCCACCACACCGCACTGTTCGGCGAGGCCGTGCATCGGGCGCTGTAAGCGCGGATCATTGGCGCTCCCGCGCACCGGCTTTGCCGCATGACCCTGTCCGCATGAATCTGAACCAGTGGCTCGCCCATATCGAACGGCAGCACCCCAAGTCGATCGACATGGGCCTGGAGCGCGTGCGCGAAGTCGCCGCGCGCCTCGGCCTGGGTCGTCCGGCGCGCCACGTCATCACCGTCGGCGGCACCAACGGCAAGGGTTCGACGGTCGCTTTCATCGAGGCGATTGCGGACGCAGCCGGCTGGCGGGTCGGCGCCTACACCTCGCCGCACCTGCTGGCCTACAACGAACGGGTACGCATCGATGGCCATGACGTCGGCGACGAGGCGCTGGTCGAAGCCTTCGAGGCGATCGACGCCTCGCGCGGCGACACTTCGCTGACCTATTTCGAGTACGGCACGCTGGCGGCGTTGTGGCTGTTTACACGTGCCGACCTCGACATGGCGATCCTCGAAGTCGGCCTCGGTGGGCGCCTCGACGCGACCAATATCGTCGACCCCGACGTCGCGGTGATCACCACCGTCGACCTCGACCATCAGGACTACCTCGGCGGCGATCGCGAGACGATCGGCTTCGAGAAAGCCGGGATCGCGCGGAGCTGGAAGCCACTGGTACTCGGTGACGACGACCCGCCGTCGAGCGTGCTGCGCCATGCCTACGCGATCGGCGCCTCGGCGCTGCGGATCGGCTGTGACTTCTTCATCGGTGCCGCGCCGGGCGACGCCGGACACGACGCGATCGCCGCCGGCCAATGGCGCTGGCGCGAGGTCGGCTATCAACTCGACCTGCCGCTGCCGAAACTCGCTGCCCCCGCGCAGTTGCGCAACGCCGCGGTCGCGATCGCGGCGGTGCGCGCGCTCGATCAATCCCTCGACGACGCGGCGATCATCCGCGGCGTCGGCGCTGCCGATATCGCCGGCCGCCTGCAGCGCTTCGAGCGCGACGGCATCGAGATCGTGGTCGATGTCGGCCACAACCCGCAGGCGGCGCGCGAACTGGCGGCGTGGCTGCAGGCTGCTCCGGCGGCCGGTCGCACCCACGCGGTCTACGCCGCATTGGGCGACAAGGACATCGCCGGCGTGGTCGCGGCGCTCGCGGCGGCGGTCGACCAATGGCACCTGGCCGGCCTGGCCGAACAGGCGCCGCGCGGCACCGATGTCGAAGCGTTCGCCGGGCGTCTCGCCGCCACGCCCGCCGCTGCCGGCACGCGTCATGCGGACGTTGCGAGCGCGCTCGATGAGGTCCTGCGCCAGGCGGCGCAGGGTGATCGCGTCCTCGTGTTCGGCTCCTTTCATGCCGCCGCCGCCGCATTGGTGCGGCTGCGCTGATTAGCCTGCAGTTGGGGTCCGCGTCCGGTCTCGGGGCTTTTTGTAGGAGCGGCTTTAGCCGCGATCTGAAGTCGGTGCGGGCAGACGATTCCAGATCGCGGCTAAAGCCGCTCCTACAACAGCCCGTACTGTAGCGGTCGTGCCTCATGGTTCGTCGATTCCCGAGATTGGACCCCCGTGCCTGAACGAGCAGGCGCCAACGCCCGGTCGCGGGCCGGCGCACGGGTATAATTCCCGGGCATCCTTTCCGGCCTGCGAGATCCGATGGAACCCGCCCTGAAACAGCGCCTGATCGGCGCCGCCGTGCTTGTCGCGATCGCGGTGATCTTCCTGCCGATGCTGATCAAGGGGCCGGCCCCGGAAAGTGGCGTCTCCGACGTGCCGCTGGAGTTGCCCGACGCCCCCAAGGGCGAATTCGAGACCCGTGAACTGCCGCTGGTGACGCCGCGCGCGACGCCGGGCGGCAGTGTCACCGGGATGACGGGGGCCGATCCGGTCGAGGGCGGCGAACTGGCGACCGTCGACACTCGCGACATCGACAACGGCGGCATGATGCCGGCGCCGACCGCGGGCGGCGACTACGCGGTCAGCTTCGGCAGCTACGCCAGCGCCGACGATGCCGGACGCGTGGTGACGGCGCTGCGCGATTCGCAGCTGCCGGGCTATCAGGAAACCACGGCCAACGACGGGCGCACACTGTACCGGGTCCGGATCGGGCCGTATGCGTCGCGCGCGACCGCCGAGACCGCGCGCCTGCGGGCCGCGCACGTGCGTGACGATGTCGGTTCGCGGGTGGTCGTGCTCGACGCGTCCACCCCGGCGGCCGCGACCGAGCCGGCAGTGTCGGAACCGACCCCGCTGGCGGAGGACAAGCCGGTCGCGTCAAAGCCGGCTGAGGCCCAGCCTTCGGCCACCAGGCCCGTGGCAACCAAGCCCGCCGACGCCGACGCCGAACCGGCCGCTGCCAAACCTGCCGCTGCACCGAAGCCGGCGGCCGCAACGAAACCCGCGGCCGCCGATGTCGGCTTCGCGGTGCAGTTGGGCGCCTTCAGCGGTGCCGCCGATGCCAACGCGATGCGCGACCGCGCGCGCGGACTCGGATTCAGCGCCTTCGTCGAGCAGGTCCGCACCGACAAGGGCGCGCTGCACCGGGTGCAGGTCGGCCCGGTCGCCGACCGCGCCGCAGCCGAACAGCTGCGGGCACAGGTGGCGGCCAGGTTGGGCATCACCGGCTTCGTCCATTCGCACCCGTGAGCTGTAGCGCGTAATTGCCGATGAGTGCCGTCGACTGGATGTTGCTGGTGATCGTGGCTGTGTCGGCGCTGTTCGGCTTGATGCGCGGCTTCGTCGGCGTGCTGGCGTCGTTGGCGGCGTGGGTGCTGGCGGGCTGGGCGGCGTTCCGCTTCGGCGCGGAAGTCGCGCTGATGTTGGCCAGCGACGGTGAGCCGGGTCCGGGACAGCTGCTGGCAGGTTACGCGCTGAGTTTCCTGGTGGTTCTGCTGGCGGTTGGCCTGGTGGGCTGGGTGGTCCGCAAGCTGGTACAGACGGTTGGGCTGTCGGGGCTGGACCGGCTGCTGGGTCTGCTGCTGGGCGTCGCCCGCGGTGCGCTCGTCGCCTGCGCGCTGGTGCTGCTGCTGGGCCTGACCGAGCTGCCGCGCGAACCGGAATGGCAGGCCTCGCCGGTGGTGCCGGTGTTCGTCCCCGGCGCGCAATGGATGCGCGCCTGGCTGCCCGGCTGGGTCGCCGAACAGGTCGATTTCCGCGGCGAGTCCGACGCGCCGGCATTGGTCTCGCGCGAATCGATCGTATCGGGCGGACTGGCATTGCCGGACCCGGTGGAACTACCGCTGGACGCCGCGGCCGCGGCCGTGCTCCACGGCATGCAACCGGCTCCCGAGCCGGCCGCGCAATCGCAACAGCAAACCCCGCAACACCTTCAGCAACAACCCCAATCAGGATCCTGACCATGTGCGGCATCATCGGAATCGTCGGCCACAACGAAGTCGCCGCCCAGCTCTACGACGCGCTCACGGTGCTGCAGCACCGCGGCCAGGACGCGGCCGGCATCGCCACCGCCGACGGCCGCCGGCTGCTGGTGCACAAGGGCAACGGCCTGGTCAGCGAGGTGTTCGACGAGCCGGCGATGCGCCAGTTGCGCGGCCGCATCGGCATCGGCCATTGTCGCTATCCCACGGCTGGAAGTGAAGGCAACGACGAGGCCCAGCCGTTCTACGTCAACTCGCCGTATGGCATCGCGCTGGCGCACAACGGCAACCTGATCAACACCGACGCGCTACGCGGCGAGGTGTTCGAGCAGGACCGCCGCAACGTCAACACCGAGTCGGATTCGGAAGTGCTGCTCAACGTGTTCGCGCACGAGCTCGACACCCGCGTGCTGACCCCGGATACCGCGTTCAAGGCGGTCGAGGGCGTCTACCGTCGCTGCGTTGGCGGCTACGCGGTGGTCGCGACCGTGCTCGGTCTCGGTGTGGTCGCGTTCCGTGATCCCAACGGCATCCGTCCGCTGGTGCTGGGCAAACGCAGCACCGCCGCCGGCGACGAGTACGCGGTGGCGTCGGAGTCGGTCGCGTTCGACCTGATCGGCTTCGAACGCGTGCGTGATGTCGGGCCGGGCGAGGCGGTGGTGATCACGGCCGATGGCGAACTGCACACCCGCCAGTGCGTGCCGGCCGGCAAGCACACCCCGTGCATGTTCGAGTACGTGTATTTCGCCCGCCCCGATTCGATGATCGACGACATCTCGGTGCACAAGGCGCGCATGCGCATGGGTCAGACCCTCGGCGAGAAGATCCTGCGGCTGCGACCGGACCACGACATCGACACCGTGATCCCGATCCCCGACTCCTCGCGCGACGCCGCGCTGGAAGTGGCTGGCGTGCTCGGCGTGAAGTACCGCGAGGGCTTCATCAAGAACCGCTACGTCGGCCGCACCTTCATCATGCCGGGGCAGGGCCAGCGCGCGAAGTCGGTGCGACGCAAGCTCAACCCGATCCCGCTGGAGTTCCGCAACCGCGTGGTGCTGCTGGTCGACGACTCGATCGTGCGCGGCACGACCTCCAAGCAGATCGTGCAGATGGCGCGCGAAGCCGGCGCGCGCAAGGTCTACCTGGCCTCGGCCGCGCCGCCAGTGCGTCACCCGAACATCTACGGTATCGACATGCCGATCGCCGACGAACTGATCGCCTACGACCGCACCGAGGAAGAAGTGCAGGAGTTGCTCGGCTGCGACTGGCTGATCTACCAGGACCTCGAAGACCTGGAGCACGCGGTGTCGGGGCCGAAGCACCGGATCGAGCATTTCGACTCATCGTGCTTCAACGGCGACTACGTGACCGGCACCGAAGAGGACTACTTCGAGCGGATCAAGCGCCTGCGCTCGGACGAGGCCAAGAGCACTCGGCGGGCCTCGTAGCTTCAAGCCGAAGACTCCGCGCCGTTGTAGGAGCGGCTTCAGCCGCGATCCGGAATCGTTCGCCCGCGCCCGTTTCAGATCGCGGCTGAAGCCGCTCCTACAAAAGCCCCAGCCTCCGTGACCCGATCGGGTCGGGCCTACCGGAGATCAGGTTGACCATGCCCGCATCGCTATTCGACATCGCCCGCACCTGCCTCGACGCCGCCACGCCCGAGGCCAAGGTCGCCGCGACCTTTGCCGCCGGCGAGGCGTTCGCCCGCGGCGAACTGGCGATTCCCGCCGACGCGCCGCCGCCCGAGCCGATCCGAATGCCCGGCCGCCCCGCGCGACCGCGGCTGGTGGCGCCGCGCGACCTGCCCAAGCGCGGCTTCGGCAGCGACGAGGGACGAGCGGCGTTCGTCCACGCCATCGCGCATATCGAGTTCAACGCGATCGACCTGGCGTGGGACGCGGTCTACCGCTTCCGCGGTCTGCCGCCAAATTTCTATGCCGACTGGGTCGGCGTCGCCGTCGACGAGGCTCGCCACTTCAGCCTGTTGCGCGAGCGCCTGCGGCAACTGGGCCACGACTACGGCGACTTCGATGCCCACAACGGCCTGTGGGAGATGGCCGAGAAGACCGACCTCGACGGCTTGGCCCGGATGGCGCTGGTGCCGCGGGTGCTGGAGGCGCGCGGGCTCGATGTGACCCCGGGGATGATCGTGAAGCTGCGCGCCCTCGGCGATGACGCCACCGTGGCGATCCTCGAAGTGATCCTGCACGAGGAAGTCGCCCACGTCGCCGCCGGCTCGCACTGGTTCCGCTGGTATTGCGAGCGCGCCGGCGTCGAGCCGGGGCCGAAGTTCCGCGAGTTGCTGGGTGAGTACGCGCGCTCGGTGCTGTACGGCCCGTTCAACCTGCAGGCGCGTAGCGAGGCCGGGTTCGATGAGGAGGAACTGGCAATGCTCGGGGCCCTGGTCGCGCGTTGAATATTGTCTTGAGTGGTGTCGCCGATATAGCGACGTAAGTCCGCTTGCCGATTACAGCGATGACAACTCCGAGCCGCCAGCATCCACCCGCAGCACCGACCCTTGCTCGTACCAGTCGCCAAGCACGGTCCGGGTGCGCGCACGCCCATCGACTTCCAATTCATGCACCGCCGGCCGATGCGTATGCCCGTGGATCATCGTGTCGATGCCGAACTGCGCGAACATCGCCGCGACCGTCGCCGGCGCCACGTCGGTGATCGACTCCATCGTGCCCTGGCCCTGCAGCCCCTGCTGATGCGCCTTGCTGGCCGCACGCGCCTGCTGGGCGAACGCCAGCCGCGCCGCCAGTGGCTGCGCCCGGAACTGCGCCTGCCACGCCGGATTGCGGGTCTGCGCGCGGAACTGCTGGTAGGCGACGTCGTCGGTGCACAGGGTGTCGCCGTGCAGCAGCAGGGTGGGGCGGCCGTACAACAGCACCACGCTGGGGTCGGACAGCACCGTCATGCCGGCGCGGCGCGCGTAGTCCGCGCCGAGCAGGAAATCGCGGTTGCCGCGGATGAAGAAGACCGGCGTGCCGGCGTCGGCGACCGCGCGCAGTTCGCGGGCAACGAAGGCCCCGGTGTCGGATGGATCGTCATCGCCGACCCAGGCCTCGAACAGGTCGCCGAGGACATACAGCGCGTCCGCCCCGACGGCCTCCTCACGCAGGAAGCGGCCGAACAGTTCGGTGATCGCGGGACGCTCGGCGTCGAGGTGGAGGTCGGAGATGAAGAGCGTGGTCATCGGGGCATTGTAGGACGCAACCCCGACGACGCTCCCGTGCCCGTCGTCCCATATCGAATCCCGGGAATCCGGCTTTCCCCCATTGGCCTCGGCTTTTGTAGGAGCGGCTTCAGCCGCGATCGGGAACCGTTCGCCCGCGCCGACTTCCGATCGCGGCTGAAGCCGCTCCTACAGAAGCTGGTCGCCCGCGCGTCCCATGGCGCCAGCGGCTAAAATCGCCGGACTTCCGTTCCGAGCCACCCCATGACCTGCCGCACCCGCTTCGCCCCCAGTCCCACCGGCTACCTGCACATCGGCGGCGCGCGTACCGCGCTGTACTGCTGGCTGGAGGCGCGCCGGCGCGGCGGCCAGTTCATCCTGCGGATCGAGGACACCGACCGCGAGCGCAGCACCCAGCCGGCGATTGACGCGATCCTGCAGGCAATGGAGTGGCTCGGCCTCGACTACGACGAAGGCCCGATCTACCAGACCCAGCGGCTGGACCGCTACCGCGAGGTTGCCGAGCAGCTGGTCGCGTCCGGCCACGCCTACTACGCCTACGAGACCCGCGAAGAGCTCGACGCGATGCGCGAGGCGGCGATGGCCGCCGACGAGAAACCACGCTACAACGGCGCCTATCGCGACAAGGACGCCGGCCATCGCGACGACCCCAACCGCGTGATCCGCCTGAAGAATCCGCTCGATGGCGTGGTGGCGTGGGACGACAAGGTCAAGGGCCGCATCGAGATCGCCAACAGCGAACTCGACGACCTGGTGATCTTCCGCCCCGACGGCTATGCGACCTACAACTTCGCGGTGGTGGTCGACGACCTCGACATGGGCATCACCGACGTCGTCCGCGGCGACGACCACGTCAACAACACCCCGCGCCAGATCAACATCTACCGCGCGCTCGGTGCGCAGGTTCCGCACTTCGCCCACCTGCCGATGATCCTCGACCCCGAGGGCGCCAAGCTGTCCAAGCGCACCGGCGCGGCCGACGTCATGCAGTACCGCGACGCCGGCTATCTGCCGCACGCGCTGCTCAATTACCTGGTCAGGCTGGGCTGGTCGCACGGCGATCAGGAAATCTTCTCGATCGAGGAGATGAAGTCGCTGTTCGACCTCAAGGACGTCAACGTCAAAGCCTCGCGCCTGGACCCGGCCAAGCTCGGCTGGCTCAACCAGCAGTACCTCAAGACTGACGATCCGCTCGCAGTCGGCGAACACCTGGAATGGCATCTGCGCGATGCCGGCTACGACCTCGCCAACGGTCCGGCACCGGCCGACATCGTGATTGCCCTGCGCGACCGTGTGCAGACGTTGAAAGAGATGGCCGAGCGCGCCGCGGTGTGGTTCGGCCCGCTGGTCGAATACGACGAGGCCGCCGTCGCCAAGCACCTCAAGCCAACCGCGCGGGCGCCGCTGGCCGATGCGCGCGAACGTTTCGCCGCGCTCGCCGAATGGACCGCCGACAATGTCGGAGCCGCCCTGCACGAGACCGCCGCGGCACTGGAACTGGGTATGGGCAAGGTCGCCCAGCCGATGCGCGTTGCGATCACCGGCACCCAGATCAGCCCGGATATCTCGCACACCGTGTACCTGGCCGGGCAGGCCGAGGCGCTGGCGCGGATCGACGCCGCGCTTGCAAAAGTGCCGGCCGGGACCTAGATCAGGGACATGGCCCACGCCCCCGCCTGCACCGACCCCAAGCACCACGTCCACGATGGCGACGCCTTCGTGCGCGAGGTCGAGCGGGTGTGCAAGCAACGCGGCCTGCGGCTGACCCCGATCCGTGCCAACGCGTTGCAGCTGATCGCCGCGGCCGAGCGGCCGGTCAAGGCCTACGAACTGCTCGACCTGATGAAGGCCACCCACGACGCCGCCGCGCCACCGACGGTGTACCGCGCGCTGGAGTTCCTGCTCGAGCACGGCTTCATCCATAAGCTCGCCTCGATCAACGCCTTCGTCGGCTGCCACCATCCCGGCGGCGAGCCGCACGCGGTGCCGTTTTTGATCTGCGACAACTGCCATGCCGCGGTCGAACTGGAGGATGCGCAGATCGTCGAGGCCCTCGATGCCCGCGCCCGTGCGCTGGGTTTCGTGCCGCAGGCGCAGACGCTGGAAGTGCACGGGCTGTGCGCGGACTGCGCGAAGGCCGCATGAGGTTACCCCTCGACGGCACGGGCCTCCTGTAGGAGCGGCTTTAGCCGCGATCTGGAACCGTTCGCCCGCGCCGACTTCAGATCGCGGCTAAAGCC
>JBOHYB010000019.1:0-64315 GCA_050737695.1 Lysobacter sp. | reverse complement strand
AGTCTGGAGTGCGGGCGCCCTGGCTCCTACACGTGCTTTCGGGCACCCCGGCTGGTCGGCGTCCCGCACTCCGCTCTCATCTCCAAGCTAGAGCAAAGTGCAGACACAAGCGGCTTCAGCCGCGATCGGGAATCGTTCGCCCGTGCCGACGTCCGATCGCGGCTAAAGCCGCTCCTACAAAAACCCGGCCATTGGAAACACGAAAGGCGCCTTTCGGCGCCCTTCGCGTGGATCGATGGTCGCTGGAACTCAGACCACTTCGCCCTCGACGATCACCTTGACGGTGCTCTCGATGTCGGCGTGCAGGTGGATGACGACGTCGTACTCGCCGGTGCGGCGGATCGCGCCCTCGCCCATGATCACCTCGGACTTCTCGACCGGGTGGCCGGCCTTGGTCAGCTCTTCGGCGATGTCACGGGTGGTGATCGAGCCGTACAGCTTGCCTTCGGTGGCGGCGTTGGCGCGGATCGTGATCGACACGTCGTCCAGCTTGGCCTGGCGGGCTTCGGCGTCATCGAGGGTGGCCTTGGCCTTGGCTTCGTACTCGGCGCGGCGCGCCTCGAACTCGGCCAGGTTGGTGGCGGTCGCCGGCGTGGCCTTGCCCTGCGGCACCAGGAAGTTGCGGCCGTAGCCCGGCTTGACGTCGACCTTGTCGCCGAGCTTGCCGAGGTTCTGCACGTTTTGCAGGAGGATCAGTTGCATGGTGTTGCTCCGGTTTCGTTAGCGGGCCTGGAGGCCCGCAGCGGGGTGCGCTGTCCGAATGGGGCTGACGCCCTCACTTGCTCAGGCGTTGTGGTTGTCGGTGTACGGGATCAGCGCGAGGAAACGCGCGCGCTTGACCGCGGTCGCCAACTGGCGCTGGTACTTGGCCTTGGTGCCGGTCACGCGGCTCGGCACGATCTTGCCGGTCTCGGTGAGGTTCTGGCGCAGGGTGTTGAGATCCTTGTAATCGATCTCCTTGACGCCCTCGGCGGTGAACTTGCAGAACTTGCGGCGGCGAAAGAACTTGGACATGGGAGTGCTCCTGGAATTCGCGATCAGGCGGTTTCGGCGGTGTCGTCGGCGGGCTTGGCGTCGGCGTCATCGGCCTTCGTTTCGGCACGGTCGTCGTCACGACGCGGACGGTCGCCGCGATCGCCACGGTCACCGCGATCGGGCTTGTCGCCCTTCTCGTCCTTGAACTTCATGATCAGCGACTGCTCGGTGTCGGCCTCGTCGCGGCGCATGACCAGGTGACGCAGCACGGCGTCGTTGAAACGGAAACCGTCGACCAGCTCGTTGAGCACGGCCTGGCTGCACTCGATGTTCAGCAGCACGTAGTGGGCCTTGACCAGGTTGACGATCGGGTAGGCCAGCTGGCGGCGGCCCCAATCCTCGAGACGGTGGATCTTGCCCTCGCCCGCCTCGATCAAGCCCTTGTAGCGCTCGATCATGGCCGGGACCTGCTCGCTCTGGTCCGGATGGACCAGGAACACGACTTCGTAATGACGCATGGTGTTGTCCTTGTGGATATCGGCCTCGCGGCCGGGTCAGCCCCCTGCGACCTGTGCGAGCGCGGTGGGGCAAGGTTCCCCGGGTCGAGCCGGAGGAAGCCGCCAATTATCGCAGGATCGGGGTCCGGGAAGCAATCAACTGCCTGGGCGGCGCCTACCGGCCTTCTGGGTGGCGATCCAGGCGTCGATATGCGCCTCCAGCGCCTTGAGCGGCACCGAGCCGGTCGCCAGCACCGCATCGTTGAACTCGCGCAGGTCGAACGCCTCGCCCAGTTCAGCTTCGGCGCGGGCGCGCAACTCGGAGATCTTCAGCTGGCCGATCTTGTAGGCCAGCGCCTGCCCCGGCCAGCTGATGTAGCGGTCGATCTCGTTGACCACATCCTGGCGGGTCTTGGGTGCGTTGGCCATGAAATACTCGATCGCCTTGTCGCGGCTCCATCCCTTGGAATGCATGCCGGTGTCGACCACCAGCCGCACCGCGCGCCACATGTCGTAGGTCAGCTGGCCCATGCGGTCGAGCGGGTCGTCGTACAGGCCCATGTCGTAGCCCAGGCTTTCGGCATACAGGCCCCAGCCCTCGCCGTAGGCGGTGAAATAGCCGACGCGACGGAAGGTCGGCACGTCCGGCAGTTCCATGCCGCGGGCGAACTGGAAGTGGTGGCCGGGCACCGACTCGTGCAGCGACAGCGCCATCATCTCCCACTTCGGCCGCACCTCGGGCTTGTACAGGTTGACGTAGTAGAAACCGGCGCGGGTGCCGTCGACGGCGCCGGGCTGGTAGTAGGCGGTGTAGGTGTCGGGGGCGATGTTGGCCGGGATCGGGCGCACGCCGTACGGCAGCCGCGGGATGGTCTTGAACACCTTGACCAATGTCGGGTCGATCCGCTTGGCGACGTCGCGGTAGGCGGTCAACAGCGCCTCGGGAGTCTCGTAGAAGTATTCCGGGTCGGTGCGCAGGTGGTTGAAGAACTCGGCCAGACTGCCGTCGAAGCCGATCTCGGTCTTGACCTGCTCCATCTCGGCACGGATGCGGGCGACCTCTTTCAAGCCGATCTGGTGGATCTCATCGGCGGTCAGGTCGGTGGTGGTGAAGTACGCGGCTAGGAAGTCGTAATAGGCCTCGCCGTCGGGCATGTCGACCGCGGCGATCGACTCGTTGCTGTTCGGCAGGTACTCATTGTCGAAGAAACTGGCGAACTCCCGGTAGGCCGGGATGATGCTGTCGGCGATGACCTGCCTGGCCTCGGCCTGCAGCTCGGCCTGCTCGGCGGCGGGGATGCTGTCGGGCATCTTGTTGAACGGCTTGTAGAACAGGCTCTTGGCCGGGTCGTCGACGATCTGCGCGGCGATCTGGTCGGTCACCCGGGTCAGCACCACGCGCGGCGGTGTGGTGCCCGCCTCCAACCCCATTTTCATCAACGCGGTGGCCTGCTCGACCCGGGCCGGGATCGCGGCCATGCGCTTGAGCCAGTCGCGGTAGTCATCGGCGTCCTTGAACGGCAGGATCTCGGTGATGCCGTTGGCGGCCTGCACACCGCCGCGCTGGTTCACCGGGCGCAGGTATTCCTTGTACTTCTGCCGCTCGACGGCCTTTTCCAGTTGCCACAGCATCACGTCGTAGCTGAGGCGGTCGGCGGCGCCAAGGGCGGCACGATCGATCGCACGCAGCTGTTCGAGTGCCGTGCGGTCGGCGGCCTGGCGGGCCTGGATCGCGCCCAGGCTCATGTCGGTCCAGCGGTCGTTGAAGCGCTCGTCGCCGTTGTAGCTGGCCGACTCGGGGCTTTCGCGCAGGCCACGCTCCCATTCGGCGTCGAAGAAGCGATGCAGCGCCTGGCTGGCTTCGCTGGCCGGTGCGGTGGCCTCGCCGGCGGCCGGGCTGGCGGTGGTTTGGGCGGGTGCGGGCGCGGCAGACAACGCGGTCGCGATGGCGACACTGAGCAGGACGGTTCGAATCACGACGAGACTCCGGCAGGACAGCCTCGGAGTCTAGCGTCGGCCGGCCCTCCCACGGGCGTGACGAAAGTCGGGGCGCGGGTGCGCTGCGTCGCGGTTTCGGCAGCGGTGGGCTTACGCCGCGTCGGCGTCAGTGGTGAAGCTTTCGCCGCAGCCGCATTCGGCGTTGGCGTTCGGGTTGCGGAACAGGAACTGCTCGCCGAGGCGCTGTTTGACCAGGTCGATCTCGGTGCCGTCGACCTGCGGCAGACTCAGCATGTCGACGTAGATGCGCACGCCGTCCTGCTCGAACACGGTGTCGCCGGCGCGCTCGTCCTTGGCCAGGTCGGCGACATGCTGCCAGCCCGAGCAACCGGTCTTGGTCACGCCGAAGCGCAGCCCGATCGCGTCGGGGGTCTCGGCGAGGAAGCGCTGTACGCGGGCCAGCGCGGCGGGGGTCAGGGTGATGCTCATGCAAGCTCCAGGTTTCTACGGTCCATCATACCGATGGCATGCGGACGGAGGCTTAACCACTCCGGTAAACTCCGGCCCTCCCCATATCGGCCCGAACAGGCAAGGATTCAAGGCATGACGGTGGTCAGCGTCGAACATGCGCTCGCAGGCAAGTTGCCCGCCGGAGGCGAAGTCACGGTCCGCGGCTGGGTACGCACCCGGCGCGACTCCAAGGCCGGCCTGAGCTTCGTCAATGTCAGTGATGGTTCCTGTTTCGCGCCGATCCAGGTGGTCGCGCCCAACACCCTGCCCAACTACGAGGACGAGGTGAAGCACCTGACCGCCGGTTGCTCGGTGATCGCCACCGGCGAGCTGGTCGCCTCGCAGGGCCAGGGCCAGGGCTTCGAGATCCAGGCCAGCAAGGTCGAGGTGGTCGGCTGGGTCGACGATCCGGAAACCTATCCGATCCAGCCCAAGGCGCACTCGCTGGAATTCCTGCGCGAGGTCGCCCACCTGCGCCCGCGGACCAACCTGTTCGGTGCGGTCACCCGCATCCGCCACTGCCTAGCGCAGGCGGTGCACCGATTCTTCCACGAGCAGGGCTACTACTGGATCACCACCCCGATCGTGACCACCAGCGATGCCGAGGGCGCCGGCCAGATGTTCCGGGTCTCGACCCTGGACATGGCCAACCTGCCGCGCGGCAAGGACGGCGCGGTCGACTTCAGCCGCGATTTCTTCGGCAAGGAAACCTTCCTGACCGTGTCCGGCCAGCTCAACGTCGAGGCCTACTGCCTGGCGTTGAGCAAGGTCTACACCTTCGGCCCGACCTTCCGCGCCGAGAACTCCAACACCACCCGCCACCTGGCCGAGTTCTGGATGGTCGAGCCGGAGATCGCCTTCGCCGACCTGCTGCAGACCGCCAGCGTCGCCGAGGACTTCCTCAAGTACCTGTTCCGCGCGGTGCTCGACGAGCGCGGCGACGACATGGCGTTCATCGCCGAGCGCGTGCAGAAGGACGCGGTGACGCGGCTGGATGCATTCATCAATGCGCCGTTCGAGCGGATCGACTACACCGATGCGATCAAGCTGCTGCAGGATTCCAAACACAAATTCGAGTTCCCGGTCGAATGGGGCCTGGACCTGCAGACCGAGCACGAGCGCTGGCTGACCGAGCAGCACGTCGGCCGCCCGGTGGTGGTCACCAACTATCCCGAGCACATCAAGGCGTTCTACATGCGCCTCAACGACGATGGCAAGACGGTCGCGGCGATGGACGTGCTG
Source organism: Lysobacter sp. (assembly GCA_050737695.1). Taxonomy (GTDB): domain Bacteria; phylum Pseudomonadota; class Gammaproteobacteria; order Xanthomonadales; family Xanthomonadaceae; genus Novilysobacter. Next base: position 59,153 of record JBOHYB010000019.1, on the reverse strand, counting down.
GCGCCGGGCATCGGCGAGATCATCGGCGGCGCGCAGCGCGAGGAGCGCCTCGACGTGCTCGACGCGCGCATGGCGCAGTTCGGCCTGGATACCGAGCACTACGGCTGGTATCGCGATTTCCGCCGCTACGGCACGGTGCCGCATTCGGGCTTCGGCCTCGGCTTCGAGCGGCTGGTGGTCTACGTCTGCGGCCTGAGCAACATCCGCGACGCGATCCCCTACCCGCGCGCCCCCGGCAACGCGGAGTTCTGAGCCGGTGATCCTGTTTCTCGCCCTGCTGTTCCTCGCCCTCGCCATCTCCGGCGCGACCGCGTTCGTGATCTTCTGGCCGCTGATGCTGATACATGTGCGCGACCGCCACCCCGTCCTGCAGTCGGATCTCGGCTCCAATGCCTTCGCGCGGCCCTCGGCATGGCTGTGGCTGCTGCGCGGCGGCTACCGCGCCGCAGGCGACCGCAACCTCGACGGCCTGGCCACACCGGCACGGATATCGCTGTGGGTCATCATCGCCGGCCTGGTCGGCGCCGGCCTGCTGTACCTGCTGTCGCTGGTGGCCTCGTGAGTGCGAACGACAACAGCCAATGGTGGCTCGCCACCCTCGGCCGCACCGTCATCTGGGCGCGCATGCGGGTGCTCGACGCAGGCACCGCCGAGGTGTTCGACAGCGACGGCAACACCCTGCCCTACGACAGCGAGGACAGCGCCCGCGCCGCGCTGATGGATGCCGAGTTCACCGCGCTCGACGGCTTGGACGAGGACGACGCCGCCGCCCGTGGTTTCAGCCTCGACGAACTGGTGCCGCCGCAAGCCGACGACGACAGCCGGTTGCGCGAGCAGATGACGCGGAAGCTGCCGCTGCAGCGCTGAGCCCCTCCATGTACCGGCCGTCCGCATTTGTCGAAACCGACCTGGCTGCACTCGACGCGCTGCTGGCTGACGACAATTTCATTACCTTGATCACCGTGCGTGATGACGTGCCGACGGTAAGTCACCTGCCGGTGCTGTATCGGCGCGAGGGCGACACGATCGAACTTGCAGGCCACTTCGCGCGGCCGAACCCGCAGGCGCGCCATGTCGGCTCCGCCACCGCGATCGTGCATGGACCCCACGCCTACGTCTCGCCGAGCTGGTATCTCGACAAGCAAGCCGAGGCCCGCGTGCCCACCTGGAACTACGCGGTGGCGCACCTGCGGGGCGAGCTGCAGACCTTCGATGACGAACCGTCGCTGTCGGCGCTGGTTGGCGAGCTCAGCGACCGCCACGAGACGGCTGTCGGCAGCGACTGGCGTTTCGAACCCGAGCGGGCCGACCAGCGCGTGCAGTTGCGCGGCATCATCGGCTTTCGTCTGCGGGTGGGCCAGGCAGACCTGAAGTTCAAGCTCAACCAGAACCACCCGCAGGACAACCGCGCCGCCGTCGCCAGCCGCCTCGACGCCCTCGGCGGCGACAACGGCCAGGCGGTCGCGCGGCTGATGCGCGAGCGCATGTCCCGCCCAATTGCAGGAGACTGAACATGGATCTCAACCTCGCCGGCCGACATGCCCTGGTCTGCGGCGCCTCCGAAGGCATCGGCCGCGCCACCGCCCATGAACTTGCGTTGCTTGGCGCCGATGTGACCGTGCTGGCACGGCGCGAAGAAGCCCTGCGCTCGGTTGCCGAGGCCCTGCCACGCGCCGACGGCCAGCGCCACGGCTGGATCGCCGCCGACGTCGCCGATACCGATGCGTTGCGTGCCCAGGTCGAGGCGCTCGTCGCCGGCAAGCCGGTGCATATCCTGGTCAACAACACCGGCGGCCCACCCGGCGGCGCCGCGCACAGCGCCGATACGGCGGCGTTCCTGGACGCGTTCAACAAGCATCTGGTCGCCAACCACACCCTGCTGCAAGCCGTGCTGCCCGGAATGCAGACCGATGCCTGGGGCCGCGTGGTCAACGTGATCTCGACCTCGGTGCGCGAACCGATCGCCAACCTCGGCGTGTCCAACACCACCCGCGGCGCCGTCGCCAGTTGGGCCAAGACGCTGTCGCGCGAACTCGCCGGCGATGGCATCACCGTCAACAACGTGCTGCCCGGCTTCACCGAGACCGGCCGCATCGCCCAGATATTGTCCGATCGCGCCAAGGCAACCGGCCAAAGCGAGGAGCAGGTCGCCGACGGCATGCGCAAGACGGTGCCGGCGGGACGCTTTGCCCAGCCAGCGGAAGTCGCCGCCGCCATCGCGTTCCTGTGCTCGCCCGCCGCCGCCTACATCAACGGCGTCAGCCTGGCCGTCGACGGCGGCCGGATGCAGTCGATCTGATCGGCACCGGACGGCGACGTATCCACGGCGCTCGCGCTAAGCTTGGCGGATGCGCCTGACCCACTGGATCGACGGCAAAGCACGCGAAGCGGCCTCGGGTCGCTGGCTCGACGTCTTCGATCCCGCCACCGGCCGCGCGTTCGCCGAAGTGGCCGACGGTAACGCCGCCGACGCGGAAGCCGCCGTCGCCGCCGCGCAAGCCGCGTTCCCCAACTGGTCCGCACTGCGCAACAGCGAGCGCGCCCGCTGGCTGGAAAAGCTGGCCGAGGCGCTGGAAGCACGACTCGATGACTTCGCCCACGCCGAGTCGCGCGATGGCGGAAAACCCATAAAGCTTGCCCGCGAAGTCGAGATCCCGCGCGCGATCAGCAACCTGCGTTTCTTCGCCCACGCCGCCACCCAGTTCGCCAGCGAATCCCACCACGGCGAAGCCGGACTCAACTACACCCTGCGCCCGCCGCTCGGCGTGGTCGCCACCGTCTCGCCGTGGAACCTGCCGCTGTACCTGCTGACCTGGAAAATCGCCCCGGCATTGGCCGCCGGCAATACCGTGGTCGCCAAGCCCTCCGAGGTGACACCGGTCACCGCGACTATGCTGGCCGAGTTGGCGGCAGAGATCGGTTTCCCCGCCGGGGTGTTCAACGTCGTCCACGGCCCCGGCCCAGAGGTTGGCGAACCTCTGGTGACCCATCCGCAGGTCAAGGCGGTGTCGTTCACCGGCAGCACCGCGGTCGGTCGCCGCATCGCCGGGCTGACCGCGCCGCTGCTGAAGAAGCTCTCGCTCGAACTCGGCGGCAAGAACCCCACCCTGGTATTCGCCGACAGCGACTGGCGCGACCAGCTCGACACCCTGGTCCGTTCCGCGTTCCAGAATTCCGGGCAGATCTGCCTGTGCGGCTCGCGGATGCTGGTCGAGCGCGGCATCTACAACGAGTTCCGCGATGCGCTGGTCGAGCGGGCGCTGGCACTGCGCGTCGGCGACCCGATCGACGAGGACAACCAGCTCGGTCCGCTGGTATCGCAGGCGCATTTCGACAAGGTCGTGGCGGCCCTGGATCGTGCCTGCGACGAAGGTGGCAACGTCCTCTGCGGCGGCACCGCGCTCGACCGTCCCGGCTGGTTCGTCGCCCCGACCGTGATCGACAACCTCGGCCCGGACTGCACCAGCAACCGCGAGGAGATCTTCGGTCCCGTCGTCACCCTGCAACCGTTCGACAGCGACGACCATGCCCTCGCCCTCGCCAATGCCGGCGACTACGGCCTGGCCGCCTCACTCTGGACACGCGATCTCGACCGCGCCCACCGCATGGCCGCGCAGCTGCGCGCCGGCATGATCTGGATCAACACCTGGCTGCAACGCGACCTGCGCACGCCGTTCGGCGGCGCGGGCAGCTCCGGCCTCGGCCGCGAAGGCGGCATCGAAGCGATGCGATTCTTCACCGACGCCAAGAACGTCGGCCTCCACATTGGATGACCCTGCATGAATTCACTGAAAGAGCTGCTGCACAAGAACCGCGAATGGGCCGACCGGGTCAACGCCGAGGATCCCGGATTCTTCGAACGCCTGTCGCGCCAGCAGGCGCCGGAATTCCTCTGGATCGGCTGTTCGGATTCGCGGGTGCCGGCCAACCAGATCATCGACGTGTCGCCGGGCGAAGTATTCGTCCATCGCAACATCGCCAACGTCGTCGTCACCAGCGACCTCAACTGCCTGTCGGTGATCCAGTTCGCGGTCGACGTGCTCAAGGTCAAGCACATCCTGGTAGTCGGCCACTATGGCTGCGGCGGCGTGCATGCGGCATTGCACGGCAAGCGCCTGGGTCTGGCCGACAACTGGGTCCGCCACGTCACCGACGTCGCCGAGAAGCACGCCGCCAGCCTGCGTGCGTTCGAGGACGACGAACTGAAGCACGACCGCCTGTGCGAGTTGAACGTGCTCGAGCAGGTGGTCAACGTCTGCCACACCACCACCGTCCGCGACGCCTGGAGCCGCGGCCAACCGCTGTCCGTGCACGGCTGGGTCTACACCCTGCGCGACGGCCGTGTGCATGACCTCCGCGCCAACGTAAGCTCTGCCGAATCGCTGCCGGACATCTACGCCGACGCGCTTTCGCGAATCCAGGTCGATCGCGAGGACCGCTGAGATGAGCGACGCGATCCGTGCTTCCAGCGCGCCCCGGCCGGTCGGCAGCTATCCGCATGCACGGCGCGTCGGCAACCTGCTGTTCCTCTCCGGCATCGGCCCGCGCGACCACGACACCAATGCCATCGTCGGCAATGTCCACGATGCCGACGGCCGCCTGCTGAGCTACGACATCGACGCCCAAACGCGCGCGGTGTTCGCCAATGTCCGTGCGGTGCTGGAAGCCAGCGAAGCGGGCTGGGAGGACCTGGTCGACGTGACTGTCTACCTGACCGACATGGACGCCGACTTCGCGCGCTACAACGCGGTCTGGGCCGAGTATTTCCCCGACATCGACCACGCGCCCTGCCGGACCACGATCGGTATCAGCGCGCTGCCCACGCCGATCGCCATCGAACTGAAGTGCGTTGCCGTCGTGAAGGAGTGACCCGTGTTGCCGAACCCGCTCAACCTGCAGGCATGGATCGAGGAACATCGTCACCTGCTCAAGCCACCCGTCGGCAACAAGGTGGTGTACGACGGCGACTTCATCGTGATGGTGGTCGGCGGTCCCAACGCGCGCACCGACTACCACTGGGATGAAGGCCCCGAGTGGTTCTACCAGATCGAGGGCGAGATGGTCCTGCGGATCCAGGAGGACGACAAGGTCCGCGACATCCCGATCCGCGCCGGCGAGATCTTCCTGCTGCCGCCACGCGTGCCGCATTCGCCGCAGCGCATGCCCGGTTCGGTCGGATTGGTGATCGAGCGTCGCCGCCTGCCGCACGAGGAGGACGGCCTGTTGTGGTTCTGCGAACGGTGCAACCACAAGCTGTACGAGGAGTTCTTCCACCTGCAGGACATCGAGCAGGACTTCCCGCCGGTGTTCGATCGTTTCTACGCCTCGCGCGATCACCGGACATGCCAGTCCTGCGGCCACCTCAACCCGGCGCCCGACAAGTACGTCACGGCCGATACCTGAGCCAGGCACTTTGTTCGCGCCACATGAGCGCCGCAGTTGCGTCGCGCCACGATGTATTACATAATTTTTGCAAGTAATACTATGGAGCACCGTCATGGCCACTACGATGACGATCAAGGGTCAAGTCACGATCCCAAAGCTGGTACGTGATGCCCTCCATCTGGAGCCTGGCAGTCCGGTGGAGTTCGCGGTCAACGCGGCCGGCGATATCGTGGTGCGCAAGGCTGGCACCCGCCGTGCGGGCAAGCGTCCCGACCGTTTTGAAACCGCCCGCGGCAAGGCACAGGTCAAGTGGCGCAGCGACGAACTGATGGCCCTGCTGCGCGACTGAGCCATGTTGCTGGTCGACACCAACGTACTGGTCGACGTGCTGGAGAACGATCCGAGCTGGGCGGACTGGTCCATCGCCCAGTTGCGCGCGCAGTCACAGTTGCATGCCTTGTCGATCAACCCAGTGATCTATGCCGAGCTCTCGCTCACCTTCAACAGCCACGACGCGCTGGACGAGGCGCTCGCCGGCATGGCAATCCAGTTGGCCGACTTGCCCCGCCCCGCCCTCTTCCTGGCCGGCAAGGCGTTCGTGCGTTATCGACGAAAAGGCGGCACGCGCCAGAACGTGCTGGCGGATTTCTTCATCGGCGCCCATGCGGCCGTAATGGGCTGGCCGCTGCTGACCCGGGATACCCGCAGGTACCGTGGGTACTTTCCAACCGTTGAACTGATTACGCCGGATGCGGCATGAGCAGCCGCGGTCGTAAACGCGCCCGTCCACTGAGCCCGCGTACCCTTGACGCCATGAACGCCACCGTGCCCACTTTGCAACACCTGCACGTGCTTCACACCCAACTCGGTGCGCTGTGCACCCGCCACCACGTACTTCCGTCTGTCGGTGCAGGCGCACCGGGAGGCGATCTACGCGGCTTGAGTCGGCCAAATGCCCGTTCGATGTGCAAAGCGCGGTGGTGGGGCGCCAGTTCGAGGTCATCGGCGAGGCGTGCGCCCCGGCGGCGTCGGTTATCGTACGAGCGCCCCGGGGCAGCGAGCAGCAAACAGGGGTGGCAATGCGGGTGAAATTGAAGGACCGGCGCCGACCACGACCGGAAACCCTTGCAGCACAAGGCTCACAGAAACGAATGCTCAAGATCGACACCCACGCCCACTGCCTGCCGCGCGACTGGCCCGACCTGGCGCGCAAGTACGGCGACCTGCGTTTCCCGGTGATCCACCACACCGAGGATGGGCGCCACCGCATCTACAAGGACGGCAAGTTCTTCCGCGAGATCTGGTCGAAGACCTGGGACCCGCAGGAGCGCATCGACGACTACGCCAAGTTCGATGTGCAGGTCCAGGTGCTGAGCACGGTGCCGGTGATGTTCTGCTACTGGGCGCGGCCGCACCACGCGTTGGAGCTGCACCAGGCGCTCAACGACCACATGGCCCAGGCTTGCCGCGACTATCCGCGCAACTACGCCGGGATCGGCACCGTACCGCTGCAGTCGCCACGACTGGCGATCCAGGAGCTGGAGCGCTGCATGGACCAGCTCGGCCTGCAGGGCGTGCAGATCGGCAGCCATGTCGGCGACTGGAACCTCGACGCACCGGAGCTGTTCGAATTCTTCCAGGCTGCCAGCGAGCTGGGCGCGGCGATTCTGGTGCATCCGTGGGACATGATGGGCACCGACACCATGCCCAAGTACTGGCTGCCGTGGCTGGTCGGGATGCCGGCCGAGCAATCGCGCGCGGCCTGCAGCCTGATCTTCGGCGGCGTGCTGGAACGGCTGCCGAAACTCAAAATCTGCCTCGCCCACGGCGGTGGCAGCTTCCCCTACACCATCGGCCGGATCGAGCATGGCTTCAACATGCGCCCGGACCTGGTCGCGACCGACAATCCGCGCAATCCGCGCGAGTACCTGGACCGTTTGTATTTCGATTCCTGGGTCGCCGACGACGCCGCGTTGCGCTACCTGCTCGACACCTGCGGGGTCGACCGGGTGATGCTCGGCACCGACTATCCGTTCCCGCTCGGGGAGCAGGCGCCCGGCGCCGGCATCGCCTCGCTGCAACTGGACGAGACCGCGCAGGCGCGGCTGTACCACGGCACCGCGCTGGACTGGCTCGGGCTGTCGAAGGCGCGTTTTGCCTGACGCGCATCGCCATCATCAAGAACGAGACTCCATGACCGACCCGAACTCTCTCAACCTCGACCATGCCCGCGCGCTCGATGCCGCCGATCCACTGCCGACCCTGCGCGACGAGTTCCACGTCCCGCGCCACGGGGACGGCGAGCAGGCCTACTTCGTCGGCAACTCGCTGGGCCTGCAACCGCGCGGTGCCCGCGCCCAGGTCGAGGACGTGCTCGACAAGTGGTCGATGGAGGCGGTCGAGGGCCACTTCCGCGGCAATTCGCAGTGGATGAGCTACCACCACCTGATGAGCGAATCGCTGGCCCGACTGGTCGGTGCGCAACCACAGGAAGTGGTGGCGATGAACTCGCTCACCGCCAACCTGCACCTGATGATGGTCAGTTTCTATCGGCCGACCTCCGAACGTCCGGCGATCCTGGTCGAGGCCGGCTCGTTTCCCTCGGACCGGTATGCGGTCGAATCGCAGATCGCGTTCCACGGCTTCGACCCGGCCACCGACCTGATCGAACTCGCGCCCGACCAGCCCGGCGGGCTGTTCTCGATGGAGGCGATCGCGGCGGCGATCGCGGAGCACAGTCCGCGCCTCGCCTTGGTGCTGTGGCCCGGCGTGCAGTACCGCACCGGCCAGGCCTTCGACCTCGCCGAAATCGCCCGGTTGGCGCACGACGCCGGCGCACTGTGCGGACTCGACCTCGCCCATGCGGTCGGCAACACCGAACTGAACCTGCACGACAGCGGCGCCGACTTCGCGGTCTGGTGCCACTACAAGTACCTCAACAGCGGCCCGGGCGCAGTCGCCGGCTGCTTCGTCCACGAGCGCCATGCAACGAGCGAGGTTCCGCGGTTCGCCGGCTGGTGGGGCCACGACGCCGCCACCCGGTTCCAGATGGGCCCGAAGTTTGTTCCAACCCCCGGTGCCGAGGGTTGGCAACTCAGCAACCCGCCGATCCTCGCCCTCGCCCCGTTGCGCGCTTCGCTCGACCTGTTCGACCGCATCGGCATGCCGGCATTGCGGGCCAAGTCGCTGCGCCTGACTGGCTACCTGGAGGCGCTGATCGAGCAACACCTTGGCGACATCCTCGAAGTGCTGACGCCGAAGGCCCCGGAACACCGCGGGTGCCAGTTGTCGATCCGGGTCCGTGGCGGCCACGAACAAGGCCGCGCGCTGTTCGGATACCTGTCCGACAACGGCGTGCTTGGCGACTGGCGCGAGCCAGACGTGATCCGCATCTCGCCCGCGCCGCTGTACAACACCCACGAGGATGTCCTGCGCTTCGTCCAGGCGACCATGACCTGGCGCGATACCCTCTGAACCGCCCAGCTCCCGCTGACTGAAAAGGCGAACGTCATTGCAGGCTGACAATCCCAGGCACCTCACCATCATCGGCGCCGGCCTCGCGGGCGCCCTGCTCGCCACCCTGCTGGCCCGCCGCGGTTGGCAGGTCGACGTCCACGAAAAGCGCAGCGACCCGCGCGAGCGGGACCTCGAACGCGGCCGATCGATCAACCTCGCCCTGGCCGAGCGCGGTCGCCATGCCCTGCGCCAGGCTGATGCCGACGACGCGGTAATGGCGCAGGCGGTGATGATGCGCGGACGCATGGTCCATTTCGCCGACGGCCGCACCGACCTGCAACGCTACGGACGCGACGACAGCGAAGTGATCTGGTCGGTCCACCGCGGCGAACTCAACCAGGTGCTGCTCGATATCGCCGAGCGGGCCGGCGCCAGAGTGCATTTCCACCATCGCCTGGATCGCGTCGATTTCGACCGGCGCATCGCCCATTTCGGCGACGAGCACGACAGCAGCGAACGCGCGGTGTCGTTCCAGACCCTGGTCGGTGCAGACGGCGCCGGTTCGGTGCTGCGCGGCGCGATGGCGCGCGAGACCGGAACCGACGGCCGCACCGATTTCCTCGATCATTCCTACAAGGAACTGGAGATCCCGCCGGCCTCCGACGGCAGCTTCCGGATGGAAGCCAACGCGCTGCACATCTGGCCGCGCGGCCGCTACATGTGCATCGCATTGCCGAACGACGAATCGACCTTCACCGTCACGCTGTTTCTTCCGAACCGGGCCGAACCGGACGCCGGCGTTCCAGGGTTCGACACCGTGCGCACCGGCGTGGAGGCGCGCGCCTTGTTCGATCGCGAATTCCCCGACACCTCGCGATTGATCCCCGATCTCGAGCGCGATTTCGACCACAACCCGACCGGAATCCTCGGCACCCTGTATCTCGACCGCTGGCACCTCGACGACCGCGCCGTGCTGGTCGGCGACGCCGCCCACGCGATGGTGCCGTTCCACGGACAGGGCATGAACTGCGCGTTCGAGGACTGCGTGGCGCTGGCCGAGCACCTAGACAAGACCCCTGACCGCGCCGCCGCGTTCGCCGCGTTCCAGGCCGAACGCCTGCCCAACGCCCGCGCGATCCAGCACATGGCGCTGGAAAACTACCTGGAAATGCGCGACCGCGTCGACGACGACGACTACCTGCTGCAGCGCGAACTGGAGCACAAGCTCGCCGACCGCCACCCGGACCGCTTCGTCCCGCGTTACGCGATGGTCACCTTCCGCCACCTGCCCTACGCCGTCGCCCTGCAGCGCGGCGACCTGCAGCGCGAGTTGCTGGTCGAGTTGACCCGCGGGCACGAAAGCCTCGACAGCCTGGACTGGGATGCTGTCGATGCCGTCATCCGCGCCCGCCTCCCGCCGCTGCCCGCCGAATCCGGCACGCATTTGTAGGAGCGGCTTTAGCCGCGATCTGAAGTCGGATGGGCGCACGGTTCCAGATCGCGGCTAAAGCCGCTCCTACGGAGGGCCATACCTCCCGTTATCGAAGGATCGCGCCATGCCCGCCAGCTTCCTGTTCTACGACCTCGAAACCTTCGGCACCGACCCGCGCACCAGCCGCATCGCCCAGTTCGCCGCGATCCGCACGGATACCGACCTCAACCCGGTCGACGAGCCGATCAGCATCTTCGCCAAGCCGGCCGACGACCTGCTGCCCTCGCCGACCGCGACCCTGATCACCGGTATCACCCCGCAGCATGCCCAGCGCGAGGGCGTGACCGAAGCCGCCGCGTTCGCACTGATCTTCGACGAGATGTCGCGACCGGAAACCTGCAGCCTCGGCTACAACTCGCTACGCTTCGACGACGAATTCGTCCGCTACGGGTTGTTTCGCAACTTCTTCGACGCCTACGAACGCGAATGGCGCGGCGGCAACTCGCGCTGGGACCTGCTCGACGTACTCCGCTTCGCCCACGCCCTGCGCCCGGACGGACTGGTCTGGCCGAAACGCGAGGACGGAACGCCATCGTTCAAGCTGGAACACCTGGCTGAGGCCAACGACGTGCGTGAAGGCGATGCCCACGAGGCGTTGTCGGACGTACGTGCCCTGATCGGGCTCGCCCGCAAGCTCAAGACGGCACAACCGAAGCTGTGGGATTACGCGCTGCGCCTGCGCGACAAGCGCCATGCCGCCAGCCTGCTCGACACCGTGGCGATGACGCCGGTGCTGAACGTCTCACAACGTTTCCCCGCCAGTCGCATGTGCGCCGCGCCGGTGATCCCGCTGGCGCGACACCCGCATATCGACAACCGGGTGATCGTGTTCGACCTGACCCAGGACCCGCGGGCCCTGCTCGACCTCGATGCGGAAGCCATCGCCGCGCGCCTGTATGTGCGCGCCGCCGACCTTGCCGAGGGCGAGGAACGCGTGGCGCTGAAAGAGGTTCACCTCAACCGCAGCCCGGCGCTGTCGGCCTGGGAACACCTGCGCAGCGAGGATTTCCAACGGCTCGGGATCGACCCGGTGCAGGCCGAAGCCAACGCCGCCCGCCTGCGCGCCGCAGGGCCGTCGCTGGTCGAGAAGGTCCGCCAGGTATTCGCCCGCGAACGCGAGCATCGCCCCGGCGATGTCGACGCCAGCCTCTACGATGCCTTCATCGGCGACAGCGACAAGCGCCTGTTCCCGAGCGTACGCAGCACCCCGCCCGAAGCGTTGGGCGCGGCCACATTCGGCTTCCGTGACGCGCGCCTGCCGGAACTGCTGTTCCGCTACCGGGCCCGCAACTGGCCCGGGACGCTGTCGACCAGCGAGCACGCCCGCTGGGACGACTATCGACGCCAGCGCCTGCGTGGCGACGATGGATTGGCCGAGTATGGCTTTGCCCGCTTCGACGCCGAGCTGGCCGAGCTGCGCGTAACCCACGCCAACGATCCGGTCCGACTCACCCTGTTGAAGCAGCTTGACAGCTGGCGCCGCGACATCGAACACAGCCTCGCCTGAGGCCTCGGGCTGTTGTAGGAGCGGCTTTAGCCGCGATCGGAGAGTCGGTCGCCCGCGCCGATTCCAGATCGCGGCTGAAGCCGCTCCTACAGAAAAACAGTCCTGCGAGGCCGCGCTACGATAGTCCCATGCCGACCTACTTCACCCCCGCCAGCTTCAAGTTCCTGCGCAGCCTGGCACGCAACAACAACCGCGACTGGTTCCACGCCCACAAGGCCGACTACGAAGCCCATGTGCGCGGCCCGTTCCAACGCCTGCTGACCGACCTGCAACCGATCGTCGCCGGGGTCAGTCCGCACTTCCGCGCCGACCCGAAAGCCATCGGCGGCTCGTTGTTCCGGATCCAGCGCGACACCCGCTTCGCCAACGACAAGTCGCCCTACAAGTCCTGGCAGGGCGCGCGCCTGTTCCACGAGCGCCGACGCGAGGTCGAGGCTCCGTCGTTCTACCTGCATCTGCAAGGCGGCAACTGCTTCGTCGGCGCCGGCCTGTGGCACCCGGGGGCCGATACCGTGCGGCGGGTGCGGCACTTCATCCTCGACAACCCGGCCAGCTGGGACGCCGCCGCACACGGCCAGCGCCTGCGCCGCCGCTTCGATCTCGACGACAGCGAGATGCTGGTGCGGATGCCGCGCGGCTTCCCGCCCGAGTTCGAATTCGCCGACGACCTGCGACGCAAGAACTTCGTCGCGACCCGCCTCCTCGACGACACCCTGGTGACCGGGCCGCGCCTGCTGAAAACACTGCAGACCGACCTCGCCACCCTCGCCCCGTTCGTCGATTACCTCTGCGCGGCGCTCGACCTGGAGTTCTGAGATGAAGAAGTGGATCGCCTTGACCGCCCTCGTTGCGGTGTTGTTGCTGGGCTACGTCGCCGCCGGTCCGTTCATCGCCTACAACGCGATCCGCGAGGCGGTGCAGGCGCAGGACACCGCCGAGTTGGCGGAGCACGTGGACTTCCCGACGCTGCGCGGCAACCTCAAGCTCCAGATCGACGACTACGTGATCCGCAAGGCGGGCGTCGACGTGCAGTCGAGCCTGCTCGGCGCGTTCGCGGTGCGGATTGCCAGCGGGATCGCCGGCGGCATGGTCGACACGATGGTGACGCCCGCGGGCATTGGTGCCTTGATGGAGGGCCGTTCGATCTGGCACCGGACCAGCGGCGGCGGCATCACCGACAACACCTACGAGACGGCCCCGACGCCGGACCGCCTGCGCGACGCCAGCTATGGGTTCGAATCGCTGTCGCGGTTCACCGCCACCATCGAGGACGAGGATGGCGACCCCGTCACCTTTGTCCTGAGCCGCCAGGGGCTGGAGTGGAAGCTGACGGATATCCGCTTGCCGCTGGGCGATGAACCAAATCCCCATCGGTAACGGCATCGCTTCTGTAGGAGCGGCTTTAGCCGCGATCGGGAATCGGTTCGGACCGACGGTTTCAGATCTCGGCTAAAGCCGCTCCTACAAGAGCTTGGCTTCCGCGCTACTTCTTGGGATTCGCCACCCCGTGCGGCACATGCCCGGCGGTCACCAGGCCACGCGCCGACTCGATGTTGTGCTCGGAGTCGTCGAAGAAGATGTCGGCACCGAATGCCTCCAGGAACGGCCCTTTCGAGCGCCCGCCGAGGAACAGCGCCTCGTCCAGCCGGATCCCCCACTCGCGCAGGGTGCGGATCACCCGTTCGTGTGCCGGCACCGAACGCGCGGTGACCAGCGCGGTGCGGATCGGCGAATCCTCGCCGGTCGGGAACGCCGCCTGCAACAGATGCAGGGCATCGAGGAAACCGCGGAACGGTCCGCCCGACAACGGCTCGCCGGCGTGGCTGCGCTCGTATTCCGAGAATGCCGCCAGGCCGCCTTCACGCGAAACCCGCTCGCTTTCGTCGCCGAAGATCACTGCGTCGCCGTCGAAGGCGATGCGGAGCTGGTCGGGTCGATGATGCGGCGCGCGTGGTGAGAGGAGCGCGCCGGGCAACAATGTCGCCGCCGCCACCCCGGCGGCCAGCGCGCTGCGCACGTCCTCGCCGTGGGTCGACAGGAACAGGTCGGCGCCGAACGGTCGGATGTAGGGGAACGGCGGCGCCCCGTTGCTGAATGCCGCGCGCTTGATCGACAGCCCGTGGTGGGCGATCGAGTTGAAGATGCGAAGGCCGGTGTCGGCCGAGTTGCGCGAGATCAGGATCACCTCGACCCGCGGCGCTTCCGGTGGCGATCCGTCGTTGAGGCCGAGCAGCTTGCGCACCAGCGGGAAGGCGATGCCCGGCTGCAGCAAATCGTCCTCGTGGCTGCGCTGGAATGCGGCGTAGGCATCCAGCCCCTCGCGTTCGAACAGGGCATGGCTGTCCTCCAGGTCGAACAGGGTGCGCGAGGAAATCGCGACGATCAGCGGATTGGCTTGGCTGTCCGGCATGGACCCATTTTGCCCGGTTGTGGTCGCATCGACTGCGACGCGCCCAGGAATGCTGGACTTTTGTAGGAGCGGCTTCAGCCGCGATCGGGTAATCGGTCGCCCGCGCCGACTTCAGATCGCGGCTGAAGCCGCTCCTACAAAAGCCCGAAGATCCAAGGGCACGGAGACCCAATGACTCAGCCGCTGGTGAACTGCTCCGCCAGCATCCGCTCCTCAAGATTATGCTCGGGGTCGAACAGCAGGGTCACGGTGCGGTCGTGCGACTCGCGGATCATGACCTCGACCACGTCGCGGACCTCGTGCGAATCGGCGGTGGCGCTGACCGGGCGCTTGTAGGGATCGAGCACGCGGAAGCGGATCTCGGTGTCGGCCTTGAGCACGGCGCCGCGCCAGCGCCGGGGGCGGAACGCGGCGATCGAGGTCAGCGCAACGACATTGGTGCCCAGCGGCAGGATCGGTCCGTGTGCGGAGAAGTTGTAGGCGGTGCTGCCCGCTGGGGTGGCGACCAGCACGCCGTCGCAGATCAGCTCGTCGAGCCGGACCTGGCCGTTGAGTTCGATCGAGACGTGTGCGGCCTGGCGGGTCTGGCGCAGCAGCGACACTTCGTTGTAGGCCAGCGACCCGACGGTGGTGCCGGACTCGGTCTGCACCAGCATCTCCAGCGGTCGCAGCACCGCCGGCTCGGCGGCATGGATGCGCTCGAGCAGGCCATCGAACGCGAGGTGGTTCATCAGGAAACCAATCGTGCCCAGCTTCATCCCGTACACCGGCTTGCCGAGGCCGCCGTGGCGATGCAGGGTCTGCAGCATGAAGCCGTCGCCGCCGAGCGCGATCAGCACGTCGGCATCCTCGGGCGGATGGTCTTCATGGTGGCGGGCCAGCAGTTGCGCGCGCGCGGCCTGCGCCTCGTCGGCGGCACTGGCGAGGAAGGCGATGCGTGGCGAGTCGCCGATCGTGGGTTGCGGGGTCATGGCCGCAGGATAGCGCAGGACAAAAACGGACAGGCAAAAGTGCGAACGGCGACCTGGGACTTTCCCCGGATCGCCGCTCACTGGTGTTGCCGGACCCGTTGCGAGCGTCGCGGCTACGCCGTCCCGGCCGAGGCGACCTGGGCCAACCGACGCACAGCCACCGACACGGTCGGATAGTCCAGCGTCTTCTGGTTCAGCAGGTCGGTCAGCATCGCCTGGGTGAACCGCAGGGTCGGCTCGTCGCGCTTGACCCAGGCCGCCACCTTCTCGCCGGCCGGCTTCTTGCCGCCGGTGGCGAGGATCTGCCCGACCAGGCTTCGTTGCTGCGCACCCAGCTCGTCGCGCAGGGCGCCGCGGGCCAAGGCCTGCCAGCGCCCGTCGACCGGAAGCGTCTCGATCTGCGCATACAGCCAGGGCAGGTGCAGCGCCGCGCCCAGGCTGAAGTACGCACGAGTCACCTCGACCGGCGACAGCTTGCGGGCGTGGGCGATCTCGACGATGTCGCAGCCGAACTCGAGCATCGGCAGCCCGGCCAGCTCTTCGGCCAGTGCATCAGGCAGGCCCTTGGCCTTCCAGTCCCTGAGGCTGGCCTCGAACTCCTCGCGGCGGACATCCGACATCGTGCTCGGCAACGCTTCGCGCACCGCCTTGAGACCGTCGCCGTAACGCGCCATCGCGGTGGTGATCTCCGGCATCGCCCCGGGGCGCGACAGCAGCCAGCGCGACATCGAGCGCATCAGCTGCCAGATCGTCTGCAACGCATCGATCTGCACGGCTTCCGGCACCTTGCCGTCGAGCGCGTCGATCTGCGCCCACAGCCCGCGTGCATCGATCGCTTCGCGAGCGATGGTGTAGGCCTCGGCGACTTCGCCGGCGCTGCGGCCGGTGTCTTCCTGCATGCGCAGGGTGAACGTCGCGCCCATCCGGTTGACCATCGAGTTGGTCACAGCGGTGGCGATGATCTCGCGCTTCAGGCGGTGGTTCTCCATCGCATCGGCGTACTTCTTCTGCAGCGGCTGCGGGAAGTAGCGCACCAGTTCCTTCGACAGGTACGGGTCTTCCGGCACGTCGGAATCGACCAGCTGCTGGAACAGCACCAGCTTGCTGTACGACAGCAGCACCGCCAGTTCCGGCCGGGTCAGGCCCTGACCGCGCGTCTTGCGCTCGGCGATCTCGGCGTCGCTGGGCAGGTACTCGATCTGGCGGTCCAGCAGGCCCTGCGATTCCAGGGTGTGGATGAAGTGCAGCTTGGAACCCAGCCGCGGCACCGACATCCGCTCCATCAGGCTGATCGCCTGGTTCTGCCGGTAGTTGTCGGTCAGCACCAGCGACTCGACCTCGTTGGTCATCGATGCCAGCAGCTTGTTGCGCGCCGGCAGGGTCAGCTTCTTCGCCTGCACCTGCGAGTTGAGCAGGATCTTGATGTTGACCTCGTGGTCGGAGGTGTCGACACCGGCGGAGTTGTCGATGAAGTCGGTGTTGAGCAGCACACCGCAATGCGCCGCCTCGATCCGCCCGAGCTGGGTCATGCCGAGGTTGCCGCCCTCGCCCACCACCTTGCAGCGCAGGTCGCGGCCGTCCACGCGCAAGGCATTGTTGGCGCGGTCGCCGACGTCGGCATGGCTCTCGCTGCTGCCCTTGATATAGGTACCGATGCCGCCGTTCCACAGCAGGTCGACCGGTGCCTTGAGGACGGCGCTCATCAGCTCGGCGGGGCTGAGCGCCGCCACGTCGCCTTCAATGCCGAGCGCCTCGCGCACCTGCGGCGACAACGGGATCGACTTGGCCGAGCGCGGGAAGATACCGCCGCCCTTGCTGATCAACGACTTGTCGTAGTCCTCCCAGCTCGAGCGCGGGATCTTGAACATCCGCTGGCGTTCCTTGAACGTCACTGCGGCATCCGGGTTCGGGTCGAGGAAGATGTGGCGGTGGTCGAATGCGGCAACCAGGCGGATGTGCTTGCTCAACAACATGCCGTTGCCGAACACGTCGCCGGACATGTCGCCGATGCCGACCGCGGTGAAATCCTGCTTCTGGCTGTTGCGTCCCATCGCCAGGAAGTGGCGCTTGACCGACTCCCAAGCGCCTTTCGCAGTAATCCCCATGCCCTTATGGTCGTAACCGACCGAACCGCCGGAGGCGAACGCGTCGTCGAGCCAGTAGCCGTGCTCGCGGGCGATGCCGTTGGCGATGTCGGAGAAGGTCGCGGTGCCCTTGTCGGCAGCGACCACCAGGTACGGATCGTCCTGGTCGTGGCGGACCACGTTGGCCGGATGCACGACCTTGTCGTCGACCAGGTTGTCGGTGATGTCGAGCAGGCCGTTGATGAACATCTTGTAGCAGGCCACGCCCTCGGCCCACACCGCGTCGCGCTCGCCGCCGGCCGGCGGACGCTTGCTGATGAAGCCGCCCTTGGAGCCAACCGGCACGATCACCGTGTTCTTGACCATCTGCGCCTTGACCAGGCCCAGCACCTCGGTGCGGAAGTCCTCGCGACGGTCCGACCAGCGCAGGCCACCGCGGGCGACCGGACCGAAACGCAGGTGGATACCTTCGACGCGCGGGCCGTAGACGAAGATCTCACGGTACGGACGCGGCTTGGGCAGGTCCGGCACGTTGGTCGAATCGAACTTGTAGCTGACGTAGCCCTTGCTCCCGTCGGCCTCGATGGCTTGGTAGTAGCTGGTGCGCAGGGTCGCCTCGATCACTCCGATGAAGCTGCGCAGGATGCGGTCCTCGTCGAGGCTGGAGACCCGGTCGAGCAGGCTCTTGAGGGTATTGCGGGTCGCGGCGATCTGAACCTCGCGGTTGCCGCTGCGCGAGGCGATGGCCGGCTTCAGGGCCGCCAGCAACGCCTCGTCGCCCGCGCAAATACGGGCGAACTGGGCGGACAGCCGCTCCATCCCGGCCTTGACCTCGGCCTTGCTCTCCTTGCCGGTGGCCGGATCGAAACGGGCCTCGAACAATTCCACCATCAGCCGCGCCAGCACCGGATAGCGGATGAAGGTGTCTTCGACGTAAGCCTGCGAGAACGGCACGCCGACCTGCTGCAGGTACTTGCTGTAGGCGCGCAGCATCGCGACCTGGCGCCACGACAGGTGGGCGGCAAGGACCAACTGGTTGAAGCGGTCGTTCTCGGCATCGCCGCGCCAGATCCGCGCGAACGCCTCGACGAAGTTCTCATCGATGTCGGCGATGTCGGCCTCGGCGTTGGCGATCTCGACCTCGAAATCCTGGATGTACAGCAGGCTGCTGTGCGCGTAGAGGCGGTACGGATGCTCGGAGATCACCCGCAGGCCCATGTTCTCCATCGTCGGCAACGCATCCGACAGCGGGATGTCGTCGTTCTGGCGATAGAACTTGAAGCGCAGGCCGCCCACGCCCGGGCGGGTCCGGTACAGGCTCAGGCGCAGGTCGTCCGGGCCTTCCAACGCCGCCAGGTGCTCGACGTCATCGGCGGCGATCGCCACCGATACGTCTTCGATGTAACCGGCCGGAAGCGCGCGGCCATAACCGTTGGCCAGCGCCAGGCCGCGCTGCTCGCCGTGGCGCTCGACCAGCAGCTCGCGCAGGTCGTCGCGCCAGTTGCGCACGATCTCGGCCAACTCGGCCTCGATCGCGGCATTGTCGACCTGGATCGCCTCGCCGGACTTCGGCCGCACCAGCAGGTGCAACTGCGCCAGCGGCGACTCGCCGAGTACGACGGTGGTATCGATGTGCTCGCCGTGCAGCACGCGCTTGAGCATCGCCTCGATGCGCAGGCGCACGTCGGTGTTGAAACGGTCGCGCGGGATGTAGACCAGGCCGGAGAAGAACCGCCCATAGCGGTCGCGGCGCAGGAACAGCTTGCTGCGCACGCGCTCCTGCAGGCCGAGGATGCCGGTCGCGGTCTTCAGCAACTCCTCGCCGCTGGACTGGAACAGCTCGTCGCGCGGCAGGGTTTCCAGGATGTGGCGCAGCGCCTTGCCGCTGTGGCTGTCGCCGGGCAAGCCGGACTTCTCCATCACGTAATTGTGACGCTCGCGCACCAGCGGGATGTCCCACGGACGACGGTTGTACGCGCTGGAGGTATACAGGCCGAGGAAACGCTCCTCGCGTACCGGCTTGCCCTTGGCGTCGAAGCTGAGGATGCCGATGTAGTCCATGTAGCCGGGACGATGGACGGTGGCGCGGGCGTTGGTCTTGGTCAGGATCAGCGCGTCGACCGAGCCCGAGTGCGGCATGTAGTGCGCCGCCAGCGAAGCCAGCGGCCGCGGCTTGCGGGTGTCCTGGCCGCGCAGCAGGCCCAGGCCGGAGCCCTTCACCGCGCACAGCACTTCCTGTCCGTCCTTCTTGACCACCTCGTACTCGCGGTAGCCGAGGAAGGTGAAATGGCTGTCGGCCGCCCAGCGCAGGAACTCCTGCGCCTCCTTGCGGCCTTCCTTGCTGACCGGCAACTTGCGCTCGCCCAGCTCGTCGGCGACGCCCAGCATCTTGCCCTGCATGGCCGACCAGTCGCGCACCATCGCGCGCACGTCGTCCAGCACCGCCAGTACCTCCTTCTCGACCTTCGGCATCGCCTCGGCCGGCAACCGGTCGATCTCCAGGTGCATCAGCGATTCCGGCTCGCCCTCGCCGACCTTGGCCAACTTGCCGGCCTTGTCGCGCTTGAACGGCACCACCGGGTGGCCCAGCACGTGCACGCCGATGTCCTGCTCGGCCAGCGCCATGGTCACCGAGTCGACCAGGAACGGCATGTCGTCGTTGGCGATCTGCAGCACGGTGTGCGGCGATTCCCAGCCATGGGTCTTCAGGGTCGGGTTGAACAGCCGCACCTGCGCGGTCCCCGGCTTGCGGGTCCGGGCGAAGTCGAGGAAGTCGCAGGCCAGCGCCGCCCAGCCTTCGGGCGAATGCTTGGGCAGCTCGTCCTCGCCCATGCGCTTGTAGAACGCCTTGACGAAGGCCTCGCCATCCGCCTGGCGGGCCTTGGGGAAACGCTTGCCGACGGCATCGAGGATCGGCTTGAGCGACACCACGTCGCTCTTGCTGGCGTTGCTCGCCGGGAACACCACCGGTGCGCGCTTGCGCGCCGCGGCCTTCTTCGGGGTGGCCGTCTTCGGCGGATTCGCGGCGGCGGTCTTGGCGCCGGCACGCGCGGCGGGCTTGGATTTGGGCTTGGTGCTCATGTGAACGGGGTGTCCAATGCAGTGAGGCCCGCGCGTTTGCGCGGGCCATGGCCAGGTTTCAGTGCAGGTGGAAGGGCATGCGGGCGACGCGGCCGGCCAGGGCCGTCGCGTCGCCCGCAGCGATCGGGATATCGCGGCGATCGCAGCCGCGCTGCGCATGGCAGGCCGCGGTGAACCGGCAGCTCGAGCGATGCATGGTCAGCGCAGCCCGGTCTCGTGGCGGGCGATCACCAGGCGCTGGATCTCGCTGGTGCCCTCGTAGATCTCGGTGATCTTGGCGTCGCGGAAGTAGCGCTCGATCGGCATTTCCTTGGAGTAACCCATGCCGCCATGGATCTGCAGCGCCTGGTGGGTGATCCACATCGCCGCCTCGGAAGCGGTCAGCTTGGCGACCGCCGCCTCGGTGGTGAAGCGCTTGCCCTGGCCCTTGGTCCACGCTGCGCGCAGGGTCAGCAGCAGCGAGGCGTCGAGCTTGCACTTCATGTCGGCGATCTTGGCCTGGGTCATCTGGAACGCGCCGATCGGCTGGCCGAAGGCCTTGCGCTCCTTGACGTACTCCAGCGTCGCCTCGTAAGCCGCGCGGGCGATGCCGATCGCCTGGCTGGCAATACCGATCCGGCCGGCGTCGAGCACGCTCATCGCGATCTTGAAGCCATGACCTTCCTCGCCGAGGACGTCCTCGGGCCGGGCGACGTAGTCGTTGAACTCGATCTCGCAGGTGGCCGAGGCACGGATGCCGAGCTTGGGTTCGGTCTTGCCGCGGCCGAAGCCCTCGCGATCGCCATCGACGATGAAGGCGGTGATGCCGCGTGCGCCCTTGTCCGGGTCGGTCATCGCGAACAGCACGAAGTACTTGGCGACCGGGCCCGAGGTGATCCAGCTCTTCTTGCCGTTGATCTTGTAACTGCCGTCGGCCTGCTTGACCGCCTTGCAGCGCATCGCGGTGGCGTCGGAGCCCGATTGCGGCTCGGTCAGCGCGAACGCGCCGATTTCCTTGCCCTCGGCGATCGCGCGGACGTAAGCCTGTTTCTGCTCCTCGGTGCCGTGGGTCAGGATGCCGTTGCAGAACAGCGAGTTGTTGACCGAGACGATGGTCGAGTGAGCGGCGTCGGCCGCGGCGATCTCGACCATCGCCAGCACGTAGGAAACCGGGTCCATCCCGGAGCCGCCGTACTCGGCCGGCACCTCGATCCCCATCAGGCCGTTTTCGCCGAGGGTGCGGATGTTGTCGAGCGGGAACTCGCCGGTCTGGTCGTGGTGCTCGGCGCTCGGCGCGATCTTCTCCTGCGCGATGCGGCGCGCCACGTCCTGGATCATCAACTGTTCTTCGGTGAAGCCAAAATCCACGTCGGCACCTCGGTTGGTCGCGAATGGGGCAGCAATCGGGCAATTGTAGCCCTGCGTGGGCAATAACCGAACCCGTAACCGAACCTCACGACGGGGCTTCGCGACCTTCCGGCTTGACCATCGCGTGCCCGGACAGCACACTTATCTCTGTATCGCGATAAGCGCATGAAAGGCTGGGTGGAAACATGGATCTGGAAGGCTGGTCGTCACGGCTCAAGGTGTTTGCCGATGCCACCCGGGTGCGCCTGCTCGCCCTGATCGAGCGCGAGGAACTGACCGTGGCGGAACTCTCGGCGATCACCCGTCTCGCCCAGCCGCGGGTGTCGACCCATCTGGCCAAGCTCAAGGACGCCGGCCTGGTGCGCGATCGCCGCGCCGGCGTGTCGGCCTACTACCGCTTCGAGGACGCCGCCCTCGACCACGCCCAGCGGGCGCTGTGGACCACCCTGCGCGAAGGCAGCGACGACCCGCTGCTGCGCCAGGACGCCGAGCGCGTGCCGGCGGTGCTGGCAATGCGCGCGGCCGACCAGAACTGGGCCGACTCGGTGGCCGGCGACATGGAGCGCCACTACTCGCCCGGCCGTACCTGGGAGGCGATGGCGCGCTCGGCACTGCCGTTGCTGGAACCCGGCGACGTGCTCGACATCGCGTCCGGAGACGGCGTACTGGCCGAACTGCTGGCGCCGCATTCGCACCGCTACGTGTGCCTGGATTCCAGCACCAAGGTCGTGCTGGCGGCGTCCGAGCGCCTGCGCAAGCTCAAGAACGTCGAGGTGCGCGAAGGCGACATGCACGCCCTGCCCTTCGACGATGCCCATTTCGACCTGGTGGCGCTGATGCACGCGCTGACCTATGCCGACGAGCCGGCCAAGGCCGTTGCCGAGGCCGCGCGCGTGCTGCGCCCCGGCGGTCGGCTGCTGCTGACCAGCCTGGCCAGTCACGAGCACCGGTCGGTGGTGGAAGCCTACGGCCACGTCAACCTCGGCTTCAGCGAGAAGGAGCTGTCGCGATTCGCGACCAAGGCCGGTTTCGAGATCGTCAGTTGCGAGACCGTCACCCGCGAGCGCCGTCCGCCGCACTTCGCGGTGATCGCCCTGATCGCCCGCAAGAAGGCAGCCCGCAATCGCGCATGAACCACCGATGCAGGAACCCGTCATGACCACGCTGCCCTGGCTCAACCCCGACCGCGCCGATGCCCTGCAACGCGCCCTGCGCGAACGCATCCTCGTGATCGACGGCGCGATGGGCACGATGATCCAGCAGCACGCGCTGGAGGAGGCCGACTACCGCGGCGAGCGTTTCGCTGACGGCTTCGACCGCGAGCGCCCACTCGACCAGTATGCCGACGACCACGCCCACGGACCCGCCTGCGGCTGCGGCCACGACCAGCGCGGCAATAACGACCTGCTGAGCCTCAGTCGGCCGGAGATCATCGGCGCGATCCATGCCGCGTATCTCGATGCCGGCGCCGATCTGGTCGAGACCAACACCTTCAACTCGACCACGCTGTCGCTGTCCGACTACGGCCTGCAGCACCTTGCCCGCGAACTCAACGAGACCGGTGCGCGGCTTGCCCGTGCAGCCTGCGACGCCGCCGAGGCGAAGACCCTGGATCAGCCGCGCTTCGTGATCGGGGTGCTCGGTCCGACCAGCCGCACCGCCTCGCTGAGTCCGGACGTCAATCGTCCCGGCTTTCGCGCGGTCGACTTCGATGAACTGCGCATCGCCTACCGCGAAGCTGCCGATGGCCTGATCGACGGCGGCGCCGACGTGCTGATGGTCGAGACCGTGTTCGATACCCTCAACGCCAAGGCCGCCTTGTTCGCGATCGCCGAGGCCTTCGACGCCCGCGGCGCGCGACTGCCGGTGATGGTCTCGGGCACGATCACCGACGCCTCCGGTCGCACCTTGTCGGGTCAGACCGCGGAGGCGTTCTGGTACTCGTTACGACATGCGCAGCCACTGGCGATCGGCCTCAACTGCGCGCTCGGCGCCGAGGACCTGCGCCCGCACGTCGACGTGCTGGCGCAGATCGCCGACACCTACGTCAGCGCCCATCCCAACGCCGGCCTGCCCAATGCTTTCGGCGGCTACGATGAGACCCCGGAAGACATGGCGACGATGCTGCGCGAGTTCGCCGAGTCCGGCCTGCTGAACCTGGTCGGCGGTTGCTGCGGCACCACCCCGGCGCATATCACTGCGATCGCCGCGGCCGTGCGTGGCATCACCCCACGCGCCGTACCGCAGCTGGCCGGTGCCGCGTGAGCAGTGACCTCCCGGCCGTGAACACCCTCGCCCGCCAAACCCGCCTCAGTGGCCTCGAGCCGCTGACGATCACGCCCGAATCCAACTTCATCAACGTCGGCGAGCGCACCAATGTCACCGGCAGCGCGCAGTTCCGCAAGCTGATCAAGGACGACCGCTACGACGAAGCGGTCGCGGTCGCGCGGCAGCAGGTCGAGAGCGGCGCGCAGGTGCTCGACGTCAACATGGACGAGGGCCTGCTCGATTCGGAGCAGGCGATGGTGACCTACCTCAACCTGATCGCCGCCGAACCCGATATCGCCCGCATTCCGGTGATGGTCGATAGCTCCAAGTGGAGCGTGATCGAGGCCGGGCTGAAGTGCCTACAGGGCAAGGGCATCGTCAACTCGATCTCGATGAAGGAAGGCGAGGACGAGTTCCTGCGCCAGGCCCGGCTGGTGCGCCGCTATGGCGCCGCGGTCGTGGTGATGGCTTTCGACGAGGAAGGCCAGGCCGACACCGTGCAGCGCAAGGTCGAAATCTCTTCGCGCGCGTTCAAGCTGCTGACCGAGCAGGTCGGCTTCCCGCCCGAGGACATCATCTTCGACCCCAACGTGTTCGCGATCGCCACCGGCATCGAGGAGCACAACGACTACGGCGTGGCCTTCATCGAGGCCGCGCGCGAACTGCGCCGGCGCTTTCCGCTGAGCCATATTTCCGGCGGCGTCTCCAACGTCAGCTTCTCGTTCCGCGGCAACGAGGCGGTACGCCAGGCGATCCACGTGGTGTTCCTGTACCACGCGATCAAGGCCGGCATGGACATGGGCATCGTCAATGCCGGCGCGCTGCCGCTGTACGACGACCTCGACGCCGACCTTCGCGAGGCGGTCGAGGACGTGGTGCTCAACCGCAATCCCGAGGCCACCGAGACACTGCTGACCCTGGCCGAGCGTTACCGCGGCAAGAAGGGCGAGAAAAAGGTCGAGAACCTGGCCTGGCGCGAGCAGCCGGTGCGCGCGCGCATCAGCCACTCGCTGGTGCACGGCATCGACCAGTACGTCATCGAGGACACCGAGGAGGCGCGACTGGAAGCGGCGCGCCCGCTCGACGTGATCGAAGGCCCACTGATGGACGGCATGAACGTGGTCGGCGACCTGTTCGGCGCCGGCAAGATGTTCCTGCCGCAGGTGGTCAAGTCGGCGCGGGTCATGAAGAAGGCGGTCGCGCACCTGCTGCCGTACATCGAAGCCGAGAAGCTGCGCACCGGCGACACCGGCAAGTCCAACGGCAAGATCGTGATGGCCACGGTCAAGGGCGACGTCCACGACATCGGCAAGAACATCGTCGGCGTGGTACTGGCGTGCAACAACTTCGAGGTGGTCGACCTCGGGGTGATGGTGCCGGCGCAGAAGATCCTCGATGTCGCCAAGGCCGAGAACGCCGACCTGATCGGCCTGTCCGGCCTGATCACGCCGTCGCTGGAGGAAATGAGCCACGTCGCCCGCGAGATGCAGCGCCAGGGCTTCACCCTGCCGCTGCTGATCGGTGGCGCGACCACCTCGCGCGCGCACACCGCGCTGAAGATCGACCCGCATTACAAGTCTCCGACGGTGTGGGTGAAGGACGCCTCGCGCGCGGTCGGCGTGGCGCAGTCGCTGATCAGCATCGAGTTGCGCGAGCCGTTCGTCGCTGCCAACGCCTCCGACTACGCCGAAATCCGCGAGCGGCATCGCAACCGGGATGGCGGCAAGCGGCTGGTATCGCTGGCCAAGGCCCGTGGCCAACGCTTCGATGGCGACTGGGAGAGTTACGACCCGCCGGCGCCGAAGCATCCGGGGCTGCACGTGTTCGACGACTACCCGCTGGACGAACTGGTCCCGCTGATCGACTGGACCCCGTTCTTCCAGGCCTGGGAGCTGCACGGCCGCTACCCGGCGATCCTGACCGACGAGGTGGTCGGCACCCAGGCCAGCGAGTTGTTCCGCGATGCGCAGGCGATGCTCAAACGCATCGTCGAGGAAAAGTGGCTGACCGCGAAGGCGGTGTTCGGGCTGTGGCCGGCGAACAGCGTCGGCGACGACGTAGTCGCCGATGTCGACGGCACGCCGACTACGCTGCACTTCCTGCGCCAACAGGCCGACAAGCCGCCGGAGCGGCCGGACTTCTGCCTGGCCGATTTCATCGCGCCGAAGGACAGCGGCAAGCAAGACTGGATCGGCGCGTTCGCGGTCACTGCCGGACTTGGCATAGAACCGCAGGTAAAGCGCTTCGAGGCCGACCACGACGACTACAACGCGATCCTGCTCAAGGCACTCGCCGACCGCCTCGCCGAGACCCTGGCCGAGCGCGTCCACCAGCGCGTGCGTACCGAGTTCTGGGGTTACGCCGCCGACGAGGCGCTCGATGCCGAAGCCTTGATCGACGAGAAGTACCGCGGCATCCGCCCGGCACCGGGCTATCCGGCCTGCCCCGAGCACAGCGAAAAGGCGACGATCTTCAAGCTGCTCGATCCGGCGACCCATGCCGGCATGCAGCTGACCGAGAATTTTGCGATGACGCCGGCCGCCGCGGTATCGGGCTTCTATTTCAGCCACCCGCGCAGCCAGTATTTCGTGGTTGGTCGGGTGTCGAAGGAGCAGGCGGCCGACTACGCGAAACGAAAAGGCGTCGACCTCGCACAGGCCGAACGCTGGCTGGCGGCGAACCTCGACTACGACC
This sequence comes from Lysobacter sp., assembly GCA_050737695.1. Taxonomy (GTDB): domain Bacteria; phylum Pseudomonadota; class Gammaproteobacteria; order Xanthomonadales; family Xanthomonadaceae; genus Novilysobacter. Next base: position 32,458 of record JBOHYB010000019.1, on the reverse strand, counting down.
CGGAGTAGATTACGTCTGCCCGAGCTTTTGCAGGAGCGGCTTTAGCCGCGATCGGATGTTTGGTTGCTCGTCCGATTCCCGATCGCGGCTAAAGCCGCTCCTACAACGGAGAGTCCAGCGAAACCAGCCCTACCAGACCAGGTCGTCCGGCACCTGGTATTGCGGATCGGAGTACGGCTCGTCCGCGACCGGCGCGTCGGGGTCGACCTTCAACGCCACCGCCGGGGCGAACACCTGTTCGGCCTGCGCCAGCACCTCGGCGGTCACCAACAGGTAGCGCCCGTCCACCTGCACCACGCCCAGCTCGCCGGCGTTGAGCGCCTTCAGCTGGTCGGCGGTGACGTGGATGCGCTTGATCTTGCCGCCATACGGGAAGTGCCGGGCGATGTCGGCATCGGAGACGTTCAGCCCCTTGTCCTTGACCAGCGCCGCCAGCCTCGCACGCGCTTCGCGGCGCAGGCGGGCTTCTTCCTGCTTCACGCGCTCGGCCGCGATCCGCTCGTCCTTCTCGCGCTGTGAGCGGATGGCGTAGGCCTTGGCGAGATCGATGTCCTCGCGCGGCTTGGCCCGGCCTCGTCCGGGGCGCGGCGCACCGGGCCTGCCGGCGCCGGGCTTGCCGGCGGCGGGGCGCGGTTGACCGGGTCGCGTCTGGTCGGGTCGCGTCTGTTCGGAGCGGGGCTTGCCGCGTTCACCGCGCCGATCCGGCGAACCGGCACCGGGCCGGCCGCCGCGTTTCGCGCCATCGGCGCGCTTGGGTTCGGGCGCCGGCGGCTTGAAGCCGAGGCCGAGAAGCTGGTTGCGAAGGGTGTCGTTGCTCATGTCCATCGTCACCGTGGCCGCGCATGCGCTGCGGCCCCGGCTTGTCAGTAGTGGGGGGGTGGTGGCTCGGCGGCCGCATCGGCCGACATCGGGTTGGCGGACAGGGCCCCGCGCAGTTGCTTCAGCTCGTCCAGCGCGCGATGCAACAGCAAGGCGTTGCGCGCCTCCTCGTCGCGTGCCGCCGCCAGCGCATCGCTCAGCTCGCCGATCGTGTGCTCCTGGAACGAGACTCGCGTTTCCAGTTCGACCAGGCGGTGTTCCAGTTCATTGCTCATTACTTATCCGCTTGCGTCTTCGGCGATCGGATCGATCGCCCACGGCCGATGCCGTAGTACGCGATGCCGGCCGTTTCGACCTGGTCCGGATGATAAAGGTTGCGGCCGTCGAAGATCACCCGATCCGCCAACGCCGCGTGCAGGCGCGCGAAGTCGGGGCTGCGGAACTGCTTCCATTCGGTGACCACGATCAGCGCATCGGCACCTTCGAGCGCTTCGCGATCGGAATCGCAGTAGACCAGGTCGTCACGCTCGCCATAGATCCGGCGGGCCTCGGCACTGGCTTCCGGGTCGTAGGCGCGCACCTGGGCACCGGCGGCCCACAGTTGCTCCAGCACACGGCGGCTGGCCGCCTCGCGCATATCGTCGGTATTGGGCTTGAACGCCAATCCCCACAGCGCGAACGTCTTGCCCGCGATGTCACCGCCATAGTGACGTTGCACCAGCTCGAACAGGTGGCCCTTCTGCAACCGGTTGACGGTCTCGACGGCGTCCAGCAGGTGCGTGTCGCAATCGCCCTGCCGCGCCATCCGGGACAGCGCCTGCACGTCCTTGGGGAAACAGGAGCCGCCATAACCGGCGCCCGGGTAGATGAAGTGCCAGCCGATGCGCGGGTCGGAGCCGATGCCCTGGCGCACCATCTCGACATCGGCGCCGACCTGCTCGGCGATGCAGGCGATCTCGTTCATGAAGGAGATCTTGGTCGCCAGCATCGCGTTGGCCGCGTACTTGGTCAGTTCCGCCGAACGCACGTCCATCTCGACGATGCGGTCGCGGTTGCGGTTGAACGGCGCATACAGCCGACGCAGCGCGTCGATCGCCTCGTCGCTGCTGGAGCCGATGATGATCCGATCCGGGCGCATGCAGTCGTTGACCGCGTCGCCTTCCTTCAGGAACTCGGGATTGGCGACCACCTCGAACTCGACCTGGGCATCGCGCGCGGCCAACTCGGTGGCAATGGTCGCGCGTACCTTGTCGGCGGTCCCGACCGGCACCGTCGACTTGTCGACCACCACGACGGGGGCCTCAAGGTGACGTCCTATCGTCCTGGCCACCGCCAGAACGTATTGCAGGTCGGCGCTGCCATCCTCGTCGGGCGGCGTGCCGACGGCGATGAAGATCAGTTCGGCATGGCCGATGGATTCGATCGGGTCGCTGGTAAAGCGCAAGCGCCCCGCTTCGCGGTTGGCCTGCACCAGCGGCGCCAGCCCCGGTTCGAAGATCGGCACCTCGCCGCGATTGAGAGCGTCGACTTTTCCCTGGTCGATATCGACGCAGACCACGTCATGGCCGACTTCGGCCAGGCAGGTACCGGTGACCAGGCCGACGTAGCCGGTGCCGAAGATGGTGACTCGCATAGGGTTGATCCGTGCTGGGTGGCGGGTCGCTCGACCCCTCGATACGGCGGCTTTCCGTCAAACCGGACAGCCGCCGTACCCGGGGAATCACTTACCGCGATGATCACTTACCTCGATGATCGCCACGTCAAAATCGCCACGTCAAAACCACTGCATCAGAACCGGATCATTCGGTCGGCGGTTGCACGATGTCCTGCAGCTCGACCTCGAACACCAGCACCGCGTTCGGTCCGATCGGGCCACCCGGGGTGCCCTTCTCGCCATAGCCGAGCTCACTGGGAATCCAGAAGCGGTACTTGCTGCCCACCGGCATCAAGGCGATGCCTTCCTGCCAGCCCGGCACGACCTGCTGCAGCGAAAATACCGCCGGTTCATTGCGATCGTATGAACTGTCGAAGGTCTCGCCGTCGAGCAGGGTGCCCTTGTAGTGCACGCGCACCACGTCGTCGCCGTCCGGCTTGGCTCCCTTGCCTTCGGTGATGACCTGGTACTGCAGGCCGGACTCGGTGGTCTTGACGCCTTCCTTCTTGGCGTTGTCCGCGAGGAACTTGGCGCCTTCTTCCTGGTTCGTCTTCGCCGTCGCCATCATCTCGGCGATGCGCTCGGCCTGGATCCGCTGGGCGAACGTCTCGCGCACCTGGGTGGCCTGCTCGTCGGTCATCAGCGACTTCTCGCCGGCCAGGCCGGCGGTGATCGCCTTCGACAGGGTCGCGACGTCGATCTCGTCCTTGACCTCTTCCAGCGAACGGGCGATGTCGCGGCCGATCATGTAGCTGACCTGCTCCTTCTCGTTCGCCAACCCCTCGATCTTCAAACCGTCTTCGGCCGACGCCGCGGTGTCGGCGGTCGCGTCAGCCTTGTCGGCGTCGGCGGTCTTGTCGCCCGGCTGGCAGGCGGCGATGGCAAGCGACAGGGTGGCCACGGCCAGCAGCGCGACGGTTCGGGTGGCAGGCTTCATCAAATCGGACTTCATGAGAGGTGGAGCTCCTGTGGATGGTGGATGCGCTCGACAGCGCCGGACGCCAGCGCGCCACTGTGTCGACGGCAGCCTGAACGGCGCCGTATCGGCGCGTCGTGAATGCGGCCCGGCCGCAACTGCGGGACGGGCCTTGCGGCCGGCTTACTCGACGATTGCCTGCAACTCGACGTCGAACACCAGGGTCGCGTTGGGACCGATCTGGCCGCCACCGCCGCCCTTGGCACCGTATCCCAGGTCGCCGGGAATCCAGAAGCGGTACTTGGCACCGACCGGCATCAGCATCAGGCCTTCGGTCCAACCCGCGATCACCTGGTCGAGGCCGAACTCGGTCGGCTCGCCGCGCTCGTAGGAACTGTCGAACACGGTGTCGTCGAGCAGCTTGCCTTCGTAGTTGACCCGGACCCGGGCGCCCGGCCGCGGGCGCGGACCCGAGCCCTGGCGCAGCACCCGGTACTGCAGGCCCGACGGCGTGGTAAACACGCCCTTCTGCTGCTTGTTGGCGGCGAGGAACTTCGCGCCCTCGGCCTTGTTGGTTTCGGCCTCGGCGTTCATGCGGGCCTCGAACTGGCCGCGCATCTTCCGGGCGAACGCTTCACGGGTGGCATCGAGTTCGGCCTCGGTCATCCGCAACTCGCCGCCGCCGAGAGCGGCACGCACTGCCTGCAGCAGGATCGGCAATTCGAGTTCATCCTTCATCGGCAGCAACGAGCGGCCGACGTCCGAACCGACCAGATACCCGACCTGCTCCTTGTTCACCTCCGGCACCTCGGCGTCCTCCGGTGCCCGGCCGGCACGCGCGGCGATGCGCATCATCAGCGCGCGGCCGGTGACCGGCACCTGGCTGTCTTCGATCAGCGGCTCGCCACCCTGCACGGCATTGGCGACGGCGCGGTCGAACGCCGCCAGGTCGATATCCGGCGCCGCGGCGCCGATCGATCGGGCGACATCATGGCCGACCATATAGCTGGTCCTGGCGCGCTCGGTTTCCAGCGGAGCAGCCTCCTGCGCGGCGGCGGGAACCGCCACGACCGCAGCGAGCACCACGGTGGTCAACATCACGGCAACGCCGCGCAACAAAACCTTCATCCGGAACCGCTCCTGTCGGGTCGCCAGTCATGGCGCGAAGCCGCCATTGTCGCGGCCCCGGGCGATGCCGGCAATCTCCCAGCCCAGTCACCTCCGGGGGCGGCAACCCGCGGAATCCGGGGTCGCGGGCGCGATCCGGGGCCACTCGCGCATAGGTCTTTAGTTGGGTTCGAGGGACTTGACCGCATGTGTTTTGGTGTTATAGTTACATACAACACCGGCCTACCAACGAGCAGGACGTTCAGATGAACCGCAAGCTCCACAACACGCTTTCCGCCCTCACGGCCAGCGGCGCCTTGCTGGTAGTGAGCCTGATCGCCGCGGCCCCGATGTCGGGCCCGAACGCCGCACCCGCCTTCACCGGCGCGACACCGATCGCGACCGAACTGAGCACCGCCCAGGCACTGGTCGACGCCATCGGAACCGCAGCGGCCCAGACCATCGAAACCGGCTCCACCGAAATACCGCGCTCCACAGGGACGAGTACGCACAACCGCCGGCAGACCCTCGTCATGCCGTACTTCTCATTCTTGCCGCGGGGTTGACCCATGTCCGCTATTCAATGGAGCGACGGCGCTCCCATCTACCGCCAGCTGAAGGAACGCGTCGTCGCCATGATGCTCGACGGCGTGCTCAAGCCGGGTGATGCCCTGCCCTCGGTCCGGCAGGTCGCCGCCGAGTACCAGCTCAATCCAATCACCGTCTCGCGCGCCTACCAGGAGTTGGCGGACGAGGCGCTCGTCGAAAAACGCAGAGGGCTTGGCATGTACGTGACCGAAGAAGCCGCAAAGAAACTGCTGGTCAGCGAACGCGAACGTTTCCTCACCGAGGAATGGCCGCTGGTGCTGGAACGCATCCTGCGCCTGGGCCTGAGCACCGAGGAACTGCTGGCCGCCGCCCCGGCCCAGGCGGGTGCACGATGAACGCCGCGACCCTCACCGCCGACCGTGACACCAACCTCGACACCGCCGCGACCAGCGGCAGCGTGGTCAGCGCCAGCCACCTGCGCAAGGCCTACAAGAACAAGGTCGCGCTCGACGACACCGCGTTCGAGATCCCGGCCGGCCGCATCGTCGGCCTGATCGGCCCCAACGGCGCCGGCAAGACCACCGCACTGAAGGCGATGCTCGGGCTGATCCCGTTCGAAGGCCACATGAGCGTGCTCGGCCGTGACCCGCGCACCGACCGCGACGAGCTGATGCGCGATGTCTGCTTCATCGCCGACGTCGCGGTGCTGCCGCGCTGGATCCGGGTATCGGAGGCGATCGAGTTCGTCGCCGGCGTGCACCCGCGTTTCGACCGCGAACGCTGCGAGCGCTTCCTCCAAGGCACCCAGCTCAAGCCGAAGATGCGCGTGCGCGAGCTGTCCAAGGGCATGATCGTGCAGCTGCACCTGGCCCTGGTGATGGCGATCGACGCCCGCCTGCTGGTGCTCGATGAGCCGACCCTCGGCCTCGACATCCTCTATCGCAAGCAGTTCTACCAGCGCCTGTTGGAGGACTACTTCGACGAGGACAAGACCATCCTGATCACCACCCACCAGGTCGAGGAGGTCGAGCACATCCTCACCGACGTGATGTTCATCCGCGACGGCAAGGTCGTCCTCAACGGCGAGATGGACGCGGTCGGCGCGCGCTTCACCGAAGTGCTGGTCAATGCCGACCAGGCCGAGGCCGCCCGCGCCCTGAAGCCGCTGGACGAACGCGCCCTGCCATTCGGCAAGACCGTGATGCTGTTCGACGGCGTGCCGCGCGAGCAACTGGCCGGTTTCGGCGAGACCCGCACCCCGGGCCTGGCCGACCTGTTTGTCGCCACCATGAAAGGGACCTACGCATGAACGCCCTTGACACCACCCTGCCCGCCGCACCGCGCTCGATCGCGCCGGCGCACCCGACCCACAAGTTCAAGCTGCTGCTCAAGCGCGAGTTCTGGGAGCACAAGGGCGGCTTCTTCTGGGCCCCGCTGATCGCCGGCGGCGTATCGCTGCTGCTGACGCTCATGGCACTCATCGTCGGCGAGGTCGCCGCCCGGCGCGCGCTTGCCGACGGCGAGTTCGACGGCCGGGTCATGATCAACGGCCTGGACCTGGGCTACCTCAGCGACAAGCTCGGCCCCAGCGAGCTGGCCGAGCTTGCGGGGGCGATGGACCTGAGCATGTTGATGGCCGCCAGTTGGCCCTTCATCGTGCTGGCCTTCGTCGTGTTCTTCTACTGCCTCGGCGCGCTGTACGACGAGCGCAAGGACCGCAGCGTGCTGTTCTGGAAGTCGCTGCCGCTGTCGGACCGCGACACGGTCCTGTCCAAGGTCGCCAGTGCGACCCTGGTGGCCCCGGCGCTCGCCGTCGGCGCGGCGCTGGTGACGATGTTCGCCTTCCTGCTGCTGATCAGCGTGGTCGCCCTGCTGCACAACGGCAGCCCGATGACCCTGATCTGGGGGCCGGGCAGCCCGCTCTCGGTCGCACTGCAGTTGGTGGCATCGATCCCGGTGTATGCGCTGTGGGCCTTGCCGACGGTCGGCTGGCTGCTGCTGTGCTCGGCCTGGGCGCGCAGCAAGCCGTTCCTGTGGGCGATCATGATCCCGCTGTTCGCCGGCATCTTCGTCAGCTGGTTCGACCTGATGCAGGTGTTCGACCTGGAATCGAGCTGGTTCTGGAAGAACATCGTCGCCCGCATGCTGTTCAGCGTCGTGCCCGGCACCTGGGTCGACGTGGCGCACCTGGAAGGCACCGATTTTCAGGGGGCCGGCCAACTGGCAAGCCTGCTTGGCCTGAAGGCCTCCTGGTCGGCGGTGCTGAGCCCCAGCCTGTGGGTCGGCGTGGTGGCCGGCGCCGCGATGATCACCGGCGCGATCCGCCTGCGCCGCTGGCGCGATGAAGGTTGAGGAGACCTGTCATGAACAGCAAATTTCTTCCGACCCTGCTCCTCCTCGCATACATCCCCTGGTTGAGCGCCTGTGGCAAGGATGAGCCGGCGCAACCCGAGCCCGGCCTGCTCGCCGAAGTCAACGCCGAGATCCGCAAGGAGATGGAGGGCGTATCCCTCGAAGTACGCGAGGCGATGGCCACCGAGAACATCGACATCGCCGACAACGACGAAACTCCCGCCGAGATCACTCCCCAGGGCGACCTGCTGATCGACGGCCGCAAGGTCGACATCACCGCCGAGCAGCGCGCATTGGTGCTGGAGTACCGCGGCCAGATCGCCTACATGGCCGAGACCGGCGCCGCCATCGGCATGCAGGGCGCGAGCCTGGCCACCGATGCGATCGGCCAGGCGTTCGCCAGCGTGCTCTCCGGAGATACCGAAAAGATGGAGGCCGAGATCGAGGCCAAGGCGGAAAAGATCGCGCAGCGAGCCGTGACCGAGCTGTGCGGCCGGATGCCCGCGATGATGCAGACCCAGCAACAGCTCGCCGCGTCGCTACCGGAGTTCGCTCCCTACGCCGACATCACCCAGTCCGACATCGATGACTGCCGCGACGGCGACGGCCACTACTCCAGGCAATGAAGACCACCCGGGCCTCACGGCCCGGTTTGATTCCGAAGGAGAGAACATGCGCAAGTTCCTGTTTGGCTGCGTGCTGATGCTGCCGCTGGCGGCGTTCGCCCAACAGAAGTGCGAGTACACCCGGTCGTTCGAATTGAGCCCCGACCTGACTGGCATCGAGACGGTCGTGTTCGAGGTTGGCGGCTTCGACCTCGACGTCAAGGCCACGGCCGGTGCATCGGCGGATATGCAGGGCAAGGCCTGTGCATCCAGCGTGAAGAAGCTGGAGCAGTTGGAGGTCCGGCACGAGCGCCGCGGCGACCGGCTGGTGGTGTCGATGGAACGCGACAAGGACGGTTGGGACTTCAACCTCTTCGGCGACAACTACAACTACATGCACCTGGCGGCCACCCTGCCCGATGACGTTGCGGTACAGGTCGATGCCGGCTCGGGCGATGCCAACATCGACGGCGTGGCCAGCCTCGATCTGGTGGTCGGTTCCGGCGATGCCGATGTGCGCGGCGTTCCCGGACCGGTGAGCGTGGTGGTCGGGTCGGGTGGCGCCGAGTTGGCCGACATCGGGCCGCTCGAAGTCGGCTCGGTGGGCTCCGGCGACCTGGATGCCCGCGACGTGGCCGGCGACGTCAGGGTCGGCAGCATCGGCTCCGGCGACATCGACCTGGCCCGGGTGGAAGGCAGCGTCGAGGTCGGCACGATCGGCTCGGGCAGCCTGGACGTCGATACCGTCAGCGGCGATCTGCGCGTGCGCAGCGTCGGCAGCGGCGACGTCGACCACCATCGCGTGGCCGGTACGCACGACCTGCCCGGGGAAGACTGATTCTCCGCGGCTATTGGTGGATCCCGCCGCGCGTCAGTGCCGCGGGATCCAATAGCCGGCGCAACTCTTTCTCGGCGAGGCCGGTCACCTCCACCGCAACCTCCAGTACCGGGCGCTGTTCGCGATAGGCCTGTTTGGCGATCGCGGCGGCCTTCTCGTATCCGATCACCGGGTTCAGCGCCGTAACCAGGATCGGATTGCGTGCCAACGCCTCGTCGATGCGGTCGCGTCGCACCTGCAGGCCGGCGATGGTGTCGTCGGCCAGCAGCCGCATCGTGTTCGCCAGCAAGCCGATCGAGTCGAGCAGGTTCGCCGCGATCAGCGGCAGCATCACGTTGAGTTGGAAGTTGCCGCTCTGCCCGGCCACGGTTATGGCGGCGTGGTGGCCGATCACCTGCGCGCAGACCATGCAGGTCGCCTCGGGAATCACCGGGTTGACCTTGCCCGGCATGATCGAGCTGCCCGGCTGCAACGCGGGCAATTCGACTTCGCCCAGGCCCGCCAGCGGGCCCGAGTTCATCCAGCGCAGGTCGTTGGCGATCTTCATCAGCGCCACCGCCAATGCGTTGAGCTGGCCAGACAGTTCGACCGCATCGTCCTGCGAAGCCAGGCCCTCGAACTTGTTGTCGGCCGATTCGAACTTGGTTCCGGCCAGCTTCGACAGCGCCCGCGCCATCGCCGTGCCGAAACGCGGATCGGCATTGATCCCGGTGCCGATCGCGGTGCCGCCGATCGGCAGCCGCCGCAGTCGCTTGAGGCTGTCATCGATCCGCCGCTGCGCGGACTGCAACTGCGCCGACCATGCGCCGAACTCCTGGGCGAAGGTCAGCGGCATCGCATCCATCAGATGGGTGCGGCCGGTCTTGGTGACCTTGCCGAGTGCGCGTCCGCGGCGATCGATGGTCTGGCGCAGATGCTTGAGCGCGGGCAACAGCGATTCGACCGTCGCCAGTTGCGCCGACACCCGCAGCGCGGTCGGGATCACGTCGTTGGAACTCTGGCCGAGGTTGACGTCGTCGTTGGGATGGACGCCGGCCTTGCCGCGGATCGCACGCGAGGCCAGCGTGGCGATCACCTCGTTGGCGTTCATGTTGCTGGAGGTGCCCGAGCCGGTCTGGAACACGTCGATCGGGAAATGGGCGTCGTGTTCGCCGGCGGCCACGGCCAGCGCCGCCTTGCGGATCGCCGCGGCGCGGTTCTTCGGCAGCAGTCCGAAACCGCCGTTGACCTCGGCTGCCGCAGCCTTGACCAGGCCCAGTGCACGGATGAACCCGCGCGGCATCGGCCGGCCGGAGATCGGGAAGTTCTGCACCGCACGCTGGGTCTGCGCGCCCCACAACGCGTCGATGGGCACCTGCAGTTCGCCCATGCTGTCGTGCTCGGTGCGGTAGTCGTGGCTGGTCATGGTGTCCTCCATTTGTTGCCGTCGAGCATACGCCCCGGGCTTTTGTAGGAGCGGCTTCAGCCGCGATCGGAAATCGTTCGCCCGCCGACTCCAGATCGCGGCTGAAGCCGCTCCTACAGGAGCCCCCGCACTCGTCGGGAGCATGCCTCGCGCTAGAATGTGCGACTGCCCCCAACCACCGCGCCGCCATGCCTGCCAACGCCGAATCCCAGCTCCTCGCCCTCTCCCCGCTCGATGGCCGCTACGCCGGCAAGGTCGACGCGCTGCGGCCGATCTTCTCCGAGTTCGGCCTGATCAAGGCCCGGGTCAAGGTCGAGGTCGAGTGGCTGCTGGCGCTGGCCAACGAGCCGGGCATCGGCGAGCTCAAGCCGTTCTCCGAAGCCGCCACCGCGCGCCTGCGCAAGCTCGCCGACGCGCTGTCGGTCGAGGATGCGGCGCGGGTCAAGGAGATCGAGCGCACCACCAACCACGACGTCAAGGCGGTCGAGTACCTGATCAAGGAACGCCTGAAGGACGACGCGGAGCTGGGACCGGCGCTGGAGTTCGTGCACTTCGCCTGCACTTCCGAGGACATCAACAATCTCAGCTATGCGCTGATGCTCAACGAGGCGCGGCAGACCGTGCTGTTGCCCAGGCTCGACCAGTTGATCGAGAAGCTGCGGGCGATGGCGCACGAGCACGCGGCGCTGCCGATGCTGTCGCGCACCCACGGCCAGACGGCGTCCCCGACTACCGTCGGCAAGGAGCTGGCCAACGTCGTCGCCCGCCTGCGCCGCCAAGGCGAGACCCTCGCCGCCGCGCCGATGCCAGGCAAGATCAACGGCGCGGTCGGCAACTACAACGCCCACGTCGCCGCCTACCCGGATGTCGACTGGCCGGCGTTCTCGCAGCACTTCGTGCATTCGCTGGGCCTCAACTGGCAGCCCTACACCACCCAGATCGAGCCGCACGACGGCATCGCCGAGGTCTGCGACGCCCAGCGCCGGATCGACACGGTCTGCGTCGACCTATGCCGCGATGTCTGGGGCTACATCTCGCTGGGTTACTTCAAGCAGTCGGTCAAGGCCGGCGAAGTCGGCAGTTCGACCATGCCGCACAAGGTCAACCCGATCGACTTCGAGAATGCCGAGGGCAACTTCGGCATCGCCAACGCGCTGTTCGAGCACTTCGCCGCCAAGCTGCCGATCAGCCGCTGGCAGCGCGACCTGACCGATTCGACCGTGCTGCGCGCGCTCGGCACCGCGTTCGGCCACGCCCTGATCGGCTTCGATGCGCTGCTGCGCGGCCTCGACAAGTTGTCGGCCAACCCCGAACGGCTCGCCGCCGACCTCGACGCCAGCTGGGAAGTGCTGGCCGAGGCCGTGCAGACGGTGATGCGCCGCCACGGCCTGCCGAATCCGTATGAGCAATTGAAGGCGCTGACCCGCGGCCACGGCATCAACGAGACCTCGATGCGCGAGTTCATCAATGGTCTGGACCTGCCCGCTGACGCCAAGGAGCCACTGCTGGCGATGACCCCGGGCAGCTACATCGGTCACGCGGAACAGCTGGCGCGCGATATCTAAGCGAGCGATGACGCCATGAGCCGACCGCGCAAGAAACCCATCGCTCCGCCGATCGAGATCGATGCCGGCGGCCTGCCGCCGCTTGGCATGCCGCCGGCGGATTTCCTGCGCGACTACTGGCAGAAGCGTCCGCTGCTGATCCGCAATGCGTTCCCCGCTTTCGCGGCGCCGGATTTCGTCCCGCCGATCTCGCCCGAGGACCTCGCCGGCCTCGCCTGCGAGGACAGCGCGCTGTCGCGCATCGTCGCCCACGAGCGCGAACACGATCGCTGGCTGCTGCGCCACGGCCCGTTCCCGGAAGAGATGTTCCCGGGCATGCCCGACCACGACTGGACCCTGCTGGTGCAGGACGTCGACAAATGGGACGCCGACGTCGCCGCGCTGATCGACGCCTTCGACTTCCTGCCGCGCTGGCGGATCGACGACATCATGGTGTCGTTCGCCGCGCCCGGCGGCTCGGTCGGCGCGCACGTGGACCAGTACGACGTGTTCCTGCTGCAGGCACAGGGCCACCGGCGCTGGCAGATCGACGACTCGAAAGATCCCCCGCTGGAATTCCGCAACGACGTCGACCTGAGGCTGCTGCAACGCTTCAGCCCGAGCCACGAGTGGGTACTGGGTCCCGGCGACATGCTCTACCTGCCACCCGGCGTGCCGCACCACGGCGTCGCCGCGGACGCCTGCCTGACCTACTCGGTCGGCATGCGCGCGCCATCGGCCGCCGAACTACTCGGCGATTTCGTCGACACCCTCGCCGCCGAGGCCGACGATGCGCTGCGCTACCACGACCCCGACCTGGAGCCGCCGGCCGACCCCGCCGAGATCGACGCCAACTCGATGGCCCGCGTGGTCGAGGCGCTGAACCTGCTGCGGATGAACGACCCGGAGCGTCTCGGCGACTGGTTCGGCCGCTTCATCACCGTCTACCGCAGTGCCGGTCAAGTGATGCCCGCGGCCACGGCGCCGGGTGAGGCCCCGCGTTCGCGGATCGAGATCGAGTGGGACCTGCAACATGGCGCGAGCCTCTGGCGCCATCCGTATTCGCGGATGGCCTGGCGCAAGGCCGGCCGCGGCGCACGGCTGTACGTCAATGGCCAGGAACACGCGTTGCCGGTGCGCGATGCCAGGCGCCTCGCCAATGTCGCGGTGCTCGACGGCGCAAGCTACGCCGCGTTGTCGGACGCCGGCCGCGACGAGGTGTTCGAGCTGCTGCAGGCCGGACACTACCGTCTCGACACCGGAGACGGAGTAGAAGAATGAGCGCGTCCGCCTTCACCATCGAAGGCATTGGCTACGAGACCGGCCTGGCCGACCTGCGACGCGTGCGCGAGAGCGTGTTCGTGCAGGAACAGGGCGTACCGCTGGCGCTGGAATGGGGCGAGTTGGACCCGCTGTGCCACCACGTCGTCGCTCGCGATGGGCGCGGCGCAGCGATCGGCACCGGGCGCCTGACCCCGAAACACACGATCGGCCGGATGGCGGTGCTGCCCGACTGGCGCGGCCGAGGCGTCGGCGACGCGATGCTCCTGGCACTGCTGACCCAGGCGCGCGAACTGGGCTGGCATGAGGTGTCCCTGCATGCCCAAGCCTCGGCGATCGAGTTCTACGCCCGCCATGGATTCCTGCCGATCGGCGAACGTTTCGAGGAGGCCGGCATCGACCACCAGTCGATGCGCCTGCTGTCCGGCGCGGTCAATCCGGTCGAAACCCGCGAGGCCGCGATCGCGGCGGTGCTCGGGATCGCCGCCGGCACCCGCCACCAGTTGCAGATCTACAGCCGCGAGCTCGACCCCGGCCTGCTCGACGCCCCGGAAGTCGTCGCGACCCTGCGCCGCCTCGCCGTCGCCGGCGGCGAGGTCCGCGTGCTGTTGCAGGACCCGGCCGAACCACAGCGCGCACTGGCCCCTCTGATCGGCCTGGCCCAGCGCCTGCCGAGCGCGTTCGCGTTTCGCGCGATCGAAGAACCGGCCGACCGCTCCTATCCCTCTGCCTACGTGGTCAATGACCTCGGCGCCTATTACTTCCGCCCGCTCGGCCACCGTTTCGACGGCGAAACCCGGCTCGACGGCAGCGGCCGGGCACGCCAGTTGCGGGCCAGCTTCGACCCGGTCTGGGAGCGCGCCCGCAGTTGCACCGAGTACCGCGCATTGGAGTTGTAGCCGGGCGCGCCGGAGCGGAATTCGGACCGGGATCTGAACTGCAACGAACCCGGTTTGATCGATATTTGCGCGACACAGCGTTTTTCCCCCGGATTTGCTGGCCGGTGGGCCATGCGAGGGGGCTATAATTCGGTTTCTTGAGCGCCTGAATAGCCGCCAGTCGGCTCAGTTGGGGTGCCCCGCCCTCCCATTTGAGTGCACGTTGACCATTGTGGACAGTCTCCTGAAGCAGTTCTCCCAGTCCTCGCAGCTCGGCGCCAACGCCGCCTACATCGAAGACTTGTACGAGCAGTACCTGGTTGCCCCCGACAGCGTCGGGCCCAAATGGAAAACCTACTTCGACGGCTTCAAGGGCCGCGAAGCCGGCGACATCCCGCACTCGGCCGTGATCGACAGCATTGCCGACGCCCGCAAGCGCGCCGGCTCGGCCATGGCCGCTACCACCGGCGACGAGCGCGAGCGCGGGGTCGGCAAGCTGATCACCGCCTACCGCTCGCGCGGCCACCTGGGTGCCGACCTGGATCCGCTCGGCCTGCTCGAAAGCCCGCCGGCTCCCGACCTCGACCTCGGGTTCCACGGCCTGTCCGGCAACGACCTCGCCGCCGAGTTCAGCACCGGCGGCGTCGGCGGACACGACCGGATGAAGCTCGGCGACCTGCTCGCCCTGCTCAAGGCCACCTACACCGGCCCGATCGGCGCCGAGTTCATGCACATCTCCGATGCCGGACAGCGTCGCTGGGTGTACGAGCGGCTGGAAAAAGCCGGCGGCAACTACGGCCGCACCGCCGAAGACAAGCAGCGCATCCTCGAGCGCCTGACCGCGGCCGACGGCCTGGAGCGCTACCTCGGCACCAAGTACGTCGGCCAGAAGCGCTTCTCGCTGGAAGGCGGCGACTCGCTGATCCCGCTGCTCGACACCACCATCCGCCGCGCCGGCGAACAGGGCGTCAAGGACGTGGTGATCGGCATGGCCCATCGCGGCCGCCTCAACGTGCTGGTCAACATCCTCGGCAAGCCGCCGCGCAAGCTGTTCGACGAGTTCGAGGGCAAGTTCGAGCACGTCCAGCACGACTTCGCCCACACCGGCGACGTCAAGTACCACCTCGGCTTTTCCGCCGATGTCGCCACGCCGGGCGGCCCGGTGCATCTTGCGCTGGCGTTCAACCCGTCGCACCTGGAGATCGTCGACCCGGTGGTCGCCGGCAGCGTGCGCTCGCGCCAGGACCGTCGCGGCGAAGGCGGCCGTGGCCAGGTGCTGCCGATCCTGATGCACGGCGACGCCGCGTTCGCCGGCCAGGGCGTGGTGATGGAACTGCTGCAGATGTCGCAGGCCCGTGGCTTCGCGGTCGGCGGCACCGTGCACATCGTCATCAACAACCAGGTCGGCTTCACCACCAGCGAGCGCCAGGACGCGCGTTCGACCCTGTACTGCACCGACGTGGCCAAGATGGTCGGCGCGCCGATCCTGCACGTGAACGGCGACAACCCGGAAGCGGTGGCGTTCTGCGCCGAGATGGCGCTGGACTTCCGCAACGAATTCGGCCGCGACGTGGTCATCGACCTGGTCTGCTACCGCCGCCACGGCCACAACGAGGCCGACGAGCCCGCGGCGACCCAGCCGCTGATGTACCAGGTGATCCGCAAGCACAAGACCCCGCGTGCGCTGTACGCCGAGCAACTGGTCGCCGAAGGCGCGATCAAGGACGAGGACGCGCAGGCGCTGGCCGATGCCTACCGCGACAAGCTCGACGAGGGCGTGGTCACCACCGAGCTGGTCGAGGTCAAGCCCGACGAGTTCACCATCGACTGGTCGAAGTACCTCAAGGGCACGCTGGCTGACAAGGTCGACACCACCTTCGACCGCGCCAGCCTCGACCAGTTGGCCATCGCGATCAACGCGATCCCCGACGAGGTCAAGCTGCACGCGCGCGTCGGCAAGATCTACGACGACCGCCGCAAGATGGCCGCCGGCGAGCAGGCCGGCGACTGGGGCTTCGCCGAGAACCTGGCCTACGCGACCCTGCTGAGCGAAGGCTACAAGCTGCGCCTGGTCGGCCAGGACAGCGGCCGTGGCACCTTCTTCCATCGCCACGCGATCCTGCACGATCAGGCGACCGACGATTACTACCTGCCACTGCGGCAGCTGGTGAAGGACCCGATCGACGTCACCATCATCGACTCGCTGCTCAGCGAGGAAGCGGTGATGGGCTTCGAGTACGGCTACTCGACCGCCGACCCGCAGGTGCTCGACATCTGGGAAGCGCAGTTCGGCGACTTCGCCAACGGCGCGCAGGTCGTGATCGACCAGTTCCTGTCGTCCGGCGAGGCCAAGTGGGGCCGCCTGTGCGGCCTCGTGCTGCTGCTGCCGCACGGTTACGAAGGGCAAGGCCCGGAACACAGTTCCGCGCGCCTCGAACGCTTCCTGCAACTGTGCGCGCTCGACAACATGATGGTCTGCGTGCCGACCACGCCGGCGCAGGCGTACCACATGATCCGCCGCCAGATGCGCATGGCCACCCGCACGCCGCTGGTAGTGATGACGCCGAAGTCGTTGCTGCGCCACAAGCTCGCCGTGTCCAGCCTCAACGAACTGGCCAGCGGCACTTTCCAGCACCTGATCCCGGATGCCGAGGCCGAACCGAAGAAGGTCAAGCGGGTGGTGGCTTGCTCGGGCAAGGTCTATTACGACCTGGTCGAGGATGCCCGCAAGCGTGGCGCCGAAGATGTCGCGATCGTCCGCGTCGAACAGCTCTACCCGTTCCCGCGGGAAGCGCTCGCGGCCGAACTGAAGCGCTACTCCGCGGCCAGGGACGTGGTCTGGTGCCAGGAAGAGCCGCAGAACCAGGGTGCGTGGTACCAGATCCGCCACCACCTGAGCGCCTGCCTGCAGGGCAAGCAGGCCCTGCACTACGCCGGGCGCGCGCGCTCGCCGTCGCCGGCCGCCGGTCACTTCGCCGACCACGTCGCCGAGCAGACCAAGCTGGTCGCCGACGCCCTGGTCAACCCGCTGCAGGGCGAGGTCTGCCCGGAGTGATCCGGTCCGCCTCGTTCTCCCCGATCAAGTCCCGACTTCACGCCCACAATTTCATGCAATCCAGGATGCCAGCCCCATGAGCACCGAGATCAAAGTTCCGGTCCTGCCCGAGTCCGTCTCCGACGCCACCATCGCCACGTGGCACAAGAAGCCCGGCGACGCGGTCAGCCGCGACGAGAACCTGGTCGACCTCGAGACCGACAAGGTCGTGCTCGAAGTGCCGTCGCCGGTCGACGGCGTGCTCAAGGAGATCAAGTTCGACACCGGCGCGACGGTGACCAGCGAGCAGGTGCTTGCCATCGTGGAAGCCGGTGCTGCCGCGCCGGCCGACAAGGCCGAGGCCAAGGCCGACGCCAAGGACAACGGCGCCAAGAAGGAAGAAGCGAAGAAGCAGGAAGCCGATACCAAGCCGGTGCAGCCCAAGGCCGAAGCCGCCAAGCCTGCGTCGAAGTCGGCCGCCGGCAACGAGCTGCCGCCGGGCGCGCGCTTCACCGCGGCGAAGGAAGGCATCGACCCGTCGCAGGTCGAGGGCACCGGCCGCCGTGGCGCGGTGACCAAGGAAGACCTGCTGAACTACGCCAAGAACGCCGGCGTCGGCCGTGCCAGCGGCAACCGCGCCGAGGAGCGCGTGCCGATGACCCGCATGCGCGCCCGCATCGCCGAACGCCTGATGCTGTCGAAGAACTCGACCGCGATGCTGACCTCCTCCAACGAGGTCAACATGAAGGCGGTCATGGACATGCGCAAGGCGCAGGGCGAGGCCTTCAAGAACGCCTACGGCATCAAGCTCGGCTTCATGAGCTTCTTCGTCAAGGCCGCCGCCAACGCGCTGCAGCGCTACCCGCTGGTCAATGCCTCGGTCGACGGCAACGACATCATCTATCACGGCTATTCCGACATCTCGATCGCAGTGTCGACCGACAAGGGCCTGGTCACGCCGGTGCTGCGCAATGCCGAGTCGATGGGCTTCGCCGAGGTCGAGCAGGCCATCGACGGCTACGCCCGCGCCGCGCGCGAAGGCGGGCTGAAACTGGAAGACTTACAAGGCGGCACCTTCACCATCACCAACGGCGGCACCTTCGGCTCGCTGTTCTCGACGCCGATCATCAACCCGCCGCAGTCGGCGATCCTCGGCATGCACGCGATCAAGGAGCGCGCGATCGTCGAGAACGGCCAGGTCATCGCCGCGCCGATGATGTACATCGCGCTGAGCTACGACCACCGCATCATCGACGGCAAGGACGCGGTGCTGTTCCTGGTCGACATCAAGAACCAGCTCGAGAACCCGCACCGCATGCTGCTGGGCATGTAATGCCCGCCGAAGCCCCGCCCTGCGCGGGGCTTTACGCAACGAGCCACAAGGACATTTGAAATGAGCGAACAGCAGAACTTCGACGTCGTCGTGATCGGTGCCGGTCCGGCCGGCTACCATGCGGCGATCCGCGCCGCCCAGTTGGGCCTGAAGACCGCGTGCATCGACGCCGCGCTGGGCAAGGACGGCAAGCCGGCGCTCGGCGGCACCTGCCTGCGCGTGGGCTGCATCCCGTCCAAGGCGCTGCTCGATTCCTCGCGCCAGTTCTGGAACATGGGCCACCTGTTCGGCGACCACGGCATCAGCTTCAAGGACGCAAAGATGGATGTCGGCCAGATGGTCGGCCGCAAGGACAAGATCGTGAAGCAGTTCACCGGCGGCATCGCGATGCTGTTCAAGGCGAACAAGATCACCGCGTTCTACGGCTTCGGCACCCTGCACAAGGGCAACCTGGTCAAGGTCAAGCAGCACGACGGCAGCGAAGTCGAGCTGAAAGGCACCAACGTCATCATCGCCGCCGGTTCGGACTCGATCGAGTTGCCGTTCGCCAAATTCGACGGCGAGACCATCGTCGACAACGCCGGCGGGCTCGACTTCGAGTCGGTGCCCAAGCGTCTGGGCGTGATCGGCGCCGGCGTGATCGGCCTGGAGCTGGGCAGCGTGTGGAAGCGCCTGGGCAGCGAGGTCACGATACTCGAGGCCCTGCCCGACTTCCTTGCCGCGGCCGACGCCGAGGTCGCGAAGACCGCAGCCAAGGAATTCAAGAAGCAGGGCCTGGACATCAAGCTCGGCGCCAAGGTCTCCAAGGCCGAGGTCGTGTCTTCCAAGAGCGGGGGCAAGGGCAAGTCGAAGGAAGTCCACCTGACCTACAACGACAAGGACGGCGAGCAGTCGATCGTGGTCGACAAGCTGCTGGTCGCCGTGGGCCGCAAGGCCGCCAGCAAGAACCTGCTGGCCGACGGCACCGGGGTGAAGCTCGACGACCGCGGCCGGATCGAGGTCGACGAGCACTGCCACACCGGCGTCGATGGCGTGTGGGCGGTCGGCGACTGCGTGCGCGGCCCGATGCTGGCGCACAAGGGCTTCGAGGAAGGCATCGCCGTCGCCGAGCTGATCGCCGGCCTGCCCGGCCACGTCAACCTCGACACCATCCCGTGGGTCATCTACACCGAGCCCGAGATCGCCTGGGTCGGTCAGACCGAGCAGCAGCTCAAGGAAGCCGGTACGCCGTACAAGGTCGGCAGCTTCCCGTTCGCGGCGATCGGCCGCGCGGTCGCGATGGGCGAGCCGGCCGGCTTCGTCAAGGTGATCGCGCATGAGGAAACCGACCGCGTGCTCGGCCTGCACCTGGTCGGCGTCGGCGTGTCCGAACTCGTGCACGAAGGCGTGCTGACGATGGAGTTCAACGGCTCGGCCGATGATCTCGCCCGCATCTGCCACGCCCATCCGACGTTGTCGGAGGCGATCCACGATGCCGCGATGGCGGTCAGCAAGCGCGCCATCCACAAGGCGAACTGATCGACAACCCTGCCCTCCGTCGGGATCCCTGCGGCCGCCCCGGTGCGTCGTGCCTTGACGCGCACACCGGAGACCCCGCATGACCGCCCACGCAATCGACCACAACCCCGCATGGACGCTGGCGGTGCCTCTGGCGAGCGTCCTGATCCTGTTGCTGTCCTGGCTTGTGCCCGGATTGCCGGGCCTGGTGCCGCTGCTGGTCCTGGGACTTGGCGGCAGCGTCATCGCCTCCGTCCACCATGCGGAGGTCATCGCACACCGCGTCGGTGAACCCTTCGGCACAATCGTGCTCGCGCTCGCGGTCACGGTGATCGAGGTCGCGCTGATCGTGTCGATGATGATTTCCGGCGGCGAGGCCACCAGCGCGCTTGCCCGCGACACCGTGTTTGCCGCGGTGATGATCATCCTCAACGGCATCATCGGCCTCAGCCTGCTCGCGGGCGGGCGACGCCACCACGAACAGGGTTTCGGCCTGAAGGGTGTTACCGCGGGGCTGGCCACGCTGACCGTCATCGTCATGTTCACGCTGGTGTTGCCCAATTACGCGACCAGCGTGTCCGGCCCGGCCTTCACGTCCAGCCAGCTGATCTTCATCGCGATCGCGACACTGGTGCTGTTTGGCGGCTTCACCTTCATCCAGACGGTGCGCCACCGCGAATACTTTCTGCCCGTCGACGACGATGGCGACGGCAACCCCGACGAGCACGCGGAACCGCCAACCAACCGCGAGGCACTGGCCAGTCTCGCGATGCTGCTGGTGGCGCTGGTCGCGGTGGTGCTGAGCGCCAAGGGCATCTCGCCCTCCATCGAATACCTGCTTGGCGTGCTTGGCGCGCCTGCGGCCACGCTCGGCATCCTCATCGCCGGCATCGTGCTGCTGCCGGAAGGCGTCGCCGCGGTGCGCGCGGCCATCCACAACCGTCTGCAGACCAGCCTCAACCTCGCCATCGGCTCGGCCATCGCCAGCATCGGGCTCACCGTGCCGACCGTGGCGGTTCTGTCGCTCGCGATGGGGTGGCCGCTGGTGCTCGGGCTCGACGACAAATCGATGCTGTTGCTGGTGATGACCCTGTTCGTCGCATCGCTGTCGCTTCGTACCGGCCGCACCAACATCCTGCTCGGGCTGGTCCACCTGGTGATGTTCGCGGCCTATCTCTTCCTCAGCTTCGTGCCCTGAGTTGCCTGCCATGCGTTCTATCTGCGTCTACTGCGGTTCCAACCCCGGGTCGAACCCGCTCTACGCCGAGCGCGCCGCGGCGCTGGGCTCGCGTCTCGCGCGACAAGGGACCGCGGTGGTCTACGGCGGCGGCAACGTCGGCCTGATGGGCGTGGTTGCCGACGCGGCACTGGCCGCCGGCGGCGACGTCATCGGCGTGATCCCGGAGCAACTGGTCGGCTGGGAAGTCGCGCACACCGGTCTGAGCCGGCTCGAGGTAGTCGCCAACATGCATGAACGCAAGGCGCACATGTTCGACCTGTCCGACGGTTTCGTCGCCCTGCCCGGTGGCTTCGGCACACTCGACGAGATGTTCGAGATGCTGACCTGGCGCCAGCTCGGTATCGGCGACAAGCCGTGCGCGTTCCTCGATGTCGCGGGCTTCTTCGAGCCGTTGATCGCGATGATGGATCGCATGGTCGCCGAACGGTTCCTGCACGCCGATCAGCGACGCGACCTCTGGCATGGCGACGACATCGAGGCGATGCTGACCTGGATGTCGTCCTACCAACCCGCGCATGCCGACAAATGGCTTGACGAAAAACGCCGGAGCGACCCGCGATGACCGTACCCGCCCTCTTCGATGCCTTCCGTATCCACCATGACGACGCCGGCTATCGCAGTGGGATCGAGCAGGTCGCGCTCGACGACCTCGCGCCCGGTGAAGTCGTCATCAAGACCGCGTTCTCGTCGATCAACTTCAAAGACGCCCTCGCCGGCACCGGCCAGGGCAAGATCCTGCGCCGGTTCCCGCTGGTCGGCGGCATCGACGTCGCCGGCCACGTGGTCGCCTCCACCGACCCGAAATTCCGGGAAGGCGACGCGGTGCTGGTTACCGGGTGTGGCCTGAGCGAAACCCGCGACGGCGGCTACAGCGAGTACGCACGTCTCGAAGCACAGTGGGCCATTCCCCTTCCGGCCGGCCTGGGCCTGCGCGAAAGCATGACCCTCGGCACCGCCGGCTTCACCGCCGCGCTGGCGCTGTATCGCATGCTCGACAACCGGCAGGTGCCCGACCTCGGCCCGCTCGCGGTCACCGGTGCCACCGGCGGGGTTGGATCGCTGGCGATCGACATCTTCAGCCGCGCCGGCTTCGAGGTCGCCGCCATCAGTGGCAAGGCCGACCAGCACGCTTACCTGAAGTCGATCGGCGCCAGTCAGGTACTCGGTCGCGACGCACTGGCGACCGCGCGACCGCTGGAATCGGCGCGTTTCGGCGGCGGCCTGGACAACGTCGGTGGCCCGATGCTGTCGAGCCTGCTCGCCCAGACCTCGCCCTACGGCAACGTCGCCAGCGCCGGCCTGGCCGCCTCGCACGATCTCGACGCCACCGTCATGCCCTTCATCATCCGGGGCGTCTCGCTGCTGGGCGTGGCCTCGGCCGGCACCGCCCGCGACATCCGCGAAGCGGTCTGGCAACGCCTCGCCAGCGACTGGAAGCCGGCACACCTGGACACCATCTGCACCCGCGAAGTGCCGCTGGCCCGGCTGCCGGAGGTATTCCCGACGATGCTTGGCGGCGGCTCGCTCGGCCGGACCCTGGTGACGTTCTGACCCGACCGTCGCGCGGCCGGTTTGCGGCGGCGCGCGGCGCGGCTACAATCGACGCGCAGCGGTACCAGTCGCACTTCCCGGGGGAAACACATGGCGCGCATCCTGATCGTCGACGACTCGCCTTCACAACTGATGGGCATCCGTCGCATCGTCGAGAAACTCGGCCATGAGGCTGTTACCGCCGAGGACGGCGCGGCCGGTGTCGAAGCCGCCAAGCGCGAGCTCCCCGACCTCGTCCTGATGGATGTGGTGATGCCGAACCTCAATGGTTTCCAGGCGACACGGTCGATCTGTCGCGGCGACACCACCAAGCACATCCCGGTGGTACTGGTGACCACCAAGGACCAGGAAACCGATCGCGTCTGGGGCATGCGCCAAGGCGCCAAGGCCTACATGACCAAGCCGTTCGACGAGAACGACCTGGCCGAGGTGATCGGGCAGTTGCTGCCGGGCTGAACCTGCGGCGAGTTTTGTTTTTGTAGGCGCCGAGCCTACGCCCGGCGCCAGCCGTCGCCAAACGCATCGCGCATCGCCTCGTAGGCCGCGCGTTGCGCATCGTCCTGCGGACTCGGCGCCAGCACCTCCAATTCGACGATCTGGTCGCCGTCCGCGGGCTTGCCGGGCAAGCCGCGACCGCGCAGCCGCAGCTTGCGCCCGGCTTCCGAATTCGCCGGTATCTTCAGCTCCACCGCGCCGCCCAGGGTCGGCACGCTGACCGTGGCGCCCAGCGCCGCTTCCCACGGCGCCACCGGCAGCATGTGGATCACGTTGCGGCCGTCGACTTCGAACTGTGGGTGCGCCGCATACTCGACTTCCAGCAACAGGTTGCCGCCGTTGTTGCCAAGCCCCGCCAAGCGGATCACCTGGCCCTCGCGCACGCCCTTGGGCACGCGCACGTCCAGGGTCTTGCCATTGAGGCCGATGCGCACGCTGTCGCCGGCGTAGATGGTCTCCAGCGGCACCGCCAGCTTGGCGCGGGTATCGGCGCGCCCCCGCGGGCCCGGCCGGGCGCCGGGATGCTGGCCGTAGCCGCCGGCCGCGCCCGGACCACCGCGTCCGCGACCGAACATGCTTTCGAAGAAATCGCTGAAACCGCCACCGGCGCCGCCGCCGGCGAAGATCTCCTCGAAGTCGACACCGCCATGGCCGGCGCCGAAACCGCCCGGCGGTGGCTGCACGTCGTCGCCGGGCCGGTAACCGCGTGCGCGCAACTGGTCGTAGGCCGCGCGCTTCTCGGGGTCGCGCAGAGCCTCGTAGGCTTCATTGACCGCCTTGAACCGTTCCTCGGCCCCCTCTTCCTTGCTGACATCGGGATGGTATTTGCGCGCCAGTCGACGGTAGGCCGTCTTGATCTCGGCGTCGCCGGCGCTCGGCTCGACGCCGAGGGTTTCGTAATAGTCCTTGAACTGCATCGATCACTCCAGGAAGCGTGCGGCAAGCGACACGCCAGGCAAACAGGGGACGCGGGGCGCCTCGATACAAGGGTAGCAAGCCACCGCGTTGACACACTGTTTAAACGATACCCAATAGACTGCCGAACCACACAGGAGAATTCCATGAGCATCCAGGTTGGCGATCGCCTGCCCGAAGTTCCGTTGCAACGCATCAGCGACGGCGTCGAAACCGTCGATACCCGGGCATTGTTCGGCGATGGCAAGGTGGTGATCTTCGCCGTGCCTGGCGCGTTCACCCCCACTTGCTCGGAGCGGCACCTGCCCAGTTTCGTCGAGCATCTGTCGCAGTTCCGCGACAAGGGCATCGATGTGGCCTGCGTGTCGGTCAACGATCCGTTCGTGATGCAGGCTTGGGGCAAGAGCCAGGACGTGCCCGAGGAGTTGATGATGCTGGCCGACGGCAATGCCGAGTTCACCCGCGCGCTGGGACTGGAGCTGGACGCCAGCGGCTATGGCATGGGCATCCGGGCCAAACGCTTCGCGCTGTACGCCGAGCAGGGCGTGGTCAAGCAATTGCATGTCGAAGCGCCGGGCGAGTACCGAGTGTCGTCGGCCGAGCATGTGCTGTCGCAGCTGACGTGATACTTGGCAATTGCGCTCTTGTAGGAGCGGCTTTAGCCGCGATCGGGAATCGTTCGCCCGCGCCGACTCCGGATCGCGGCTAAAGCCGCTCCTACAGAAAAACAGAACGCCGCCTTGAAAGGCGGCGCTCTGCTTGAGCGGTACCGCCATCCCTACTCTTGCGGCTCGGCCACCGTGTCACTGGAACCAGCGGTGTCCACCGGCATCGCGGTATCGACCACGACGTCACCCAGGTTCTCGGTATCGACATCGTCGTCCAGCGACGCATCCAGCCGTTCGATCGCCTGCAGGGTCTCGTCCGGCGCCAGCCGGATCAGGGTCACACCCTGGGTGTTGCGACTGACCTGCGATATCTCTGCCGCACGGGTCCGCACCAGCGTGCCGCCGTCGGAGATCAACAGCACCTCGTGGTGTTCGCTGAGCTGGATCGCGCCGACCAGTTGGCCGTTGCGCTCGCTGGTCTTGATTGCCAGCACGCCCTGGGTGCCGCGGCCCTTGCGCGGGTAGTCGGCTTCCGGCGTGCGCTTGCCGTAGCCGCGCTCGCTGGCGGTGAGGATGTCGCCATCGCCCTCGACCACGATCAGGCTGACCACCTTGCCGCCCTCGCCCAGGCGCATGCCGCGCACGCCGGTGGCGGTACGGCCCATCGGCCGCACGGTGTCGCCGGCGAAGCGCACCGCCTTGCCTTCGCTGGAGAACAGCATGATGTCGCGGCTGCCGTCGGACAGCGCGACGCCGATCAGCGCATCGCCCTCGTCCAGGTTGATCGCGATCTTGCCGCGCTGCAGCTGGTAGGCGTACTCGGTCAACGGGGTCTTCTTGACCGTGCCGTTGCGGGTGGCGAAGAACACGAAGTGCTGGTCGTCGTACTCGCGCACCGGCAGCACCGCCTGCACCTGCTCGCCCTCCTCCAGCCGCACCCAGTTGATGATCGGGCGGCCGCGCGCATTCGGGCCGGCGTCGGGCAACTGGTGCACCGGCAGCCAGAACACGCGGCCGGCGCTGGTGAAGGTCAGCAGGGTGTCGTGGGTGTTGACCAGCCACAGGCGGTCGATGAAATCCTCGTCCTTGGTCGCGGCGGCGTTGCGACCGCGGCCACCGCGCTTCTGCGCGCGGTAGCTGCTGACCGGCTGGCGCTTGGCGTAGCCCGAATGCGACAGGGTCACGACCACGTCCTCCGGCGCGATCAGGTCGAGGATGTCGAGGTCCTCCTCGCTCTGGCGGATCTCGCTGCGGCGCTCGTCGCCGAACTCCGCCTTGACGTTCTCAAGCTCGGTGCGGATGACATCGAGCAGCACGTTCGGATCCTCGAGGATCTCGATCAGGCCGCGGATGGTTTCGAGCAGCAGCTTGTACTCGTCGGTGAGCTTCTCCTGCTCTAGCCCGGTCAGGCGGTGCAGTCGCATCTCGAGGATCTGCTGGGCCTGGGTCTCGGTCAGCTGGTAGCGCCCGTCGATCAAACCGACGCCCTTCGGAAGATCCTCCGGTCGCGAGGCCTCGGCGCCGGCGGCACCGAGCAACGCGCCAACCAGGCCCGGCTCCCAGGTCTTGGCGAGCATGCGCTCGCGCGCCTCGACCGGGTTCGCCGAGGTCTTGATCAGCTCGATCATCTCGTCGATGTTGGCCAGCGCGACGGTCAGGCCTTCGAGGATGTGGGCGCGGGCGCGGGCCTTGCGCAGGTCGAAGATGGTGCGACGGGTCACCACCTCGCGGCGGTGGCGAACAAATGCCTCCAGCACCTGCTTGAGGTTGAGCAGCTGCGGCCGGCCCTCGACGATCGCCACCATGTTGATGCCGAACACCGAGCCCATCTGGGTCTGCTGGTACAGGTTGTTGAGCACCACGTCGGCCGAGTCGCCGCGCTTGACCTCGATGTAGATGCGCATGCCGTCCTTGTCGGACTCGTCGCGCAGCTCGCTGATGCCCTCGAGCTTCTTTTCCTTGACCAGCTCGGCGATCTTCTCGATCAGCCGCGCCTTGTTGACCTGGTACGGGATCTCGGTGACCGCGATCGCCTCGCGGCCGTTGTCGGCGACCTCGATCTCGGCGCGCGCACGCATGCGCACCCGGCCGCGACCGGTGCGATAGGCGTTGATGATCCCGGAAGTGCCGTTGATGATGCCGGCGGTCGGGAAATCGGGGCCCGGGATATATTCCATCAGCCCGTCGATATCGATCTCGGGGTTGTCGATCAAGGCAATAGTTGCGTCGATCACCTCGCCGAGGTTGTGCGGCGGGATGTTGGTCGCCATGCCGACCGCGATACCGGCCGAGCCGTTGACCAGCAGGTTCGGCACCCGGGTCGGCATGACCGTGGGTTCGAGTTCCTTCTCGTCGTAGTTGGGCTGGAAATCGACGGTTTCCTTGTCGATGTCGGCCATCAGCTCGTGGGTGAGCTTGGACATCCGCGCTTCGGTGTAACGCATCGCCGCGGCGGAATCGCCATCGACCGAGCCGAAGTTGCCCTGGCCGTCAACCAGCAGGTAGCGCAGCGAGAACGGCTGCGCCATGCGGACCAGCGTGTCGTACACCGACTGGTCGCCGTGCGGGTGGTACTTACCGATGACGTCACCGACGATTCGCGCCGACTTGTAGTACGGCTTGTTGGCGTGGGCGCCAAGCTCGTTCATCGCATACAGCACGCGACGATGGACCGGCTTGAGTCCGTCGCGAACGTCCGGGAGCGCGCGGCCGACGATCACGCTCATGGCGTAATCGAGGTAGCTGCGACGCATCTCGTCTTCGAGGTTTACCGGGATGATTTCCTTGGCGAGTTCGGCCATCGGGTTTCCGTCTTGGGCAAGGTCGATGCTGCTCCCGGAAGCGCCCGGAAAGCCGCGTGGCGGCTGCATTCCGAGGCGATTTCGGAACAGATGAAAAAGACGTGAAATGATAGCACGGAACGGGGTCTCACCGCGCCCCGATTTCCACGCATAAACAACGACTTAGCTGGATTTTTCGAGCGTGTGGCAGGCGCTGGGCCCGCCCCACGCGCAATCAGGCTCCGAAAGCCTCGCGCATCGCCGCTTCATCGGGATTCTCGATCACCCCGCGCTCGGTCACGATCGCGTCGATCAGCTCATGCGGGGTGACATCGAACACCGGGTTCCAGGCACCGACCTGCTCGGCCGCCGTGCGCACGCCACCCACGCCGAACAGCTCTCCGGGGTCGCGCTCCTCGATGTGGATCAGCTCGCCGGAGGCGGTGTCCATGTCGACCGTTGACGACGGTGCGGCAACCATGAACTTGACGCCATGGTGGCGCGCGGCGATCGCCAGCTGGTAGGTGCCGATCTTGTTGGCGACGTCGCCGTTGGCGCAGATGCGGTCGGCGCCAACCACCACCCATTGCACCTTGCCGGTCTTCATCAGGTGCGAGGCGGCGGCGTCGGCGATCAGGGTCGGGGCGATGCCGTCCTGCTGCAACTCCCACACGGTCAGGCGCGCGCCCTGCAGCCATGGCCGAGTCTCGCCGGCGAACACTTCGTCGATGCGGCCCTGGGCGACGCCGGCACGGATCACCCCGAGCGCGGTGCCGAAGCCGGCGGTCGCCAGCGAGCCGGTGTTGCAGTGGGTCATGACGTTGCTGCCGGGCTCGATCAGGGCGGCACCGAGCGCACCCATGCGGCGGTTGGCGGCGAGGTCCTCGTCGGCGATGGCGCGGGCCTCGCGTTCGAGCACCTCGCGCCAGTCGTTGCCGGCGGCGGCGAGGACGCGACGCATGCGCGCGAGTGCCCAGGCCAGGTTGACCGCGGTCGGGCGGGCGGCGTTGAGGTGGATGATGGCAGGGTCAAGCTGGGTCGCGGCCTCCCCACCGTTCGCCGCCTCGACATCATGCGCGGCCAGCACCACGCCCCACGCCGCGGCGATGCCGATCGCAGGCGCGCCGCGCACGGTCAGGGCCCGGATCGCCTCGGCGACGGACTCGCTGGTGTCGCAAGTGACGTACTCGACCTCGAACGGCAGCTTGCGCTGGTCGAGCAGTTCCAGTGCGTCGCCGGTCCAGCGGATCGGGCGAATGCGGTCGTAGCGGTCGAAGTCGAAATCGGCATTGGTCATGCGGGCGATTCTAATCGAGCCGCGGCCCTCCTGGCCTCGAGCTTCTTGTGCCTTCTGTAGGAGCGGCTTCAGCCGCGATCTGGAGTCGGCGCGGGCGAACGATTTTCAGATCGCGGCTAAAGCCGCTCCTACAACAACAAAGGAAGTCCAGTCGGACGACAGCCAAGGAGACGCAAAGGCCTGCGGGTTTCAGGCGCGGGAGAAATCGAAGGCGAGGACGTCGGCGATGCGGTCGGTTTGCAGCATCGCCATCATCAGGCGGTCGACGCCGAGAGCGACGCCGGCGCAGTCCGGCAGCCCCTCGGCGAGGCCGGCAAGCAGGCGATCGTCGGCCGGCGGGACGACATCGCCACGTTCCCGACGTCGCTCACCATCTCGCTCGAAACGGGCGCCCTGCTCCACCACATCGGTCAGCTCGTGGTAGCCGTTGGCCAACTCCAACGGGCCGAGGTACAACTCGAACCGCTCGGCCACCGGCGTGCCCTCGCCATCGTCGCGCAGGCGCGCGAGCGCGCACTGGCTGGCGGGGTAGTCGTGGATCGCGAGCATCTGGTCGCTGCGGAACTGCGGCTGCAGACGGTGGGTCATCAGCAGGTCGAGCCAGTCGTCGCGGGTCAACCCTTCCGGGTCGATGGCGGTATCGCCCAACGCCAGGCGAAGTTGCTCGTCGCTGGCGGTCATCGGGTCGAGGCCGAGGCGCTCGCGATAGAGATCGCGATAGCGGGTCTGTTCCAGTCCTGCTTCACGCCCGACCAGCGCCAGCGCGGCATTCACCAACGCCGCGGTTTCCTCGACCAGTTGCCGATGGTCCCAACCGGCCCGATACCACTCGAGCATGCTGAACTCGGGATTGTGGCGACCGCCGGCCTCGCCATCGCGAAACACCCGGCCGAGCTCGTAGCAATCGCCGAAGCCGGCCGCAAGCAGGCGCTTGAGCGGGTATTCGGGCGAGGTGCGCAACCAGCGCGTGCGCGAGGCGCCGTCGGTGCGGCCGCTGAACTGCAACGAGAACGAGGCGATGTTGGGCTCGGTGTTGCCGGCGACTGACATGACCGGGGTCTCGACTTCGGTGACGTCGCGCTCGGCGAAGAAGATGCGGATGCGCGCGTTGAGCGCGGCGCGCAGGCGCAGGGTGTCGAAGCTTGCGGTGGGTTGCCAGTCGAGCGTCATGCGCGCACGGCCCTCGCGACGGCATGGCTCTTTGTAGGAGCGGCTTCAGCCGCGATCTGAAACCGGTTCGGCCGACGATTCCAGATCGCGGCAGAAGCCGCTCCTACAGGTGCGACGGGGCTGTGGCGATGCGTCATTCGTGCTGACCGAGGAAGTCGAGCAGCTTCGCTTCGTCCCAAACCTCGACACCCAGCTCCTCGGCCTTGGCGAGCTTGGAGCCGGCAGCCTCACCGGCCACCACGAAGCTGGTCTTCTTCGACACGCTCCCAGCCGCCTTGGCACCCAGCGCCTCCAGCCGCGCCTTGGCCTCGTCGCGGGTCATCGCCGACAGGGTGCCGGTGAGCACCACGGTCTGGCCATCGAGCGGGCCGGCAGCGGCGATATCCATCGCCGGAACGATCGCGTCCAGCCGGGCAAGCGCCCTGCCCGATTCCGCCAGCAGCACCGCGTTGCCCGCACCCTCCAACCAGTTGGCGAATGCCGCCGCGGTGTCGGCCGGCAGTCCGGCGGTGACCAGGTTGTGCTGCTGCGCTGCGCGCAGGCTGGCCGTTGCATCCTGCGGGTCGCTGCCCGGGAACGCCGTCGCCAATTGCTCGGCGCGGATACGGGTGAGCTTCGGGATTTCCAGGTCGACCAGCAGCGCCGCCAACCCAAGGCTTTCGCGCAGCCTCGGCGACGGCGGATGCGAATCGTTGATGGTCACGCCGCGCGCCAGTAGATCGTCGATCACCTGCTGGTTGCCGGGCTGGTCAAGGAAGTGGCCGATCGCGCGGGCGACTTCACCGCCGATGTCGGGCACGCGCTTGAACAGCGGCCATGGCAGATGGCGGATCAGTTCGAGGTCGCCGAACCACCCCGCCAGCGCCTTGGCGGTGCTCTCGCCGACATGCTGGATGCCGAGCGCGAACAGGAAACGTTCCAGCGTGGTGTTGCGGCTGCGGTCGATCGCAGTGATCAGGTTCTCGGCCCAACGGGTGGCGACCTTGCCCGCCTTGACCGTCTCGGGCGTGGTGCCATCCCGCTCGTCGCCCTTGCGCTTCATCTCCAGCAGGTGGTCGAGCGTGAGCTTGTAGAGATCGGCGACCGAGCGGACGTATTCGAAATCCGACAGATGCTCGATATAGCGATCGCCGAGGCCGTCGATGTCCATCGCCCGGCGCGAGGCGAAATGACCGATCGCCTCCTTGCGCTGGGCCGCGCAGGTCAGCTCGCCGGAGCAGCGCCAGACCACCCCGCCCTCCTCGCGCACGATCTCCGAGTCGCATACCGGGCATCGGGTCGGCATCGTCCACACTGGCGCGTCGGGCGCGCGCTGGTCGGGGACGACGCGGACGATCTCCGGAATCACGTCGCCGGCACGGCGCACGATCACGGTGTCGCCGATGCGCACGTCGAGCCGGGCGATCTGGTCGGCGTTGTGCAGGGTCGCGTTGCTGACCACGACGCCAGCGACCTGCACCGGGCGCAGGCGGGCCAGTGGGGTCGCGGCACCGGTGCGGCCGATGTTGATGTCGATCGCCTCGATCACGGTCGACTGCTCCTGCGCCGGGAACTTGTGCGCGATCGCCCAGCGTGGGGCGCGCGAGACGAAACCCATCTCGCGCTGGGCATCGAAGTCGTCGAGCTTGTAGACCACACCGTCGATGTCGAACGGCAGCGCGTTACGGCGGTCGCCGGTACGCCGGTAGTAGCCAAGCAGTCCGTCGACGCCGCGGACGACGTCGCTCTCGGCGCTGACCGGCAGGCCCCATTCGCGCAGCTGCTGCAGCGTTTCGGAATGGCTGGCGGGCAACTCGCCGCCCTCGACCAGGCCGATGGCGTAGGCGTAGAACGCCAGCGGCCGCCGCGCGGTGATGCGCGGATCGAGCTGGCGCAGCGAACCGGCCGCGCCATTGCGCGGATTGGCGAGTACCTTGCCGCCCTCGGCCAGCGCGCGCTCGTTGTAGCGCTTGAAGCCGGCCAGCGGCATGTAGACCTCGCCGCGGACTTCCAGAACCTCGGGCCAGCCTTCCCCACGCAGCGCCAGCGGGATCGCCTTGACCGTGCGCAGGTTGGCGGTGACGTCCTCGCCGGTGGCGCCGTCGCCGCGGGTCGCGCCCTGGACGAAGCGACCGTGCTCGTAACGCAGGCTGATGGCCAGGCCGTCGAGCTTGGGTTCGACCGAGAACGCCGTGGCTTCGACGCCGAGCTTCTGCTCGATCCGGCGCACGAAGTCGGCGACTTCCTCATCGGTGAAGGCGTTGCCGAGCGACAGCATCGGGATCGCGTGCTTGACCGTGGCGAACGCGCCCGACGGCGCGGCGCCGACGCGCTGGGTCGGCGAGTCGGGACTTGCCAGCTCCGGGTGCGCGGCTTCCAGCGCTTCGAGTTCGCGCAGCAGGCGGTCGTACTCGGCGTCGGGGATCAGCGCGTCGTCGAGGACGTGGTAACGGAAATTGGCGTCGTCGAGCTGGCGGCGCAGGTCGGCGATGCGGGTGGCGGGTTTGGCGGTCACATGGGGCTGCCGGTCGGTCGCGTATCGAAGGTCGGGGCCTTTGTAGGAGCGGCTTCAGCCGCGATCTGGAGTCGGTGCGGGTGAACGATTCCAGAT
>JBOHYB010000018.1:0-64832 GCA_050737695.1 Lysobacter sp. | reverse complement strand
TGCCGTCGGACTTGCGGCCCTGGTCGTCGAAGCCGTGGATGATCTCGTGGCCGATCACGCCGCCGATGGCGCCGTAGTTGACCGCCGGGTCGGCGTCGGGATCGAAGAACGGCGGCTGCAGGATCGCGGCCGGGAACACGATCTCGTTCTTGACCGACGAGTAGTAGGCGTTGACGGTCTGCGGCGTCATGCCCCACTCGCCTTTGTCGACCGGCTTGCCGATGCGGACGCGGTCGTGCTCCCACTCGAAGGCGGCGGCGCGCTCGGCATTGCCGAAGACGTCGTTGTTGCGGATCTCAAGCGCGCTGTAGTCGCGCCAGGTATCGGGATGGCCAATCTTCAGGCCGAAGTTGGCGAGCTTCTTCGCCGCCTCGGCCTTGGTCGCCGGGCTCATCCACTCCAGCTGCTCCAGCCGTGCGCCCATCGCCACCTTCACGTTGGCGACCAGGTCGTCCATCTTGGCCTTGGCGTCGGCCGGGAAATACAGCTCGACGTAATCACGGCCGATCGCCTCGCCCATCGCCGACTCGGCGAAAGCGACGGCGCGCTTCCAGCGTTCGCGCTGCTCGGGCTGGCCGGACATGAACTTGCTGCGGAAGCCGAACTCGGCGTCGACGAATTCCTTCGACAGCAGCGGCGCGGCGTTGTCGGTGGTCTGGAACGCCTGCCAGGCCTTGAGGGTGGCGAGGTCGGTGTCGGCAAAGATTTGAGCGATCTTCGGGAACGCGCTGTCCTGGCGGATCACGGCGCGGTCGGCGTAGTCGACCCCGGCGGCCTTGAAGAACGTCGCCCACGGAAAGCCCGGCGCGGCCGCGTCGATGTCGGCCAGCATCACCGGGTTGTAGGTCTTGTCGCGGTTGCGGCTCTCGGCGCGGGTCCAGTGCGCTTCGGCAATCTTCGTTTCCATCGCCATGATCGCGTCGGCATTGGCCTGCGGGGCATCCCAGCCGGCCAGTTCGAGCATCTGCGCGATGTACTCGACGTAGCGCTCGCGCTGCGGGGCGAACTTCTCGTCGAGGTACATCTGGCGGTCGCCGAGGCCCAAGCCGGACTGGCTCAGGTAGAGCGCGTAGGTATCGGGACTCTTCTGATCGTCGGACACGTAGGTGCCGAAGAAGCTGCCGCCGAAGCCGGCGTTGCGCTGGCCCATCAGGGCGGCGATCGCGTCCTTGTCGGCGGCGGCTCGGATGGCGTCCAGGTGCGGCTGCAGCGGCGCGGCGCCGAGCGCCTCGATCGCTGTCTGGTCGAGGAAGCCGTGGTACAGCGCGGCGACCTTGGCGGCGTCACCACCGGTGGCCGGATCGCCCTGCTCGTAGCCTTCGACCAGCTTGCGCACCCGCGATTCGGACAGGTCGCGCAACGCATAGAACGCGCCCCAGCTTGAGCGGTCCGCGGGGATCTCGGTGTTCTCCGCCCAAGTGCCGCTGACGTAGCCGAAGAAGTCCGCACCCGGGTCGACGCTGGTATCCATGCCGGCGGTGTCGACGCCCCAGGTGCCGAAGCGCGTCGCGGCAACGGCCGCATCACCGCCACCGGCATCGGCCGGCGTGGCGGCGCGCATTTCGACCAGCGCCCGCATGTCGCAAGCGCCGTCGAGGCAACCGTCGTGGGCGTGCGCGGCCGGCGCCGCGAGCAGGGTGAGCGCGACCGCGGTGGCGGCGGAAAGCAGGGTCTTGTTCAAGGGTGGTTCTCCGAATGAAGGGCCGGACGCAGGGCCAACCCGCTAGTTCTACCCTGCCCGGCGGGCGCGGTGCAGTGCCGGAGGATGGGTCGGCAGCTTGAGCAAAGCCGTAACGGCTTGCCGGCAAGACAGTGCCGCCACGCGATGCGAAGATGCGGCAGATCCCATTTCGAGACGCCTCGTGAAGACTGCCCTCTCCCTGCTGATCGCCGCCCACCTCGCCCTCGCCGCCGTTCCCGCCGTCGCCACCGAACAGCCGGCGACGACCAACGCCGCTGCGACGGTTTCCAAGGAAGACCAGCGTTTCGAGGCGATCTACGAACGTGAGTGGGCGTGGCGCGTGGAGGAGTTCGGCATGGCCGACGAGGACAGTGAAGGCGACACCGCCCAGCACACCCTGCCGTCGGTCGACGCCGCCCGCCAGGCCGCGCGCTTGGCCGTGTGGGACAAGGTGCTGACCGAGCTGGACACGATCGACCCGGCCGCGTTGTCGCCGGAAAACCGCATCCACTTCGCGGTGTACCGCCCGCAGGTCGAGAACCTCGCCGCCGAGGTCCGCTTCCGCAGCTACGAGATGCCGTTCAACTCCGACTCCTCGTTCTGGTCGAGCCTGGGCTTCATGGCGCGCGGCGAGTTCGAGTCGGTCGACGACTACCGCGCCTACATCGATCGCCTGGCCGACGTGCCACGCTATTTCGACGAGCAGATCGTCAACATGCGCGCCGGGCTGGCCCGCGGCTTCAGCGTGCCGCGCGCGGTGCTCGACGGCCGCGACGTGTCGATCGCGATGGTCGCCGAACTGGACCGCCCGGCCGAATCGCCGCTGTATGAACCGTTCAAGCAACTGCCCGCGACGATCCCCGCCGATGTGCAGCAGCAGTTGCGCGTCGACGCCCGCAAGGCGATCGCCGAGCGCGTGATCCCCGCGCACCAGGAGCTGCTGACGTTCTTCCGCGAGGAATACGTGCCCAACGCCCGCACCACCCTCGGCGCGTCGGAGATGCCGGGCGGCGAGGCCTGGTACCGCCAGCAGGTCCGCGAATACACCACCCTCGAACTGACCCCGGACGAGATCCACCAGATCGGCCTGGACGAAGTCGCGCGCATCCAGGCGCAGATGGACGCGATCATTGAACAGACCGGCTTCGATGGCGACTTCGCCGAGTTCCTGCAGTTCCTGCGCACCGATCCGCAGTTCTACGCCAAGACCCCGCAGGAACTGCTCAACCACGCCGCGTGGATTGCCAAGCGCATCGACGCGGTGGTCGGCGACTACATCGGCACCCTGCCGCGCGCGCGCTTCACCATCATCCCGGTGCCGCCGGAGATCGCGCCGTTCTGGACCGCCGGCCGCGGCGGCAACAGCACCTACTGGCTCAACACCTACGACCTGCCCTCGCGCCCGCTGTACAACCTGCCGGCGCTGACCCTGCACGAGGCCTCGCCCGGCCATGCACTGCAGGGCGCGCTGGCCAAGGAGCAGGACACGCTGCCGGACTTCCGTCGCAAGACCTACATCTCCGCGTTCGGCGAGGGCTGGGGTCTGTACGTCGAGAAGCTCGGCGAAGAGATGGGCATCTACGAGACCCCCTACCAGCAGTTCGGCCGCCTGACCTACGAGATGTGGCGCGCCTGCCGGCTGGTGATCGACACCGGCGTGCACGCCAAGGGCTGGACCCGCGAGCAGGCGCTGGCCTACCTGCGCGACCGCACCGCGCTGAGCGAGCACGAGGTCACCACCGAGGTCGACCGCTACATCTCGTGGCCGGCGCAGGCGCTGAGCTACAAGCTCGGCGAACTAGCGATCGTCCGCCTGCGCGGCGAAGCCGAGCAGGCGCTGGGCAAGGACTTCGACATCAAGGCCTTCCACGACATGGTGCTGGCGCTCGGCTCGGTGCCACTGCCGGTGCTGGAGACGCAGGTGCAGGCGTTCATCGCCGACTCGGTGGCGGCCGCACAGGACCAGGATCAGGAGCCGGTGGCCGCAAGCTGAGCCGGCCGGCTTCGGGGCGCAGGCCTACGCCGTCTCCAGCAACGCCGCGTCCTTTTCCGCGGCGCGCTGGAACGCGGAACGGGCCTTGGCGCGTTCGATATATTGGGTGATCACCGGGCTCGCCGGTACCAGGCCGAACCCGGTCGTCCACGCCAACGCGGTGCCCCACAGCACGTCGACCGCGCTGAAATTCTCGCCGAGCATCCACGGTCCGCGCGCGATCTGCGCTTCCAGTGCCGCCAGCATCGAGTCGAAGTCGCGGTACGGCGAGATCATCGGCTCCGCCGGGTCGCGCTTCTGCGCGCGGTCGACCACGGCCGGCTCGAAGCACGAGGCGTAATAGACCATCCAGCGCAGGTAACTGCCGCGCGCGGGATCGCCGAGGGCCGGCGCCAGCCCGGCGTTGGGGAAGCGGTCGGCGAGGTGCAGGTAGATGGCGACCTGCTCGGTCACCACGGTGTCGCCGTCGACCAGCGTCGGCAGTTTGCCGAGCGGGTTGAGCGCGAGGAACTCCGGGCGGCGCTGCTCGCCGGCCTTCAGGTCCACCAGCTCGATGCGGTAGTCGACGCCAAGCTCCTCCAACATCACGCGGGCGCCGGCGGAACGGGAATGCGGGTGGTGATAAAGGGTCAATGCAGGCGCAGCGGTCATGGGGACTCCTTGGTCGGGTGGGTTGGCCGTCAGCCTGAGGCTGATTGCGGACAGGAAGTGTCCTGATTGATGACGGCAAGGAACGGTGGCCGGCACTACGGATTCTTGCGCGCCACCTGCTTGTGCAACTCCGGCAGCAGCATGGTCGCCGCCGAGCCGTACCAGCGGTGGTACTCGGCGACCATTTCGCCATTGCGGATGACCGGATCGGTGCCGACCAGTTCGCGGGCGGCGTCGATGTCGTCCACCGCCAGCACGAACAACCCGCGCCACCCGGCCGGATCCTCGGAGAACGGCCCGGCGAGCGCCAGCTTGCCCTCCTCGGCCAAGCGCTCCATGTTGGCGAAGTGCCCGGCGAACATGGCCTTGCGCGCCTCGCCCTCCGGCACCGGCGTCGGCCCGATCTTGAGGATCACCAGCACGTAGCTGCGCATGCCGTAATCGTCGGCGCCGACTTTTGCGGCGAGCGCGGCGTCGTAGGTGGGCGCCGGTGTGGCTTGCTGGGCGTGAGCCTGTGGCAGCGCGAATGCCAGGCTGGTGGCGAGCAGCAGTGGGAGCTTGATGGTCATGATCCGGTCACAGTGGCGGGTGTTCCGGGACTATGCCACCGCATGGCGGGTTGCGGCACTTCACGCGCTGGGGATCGAGGTCGAGATGCTCGGTCGGCCGGTCGAGGTCGATGAGGCGATCCCGTTCGCGGACGACCGGCACCACGCGAGCTACGACGCGGCCGCCGTCCATCGGTACTGGTGTGCGCTGGTGCAGGTGGCACGCGTCTTCAACGAGTTCCGCGCCGGCTTCATCGGCAAGTCGAGCCCCGTCCACTTCTTCTGGGGCGCCTTCGACCTGGCGGTGACCCGGTTTTCCGGACGCGCCGCACCGAAGCATCCCGGCGGCGCACCCAATTGTGCCGACTGGGTGATGGAAGAAGCCTATTCGCACGAAGTCGCCAGCGCCGGTTTCTGGCCCGGCACCGGCGGCCTGGGCGAAGCCGCGTTTTATGCCTACGCGTATCCCGAACCGTCGGGCTATCGATCACGCGCGATCCGGCCGCAGGCGGCGCATTTCCTGGAGTCGCTGGGTGAGTTCGTGCTGCCGTACGAAGCCGTGCGTACGGCGACGAAGCCTGACCAGGCGCTGCTCTCGTTCCTGCAGGACACCTACGCGGCCGCCGCGGACCTGGCGCACTGGGATCGCGCCGCGCTTGAGCGTCGTTTGCCACCCTGAGGTTCCGGGAGCCGCGTGCGCGGCCGCAACACGGCGCAACCGGCGGCGAGCACCGGCAGCATGGCCATGCACGCAAAGCGGGCGCGGAAGCTGTTCATCGACCGTCCGGCAGAACGGGGACTTCAATGTAGGCCGCCGGGGCTTATCCCCACGCGAAGAAAGCGAAAGCGGATCGGAAGCGCGGTAATGTTGACACTGCGCGCTTCGCCCCCAGCTTTCCGGTACACCCGTTACGGGATACACGAACGTGAGCGACTGGTTCGAGAGCCTCAAAGACATCATCAATCGGTATGAGCCTGCTGCCGACCCGCACGCCCTCCCGCGCGCCGCCGCCGCGCTGCTGCTTGAAATGGCGGTGACCGACGAGGGTGGCGAACGGATCGAGCTTGATGTCGTGCACCAGGCGATGCGCACGGCTTTCGGGATCGAGCCGGCCGAGCTCGACGCGCTGGTCGATCAGGCCCATGAGGCAAGAAAACAATGTGTGTCGATGTACGACTTCACCCGCGAGCTCCGGGTCGGGCTGGAACCGGACCAACGCGCCGAACTGGTCGAATGGCTATGGCGCGTGGCATTCGCCGATGCGCGCCTGGACAAGCACGAGGAGCACATGGTTCGACGCGTCGCCGATCTGCTCGGCGTGCCGCACAGCGAGTTCATCCGCCGCAAGCTGCTGGTGAAGGCGCAGGAACAGGAGACGTAATCAAGCGGTGACCGAGACCTGCCGGGGCGCGGACGCCACCGGCGAGTCATCGCGCCATGCAGCGCCGGTAGCGGCCGTCCACCCGGGTGGCGAACCACGCGGTGGTCAACTCGCGGCTGATCTTCGGGCTCTCCAGCGTGATGCCGGGAATCATCGCCCGCGGCAGCGGCTTGCCGGCGCGGGCCTCGGCCAGCGCGAACACCCGTTCGAACAACGCGCTGTCGTTGAAATCCAGCCGGTCGCCGCCTTGCAATGCGTCGCGGATCGCGCCGTCATCCATGCCCAGTTGGTTGCCCAACGCCCGCACCGCCCGCTCGGTTTCGCCGGGCCGGTCGATTGGCGCACCGGGCGCCAGCAGGTCGCCATCCAGCGCCAGCGAACGTCCGCTCGCCACCGCCACCGCGTTCTGGAACGCCGCGTTGCGGCTGGCGTACCAGCCGGCGTTGAAATCGGCGAAACGGTGCACCTTGCGTGTGTATGGCGTGGTGTACCCGAGCAGGTGGTCGATGCCGAAATACAGGCCGCCGCGACGGCTGAACACCTCGTCGCGGATGCTGCCGTCGACCGCATACGGATAGTCGCCGGCGCGGGACTCGGCGAACGGGATGGACACCTGCATCGGCCCGCCGGTATCGACCGGGTTGAAGCCATCGAATAATTGCTCGCCGAGTGGCACGCGGCCGGTCAGGTCCTCGTACAGCTCGCTCAGCTGGCGCTCGGTCCGCACCGCGCGCAGCCGCTCCTCGTAACTTCGGCCGTCGGATGAGTCCAGCTTGAGCGCGGCCGTGACCACGAACTTCGGCACGTGTACCGCCGCGGCGCGGCGCTCGATCTCCATGCGCGCGATCGCCGGCAGGTTGGCCACCGGCGGGTCGGCCTGGTAGCCCGACTCCTGCTCGATCACTGCCAGCACCGCGCAGATGTTTTCCTCGTACGGCTCGATTTCCTGCGCCGCGAACGCGGCTTGGATGTCGGCCGCCCAACCGGCGCGGTCCTCAACCTTGGCCGGGATCCGCCAGACGATATCGGCGCGTACCGCTTCGGGTGCGGGGCCGGTGAGTTGCGGTGCGGTCGCGCAGCCGGCCAGGGCCAGCAACAGGCCAAGGATGGCCGCCCCTCGCAAGCCCGCGCGGATGAGCATGGCGGATGCGTACCTCAAAACACCGACAGCCCGGTCATCTGCGCGAACCGGTGCAACGCATACCGCCCCAGCATCGAGTTGCCCTTGTCGTCCAGCCCCGGGTACCACACGCACAGGCTCATGACGTGGGGCGCCACGGCGACGATGCCGCCGCCGACGCCGCTCTTGGCCGGCAGGCCGACGTAGAAGGCGAAGTCGCCGGCGGCGTCGTAGGTGCCGGCGGTCATCATCAGCGAGTTGATCCGGGTCGCCAGTTCCCAGCTGACCACCCGCGTGCCCGACACCTCGCAATAGCCGCCGCGCGACAGGTATTGCACGCTGCGCGCCAGGTCCACGCAATTCATGCTCAGCGAGCATTGCAGGAAGTAGAAGTCGAGCACGGCGTCGACGTCGTTCTCGATGTTGCCGTAGCTGCGGATGAAGTTGGCCGTGGCGATGTTGCGGAAACCGCTCTCGCGTTCGGATTTCGCCACCACCTCGTCGCCGCCGACATCGGCGCTGCCCGAGCGGGCACGCATGAACTCCAGCAACGCCTGTTCCGGTTTGGCGTAGTTGGAGAGGATCACGTCGGCGACCACCAGCGCGCCGGCATTCATGAAGGGATTGCGCGGGATGCCCTTCTCGTATTCGAGCTGGATCAGCGAGTTGAACGGATCGCCGGACGGTTCGCGGTCGACCCGGTCCCACAGCGCGTCGCCGATCGCATCCAGCGCCATCGTCACGGTGTGGACCTTGGAGATGCTCTGGATCGAAAACGGCTCGCGCGAGTCGCCGACCTCGTGGACGGTCCCGTCGCGCGTCACCAGCGCCATGCCAAACCGGTCCAGCGGCACGTTGGCCAGCGCGTCGATGTAGTCGGCGGCCTGGCCCTCGCCGAAGCGCGCGCGGACTTCCTCCTGGATCGTGCCGAGGATGTCCGGCAGGTCGAGCGCGCCGATGTCGAACTGGTTCTGGATGGGCTCGTTCTGGATGGACTCGCGCATGGGCAATCCGATCAGGCCAGCGCGAAATCGATCGCCGCACGCACCGCCGCCACCTGCGCGTCGTTGCACTGTTGTGGCGTGGCGTGCGGGCTGTCGGGGTAGACCTCGGTGGTGCTGGTGTAGCGCGCGTCGGTGATGCCGGCGCACAAGTGGAGTTGCTTGAGCGGGTATTCGATCACGCCCGGCGCCACCACCTTCGACCCGATGATCTCGCCGTTGGCGTCGGCCGGGGCGATGTGGGTGACCTTGGCGACCGCCGCGATGATGGCCTGCTGGAACTCGGGCTGATGGTTCTCGCTGTCATCGACCAAGTAGAAGCCATCGGGGATCTCACCCGGCTCGGAGGGCTTGCCGTCGCGTGCGGCAAGCGCCGGGCGGAATTCGGACTCGTCACTGTCGGTGGTTTCGTGCAGGTCGATGTGCACGAGTACGCGATCGCGGACAGGGGCAACCAGTTCCATCAACGCCGCCGACTCCTGCGCCGGGCTGTCGGCGTGGAACGAGCGGTTCGGGTCGACGGCGTGCGGGTTCCAGCGATGGATCCGCTCATAGGCCCACGGACTGATGCACGGCGCTATCAGCAGGTTGGCGCGGCCAGCGTAGTCGGCTGCGTGCTGGTCGATGAACTGCAACGCGCCGTGCACGCCGCTGGTCTCGTAGCCATGCACGCCGCCGGTCACCAGCGCGACGGGAAGATCATCGCGCCAGTCGCGGCTCTTGACCGCGAACAGCGGGTACGTGTCCGCCGGGCCGTAGTCCAATTCTCCGTACTGCACGACATCGAAACGCGAACGCAGGCGATCGATCGCACTCAGCACGTCCGCCTCGTAACTACGTTGGCGGGCCTGCCGCGACAGCCATTCGGCGCGTTCCGCATCGCCCCAGGCGATGCCGGCCGTACCGGTCGGATAGTGAGGTTGGTTTGTCATGCGTTCGTCCTGCAGTGATACAAGCACCCGATGATGAAGCCCCGCGGAGGCCAAGCCAACCTCCGCCGCGCGCCCCTCCGGCCGGTCACGCCACGCGACGCGTCCGCGCCAAGGTGATGACCGCCACCCCGGCCAGGATGATCGCCATCCCGGCGAGGTCAAACGGGCCGACGGTTTCGCCCACCAGCAGCACGCCCAGCAACACCGCCACCGGCGGATTGACGTAGGCATAGCTGGTGGCGACCGCGGGCCGCGCGTGCTTGAGCACGTACAGGTAAGCACTGAAGGCGACGATCGAACCGAACACCGCCAGGTACACCAGCGCCCACGTCGCCCGCGCAGTCGGCTCCGCCGGCAGCGTCTCGCCGCTGGCAAAGCCCACGCCGAGCAGCGCGACGCTTGCGCACAGCATCTGCGCCGCGGTGTTCATCGGCCCCGTCGGCATGTCCTGTCGGCGGCTCCAGACCGAGCCGAACGCCCAGCATGCCGCCGCGGTCAGCAGCGCGATCGCGCCCAGGGTTTCGCCGGAAAGCCCGCTGCCCAGGTTGAGCACGACCACGCCGACAAAACCCACCAGCAGGCCGAGCGTTTCCCGCCGCGTCGGCCACTGCCGGTACAGCCCGCCGAACGCCGC
This sequence comes from Lysobacter sp., assembly GCA_050737695.1. Lineage (GTDB taxonomy): Bacteria > Pseudomonadota > Gammaproteobacteria > Xanthomonadales > Xanthomonadaceae > Novilysobacter. The sequence continues at coordinate 54,890 of JBOHYB010000018.1, read as the reverse complement.
CGCGAACAACGGCATGCTCGACACCGCAACCGCCGCGATGCCCGAACTCACCCGCTCCTCGGCAAAACACACCAGGCCATTGCCGAAGCCGAGCAGCAGCACGCCGGTGATCGCCGCATTGCGCCACTGCAACCGGGTCGGCGCCGCATGCCCGCGCCAGCGCAGGAACGCGTACATCGCCACTCCGGCGCCGATGAACCGCACCCCCGCCAGCAGGAACGGCGGATAGCTTTCCAGCGCGATGCGGATGCCGAGGTAGGTCGATCCCCACACCAGGTAAAGCGTGAGCAGCGAGAGTGGGATCAGCACGCGCGGTTCAAGCCAGCGGGCCTGAGTGGCGGGCATCGCTGCGGTGCCGGACGTGGACGGGTCGGACATGGGGAGGGCGCGTCATGTGGGGCCGCCCAGTATCCGCGATGCCTGCGTCATCCACCTCCATCATCCACCCGCCCCATACGTGGCGCCAGATGCGGCAAACCACGAATCCACACCTGCGTGCCGATAGTCAGGGTTGAAGGGCCGAGCATTCGTGTAATACTGTATTAGTTACGTATATCACCAATCGACCATGGAGCCGTTTGTGCCCGACATGAATCCGTCCGCCCTCGCCCTCGCGACCCTTGCCGCCGCGCTGATGACCGGCTGCGCCGGGATCGCAAGCAAGGAAATCGAGGCCGAACGCGCCGCGCTCCACGCCGAGCCGCTGGAACTGGATGCCAAGGACCGCCCCGACGCCAGCATCGCCCCATCGGGCGCGGTGACCATCGGCGATGACGCCCTGCAGCTGACCGAGGCCCAGCGCATCGAAGCCGCCGGCTACCGCGATGCCGTCCTCGACCTCATCGACCTGACCCTCGACGACACAGAGTCGCTGACCAATCGCGCGATGGTCACCGCGCTGCTCGGCGTGGTGACCGGCCTTGGCGACCAGGCCGAACGGCACATCGAAAGTCAGGCCAGGGAAATCGCGCACACGCCGGAGTTCTGCAGGCTGCTGGGCGACGTGCGCCAGCACCAGGACCGGATGATCCGGTCGGTCGCCGCATTGCAGCCCTACGCCGACGTCAGCGCGCAGGACGTCGACGACTGCGCCGCCGGGCGCCCCTATGACCTGAACATCTAAAAGGAGCACGACATTGCGGAAGACACTGACCTTGGTGCTGTCGCTTGGCCTGGCCGTGAGCGGCTTCGCGCAGGCGCAAGTCGACCTGTCGACATTGGACGATGACATGGCCGGCCCGCGGGCGCAGGTGCTGGTTCTGGGCAGCGTGCATCTGTCGCAACTGCCAGAGTCCTTCGATCCCGAATCGCTAGCGCCGTTGCTGGATCGCCTGGCCGCTTTCAAGACCGACATCATCACCATCGAATCGATCTCCGGCGAAGGCTGCGACCTGATGGCGCGCCACCCCACGGTCTACGATCCCGAGGACGTCGCACGCTTTTGCAGCGATCCCGCTGACGCCCACGCCGCCACCGACCTGGATGTCCCGGCCGCCATCGCCGAGGTGAACAAGACGCTGGCCGACTGGCCGACCAAACCGACCTCGGCGCAGCGCCGCCACCTCGCGGCATTGTTCCTCGCCGCCAACGACGACCCATCCGCCCTGGTCCAATGGCTGCAACTGGCGGACGCCGAACGACGTGCCGGCGACGGACTGGACACCGTGCTGGTCGCGCAGCTCGTCGAGCTGATGAAACGCGACAACGAGGATTACCAGATTGCCGCGCGGCTGGCCGCCCGGCTGGGATTGCCACGCGTGTTTGCCACTGACGACCACACCGGCGACAACGTCCAGATATCGGATGCAGAGCTACCGGCGTTCAGCAAGGCGATCCAGCACGCATGGGATGCCGCCGCCGCGCAGAGGCAGGTTTTGCGCAAGCGCGAGCAGGAACTCACCGAGCGCGGCGACATGCTCGGCCTGTACCGCTACCTCAACCGCCCCGACGCGCGTGCCATCCAGGCCGACGGCGACTTCGGCGCCGCCCTTCGCGACACCTCGCCGCAACACTACGGCCAGTTCTACGTCGCTGGCTGGGAAATCCGCAACCTGCGCATGGTGGCCAACATTCGTGCGACGTTCCGCGAACGGCCCGGCGCCCGCGTACTGTCGATCGTCGGCGCCTCGCACAAGCCGTGGTTCGACAGCCTGCTGGGGCAGATGCAGGGCGTGGACGTGGTGGATGTCGAGGCGGTGCTGCAGGCGCCCGTCGACTGAGGACTGCACACGTTTTCCGCGGGCGGTTGCGATCGCTCGCTCATGACTTTTGAACTAGACAAATTTGTCTAGACAAAAAGATCTAGACGCTCTATGTTGCATCTCAACGTCGCCAGGGATGCACCGCCGGATGACCCGCAAGACCGCCAGGCTTCCAAAGCCCACCCCCGCCGAACTCGACCTGCTGCGGGTGATCTGGCAGCTCGGCCCGTCCACCGTGAAGGAGGTCCACCAGGCCCGCCAACCGGAGCGGCCGGACCTCGTCTACGCCACCGTGCTGCGGCTGATGCAGGTCATGCACGGCAAGGGCCTGCTGAGCCGCGACGAGAGCCAGCGCTCGCACGTCTACGCCGCGGCGCACGCGCAAGACGCGTTGCAGACCAACCTGTTGAAAGACCTCATCCACAAGGCGTTCGCCGGCTCCGGCAAGGACCTCGTGCTGGCGGCCCTCGACCAGCACGTGACCGACCGGGAGCGCGAGGAGATCCGCCGGCTCCTGCAGGACACCGACTCGAAGGGAGGCCGTGATGACTGACCTGCTTGCGTTCCTGCCGGACCTGTCCGCCCGCTTTGTCCCCGCGCTCGGCCGCGCCCTTCTCGACTTCGTCTGGCAGGGCCTGCTGATCGGCCTGGTGGCCGCCGTCCTGCTGCAGTGGCTGCGCGACGCCCGGCCGCAGCTGCGCTATGCGATTGCCTGCCTGGCGATGCTGGCCTGCGTGCTGGTGCCGGCGGCCGGCGTGCTCGCCGACCTGTTCGCATCCGCGCCGGCCACGACCGCGTCGGTGCCCACGTCCTTGTCGCTGGATCCCGCGGCGATCGCGCCGACTGCGTTCAACCGGGTCTGGACGGCACCGCTGCAAGGCACGTTGCCGGAGGGATGGCTGCCGCTGGTCGTCGCGCTGTGGGCCGCCGGCGCCAGTGTGCTGTCGCTGCGCATGGCACTGGGCCTGTGGTGGATCCGCCATCTGCGCGCCATCCCGCAAGGCCCGCTGCAGGCCGAGTGGCAGGCGCGGCTGGACGCGCTCGCCCGGCGCTTCGGGCTGCTGCGCCACGTTGCCCTGCACGTGGTCGATCGGCTCGACTCGCCGGTGTCGGCCGGCTGGCTGCGCCCCGTCGTGCTGCTGCCATCGGCGCTGCTTACGCGCATGCCGGTCGAGCTAATCGAAGCGTTGCTCGCGCACGAGCTGGCCCACATCCGCCGCCACGACTACCTGGTCAACCTGCTGCAGGGACTGGCCGAGGCGCTGCTGTTCTACCACCCGGTCACCTGGTGGCTGTCGCGGCGGATCCGCATCGAGCGCGAACAGATCGCCGATCGTCTCGCCGCCGACATCACCGGCCAGCCGCGCCGGCTCGCCCTGGCGCTGTCCGCCCTGGCGGACGCGCACGACCACCACCCCACCCCGCTCCACCTCGCCCAAGCCGCCCACGGAGGCCAGCTCATGTCCCGCATCCAGCAACTCGTCCAGCCCGGTCGCCGCGCCGCCGGCGGCCGCATCGCCTTCCCGCTGGTTGGCCTCGCCGCGGCCTGCGTCGCGCTGGTGGCGCACGCCCAGGTCACGGCGCCGGCTTCGTCGATACCGGTACCGGCGGCGATCCGCGGTCCGGTGCTGTCCACGCCGGCGCCGCGTGCCCAGGTCGCGCGCGTCGACGGCGGGCAGCGCGACGCCTTCGCCCTGGTCCGCCACGGCGAGGACGGCGTGATCCTGTCCGGCCCGGGCGACGACCATGACGAAATCAGCGCCGTTCGCACCGGCCTCGATCACGACTTCGTCTGGTTCCGCCGCGACGGCCGCGCCTACGTGATCGACGACCCGGCGCTGGTCGCCCGCATCCGCGATTCGTGGCGCGACGTCGAACAGTTGAGCCCGCAGATGGAATCGCTCAGCGACGAGATGCGCGTGCACAGCGCGAAGCTCGAGACCCTCAGCGACCGCATGCGCGAACTCACCGCCCACACCGGCGACTCCCCAGAAATGCGCGCCGCCATCGCCCGCATGACCGAGCTGGCGACCCAACAGCACGCGCTGGGCGATGAGCAGGGGCGTCTGGGCACCCAGATGGCGCAAGCCGACGAAGCCCACCGCCGCGCACTCGAGACGCAGATGGATGCCCTCTCCGAGCGCATGGAAACGTTGTCCGCACAAATGGAGCGCCAGGGCGAAACCATCGAAGCCGCCGTCGCGCGCCTGCACGCCAACCAGGCGCCCATCGAAGCCCTAGGCCGCCAGATGGAGGAAGCCAGCCGGCCGATGGAAGTGCTCGGCAAGCAGATGGAGGCGCTCGGCGAGCAGCAGGAACAGCACGCCCGTCGGGCCGAGCGCGAGAGCCGCGCCCTGATCGAAGAAGCGCGCCGCAATGGACTGGCCAGGCCAGCGCCGCCAACCAGCGTCAGGCGCTAGCGGAGCGTCCGCGGTCACGCCAGGGCAACGCCAATTCGCAGATGATCTGAAACTGCCCCGCTCGCCGGGATCAACCCGGCTTTCGAGGATTCAGTCCACCGGATCAGTTCTGAAGGAGAAAGCCGCATGCTCGACTGGAACGAATACCGCAACGAACTCGGCCCCCGAATCGCGGAACTCGGCCGCCTGTCGCCCGACACGGTGCGCGGTTACACCACCCTGTCCAATGCCGGCGCCAAGACCAACCACCTGGACGCCAAGACCCGCGAGCTGATCGGCCTGGCCGTCGCCGTAACCACCCGCTGCGACGGCTGCATCACCGTGCACGTCGATGCCGCGCTCAAGCACGGCGCCACCCGCGAGGAGATCGCCGAAGCGCTGGGCGTGGCGGTGGCGCTCAAAGCCGGTGCGGCACTCGTCTACTCGGCGCGGGTGATGGATGCGGTCGACAACCACGATTGAGACGCGACTACTGCGCCAGCGAACTGTCGCTGCACCTACCGCTGCTACGGCAGGCTGCGCCGCCGGACTACATGCGGCAGCACGAACAGGTACAACCCGCTGAGCATGAGCAACGCGAGCGGCAGCAAGGGCGAGTAGGTCACCCAGGGCGAAGGCATCCCGCCACCTGCCAACGCGATGGCGACAAAGTTGGCGATGACAGTCGCCGTGAAAACGATGGCCACCCAGCGGTGGGCTTGCCGGATCCGGTCGCTGGCACTCATCCCTCCCCCCGCGGCGTCTGGATCATCTTCCACCCGTTCCCGGACGGATCGCGGAAGCCGGCGTCCACGCTGCCATAGCGGTCCTCGGGCTCCTGGGTGAACTCCACGCCGTCGGCGCGCATCCGCTCGAACGCCGCGCGACAGTCGTCGACGACCAGCACCATCGGCGGCATCGCGCCTTTCGCCACGAGTTCGCGCACGGCCTGCACGGTGGCGGCGTCGAGCATCGGCTGCTCCGGCGCGAACAGGCCGAGCTGGAACGACGGCTGCTCCGGATGCTGCACTGTCAGCCAGCGATAATCGCCATTGCGCGCGTCGGTATGGACGCGGAATCCCAGCTTCCCGACATAGAACTCGTGGGCTTCGTCCTGATCGCGAACGTACAACCCGACTACCCCGACACCCTGGCTCATGACATCTCCTGTTCTTCAGACCGTTGTTCGGACGCGGTCACCCTAGCGTCGGCGTCGCGCCGGCGCTTCTCCGAAACTGCGGTCGTGAGGTCGGGCCGCTGGGCCGCGGCGACGAAACATGCCGGCACCCATTCAAGCTCGTGCGGTGCGGCCTGCTCGCGCGCACGGAAATCACCCGGACTCTCCCCGGTGATGTCGCGAAACGTGCGGCCGAACGTGCCCAGGCTGGCCCAGCCGGTCCGGAACGCGATGTCGGTGATGGACAACGGCGTGTCGCGCAGCAGCGCCGTGGCGCGCTCGATCCGGCGCGTGAGCAGGTAACGGTGCGGCGGAACGCCGAAGGCCTCCTTGAACGACCGCGCGAAGTGCGCCGGCGAGACGCAGCTCACGCCAGCCAACCGCTGCACGGGCCATGCCTCGTGCGACGCGGCGTCTATCCGGTCCTTCGCGCGCAGCAGGCGGCGCAACAGCTCGGGGTCCTGACTGGCGGGATTTCGTTGCACTGGCATCTTCGACGGACTACCGACCCTCGGCCTCGGCGCGTTCCTGTCGCGTCAGCACCCGCGGTTCGACCACCGGTTGCAACGTCGCCATGTCGAAGAACGGGTTGTCGCGGTCGCGCCCGCCCAGCTTCGCCCGCAGCACGCCCCACATGATCCGCACGACGCCCAGCGTTGTCCGCACCGGCGTGGCCGCAACCTCGCCCCTGGCGGAGCCGGTGCCCAACGCGATGCGCCGCGCCCCGAACGCGGCATCCAGCGTGCCGGACTCTCCCGCCATGCAACTGACCAGCACTCCGACGTACGGCAATTTCGGATCCCGTGGCGTGTTGGCCAGGGGCGTATGGCAGCAGGCCGAATGCCAGCGCAGCAGGCCCTTGGGACTCAATGACAGGCAGGCCACTTGCTCGCGGCCCATGGTGAAGCGCACGCCGGCGGGACGTATGGCGACGATGTCGGTGCCGCCGTTCGGATCGAGCACGTCCTGCTCGCGGTCCAATGCCCGGGCGAAGGCCTGGCAGTCGCGGCAATAGCAGACGGCGCGGAGGTAGGTAGCAGCGGGCTCGATCTCGCCTTGCAACGTGCCGCAGCGACAACGGAAGGGAATGGTCATGACGAGTCTCCTTGCGGACGTCTTCGGATTCTCCAACTACGACCGGCTCGTCACAAGCGGGTGCCGCGGTACCATCGAGCCGCCCCACCTCGACCCCATGCTCACGCCGCATCGGCAACCGTGGCCGCTGCCATCCCGCCACGAAACGGAGAACCGCATGCGAATCCACATGATCGTCCTGGGCGTGCTGCTGGCCGCTGGCTGCACCGCTCAGGACAGCAGCACCGCCACCGACACTCCACCGGCCGCCGACAGCCCCGCCACGGCTCCCACGCCGGTGACACCGCCCCAACCCGAACCGACGCCCGAACCGCCAACCGCCAACACCGTTCCCGAGCAGTTCCAGGGCGACTACGCCGCCGGCATCGCGGCCTGCACCTCGCCCGGCCATGTCACCGAGCTGACCATCGGCGCCTCGCGCATCGAGTTCCACGAAAGCACTGGCGACATCACCGCCGTCGACAGCAGCGGCAACGACATCGACATTACCGCCCAGCTCACCGGCGAAGGCGAAACCCGCGGAGCCACCTACAGCTTCAGCCTGTCCGACGACCAGCAGACCCTGACCGACACCGTTAACGGCCTGACGAGGCAGCGCTGCGATTGAGCACGGATCCCGGTTATCGTCGGCAACACCCGCCACCGCACGAGACCCGACCATGGTGCTTCGCCTGCTTGCCGTCGCCTTGCTGTTGTCCCCCGGGCTTCCCGCCCACGCCCAGCACAAGGACCTGCGCGACCACGGCATCGCCATCGGCGTGCTGCAGCCCGGCCAGTGGAATGCGATCACCGACGTACCCGGCGTGGCGGTCGGCCACACGACGATCGTCCGCGGCGACAGCATCCGCACCGGCGTCACCGCGGTGCTTCCGCATGGCGGGAACCTCTTCCAGAGCAAAGTCCCGGCGGCGGTGTACGTCGGCAACGGTTTCGGCAAGCTGGCCGGGTCGACGCAGGTCGAGGAACTCGGCACCCTCGAAACGCCGATCGTCCTGACCAACACCCTCAGCGTGCCGGTCGCGTCGGATGCGTTGATCGACTACACCTTCTCCTTCGCCGACAACGACGAGGTGCGCTCGGTCAATCCGGTCGTCGGCGAGACCAACGACGGCTACCTCAACGACATCCGCAGCCGCCACGTCACCAAGGCGGACGTGCTGGCGGCTATCCGCTCCGCCAGTGGCAGCGAGGTCGAGCAGGGCAACGTCGGTGCCGGCACCGGCACGGTGACGTTCGGCTTCAAGGGCGGCATCGGCACCTCGTCGCGCAAGCTCCCCGACAACCTCGGCGGCTACACCGTCGGGGTGCTGGTGCAGACCAATTTCGGCGGCGTATTGAGCATCGACGGCGTGCCGGTCGGCAAGGTGCTCGGCAAGCATTACCTGAGCGACGAACTCAACGACTCACCCGACGGCTCCTGCATGATCGTCGTCGCCACCGACGCCCCGCTGGATGCACGCAACCTGGAGCGGATGGCCAAGCGCGCCATGCTCGGCCTGGCCCGGACCGGCGGCATCGCGTCCAACGGCAGTGGCGATTACGTCATCGCGTTCTCGTCCAACGAATCGGTGCGTGTGCCCTACGAATCCGACCGCCCACTGCACCAGTCCACCACGTTGCGCAACGACGCGATGTCGCCGCTGTTCATGGCCACCATCGAGGCGACCGAGGAGGCCATCCTCAACTCGCTGTTCCACGCCGAGACCATGATCGGCCGCGATGACCATGAGGTCACTGCCCTGCCGGTCGACGAGGTGCTGCGGATCATGGAGCAGCATCTGTGGTGAGCCCCTAGCCCCTCCAGTTGGCGTGGCTGCGCCAGAACGCCACGCTGCGCGCATACGCTTCGCGGTCCAGCGGCACGCCCGAGCCGCCCTCCCCGACGCCGAGTACGTTGCGCAACATCGTGATCGGCGCCATCGGCGTCTCCTCCGGCTCGGCGGTGTACATGCAACCCACCACGCCCCAGTCGGCGGTGATTTCAGTGCCCTCCTTCGCCAGTTGTCCGCGGCTGTAGAGGATGACGACGAGGTAGCCCGCCACCGGCGGCTCCAGGCCCTCGAACCAGCGCACCAGCACCGGCAGCTCCTCGCGGCTGCGGGCCTCGTAGTCGGAGCGCAGCAGGTGCCGGTTGTCATCGGTGATCGGCACCGCCAGGCACCGCGTCGAAGTCCAGTTGCGGTGCACGTGCAGCTTGCAGAACGGCGCGTAGCCATCGAGTACCCTCAGCGGCGGCACCTCGTTGAGATGCCGCTCGAACTGTCCGGGCGTGCAGTCCTGAATGGTATTGCGGCGCGGCTCGCGCGGGAACAGGCGGGGACGGGCGAAATCGGTCAGGACGATGGACATGCGGTGACGTGACGGGACCAGGGAATGCCGATTATCGACCGCCACATGACGCAACAACCCATCCGGCTGCCCGTCCATTCACGGACCGCACGTCAACGTGCCGGACCAGGTTCTCTCGGCGCCATCCGCCCGCTGCACCTTCAGGGTCGCGGAATGCCGCGTCGCCTCGTTGTCCATAGGCACGCTTTCACCTCGCCCGAGCACCACGGTCAGCCCGCGGCCGGACAGGGTGATGCCGTCGGCCAGGTCGTTGAAGCCGCCCGCCCGGCCGTTGCCGAGCATTTCGACATAACCGTTGTTGTTCACTACACCCCGGACCGCGCCATCCGGCAGCACATCGGCGCGGGCCAGCAGCAACGTGGCGCCGCCGGCATCGGCGAAACTGCATGCCAGTTCGCCAGGCAGGTCCACGCTGCCCAACTGCGCGGAGGTCAACTCCTCGAGCGCGATCTGCGACCCATCGCCGCCCGTCGTCAGGCCATCGGCAGTGGAACGCGCCGGCGTATCGCCGTCCGGCCACGGCTGCGTAACCGGTTGCACGGGCGCGCTTGCCGACCCGCCAGTTGCTTCGTCCTGGCTCGTCGCGCGTTCGGCCGCACTTTCCGGCGGGGAGCAAGAGGCCAGCACCAGTGCGCAGGTGAGCAGGACGGGCAAGGCGGCGAGCTTCATGCCTCACTCCGCGGGGTGATCGATCTGACCAGGGACATGGGTGGCTCCGGGTGGGAATCTACTTCGTTCGAGGAATGAGGAGGCTGCGAATCGACACTTGAGTCTGACCGCCTGCGTGTCGATGCGACGTCAGCCCGCCCCGGCGCCAGGCTGGCCGCGGCGGTAGGCGCCTGGAGTGACCCCCATTTCGCGGGTGTATGCCCGGGTGAAGGTGGATTCGGATTCGTAGCCCACGTTCGCCGCGATCTGACCGATGGAAGCGCGCGATTCGCGCAGCCGCTGCGCGGCGACCAGCATCCGCCAGCGGGTCAGGTAGGTCATCGGCGGCACCCCGAGCATGCGCGCGAAGCGTTCGGCGAATGCCGAGCGTGACAACAGTGCCTCGTAGGCGAGTTGCTCGGTAGTCCACGGATGCGCGACCCGCGCATGCAGCGCCGACAGCGCGCGCGCCAGCGGCGGATCGCGAAGCGCCGACAGCCAGTCGGTGGATCCGGGCGGCAGGTGTTCGATGTACTCGCGCACCGCCTCGACGAACAGCAATTCCGACAAGCGCGCCAGCATGTCCTGCGCACCGGGTTCGTGCGAGAGATGCGTGCGTGCCGCGAAGCGGAACGAGCTTTCCACCCATTCCGAGCAGGGGCGCCCACGTACATTGGCGACCAGCAGGTCGGGCAGCGCGTCGAGCAGGGGATGGGTTTGCATGGACGTTCCGAGGTAGCCGCAGACGAAGCGACTGACGATGGTGTCGCCGCTGCCGGCGTCGACATGCGCCAGCTCGTCATGGCTCGCCTCGCGGATGATCGATTCGGCGTGCATCGGCGGCAGGGTGAGATCGCTGCCGAACAGGTGCACATCGTTGCGCACGACCACGATCAGGTCGCCGGCGCTGCAGGCACATGGCCGCCCGCCGCCAATACTGATTTCGACGTGGCCGTCGAGCACGTAGTGGAACGCAACCAGGCTCGCGCTCGGCGTGTCGGGAGTGCAGTCTTCCTGGGTGACCTGCGAGTACACGCACCACGGCGTGCGGAAGGTGGCATCGAGGAACACCCCGCCGGTGAAGCGCAGCACGCGCAGCAGGTCAGACAGGGCATCCATGGCGGCAAGCCGGCACCTGGCGGCGGCAGGGCAAAGCGATCCGGCGGCACGGCCATTCCGCGACTCCCGTGGCGGCGCGAGAGTGTCGCCCATGCCGGCCGGTCCGGCAGCCTTCAGGAGAACGGCTCATGACCATGCGCGATTATGCTGACCACGCCACGACCGGCGCAACCGCCGAGAGCCTGGCCGCGTTCGAACAGGCCAGCCACGAGTTGCGGTGCTACATCGACGATCCGGTGGCCCGCGTGGAGCGTGCGCTCGCCGCCAGCCCGGCGATGACGATGGCGCATGTGCTCAAGGCCTGGTTGCACCTGCTCGGAACCGAACCCGCCGACCTGCCAGTGGCGCGCGATTGCCTGCGCCGCGGAGGCGCACTGCCGGCCAACGAGCGTGAACGCGGCCATTTGCGGGCCATCGGTCTGTTGCTCGAGGGCCGCTGGCGCGCTGCCGCACACGTGCTGGAGGACATCAGCGCCGACTACCCGCGCGATGCGCTCGCACTGCAGGCCGGCCATCTGCTCGACTTTTTCACCGGCGACGCGCGCATGCTGCGCGACCGCATCGCCCGCGCGCTGCCGGCGTGGAGTCCGAGCCAGCCGGGTCATCACGCACTGCTGGGCATGTATGCGTTCGGACTGGAGGAATGCGGCCAGTACGCGCAGGCCGAACGTTACGGGCGCCTGAGCGTCGAGCAGCAGCGTCGCGACGGCTGGGGCTGGCACGCAGTCGCGCACGTGATGGAAATGCAGGGCCGCACCGACGACGGCATCGCCTGGCTGCGCTCGGACACCGAGGCCTGGTCGCGCGACAGCGCCTTCGCCGTGCACAACTGGTGGCACCTGGCGTTGTTCCAACTGGAACTCGGCCGGATCGACGAAGCGCTGCGGCTGTTCGACGGCCCGATCCACGGCGCGCGTTCGCCGCTGGCGATGGACCTGATCGACGCCACCGCGTTGCTGTGGCGCCTGCAACTGCGCGGCGTGGACGTGGGCGGGCGATGGGAAACCGTTGCCGACCAATGGGCACCCTTGGCCGGCGCCGGCAACTACGCCTTCAACGACTGGCACGCGATGATGGCCTTCGTCGGCAGCGGACGCGGCAAGGCACAACAGGCAGTGCTCGAATCACTGCAAGCGGTCGCCGCGACGAGCACCGGCGACACCGCCGCGTTCGCGCGCGAAGTCGGCCTGGATGCCGCGCGCGCGATACAGGCGTTCGGCGAGGCGCGCCATGCCGATGCCGTCGCCCTGCTGCGCCCGCTGCGTGGCCATGCACAGCGCTTCGGCGGCAGCCACGCGCAGCGCGACCTGCTCGATCTCACCCTGCTCGAGGCGGCGATCCGCGGAGGTCAGCAGCCGCTGGCCGTCGCGCTGGCCGCCGAGCGCACCGCACAGCGGCCGGAAAGCCCGCTGAACCGACTGCTGCTCGCCCGCACGGCGGGCGCGGAGCGAAGCCCGCCGCAGCCGTGCAGAGCGTGACGACGACGGCCTGTCATCCACGGAGCCCACCATGAAGACCTCCATACAATTCCCGTTCCGACTGCAATGGACCGTCCAGGACCTGGTCGACGCGATACCGCTTCGACTTTCGGAAATGGCTGCATTCACCACCATCGCAGGTGCACACGGCGAAAACGACAACCGCTTCGACGTGCCGTCACGGCGCGAACTGCGCGGCCGCCATCTGCCCGAACAAACGGGGCTGCCCTTGTTCCGGGTGCGCAACTAATCCCGAACTCCTTACCCACAGCCGATGCAACGCGTCTCGGTGCCCCGTCCGGGCCGACGGCACATCGGCGCCGGAGTTCCTTCGTCGCCCCGTTTGCCGACCGGGCCGAACCAGCCGGCTATCAATGCGCTCCCGGCTTGTAACTCCCGCCGATCGTCCGTGCCGCAACATTTCCGTGCGAAGCGCTCGAATGCGTCGGTCTGTGCGGAGTCGATCGTGCAATGCACAACGCAGGTGATCAGCGCGAGCTCCAGAAGGAAACGGCACCGTAATCCCTGGTGGATGTCGAATCGCGCCCCGCCCATTCGTCGCACACGCAAACCCACCCGGAGCCTCGCATGCCCGTTGTCCTTCCTCGCCTGTACGCCCACCCGTTCTCCTCCTACTGCCAGAAGGCGCTGATCGCGCTGTACGAGAACCAGACCCCATTCGACTATCGGAACCTGGAGGACGCCAAGGCCAACGAAGAGTTGGCGGCGTTGTGGCCGATGCGTCGCTTCCCGGTGCTGGTCGACGGCGACCGCACCGTGATTGAGGCGACCTCCGTCATCGAGTACCTCGACCTGCACCACCCCGGGCCGGTGAAGCTGATCCCGGCCGATCCCGACACCGCGCTCGAAGTGCGGATGCTCGACCGCTTCTTCGACAACTACATTTCCACCCCGCAACAGAAGTTCGTCTTCGACCGCCTGCGCCCCGAAGCCGAACGCGACCCGCGCGGCGTCGCCGACGCCCGCGCGATGCTCGACACCGCCTACGCCTGGCTGGACCAGCACATGGCGACACGCGAATGGGCCGCCGGCGCGACGTTCTCGCTGGCCGACTGCGGCGCGGCGCCGTTCCTGTTCTACGCCGACTGGACGCACCCGATCGACCCCGGTTTCACCCACGTCCGCGCCTACCGCGAACGGCTGCTCGCGCGCCCGTCGTTCAAGCGTGCGGTGGACGAGGCGCGGCCCTACCGGTCGTACTTCCCGCTGGGTGCGCCGGACCGGGATTGACCGGACCGGATTGAGACGGCGTGCGCCGCTACCATGCGACGCATGACCAAACGACCCGCCCTCGCCGCCCCGTTCGTCGCCCTGCTGCTCGCCGCGCCCCTCGCGCAAGCCAGCGAGTCCGTCCCCCACCCACCCGTCGCCACCGTGCGCGTCGTCTTCGACCGTGACGGCGTCACCGCCACCGATGTCCACGGGCTGGCCGACAAGGCCAGCGGCCGCGCGGTGACCGCGGGCGATCCGGTGCGCATCGCCTCCATCTCCAAGCTGGTGACCGCGATCGGGGTGATGCGGCTGGTCGAGGCCGGCACGCTCGACCTCGACGCCGACGTCGGCGACCTGCTCGGCTGGCCGCTGCGCAACCCCGCCCATCCCGACACCCCGATCACCCTGCGGCTGCTGCTATCGCACCGCTCCAGCCTCACCGACGCCGCCGGCTACTGGCAGACCCCGCTGGGCGGGCAACTGCGCGACATTCTCGACGACCCGCGCGCGTGGGATACCGCGCACGCGCCGGGCACGTACTTCCGCTATACCAACCTCAACTTCCCTCTGATCGCGCAGGTGATGGAACGCGCCACCGGCGAACGCTTCGATCGCCTGATGGATCGACTGGTGCTGCAGCCACTCGGCATCGAGGGCTGCTTCAACTGGGCCACCTGCAACGACGCCGCCGTGGCCCGCGCCGTGGTCATCTACGACGGCGACGGCGCGCCCAACAAGGACGACCTGCACGGCGACCGGCCCGACTGCCCGGTGATCGCCGCCGAGGATGGCAGCTGCGACCTGTCGCAATGGCGCCCCGGCGACAACGGCGCGCTGTTCTCGCCGCAGGGCGGGCTGCGCATCTCGGCCAACGGGCTGGCGCGGATCGGGCGGATGCTGCTGGGCGAAGGCGAACTCGACGGCGTGCGCCTGCTGACGCCGGCTTCCGTCCGCGAACTCGCCACTCCGTTGTGGCAATACACCCCTGGCCAGGGCCTGACCTTCGAAGAAGACACCGGCGATCTCGGCAGGGGCTTCTTCTGCCGCTACGGCTTGGCGATGCAGACCCTCGCCACCGCGGTCGACGGCTGCCGCGACGACCCGTTCGGTGACGGCGTGGCGCGCGTCGGCCATTCCGGCTCCGCCTACGGCCTGCAGTCGGGTCTGTGGCTGGACCGCGACGGCGGCACCGGCGTGGTGTGGTTCGCCACCGGCATGCCCGGCGAGCGGCTCGGTGGGCGCTCCGCATTCAGCGCGGTAGAGGAAGCGCTGGCGCACGGGGAGTGAAAGTCGCCTTGCGGGATTAACTTGCGGGATTAAGCAGGGCGTGTCTCCGATGGACCGGGTCGGCCGATCAGGGCGCGCGGCTGCGTTGCAGACAATGGACCACCCAAGCGAGAGCCCATCGTGAAACCCATTCCCACAGCGTGCTGCCTCGTCCTGTTGGCCGCGTGCGGCAGCCAGTCACCGGCCGCGGCGGAGGCTGGCCAGGACGCAGGCCCGGCGTCCGCCACCACGGCCACCGTTGACCGCCTACCGCTGAAACCCGGCTACTTCGTCGCCGCCGACGTGCCCTGTGGCGAGGCGTCCAACGCCACCGTGATGCTGCACGACGGCGACGGCATCAACAGCTCGCGTGAAGCCTGCCACTTCACCCGGATTGAACAGACCGGGCCAAATACCTACACCGCCGCCGAAACCTGCACCGTGATCGGCGGCATGGGTGGCAGCGGCCCAGAACCGAGCGAAGTGGACTACACTATCGAGTCCCCCACGGCCTTCTCGGCCGACAACCGTACCTACGACTGGCAGTACGCCGCCCGCCATTGCCCGCAGACGGCATTACCGGAACCGTGGCGTAGCAACGAGATTGGGCACTGATCCACGTGCCGTCCCGACGCACTCTGTCGCTCTGCCTGCCAACATGGCGATCTGGATGCTCAACCGCCAGGCCAGCGCCGGTGAACCGGCGCATGGGATGAACCGTCAGGCTCGCTGCGCCCGACGATACGCCACCAGCGCATTCGCATGCCCCTGCCCGATGCTGTGCTCGGACTTGAGGAAGGCGACCTGCTCCATGTGTTTCCGATCCCGCACCGAGTCCAGCAGGTCGAGCCAATGCTTCACGGGCTTGCCGTAGGTCTTCTCGATGGATGGGAAGTACGACGCGGGGCCTTTGACTTTGGTATCTGCTGCCATGGGTTGTCCTTTCTGTGAGGGGAGGTTCAAGTGGTTCGCTATCAACAGGACGAACGGAACGCCGCGAAATCGACAAGGCGATGCGGGACGTCGCCGGCAGCGTCAACCCAGCTCGGCCCGACTCTCCCGCTCCAGCACGCCCGCGATCGCGTCACGCAGGTCCGGGTGCTGCGGCAGCCGGATGCCGAATTCGTCGCGCAGCAGGATCATCACCGCGTCGGGGTCGTGCAGTTCGCGGCGTTCGCTGGGTGCGCCGAGGCGGTGGATGGCGTAGCTGCCATTGGACAGGGTTCGGCGCAGGCCGGGCGCGGTGCGTGCGACGATCAGGTTACCGAGGAAGGGCGAGTCCGGGTGCGTGCAGACGTACCAGTTGCCGACGACGAGGTCGATCTCCTCCTGCGGGTGCAGGTCGAAGCGATACAGCGCACGCCATTGGCCGGTCACCCGCGCGTACAGGATGTAGCTTCCGCCGCTGCGGGCAAGCCGGTACGGCTCGTGCGGCGTCGGCTGGGCGTCGGTGGTATCCAGGCGCAGCGGTGCGGTCGGCACCATGCCACCGAAGCCGACATCGGTGATGTAGTCGACGCCATCTATCGACACCCGCACCAGCAGATGGGTACGCGCCGGTAGCGCATCGCCGGTCTGTCCCATCACCACCCGGCCGGTGATTCCACGCACCTGGAAACCCAGCTGCCGCAGCAATGCCAGGAACAGGCGGTTGAGTTCGTAGCAATAGCCGCCGCGGCCGTCGTGCAGCAACTTGCGCTCCACCGACGGCAGGTCGACGGGCACGGGCTCACGCAGCAGCGTGGCAATCGTTTCGAACGGGAACACCTCGGTGTGGCGGCGCTGGAGTTGGCGCAGGGTCTCCAGCGTCGGCAGTGGCGGCGCGTCGAACCCCAGTCGCGCCAGGTACGTGCCGATATCGGCGATTTCGTCGTGCATGCGGGTCTCCTGCGGGGGAAACGCGCGAGTCTAGGACCTGAAGTAAGGTTGAGGTCAAGCCCGGGCCGGCCCGGTTGTCCGCGTCCCGCGCACCAACAGGTAACCGATCATCCAGAACTCGCCGATCGTCGCAGGCACGGTGGCCGCCATCGCGCCCGTCGACAGTCCGGGGACCAGTCCCATGAACGCGCTGAGCACATAGCCGACGCCGCCGACGACAAGCACCCAGCCGAGCGGCCTCGGCATCCAGCCCGAACGCAGCACCAGCGTGCCCATCGGCACCAGCCACAGGCCAAAGAACACCGCCCCGACCGTCCACAGCTGGCCGCTGACGAGGTACAGCAGCTGCACCGCCCCGGCCGGATCGACACCGGCGACCAGCGCCGGATCGAGTGCCACCTCGAAGGCCGCCGCGATCAGGGAGGCACTCATGAGGATCGCCGTCGCATTGACCAGCCCGAATGCCGCCAGCGCCCCCGCGGCGACCGCGTCCACGCCCCGGAACAACCGGAAGAACCACACCGCCGCCAGCGCCTGGGTGATCACCACGCCCAGTTCGAACGCGATGCCGGCCCGCGCGAGCGCGACGTTCCCGCTCAACTGGGCCAGGGTCTGCTGCGGATCGCCCACCGCGTAGAGCTGGGACCGGATCAGCAGGAAACCGCACAAGCCGGCGATCGCCAGCCCGAGATACCAGAGGCCAGTGATGCGCGCCGTGCGCACCCGGGAAGCGGTTGCCGGACTGCGCGCGGGAATCGGATTCGACGGTGCCATGGGAGCCTCCTCAGGCGATGTCCAGCCATCTCAGCACGGCAGCCGCTGCGGCGCCAACGATCACCACCAGCAGGAACGGCGCGCGCAGCCACAACGCCACGCCGGCGACCAGCAGCGCGCCAAGCCGCGCATCGAGGGCCGGTCCGGTGCCGCTGGCGAAGGTGTTCATTGCAGTCAGCGCCGCCAGCAGGCCGATCGTCAGCGTTCCGGCGACCCGGGTCATGCGTTCGCTCTCCAGCCAGCGCGACGGCACCAGGTAACCCGCCAACTTGATCGCGTACGCCGCGGCACATGCCAGCAACAACCATCCCGACAGCGACATCAGCGGTGCTCCCGTTCGGGCACATGGCTGGCCGGGTCGATGTCCGGTTCCAGTCCCTCATCCGCCGGCCCACGACTGAACCAGCCCCACACCGCCGCCACCACTGCCGCCAGCAGGATGGGGATGCCGGACGGCACCCAAGGCATCGCCAGCACGGTGACCAGCGCACAGAGCACGGCCAGCGCCACCGGCTCGCGGTGGCGCAGCCGCGGCCACAGCAGGCCGAGGAAGGCCGCCACGGCCGCGCCATCCAGCCCCCATCGGCGGGGATCACCCAGCGCATCGCCCAGCAAGGCACCGGCGAGGGTGAATAGGTTCCAGAGAACGAAAACGCCCAGCCCGGCCGCCCAGAATCCGTGCCGCTGTTCGTCGGCATCGGCCTGGCCGGCGGCGGTGGCGGCGGATTCGTCGATGGTCACCTGCGCGGCGACCAGCCTGCGCCAGCCGCTCGGCCGCAGCATCCGGTTCATCTGCATGCCGTAGACCGCGTTGCGCACGCCGAGCAGCGTGGCCGCGCCGAACGCGGCCGAGCCTGCGCCGCCACCGGCCACCACCCCGATGAAGGCGAACTGCGACCCGCCGGTGAACATCAGCAGGCTCAGCGCCACGGTTTGCCACACGCCGAGCCCGGCCGCCACTCCCAGTGCGCCGAACGACACGCCGTAGAGTCCCGTCGCCACGGCGATCGACAACCCCATCCTCACCGCCGGCGATTGTTGCCAACCCATCGTTGATGACTCCAGTATTCGATTTCCGCCCGCAACCATCGCGGCTGCAAAGAATACCGGTCGACAGGTCGGCGGCGGCGGATCAGAACGTAGCCAGCGTCGGCTTGACGACCATCAACACGCTGATCGCCGCGAACAGCGCGATCACGGCCATGCGTCCGAGAAGCCCCTGCGTGTCCGTTGCCACCGCCCGGATGCCCGGTCCCGCTGCGTCGCGACGCAGTACCGGCGCGGACAGCGTTTGCCATGGTTGGACGAAGCGGCGCTCAATGACTGCCATCGCGACGATAAGCGCCAGCGACACCAGCAACCACGGCGTCCACAACGGCCAGCCGCCCAACACGAGCACCGCGATGCCGGACACGAGGCCGGCGGTGATCAGGACACTGCCGACGCGATTGGCGCGAAAGGCCATCCGCGCGGGCCCGCCGCGGCCGCTGCGGGCAGCGAGCAGCAACAGTTCACTCAGCACCGTCAGCGCGATCGCCGCGGCCATGGTGGAGGCATGGATCAGTACGAGGCTGGTGTAGGGCATGGGTTAGCGACCATTGTTGTCTTCGATGCCGGATACAATGCGAGTGATCGCTCTCATTTTCCACTCGCATTCGGCAGGCCACGACCATGGCGCGCAAGCCCTCGACCAACCCCCGCAAACACGCGTCGCAGGAACGCTCGCGCGCCACCGTCGACACCCTGGTCGAAGCGACGGCTCGCATTCTGGTCAGCGAGGGCTACGACCATGCCAGCACCAACCGGATCGCCGAGAAGGCGGGCGTCAGCATCGGCTCGCTCTATCAGTACTTCCCCGGCAAGGATGCGCTGGTGGCCGCGGTCATCGACCGCCACAAGGAGGACGTGATGCACATCGTCCGCGGCACCCTGGCGGAGGTCGATACGCTTCCTGTCGAAGCGGCCGTGCGCAGGCTGGTCACCGTGGCGATCGATGCGCACCGCGTCGACCCCGAACTGCACCGCGTGCTCACCGAACAACTGCCGCGCACGGGGCGGCTGGAACAGATGGAGGGCTTTCAACGCGAAGCGCAGGCGAACTTCGCTGCGTACCTGGCGCGACACCGGGACGAGCTGCGCACGCTCGATGTCGAGCTGGCGGCATTTGTATGCTTCATGTCGATCGAGGCCATCACGCATGGCGCGGTGCTGTACCGCCCCGACCTGCTCAAGAAGACGGCGGTCGGTAAGCTGGTCGATGAAGCCACGAGGCTGGTCGTCGCGTATCTGCAGCCAGAGCGCGACGGGACACGCCCATGGCTTCATTCCTGACCCTCGATGGCAGCCGCATCCATGACATCCCGTCCTTACTATGACGAGGTCAACCGCATCTTCATGACAGGCGTCGAATGGACGCTCGGCCACAGCCTGGATGCGCTGGACGACCTGTTGTAGTGCGACCTCGATGCGCTTGAGGCCGACACGGGCCAGACGTTCTCGACATCGTGCTGGAGATCATCGACACGCACCCGAACATCACCCTGAACCCACGTTGAAACGCCACGCCTGCGGATACGCGGCACGCGCGCCACGATGGAACGCTTTGTCGATTCCGGCCAGACATAGGACAATGCGCCTGACGGCCCAGACGGCAGATCACTCGTCGCCCACCGATCACATCGCACGCACGGGGTGCGCCGGCATCGCCCTCCACCCCATCCCGTAAACCCAGGCTCCACCCCATGCATGCTCCCCTGTTCCGCATGGCCCTTCTGCTGGGCCTGTTGTCCGCCGTCGGTCCGTTTGCGATCGATATGTATCTGCCCGCGCTGCCGGAAGTGGCGCGCGACCTTGCCACGAGCGAGGCCGGCGCGGCTCTGACGCTGACGTCGTACTTCATCGTGTTCGGGGTCGCGCAGATGATCTACGGCCCGATGGCCGATGCGATCGGTCGCAAGAAACCGCTGGTGCTCGGTGTGTCGATCTTCCTGGTCGCGACCGTTGCGGCAGCACTGGCACCCACGATCGGCTGGCTGATCGCTGCCCGCGCGCTGCAGGGTCTGGGCGCCGCCACGCTGATGGTGGTGCCGCGCGCAGTCATCCGCGACATGGCGACCGGCCCGGAGGCGGCGAAGATGATGGCGGCGATCATGATCGTCATTTCGGTGTCTCCGATGCTGGCACCGCTGACCGGCTCCCTGGTGATGGCGTGGGGCGGTTGGCGCGAGATCTTCGTCGTACTGGGAGTCGCCGCGCTGGTCAGCCTGTGCCTGATCGTCTTCGTGCTGCCCGAAACGCTGCCGCCAGCCAATCGGCGCCCGGTACAGGCGGCATCGATGCTGGCCGGCCTGCGCAGGCTGCTGACCGACCGTCGCTTCGTGGGGCTGATCATGATCGGCGGCTTCGGCATGGCCAGCTTCTTCGTATTCCTGTCCACAGCGAGTTTCGTTTACACGCGGCAATACGGCCTCAGCCCGACTGGCTTTTCGATCGCCTTCGCGATCAACGCGGTCGGCTTTTTCACCGCGTCGCAATTCGCCGGCAAGCTGGCCGAACGCTTCGGCATGGAACGGGTGATCTCACTGGCGATCACCGGTTTCGCGGGCTGTACGCTGGCACTGGCGGCGCTGGTACTGCTGGGGATCGATGCGCTGCCGGCGGTGGTGGTGGGCCTGTTCGTCGCCAACGCATGCCTCGGCCTGGTGCTGCCCACGGCGATGGTGATGTCGCTGGACCCGCATCCGCAGATTGCCGGCCTTGCGGCGTCGCTGGGCGGTACGATGCAGATGCTCACTGGTGGATTGATGATCGCCCTGACCGCGCCATTCATGGATAACAGTGCCGCGACGATGGTGCCGGCCATTGCGTTGTGCGCGGGGCTTGCCTGGGCCGCGGCGGTGCTGTCGCTGCCGCGGTTGCGGATAGCGTTGGCCTGAACGGTACGTCCTCTCAGCTCCCCAGCAGGCGCGCCATGTCCGCATCCTTCTCCCGCCACAACCCATTCATCCATTGCTGGAACCGGACACGGAAGGCGCGGTCGTTCTGGTAGTCACCGTGCAACAACTGGTCGGGGATCGAGCGCTGGCGCACGTGCACTTGGATCGCGGGGACGCGGTCCGCCAGCAGGTCCATCATCGACGGCCGCCCGCCGGGATAGGCGATGGTGACGTCGAGGATCGCGTGCAGGCCCTCGCCCATCGCATCCAGTACGAACGCCACGCCGCCCGACTTGGGCTTGAGCAGGTGCCGGTACGGCGCGCCCTGGCTCGCGTGCTTGGCCGGCGTGAACCTCGTGCCCTCGACGAAGTTCATGATCGCCACCGGGATCTCGCGGAATTTCTCGCAGGCACGGCGGGTGGTTTCGATATCGCGTCCGGCCAGTTCGGGACGGCGCGCGACCTGCCGCGGCGTATGGCGGCCCATGAACGGAAAATCCAGCGCCCACCATGCCAGCCCGAGCAGCGGCACCCAGAACAGCTGCCGCTTGAGGAAGAAACGCAGCAGCGGGATGCGCCGGTTGAAGACCTTCTGCAACACCACGATGTCCACCCAGCTCTGGTGGTTGGCCAGCACCAGGTAGTGGCCACCCTTCTGCAGCGCCACGTCCTGCTGCACATGGACACGCGTGTGCAGCAATCGGTCGAGCGTCCGGTTGTTCACCCCGATCCAGCTTTCCGCCAACCCGGTGAGCATCGGATTGCTGGCCTTGCGCAGACGGTCGAACGGCAGCAGCGCCTTGGCCAACGCAACCGCCAGCAACGGCACCACGTGGACCACGGTGTTGGCCGCAACCAGCAGGGAGATCAGCGTCACGCGCAATGGGAACATGGAGTGCGAAAGCCTCGGCGGGGATGCGTATTGTCGCGGAAACCCGGCCGGTGCATTGTCCCGGTTCCGGCCCGCGATTGGTGGACAATGACACCCATGCGAACCTTTGTACTCAGAGCACGCGCGGCACCCACGGACAGCGCGAAGCTGTTGGCTTCCGTCGGCACGGACGCCCATGCGGAGATCCTGGCCCACACGCTGATGAACGCGATCTTCGTGGCCCAGTCGCACCGTCCCGATGTGGTGGTGTACCTGGTGCTGGAAAGCACGCAGGACTTCTCCCGCACGATCCGCTTCGACGCCAACGCCATGCACGACATCGGCGGCTTCAACGAGCAGGCGCTGCTGGGCAAGACCGCCAAGGCGCTGGATGCGTCCCGGGGGATGGGCAAGGAAGAGACGCGACCGGTGGAACCCGGCGTCACCGTGCGCACCGTGAGCTTCGAGCGACTTGTGCAGCAACTTGCCGAGGACCACCAGCTTTTCGTGATGGACCGGAAAGGGACGCCGATCCGCGGGCAGGCGTTCGAGGGCAACCCCTGCTTCCTGCTGACCGACCACATCCCGATGCCGAAGAAGACCTTCCACAGCCTCGATCGCCTTGGCGCCACCCGGATCACGCTGGGGCGAACGATGCTGTTCGCGTCGCAGTGCGTGGTGTTGATCCACTACGAGCTGGATCAGCGGTAGGCGCTCAAGCCAGCGCTGCGAACGCTTCGGCGATCGTGGACGGCGCCGTGGGGCGGGTGCGGATTCGACAGGCAAGACAGCCGTCTCAGCGATCACGCGCGCTTGCCCAGCGGCGGTCTCCGGACGTTGTCGATTTCCGGCCCCACCGTTCGTCGATGAAGACAAGCGGGCACTCCCGCCCGCGCCGGCAATCCAAAGGAGAGACCGCATGATCCCCAAGAACACTATCTGCCTGTGGTACGACCGCGACGCGCTCGAGGCCGCGACGTTCTACGCCGAAACCTTCCCTGACAGCTCGGTGGGCGCCGTCCACCACGCGCCCGGCGACTTTCCGGACGGCAAGCAGGGCGACGTCCTGACCGTCGAGTTCACCGTGATGGGCATCCCCTGCGTCGGATTGAATGGCGGCACGGCGTTCAAGCACAACGAGGCGTTCTCGTTCCAGGTCGCCACCGACGACCAGGAAGAAACCGACCGCCTGTGGAACGCCATCGTCGGCAACGGCGGCGAGGAAAGCGCCTGCGGCTGGTGCAAGGACAAGTGGGGCTTGTCGTGGCAGATCTCGCCGCGCGTCCTGATCGAAGCAGTCACCGACCCCGACCGCGCGGCGGCCAAGCGCGCGTTCGACGCCATGATGACGATGCGGAAGATCGACATCGCCACCATCGAAGCGGCACGTCGGGGCTGACCTTGATCCCCGTGATCACCGCCTTCGAGCGCTCGCCGGACCGCGGCCGCGGCCTGGCCCGCGACATGCGCGTCCGCTGGGCGCTCGAAGAAGCGGATCAGCCCTACGACGTCCGCCTGCTCTCGTTCGACGCGATGAAGCAGCCGGCGCATCTGGTACTGCATCCGTTCGGGCAGATCCCGACGTATGAAGAAGGCGACCTCGTGCTGTTCGAGTCCGGCGCGATCGTGCTCCATCTCGCCGAGCACCATGCCGGCCTGCTGCCAGACGATGGGGATGCCCGGGCGCGCGCAGTCTCGTGGATGTTCGCCGCGCTCAATACGATGGAGCCATCGATCGTCGAGCTGGGCATGGCTGGCATCGTGGAGCGCGACAAACCTTGGTATGAAGCGCGCCTGCCAATGCTGCAGGATCGCGTCCGCACACGGCTGGGCCAACTGTCCCGCCGCTTGGGCGATGCCGAGTGGCTCGACGGCGCGTTCAGCGCGGGCGACCTGATGATGGTCTCGGTGCTGCTCAGGCTGGGCAGCTCGGGATTGCTCGACGGATATCCGAAGCTGTCCGCCTATGTGGCCCGCGGCGAAGCGCGACCCGCGTACAAACGTGCCTTCGAGGCGCAGCTGGCGGTTTTCACTGGGAAGGAACCGGCTGGTCCATCGCAAACCGGATGATCACGCCAGCCCGGTCATCGGCGACCCAGATGGCGCCGTCATCGGCAACGACCAAGCCCACCGGCGACCCTTGCGGGCGCAGCCCCCGGCGCAGGCCCCATCCCGGCGTCAGCACCACCGGCGTGGCCGCCGGGGCGGCGCCGTACGCGCGATCGCCATGACCGTAGGCGGGGAAACGCGGATGCCGATCCGGGACCGGCACCCCCCGCACATCCACCGCGAAACTGGCGATGCGGCCGCCGACCGACCGGTAACCATGCCAGCTCATCAGCAGCCGACCGCGCAATGCCGGGAACATCGCGCCGCCGTACCAGAGCATGTCCAGCGGCGCCGCATGCGGCGGCAACAGCAGCGCCGGCGTGGCGTGCGCATCGGACCGGCACCATTCCGCCTTGTCCGGCCATGCGGGCGTGGCGTTCGAAGTCGCCGTGCAATAGGGCCAGCCAAAATGCCCCCCGGCCTCGACGACGTTGAGCTCCTCGAAAGGCACCCAGCGGCTTTCGAAATCGTAACTGTTCTCCGCTTGCAGCACCGTGCCCGACGAATGCACCGCAAGCGCCAGCGAGTTCCGCAGCCCGCGCGCCAGCACCGCGTATTCCTGCGACCAGCGGCCTTCGCCACTACGCGGATAAACCCGCAGCGAGGCGGCATCCGACCCGCTCTCGCTCTCGGCGCACAGGCCGTCGTCTGTCCGCGCGCCGTCGCCAGCACATTGGTCGCTCGGCGCGCCAAGGTTGACCAGCAGGTCGCCGTTGGGCAGGAACACGAAACTCGACAGCGGATGGCGATGCGCATGCAGGCGGTTGTCGGGCAGCCCGGTGACGACCGGTTCGAGGGTTTCCGCGGGCCTGGCGGCGCTGGGGTCGAAGCGGGCGATGCGGCTCATCTCGCCGATGTAGACCAGACCATCGGGTCCGCGGGCGATGGCGTGCGGCAGGTGCAAGCCGTCGATGACCCGCTCGAGTACGGCGTCCTCCCCCGCTCGCGTGCGCAATTTCCACACGGCACCGCGCGCGCCGTCCCAGCGCCCCAGGTCGGTCACCAGCCAGGTGTCGGCGTCCAGTTGCAGCAGCGAACGCGGCAGGCGGAGTTCGCGTCCGGGATCCTGCGTGGTCGGGCCGACCACCAGTCCTGCGCACATGCCGCGCAGCGTTTCGATGGCAAGGCGCGGATAGCCGTCGCAAGACGGGCCTTGCACGGCATAGCGCTCGCGCGCCGCGCAGGGAAGCATCGACAGCAGGCATGTCGCAACCACGGCGAAGGTATGCAACATCGTCATCGACTCCCCTGAAAGTTCACGTCACCCGCTCGCCGGCCGCAACGCGTACATCCGTCTTGTCTGCCGGCGCGGCCTGGATGACCAGACGCAGCCGCCCGCCATCCCGCGACAGACGCAGACCGCGATACCTGACCAGATAACCAACCGCCACGGCAGTTGCCGCAATACCCGACAGCGCGCCGATGCCCAGCGCCCAGCGCGCGCCGAAACGATCGACCACCCACCCCACCAGCGGCGCACCCAGCGGCGTGCCACCCATGACCACGGCAATCCGCAACGCCAACACCCGGCCGCGCATCACGCGCTCGGTGGTGAGCTGCATCATCGAGTTGCTGGCGGTCATGAAGGTGAGCGCCGCCAGGCCGACGAAGAACAGCACGGCCGCGAACAACACTGGCCCGGGCATCACCGCAGCCACCGCCACGCTGATGCCGAAGCCCGCTGCCGAGACCGCCATCAGCACCATGCCGGGCACCGGGCGACGGGCCGAAAGCAGCGCCCCGCACATGGTGCCGGCCGCCATCGCCGAGGTCAGCAGGCCGTACTGGCTGGCGTCGCCATCGAACACCGTGACCGACATGGTGGAAATGAAGATGGCGAAGTTGAAGCCGAACGTCCCCAGCAGGAACAGCATCACCAGCACCGCGATCAGATCCGGCCGTTGCCCCACGTAACGGAATCCAGCCAACAGGCTGCCGCGCGTGCGTTCCGGCAGGGCCTCGGCGTGCAACTCATGCACCCGGAGAAACCACAGTGATACCAGTACGGCCGCGTAGGAGCCGGCATTGATCACGAACAACCACCCCTCCCCGACCGTTGCGATCAGCGCGCCCGCCACGGCCGGACCGAGCATCCGCGCGGCGTTGAACGAGGCGGAGTTCAGCGCCACTGCGTTGGCGAGGTCGTCATCGCTGACCAGGTCCGACACGAACGCCTGCCGGGCCGGCGCGTCGAACGCGGTGATACAGCCCAGCCCCAATGCAAATCCGTACACGTGCCAAAGCTGCACCGCACCGGACAGCGTCAGCAGCCCCAGGCCCAGCGCCAGCAGGCCGGCGGCGGCCTGGGTGAAGAGCAGCAGCTTTCGACGATCCCAGTGATCCGCGGCGTAACCGGTCAGCGGCAACAACAGCAGCGGCGGCCCGAACTGCAGCGCCATCACCGTACCCACCGCCGTGGCGTTGTGATCGGTCAGCACGGTCAGCACCAGCCAATCCTGCCCGATGCGTTGCATCCACGTGCCCACGTTGGAGACCAGCGCCCCACCGGCCCACAGTCGGTAGTTGTAGCTCCTGAGCGAGTGGAACATGCTGCTCAAATCGGTACCTGGCGCCTCACGCTCACTGCGAAGGCGCGTCGCGCAACGCCAGCCTGTCCGGCGCCAGCGCGCCACTCAAATAGGCCAGCTCGACCATCTCTTCGAAGAAGTCGATCTTTGCGTCGGCGCTCAAGCTGACCCACGCCATCAACTGGGCGCGCTCCGCGTCCTCGAAGGTGAAGTCCAGCAAGGGGTCCTCGCTCATCGGGCGGCCCCCGGCCCGGCATCGTGTATCTGCTGGAGCTTGTCGATGAGACCGTTGAGGGCGGCGAATATCTGGCGGACGTTGAAGGCCATGGCCGGGAGTGTGCCTGTTTGGCTGCCGCATGTCCCGGCGGGGCCGGTCCTCTCCTGATGGTTGAGTAACTCGCCCGGTTGTTAAGCCCTATGCCAGCATAGTTTAATAAGCGCCTGGAGCGTGGGTCGCGGACGCTACCGGGATATCCAGGCCTGGATCGGCAGCGGCCGCATCGAGGACGCCACTTTCGTCCCCGCCCCCCCTTCGCATATCGCGGCATGCATGCAGGAGCTCGAAGCCTCGATGCTCCAGTACACGCCCCGGGACGACGAGTAGTGGGCGCTGTCGCCGGTCGCACAGATCGCCATCGCCCATGCACAGTTCGAAACGATCCATCCGTTCACCGACGGCAACGGGCGCACCGGCCGCCTGCTGATGCCGATCATGCTGGCCGCCGAGGGCTACCCGCCGCTGTATGTGTCGGGCAGCCTGCTCCGCCACCGGCGGGCGTACTACGACACCTTGGCCGACATCCAGTTGCAATGGAACTGGGCACCGTGGCTGGGCCTGCTGGCCCGCGCGGTGAGCGAATCCTGCGACAACGCCATCTCGATCGCCAATGACCTGGAGCAGATTCGCGAGGACTGGGCAAAGCGGCTTGCCGGGCTGCGCGCGGACGCCACCGCGCGCCGGCTGCCGATCTACCTGCTGGGCCACCCCGTCACCACCGTCAACCAGGTGGCCCGGGCCCATGGCATATCGTTCGTGGCGGCCAGCCGGGCGATAGGCCAACTGGTGGAGCGGAAGATCCTCACCGAACCAGCACGGCGAAGGAACCGGGTGTTCCACGCCGGCGACATCCTGGCCCGGCTGGAGCGCGAGTAGCGCGCGGGCCGCTCAAAGCGGTACCTCGAGTTCTGGGCGATCGAGGAAAACCGGGTCAGCTTTCCATCGGCTGCAGACGGTGGGCCGCGTCCTCGCATACCACCAGCCCGCCCTCGCCCGATGCGGCACCCACCGCCTGCACGCGCATGCCGACGGCCAGCGAATGCACGTCCACCGGCGGCGCTTTGCACAGGTTCCAGCGGGCCGGGAGTTGCACCTGCATATCGCCGCGCCCGTCCGCGTCGACCTGCACGGTGGCGTTGCCGTCGTAGGTCCACGGCTGCAGGTCGATGGCAGTGATGGTGCCTTCGATGCGCAACGGGCCATCGGCCTGCCCGGCAACGTCGGGCGTTGTGGTGGTGCAGGACGCGGTGGCAAACGCCGCGGCGAGCGCAAACGTGAGCGGAAGCGCGGGGGAGATACGGGTCATCGGGGGTTCTCGCTGTGGTTGGATCAATCGCGCCTGAGGCCGCGCGCGGCGTCAGCCGCGGCCTGCAGGACGCGCACGTACTCCACACGGGCTTTCGGTGCGTTGCCTGCAGCGCTCTCCAGCCCGTCGATGAACGCCTCCGTCAACGACGACGCGTTGTACTGGTCGCCCAGCTCGTTCATCGTCTTGGCCACGGCATCGCGCAGGTGCCAATCCACGTTGACGCCATTCTGGGCTTCATTGGCGAGGTCGACGACGCGCAGCAGATGCGGCGTCACGAGACCGACGACGGTGGCTCTCATTTCTTCAACTCTGTTTCGGAAGGACGGAAGAGTAGCGCGGAAGCCGTGAAGTGGGGCCGTGCCGGGTCCGCGCACTACGCGACGATTCGCTCGATCCTCTCGACCGCCCTGCCGAGCGCACGATGCGCTTGCTCGAGGTCGAAGTCGGCCTGCAGCCCCAGCCAGAACCGCTCGCTGGTACCCAGCGCCGCCGCGAGACGGACGGCGGTATCCGCGGTCACACTGCGCTTGCCCAGCACGATCTCGTTGATGCGGCGCGGCGGAACACCGGCGGCACGCGCCAGTGCGTTCTGGCTGATGCCCAGCGGGACGAGGAACTCCTCAAGCAGGACTTCGCCGGGATGGATGTTGGGCAGGGCTTTCATGGCCGACTCCGTTGCGTCAGTGGTAATCGACGATTTCCACGTCATGGGCGTCACCGTCGTTCCAGCGGAAACATACGCGCCACTGGTCGTTGATCCGGATGCTGTGCTGACCTCGCCGGCTGCCCTTCAATGCTTCCAGACGGTTGGCCGGCGGAACCCGCAGATCGTCCAGGGTGAAGGCGCTGTTGAGCAGAGGTCCGCCGACGCCCCGGCCAGGTCCAAGCTCGGCGGCACGATCTGCGGATTGGCCGCCATCACCCGCAGCGTCTGCCGGACGAACACCTCGAGCGCGGGCCCATGTAGATGAGGTTGCGGCGCTCCGAATCCGGAATCGCCACCAGCCCGGTCAGCGCGGTGGCCAACTGGTCCAGCCCGGCGCGGGCGGTGGTGACCTGGTCGTCGGTGAGGTCAAGCGAAATGTGGTTCTGGGACACGGTGATCTCCTTGTCGATCCATGTGTGAATCCGGCGAGTGCCGGGTGCGTCCTTGCTCCGCCGCAGTCCGTGTGGCGTGTGGGTGATCGCGGGTACGGAGCGATCTGAGCTGGGTCGATTCTCGCAGAAAAGTCGCTTCCCCTCGAACGACGGCTACGGCGCCAACTGCGGATAGCGCTCTGTCAGCACATGCGCAATGCGTTTGCGCATGCTCGGAGACAATGGGGCCCCGAACTTGTCGCCCATCATGAATCCGGAGTTGTGGCAGTTGCTCACCAGCACGTCGGGACGCTGGACCGAGCTTTGCGTGTACCAGCCCGGCAACGCCACGACTGGAATCACCCGCACTGGATCTCCGACCCCACGGCCAAGGAACTTCTCAAGCCACTGCGCCTGGCGTCGGGCCTGCTCAATGGGCTTGGTCTCGACGTGCTTCGGGAATCTCAGGCAGGCGCCGTCATAGTCCACGCGCGCGGATGCGCGTCCAGCCGTATCCGGCTTGCGGCGCGACTTGGTCTCGATCGCGAACACCGCACCGTGGCCTATCACGATGTGGTCGATGTTGAACTTGTCGCCGGGGAAGTCGTGATAGATCAATCCACCGTCCGCCATCAACGGCATCAGGCATTGCGCCACCGACAATTCGGCGGCACGGCCCTGCAGGTACTTGCGGCGTTCGCGGACATGGTGGAGCAAACCCCAGATACCCCAGGCAAGCATTGCAAGACCCATCAGCGCCAATACGGCGTCACCCCAGTCGAACCGAATCGCCGTCCAGTCATCAATCACCTGATCCATTCGCACAAGCAACCACGACGCGAGCACGATCGGGCCAACCATCAGCACCATCGCAGCCTTCTCGTGGTATCCGTCGTCTTGCTTCTCGATGGCACGAAGCAACCCTTCACCCGGCAAATTTAACACTTTGATGGTCAGCGGCGAGCGCCGCCTGTCGCGTCGCTGTATGTACCGCCACACCACCAGCGCTCCGAGCGCTAGGAGCATGGGAAGCATGACGGCGCCTATCAAGATGAGATTCGTCACGGCTGCACCCATGCGTTGTCAAGAAGTCCCTCGAATAGTGCCATGTGGTTCCCCCTTCCGTTATTGCCGCCGCACAAAAAATCTCGTCGGCGCGCCTTTCATGAGCAGACGAACCAAGCTGGAGTCGGCTCAGGCGGGAACTCGGGAAAGTGAACCTGTCCCCGCTTTTTTTTCTGTTTTTAGCTGACGCTGACCGAAAAACTGCTAAAGCCTTAAGCCTGCGGACCAAGCCCAAAGGGGATCTTCCGACAAAGCAAGTTCACTCTTGATCTTCGCCATGCGCTCGGTGTGCCTGCGAACAGGCTTGTAGACGTAACCATCATCGCCTTTGAATTTCTCGATAAGACCCTCTCCCAACATCTTCTTCAGAACATCTTCCACTGCCCTTTGATTGAATTTCTTAGCATATCCACCTTTCAACAGCGAAGCTTCTTCTCGTCCGCGCCCCGGCTGAAAGAAAATCTTATGGATAATTGAAAGCAATAATTTTTGCCCACTCGGCAAGCCGCTTGACTTAATACTTGCAGAATTAGACACGTCCTCGTGATAGCTAATTACCTCTGTCCTAACGATCCAAGAGGGCAGCGCACTCGAGTGCGTAACTCCATTTGCCACCATTACAATAGAGTCGGCAATTATAAAGTCACGGGTCGTTGAAGACATTTTTAAATCTAACAACAAAACCGTAATTTCGCAGAACGAAAGCTCCAAATTACTAATATTCCCCTTATCTACAACAAGTACGGGCACACAACCATGGCGCAATGAAAGCGCCTTAAAGTCAAGCTGCTCTGTCGTGATCAAGGATAAAATAGAAATGATCTCACCAAGCAAATTTCGATTGGCGCTCGTTGCGTATTTACTTAACATGGTAAAACAGAGCTGATCCATATCGTAATTGGCAACAGCATTTGCAGCATGCGCAATCCCAACTTCGCGCAATGACAGCTGCCACTGCCTGCGCATTACCCTCTCATCCAACGCAGCAATTTTCGTTACAAGATGCTCCGCGCGTACTATGTCAGCAATATTGAAGTCCAGAAACTGCCGATCCGGCGACTCTGGCTCTATTCGCCCCAATGTACACATCCGTGCTAAGAGCTGCTGGCCAACAGCATCGGGCAAATTTCCTATAGCCGACTGATAGGCCTCATTGATGTCTCCAGGGGAGAACCGGCCTAGCGGCTCTTTTGAGTTCCGGGAAATACCCCCAAGATTCACCAGTATCTGTCGAATTGCATTGGGCGAAATCGAATCTTGCACCCCCCTAGCTTCCCGGCGAGTGACTGAACCTAAGAATAGACCCCAAAATTCAAAAGGGCCTGTTGTGGCTTTCAGGACTTTCGTAAGATCTTGCTGATCGAGATCTGCGGCAATCTGGAAAACCAGTGGCTTCTTTGGCAGCCATTCAGGCGGATCAATGTTCAAACCCAACTCATTCAAATATTGCCTTGCTTGATCCGCAGTAAAAGTAGGCGGCACATCGATCAGCTTTACTGCTTTGAGAGACGACGCAAGCCCCAGGGCCTCCAATATCTCTTGATCGTCGTCGAAATAGTGAGAGCGCCCGGTCACCAACAGACCCGCGCCGGTTTGCTGAACTAAATCTCGAATACCGCGCAATGCGTTCTTTCGCAGCGCTATCCGATCAGCCGCTCGGGTGTCGTGTGATTGGGCTCCAATTTCATCAAAGCCGTCTAACAAAAGAATAAGGTTGCGGGATCGCAAAAGTCTGATGACGTTATCGATACTTGTCGACAATCCTATTCCCTGCAGATGCCCGCTAACGATCTCCAGAAAATTTGTGCTGCCCCAGTGGTCTCGAAGATTAATAGCTAGCGCATACCCACCGGCGGTTCGTACCGAGTCTTTCAAATTCCCGAATATTTCGCGAACTAGGCGACTCTTTCCTGTTCCGTAGTCTCCGGTTACAACTAGTTTGCTCCCCTTAATTAACTCAGAGCATATGCTAGTCACATCATACGTTTTTGCGGAGTCCTTTTCTTTGAAAGACACGCCCACATACTTCCTTGGATCATTTTTTCCTGTTTCGCTATCAACCGCACTACCAAAAGGTTGTTCTTCTCGCAACCTGATATATGCGTCGTAATTAAAGAACGCACTTTCGAACTGCTTTACTGACAAAACCGAAACGTGAGAAGCAGAGCCCAACTCACTCATAGATGAGGTCGGGTTTCCATTCAAAATAAGAAATGCCTTACAGCTAACTCCGGCCTGAAGCTGTGCGAGGCGAACCGCACTAATCTTGAGGATATCGCCACGGACTTTTTCAAGAGTCATGTTCTCCGTGATCTCGACCAGTATCTTTTCATCGGCCGAAAGATGAATGACCCCATCAACGTCAACACCAGAAATATGTTCATTCTGGCAAGGAAAGCCAAACCTGAGCGTTGCAATCGCCTTGACGAAATCTTCGAATGACTTCCAAGAGGCAGTCAAATTCTTCTCCCCTATCAAACGTTAGGATGATGCCGGCATGAAACTCACCGCGGTACGCACTGCTTCTCGTGAGGACCTCGGTGCACAGGCTCACATATTCCGTCGATACTCCCCACCCACGTCATACAACGCATGGCTGATCTGTCCCAGGCTATGCGTCTTCACCGCCTCCATCAGCGCGGCGAACACGTTCTGGCGGTCGCGGGCGGTTTTCTGGAGGTAGGCGAGGCCGGCGTCGTTGGCGGGGGTCGCGGTCGGGGCTGAAGCCCCTCCTACAGGAGCCGGGGTCAGGGCGTTGCGGAGCTGCTGGTAGTTGCGGACGTTGTCGATCTGCTGGCCCTTCTCTTCCTCGGTCGAGCGGATCAGTTCGATCTCGGTGACGATGTCGCCGGCGTGCTCCTTGGGCAGGAAGGTGTTGACGCCGACCAGCGGCAGGCTGCCGTCGTGCTTCTTGTGCTCGTAGTACAGGCTCTCTTCCTGGATCTTGCCGCGCTGGTACATGGTGTCCATGGCGCCGAGCACGCCGCCGCGCTCGCTGATGGCCTCGAACTCCTTGTAGACAGCTTCCTCGACGATGTCGGTGAGCTTGTCGACGATGAAGCTGCCCTGCCAGGGGTTCTCGCAGAAGTTCAGCCCCAGCTCCTTGTTGATGATCATCTGGATGGCGACGGCGCGGCGCACGGACTCTTCGGTCGGGGTGGTGATGGCTTCGTCGTAGGCGTTGGTGTGCAGGCTGTTGCAGTTGTCGAACAGCGCGTACAGGGCCTGCAGCGTGGTGCGGATGTCGTTGAACTGGATCTCCTGCGCATGCAGGGAGCGGCCGCTGGTCTGGATGTGGTACTTCATCATCTGGCTGCGGGCGCTGGCGCCATACCGCTCGCGCATGGCGCGGGCCCAGATGCGGCGGGCGACGCGGCCGATCACGGTGTACTCCGGGTCCATGCCGTTGCTGAAGAAGAACGACAGGTTCGGCGCGAAGTCGTCGATCTTCATCCCGCGCGCGAGGTAGTACTCGACGATGGTGAAGCCGTTGGACAGGGTGAAGGCGAGCTGGCTGATCGGGTTCGCCCCGGCCTCGGCGATGTGGTAGCCGGAGATCGACACCGAGTAGAAGTTGCGCACCCCAAAGTCGACGAAGTACTGCTGGATGTCGCCCATCATCCGCAGGGCGAATTCGGTGCTGAAGATGCAGGTGTTCTGGGCCTGGTCCTCCTTGAGGATGTCGGCCTGCACGGTGCCGCGCACGGTCTTGAGGGTGTAGGCCTTGATGCGCGCGTAGGTCTCGGCGTCGACCACCTGGTCGCCGGTGACGCCGAGCAGGCCGAGGCCCAGGCCGTCATTGGTCTCGGGCAGCATGCCGCCGTATTGCGGGCGTTGCTTGCCTTCGAACAGCTTCTCGATCTTGTCGTGGGCGGCGTCCCAGCGGGCCTGGTCCTCGCGTAGGTACTTCTCGACCTGCTGGTCGATGGCGGTGTTCATGAACATCGCCAGGATCATCGGCGCGGGGCCGTTGATGGTCATCGACACCGAGGTGGTCGGCGCGCACAGGTCGAAGCCGGAGTACAGCTTCTTCATGTCGTCCAGCGTGGGGATGTTGACGCCGGAGTTGCCGATCTTGCCGTAGATGTCCGGGCGCGGCGCCGGGTCCTCGCCGTAGAGGGTGACCGAGTCGAACGCGGTCGACAGGCGCGCGGCGGGCTGGCCGACGCTGAGGTAGTGGAAGCGCCGGTTGGTGCGCTCCGGGGTGCCCTCACCGGCGAACATGCGGATCGGGTCCTCGCCGGTGCGGCGGTACGGGTACACGCCGCCGGTGTAGGGGTAGGCGCCGGGGAGGTTTTCCTTTTGCAGGAAGGTGAGGAGCTCGCCCCAGGATTTGTAGGTGGGGGCGGCGATCTTGGGGATCCGCTGGTGCGACAGCGACTCGCGGTAGTTGTCGACGCGGATGGTCTTGTCGCGGACCTGGTATTCGTTGACGTCGTCGGTGATGGATTTGAGGCGGGTTGGCCAGTGGCGCAGGAGCTTGAGGGCCTCGGAGTCGAGTGACTGGATGGCGTCGTTGTAGCGCTGGCGGAGGGTCAGGAGGGTGCGGTCTACGGGGAAAGCGGAATGCCCTTCGGACGCGGCTGGGGAATGCCCCTCCGTTGTAGGAGCGGCTTCAGCCGCGACCTGTACATCGTTCCCAACGCTCTGCGCGTTCGCGGCTGAAGCCGCTCCTACAGTGGAAGGGTTGCGGGGATTGGAGGCCGACGGACCCTGGAGGTCGTCGACCTGGTAGAGGTCGAGTTGCTTCGGCAGCTTCGGGTCTTCGAGGTCGTGCAGGCTCTGCCAGTAGCTCTGCGCGCGGTCGGCGATCTCGGCCTGGCTCTCGATCCGCTCGTTGATGCCCCTGCCCTGCTCGGCAATCTCGGCGAGGTAGCGGATGCGGTTGCCGGGGATCAGCACGGTGGCGCGCGGCTCCTTCAGCGAGGTGTCGATGTCGGGGTTGAAGTCGCAGCGGGAATCCCCCTTCGTCGTAGGAGCGACGTGAGTCGCGACCTGTACATCGTTCCGGGGGTTCTGCGCGTTCGCGACTGACGTCGCTCCTACATCGGAGCCACCCGCATCGGAGCCGACGCCGCCGCCCACGCCGAGCTTCTCGCGCATCAACCGGCACAGGTTGGCGAACATCCAGCTGATGCCGGGGTCGTTGAACTGGCTGGCAATCGTCGGGTAGACGGGGACATCCTCGTCCTTGGTCTGGAAGGCGACGCGGTTGCGCTTCCACTGCTTGCGGATGTCGCGTAACGCGTCCTCGGCGCCGCGCTTGTCGTACTTGTTGAGCACCACCAGTTCGGCGAAGTCGAGCATGTCGATCTTCTCCAGTTGGCTCGGGGCGCCGAAGTCGCTGGTCATCACGTACATCGGGAAGTCGACCAGGTCGACGATCTCCGAGTCGCTCTGGCCGATACCCGCGGTCTCGACGATCACGAGGTCGTAGCCCAGGCCCTTGAGGAAGCCGATCGAGTCCTTCAGCACCGCGTTGGTCGCGGCGTGCTGGCGGCGGGTCGCCATCGAGCGCATGTAGACGCGGTCGCTGCGCAGGGAGTTCATGCGGATGCGGTCGCCGAGCAGCGCGCCGCCGGTGCGGCGGCGGGTCGGGTCGACCGAGATCACCGCGATGCGCATCTCCGGGAAGTTGGCGAGGAAGCGGTTGAGCAGTTCGTCGGTGACGCTGGACTTGCCGGCGCCGCCGGTGCCCGTGATGCCGATGACCGGGGTCTTGCCGCCGGCCAGTTGCCATTCTTTGCGCAGCTTCGACAACTCGTGCTCGTCGAAATGCCCTTCCTCGATCGCGCTGAGCATTTTTCCAATGGCAATCTCGTCGGTGATCGCCGGCGACGTGTCGTCGGCCTCGCCTTCGATGCGGCCCTCGCTGGCGCGGCGCACCACGTCCTCGATCATCGCCACCAGCCCCATGTGCATGCCGTCGTTGGGGTGGTAGATGCGCTCGACGCCGTAGGCCTGCAGCTCGCGGATCTCCTCGGGAGTGATGGTGCCGCCGCCGCCGGCGAAGACCTTGATGTGGCCGGCGTCGCGCTCCTTGAGCATGTCGACCATGTACTTGAGGTACTCGACGTGACCGCCCTGGTAGCTCGACAGCGCAATGCCGTCGGCGTCCTCCTGCAGCGCCGCGCGGACCACGTCCTCGACGCTGCGGTTGTGGCCCAGGTGCACGACCTCGACGCCCTGCCCCTGGATCAGTCGCCGCATGATGTTGATCGCGGCGTCGTGGCCGTCGAACAGGCTGGCGGCGGTGACGAAACGCAGCGGGTGGGCGCTGGCGGGTTCAAAGCCAGTGTCGAGGCCGGTGTCGGTGTCGGAAATGTTGCTGGCGGGGGTGCTCATGGCGCACTCGACTGCTGAAAACGGGAATCCCTCGATTGTAGCGCGGCGCCGTTTTTGCCCGGCTTCGCCCCGCGCCGCTTCGGCCGGCATTGCCGCCCTTCCGCGTTCATGGACAGGGATGACCCAGCTATCCCACGTTTCCGTGCCCGTCCCCCCGCCCGCCGCTGCGACCAACCCGGACGCCGGCGACGCGCTCGCCGCGCTGCGTGCCGACGCCGCCGGCGGCGTGCCCGAACCGTTGTTCCGCCTGGCCAATGCGCTGGCCGGCGCCGGCCAACTGGACGAGGCCGCGTCGCTGTTCCGGCGAGCGGCGATGGCCGGCCACGGCGGCGCGCAGGTCGAATACGCGCGGATGCTGCTGTTCGGCCAGGGCTGCGCCGCCGAGCCGCACCGCGCGGTCGAATGGTTGCTGCAGGCCGAGGGCCTGGGCAATCCGATCGCCGGCTACTGGCTGGCCTGGGTCGCCATCGGCAGCGTGCTGCTGCCGCGCGACGGCCAGATCAACCAGCGCATGCTGACCGCGGTGCAGCACGACTTCCCGCTGGCGCTGCGCGCCGCAGCGCTGCACTTCGGACGCAAGCCCGGCGCCGCCGACCAGGTGACGTGCATGAAGCTGCTCGACCGCGCCGCCGGCCGTGGCGACGTGGTCTCGGCGCTGCTGCTGGCCGAGCGCCTGCAACGCGGCGAAGGTTGCGCGGTGCAGCCAAAGGCCGCGGCGGCGATGCGCGCGCGCCTGCGGACCAACGGGGTGGAGGCGTTGCCGGCGACGGTCGCGCCGCCGGTACAGACCGATTACCCGCGCCGGGGCGCCGAGATGCCGGCATCGGCGATGCTGGCGTTCGAGGAAGTGCTGACGCCGCCACACGCGACCGAACTGGTCGCCCGGCCGCGGGTACTCCAGATCGACGGCTTGTTGTCCTCCGACGAATGCCGGCTGCTGATGGCCAGCGCGTTGATGCGCGACGGCACCCCCGACAGTTCGCCCGCCGCCGCGGTGCCATCGATGCGGTTCGGCCCGGTCCACGAGGACTTCGCCCTACGGATGCTGCAACTGCGCCTGGCCCGTGCCGCGCGGGCCGAGTTCGGCCAGGCCGAGCCGCTGCTGGTCGAACACAGCGTGCCGGGCGTGTCCGAATGGCGGCATCGCGACTACCTGACTCCCGAGGCGCTGGCCGCCGACCGGGCCGGCGCAGGCAACCGGCGCAGCACCGTTTGCGTGTGCCTGCGCGCCCCGGAGGCCGGCGGCGGCCTGGAGTTCCCGTTCGGCGAGCTGGAAACGGTGCCGGGCGCGGGGCGCGCGGTGGTGTTCGACAACCTGCGCGCCGGCATGCTCGATCGCGACTCGATGCACGCGGCCCTGCCGGTGCTGCGCGGCGAGCAATGGCAGGCGACCCTGTGGTTGCGCGAAGGGCGCTATCGCACGGTCTGAGCGGATGTGGCGGCGGTCACAACGTACGTAGCCGTATTGATCGATTGCTTTAGACTACCGCCCCTGCAGCCACCGCTACGACCGGGCTGCACAGGCGAATCCAACAGATTCAAGTACTTATCAACGACAGTTGGCGTAAAGCGCGATGCGCGATCCGACGCCGACGCGGAGCACCCGATGATTTTCGAGACCCTGGACACTTTCGGCCATGAACAGGTCGTGTTCTGCCACAACAAGGACGCGGGCCTGAAGGCCATCATCGCGATCCACAACACCGTGCTGGGGCCAGCCCTGGGCGGTACGCGCATGTGGCCGTACAAGACCGAGCAGGACGCTCTGAACGACGTGCTCCGCCTCAGCCGCGGCATGACCTACAAGAACGCGGTGGCCGGCCTCGACATCGGCGGCGGCAAGGCCGTGATCATCGGCGACCCGGCGACCGACAAGTCCGAGGCGCTGTTCCGCGCGTTCGGCCAGTTCGTGCAGTCGCTGGGCGGTCGCTACATCACCGCCGAGGACGTCGGCATCGACGTCAACGACATGGAATACGTGTACCGCGAGACCGAGTTCGTCACCGGCGTGCACCAGGTCCACGGCGGTTCGGGCGACCCGTCGCCGTTCACCGCCTACGGCGCGTTGCAGGGCCTGATGGCCTCGCTCAACAAGCGCTTCGGCGACGAGGAAGTCGGCAAGTACACCTACGCCGTGCAGGGCCTCGGCCACGTCGGCATGGAGTACGTCAAGCTGCTGAAGGAGCGCGGCGCCAAGATCTTCGTGACCGACATCAACCAGGGCCTGGTCGACAAGGCCGTGTCCGAGTACGGCGCCGAGGCGGTGGGCCTGGACGAGATCTACGACGTCGACGCCGACGTGTACTCGCCGTGCGCGCTGGGCGGCACCGTCAACGAGCAGACCCTGCCCCGCCTGAAGGCCAAGGTCATCTGCGGCGCGGCCAACAACCAGCTGGCCAACAACGCGATCGGCGACGAAGTGCAGAAGATGGGCATCCTGTACGCCCCGGACTACGCGGTGAACGCCGGCGGCGTGATGAACGTCGCGCTGGAGATCACCGGCTACAACCGCGAGCGCGCGATGCGCATGATGCGGACCATCTACCACAACCTGACCCGCATCTTCGAGATCGCCGAGCGCGACGGCATCCCGACCTACAAGGCCGCCGACCGCATGGCCGAGGAGCGGATCGACGTGATGGGCAAGCTCAAGCTGCCGCTGGGTCGCACCACCCCGCGCTTCCAGGGTCGCATCCGCGGCGGCGCGTAAGCGGCGATGCAGTGACCACGACGACGGGGCCGATGTGCCCCGTCGTTGTTTGCAAAACTTGTCGCCGGGACGGCGACCATCCAGTGACGAACCAGGAGTTGTCATGCGTGCCTTTCCCCTAGGTGAAGACCTCGACGCCCTGCGCGAGGCCGTGCGCCGCTTCTCCGACGCCGAGATCGCCCCGCGCGCCGCCGAAATCGACGAAACCAATGCCTTCCCGCAGGACCTGTGGCCGAAGCTCGGCGAGCTTGGCCTGCTCGGCCTGACCGTCCCCGGCGAGTACGGCGGCAGCGAGATGGGCTACCTCGCCCACCTGGTTGCAATGGAGGAGATCTCGCGCGCGTCCGGCTCGGTCGGCCTGAGCTACGGCGCCCACTCCAACCTGTGCGTCAACAACCTTTATGCCAACGGCAACGAGGTGCAGCGCAACAAGTACCTGCCCAAGCTGTGCAGCGGCGAGTGGAAGGGCGCGCTGGCGATGAGCGAGCCGGGCGCGGGCTCCGATGTGGTCGGCTCGATGTCGTGCCGCGCCGAATTGAAGGGCGACGTCTGGGTCGCCAACGGCAACAAGATGTGGATCACCAACGGCCCCGAGGCCGACGTGCTGGTGGTCTACATGCGCACCGCCGGCAAGGACGCAGGCAGCAAGTGCATGACCGCCTTCATCGTCGAGAAGGGCATGAAGGGCTTCAGCACCGCGCAGAAGCTCGACAAGCTCGGCATGCGCGGCTCCAACACCTGCGAGCTGGTGTTCCAGGACTGCGAGATTCCCGCCGAAAACGTGCTGGGCGAAGTGAACCAGGGCGTCAAGGTGCTGATGTCGGGCCTCAACACCGAGCGGCTGGTGCTGACCGGTGGCCCACTGGGGCTGATGCAGGCCGCACTCGACCTCACCCTGCCCTACGTGCGCGAGCGCAAGCAGTTCGACCAGGCCATCGGCACCTTCGGGATCATGCAGGCCAAGCTCGCCGACATGTACACGTCGCTGCAGTCGTCACGGGCGTTTGCCTACCAGGTGGCGCGCGACTACGACGCCGGCCACAAGAGCCGGGTCGATGCGGCGTCGTGCCTGCTGCACGCGTCGGAGGCGGCGGTGCAGGTCGGGCTGGAGGCGATCCAGAGCCTCGGCGGCAACGGCTACATCAACGAGTTCCCGGCCGGGCGGATCCTGCGCGACGCCAAGCTGTACGCGATCGGCGCCGGCACCAACGAGATCCGGCGGATGCTGATCGGGCGGGAGCTGTTCGACGGCCGCAGTTGAGTTGCGCGCCGGCTGCGCCAGTTCGCTAGACTGCGGACAGGCGCACGCAGGGGGGCTGTCTGCATGGACCCGTCGAGAACACCCGCGAGCCACGCACCGGCGTGGAAGTTGCTGCTGGTCGACGACGACCCCGAAGTGCATGCGGTCACCCAACTGGTGCTGGGCAACTTCCGGTTCCAGGACCACCCGCTGGAGATCCTTTCGGCCACCAGCGAGGCCGAAGCGCGGCAGCTGCTGGCTGAGCATGCCGACATCGCCGTGGTGTTCCTCGACGTGGTGATGGAGCACGACCGCTCGGGCCTGCTGCTGGTCGAACACATCCGCCGCGAGCTGGGCAACCACGACATCCGCATCGTCCTG
Organism: Lysobacter sp.; assembly: GCA_050737695.1. Lineage (GTDB taxonomy): Bacteria > Pseudomonadota > Gammaproteobacteria > Xanthomonadales > Xanthomonadaceae > Novilysobacter. The sequence goes on along the minus strand of JBOHYB010000018.1, from coordinate 13,426 downwards.
CGCACCGGCCAGCCCGGGCAGGCGCCCGAGCAGGACGTCGTCTCCCGCTACGACATCAACGACTACCGCGAAAAGACCGAGCTCACCGCGCAGAAGCTCTACACCACCCTGTTCGCGGCGCTGCGGGGCTGGCGCGATATCCAGACCATCCGCGCCAGCAAGCGCGGGCTGGAGCGGGTCATCAGCGCATCGGCGCGAACCTTCGGCAACGAGCACCATGACGGCTTCCGCACGACCGTCCTGGCCCAGCTCGACCGCCTGGTCGAGGGTGCCAGCACGCTGTGCGTGGCGGTCGACAACCGCGCCCCCGCGTTGCCACTGACCGCCACTGCGGCCACCGGCCGCCTGCGCGATTACCGTGACAGTCCGCTGCGCGACGCCCTGCCCGCGCACCAGCTCGAATCGCTGCAGAGCGCCCTCGACGATCGCGCCCACCGCTTCGCCGACGATCACTACGTGCTGTATTTCCGGGACAGCGCCAGCGACGGCGAGCTACTGTTCCTCGGCCAGGTCGACCGCCTGTCCGAACTCGACCACAAACTGCTGGAGCTGTTCGCCTCCAACGTCTCGATCGCGCTGAAGAACCTCGACCTGACCCAGGACCTGACCGACGCGCAGATGGAGATGATCTTCCTGCTCGCCGGCGCCGCCGAGTCGCGCTCGCACGAGACCGCGGCGCACGTCAGCCGAGTCGGGCTGGTCGCCGAGCTGCTGGCCCACGAGTACGGCCTCGACGACGCCACCTGCGAGCGCATCCGCCACGCCGCGCCGCTGCACGACATCGGCAAGATCGGCACTCCCGACGCGATCCTCAACAAGCCCGGCGGCCACACCCCGGAGGAAACCGTGGTGATGCGCCAGCACGCCGAGATCGGCCACCGGATGCTGGCGACGTCCAAGCGCGCGGTGCTGCAGCTGGCGGCGGAGATCGCCCTGACCCACCACGAGCGCTGGGACGGCGGCGGCTACCCGCGCGGGCTGGCCGGCGAGGCGATCCCGGTCAGCGGCCGCATCACCATGCTGGCCGACGTGTTCGACGCGCTCGGCAGCCAGCGCTGCTACAAGGACGCGTGGCCGGCCGAGCGGATCCGCGGCTACATCGTCGAGAACAGTGGCGCGATGTTCGACCCGACCCTGACGCGGATCCTGCTGCAGAACTGGAGCCGGGCCGAGGCGATCCGCGCGCGCCTGCCGGACTGAGAGACGCCGGCAGCGGTCCGGTTAGGCCTGTGCCGGTGCCGGCGACCGCTCGGCCACGCCCCGCATCGGGATCCGCAAGGTGAACCGCGTGCCCTGCCCGGGCGCACTCTCGCAGGCGATGCTGCCACCGAGCACCTGGGTCGCCAGGTTCCAGGTGATGTGCATGCCCAGGCCGGAACCGCCGGCGCCGCGGCGGGTGGTGAAGAACGGCTCGAACACGCGGCGGCAGGTTTCGGTGTCCATGCCCTTGCCATGGTCGGCGTAGCGGATCACCGCCTCGTCGCCCTGCACCCGCGCAAGCAGTTCGATCCGGCCCGGCTGGTCTTCGTCGAAACCGTGGGTCACGCTGTTCATCGCGAGGTTGGAGATGATCTGGTAGATCGCGCCCGGGTAGGTTTCGAACTCGATCCCCGACGGGCAGTCGATGTCGACCCGGTGGCGACGCAGGCTGGGCTGCAGCGACACCAGGATTTCCTCCAGGTAGGCCCCCAGGTCGATCCGCCGCGGTTCCTCGCTGGACTGGTCGACCGCGACCTGCTTGAAGCTGCGGATCATCCGGTCGGCGCGGCGCAGGTTGTGCAGGATCAGCTGCGAACTGCGCACCGCGGTGGCGCCGAACTGCTGCAGCGCCAGCGGGTCGGGCGAACCGGCGTCGAGTTGCCGTTCCAGCGCCCGGGCTTCCTGGTCGAGGTAGGAGGCGGCGGTCACGCTGACCCCCAGCGGGGTGTTGATCTCGTGGGCGACGCCGGCGACCAGCCCGCCCAGCGCGGCCATCTTCTCGGCTTCGACCAGTTGCTGCTGGGTCTCGCGCAACTCGTCGATGGTGCTGCGCAGGCTGGCGTTGGTGTCGTGCAGCGCGAGGGTGCGCTGGGCCACCCGGCTTTCCAACTCGGCGTTGATCCGTGCCAGTTCGAGCTCGTTCTCCTTCAACGGGGTGATGTCGCTGTTGGTGCCGACCACGCGCATCGCCCGGCCGGCGGCATCGCGCGCGACCACCCGTCCGCGGCTCAGGCGCCAGCGCCACTGGTCGTTGCGGCGCACCCGGTAGGTCACCTCCATCGACTCGCCGGCGCCGCTGCGATGGCCGGCCAACGTCTGCTCGAAACGCTCGCGGTCGTCGGGGTGGACCGAGTCGCGCAAGCGATCGTCGCTCTCCACCACTTCGTCGGTATCGGCGTCGGGGCGATCGAGCGGGTTCTGGCGCCGCAGCTGCCCGGCGGCGATGTCCCAGTCCCACAGTTCGTCGCCGGTGCCCCACAACGCCAGCTTGAGGCGCTGTTCGCTGTGGGCGACCTCGCGCTGGTTGATCTCGCGTTCGGCGCGACGCTGGCGCACCGCCCTGGCGATCAACGCCACCAGGAGCAGCAGGCCGAGCGCGTACAACACCCGCGCGGTTCCGGTCTGCCACCACGCCGACTGCAGCCGGATCGGCAACCGCAGTTCCTCGCTCCACGCGCCGCCCGGGCTGCGCGCGCGGACACGGAACAGGTACTCGCCGGGGTCGAGGTTGCTGTAGCTGGCGCGCCGCCGCCTGGCGTCGACCTCGACCCAATCGGGGTTGATGCCGTCGAGCCGGTACTGGTACTGCACGCGGTCGGGGGCGGCGTAGGCGAGCGCCGAAAACTCGATATCGATGTCGTCGCTGCCCGGAAGCAATTGCAGGCGCGACAGGCCACCACCGGAAGCATGTACCGGACGCGACTCGGCACTGCCATCGGCGCGATACACGGCAAGACCGGTGATCGCCAACCGCCGCGGCGGTGGCAGCGGCGCGATGTCGGCCGGCCGGAACAGGGTCACGCCCTGCAGGCCGCCGAACGCGATCCGGCCGTCCTCGAACTTTGCCGAGGAGTTGACGAAGTAGCCCATCGGCTGGGTGCCGGCGGCGGCGCCGTAGTTGGTGATCGCCCCGGTGTCCGGGTCGAGCCGGCTGATGCCGACGGTGGTGCTGATCCAGATCCGCCCTTTGGCGTCTTCGGCCAGCGCGCCCACCGCCACCGACGCCAGCCCCTCATCGATGCCGTAGTGGCTGAAAACCGGCCGGCGGCCATTCGCCTCGATTTCGACCCGGTTGAGGCCGCCGCCCTGGGTGCCGATCCAGAGCCGGCCGCGGCGGTCCTCGATCATCCCGGTGATCGAATCGTGGCTGATGCTGACCGCAGCGTCGCTGTGGGGGAAGTGTTCAAGCTTGCCGCTGCGCCGGTCCAGCCGGTACAGGCCGGCCGGCATCATGGCGATCCAGAGGTCGCCCCGGCGGTCCTCCAGCATCGCCTCCACCCGGGCGCGATCGCGGCCGCCGGAGCTGGCGCTCAACGGGGCGATGCGGTGTTCGCGGAACTCGCTGCAACCGTCGCACAACGAGGCGAGCCGACCACTGGCCAGGCTGACCCAGAGGGTGCCGTCACGGGTCTGGTAGATGTCGTGGACCGCATTGTCGGGCAGGCTGCCGGGATCATCCGGGTCATGCCGGTAAATAATGGTCCGTTCGCCAGTACGTTGCTCCAGACCGTCGTGCGTGCCTAACCAGACGGTGCCGTCGGGGCCGCGAAGAATGGCGCTGACGCGCGCGTCCGACCGCGCCGCGGGATCGCGCCGTTCGAAGGGGCTGCTCGCCGGCATGCCCTCGTCTGCGGGGGCCTCGGGGTCGAACCGGATCACGCCAAGGTTGGCCGCCGACGCCAGCAGCAGGCTGCCATCGGGCATCGGCTCCAACGCGTGCACCGCAATCTCGACGCCGGGCGACTGGCTTTCGTAGACGCGGATGTAACCGAACGCCTCGGACTGCGGGACGTGCAGGTTCAGACCGTTGAGCCAGGTGCCGATCCACAACAGGCCACTGCGGTCGAGCATCAGCGCATACACCCGGTTCGACGCCAGCCCGCCGGGCAGGCCGCTGCCGGCAGTCCACACGCGCGGAGGCGCATCGGCGTCGTCGAGCCGCGCCAGCCCCTGCGGGGTGGCGATCCAGAGACGGCCCTGGGGGTCGAGTTGGAGCGCGGAGACCTGCCGGTCGGGCAGCCCCTCTTCCGGCCCCAATTGGCGCTGCAGGCGACCATCGCGATCGAAGTGCATCAGGCCGTGCCGCGACGTGCCGGCCCAGACCGCACCGCCGGCGGGGGCCAGCGCGATCGCCAGGGTTTCGTGCATTTGTGCCGGCTCGGCCCACGGCGTGGCCTGACGGCCGTCGGCGCTCAGCGTCCACAGCCCGGTAGCGGTACCCAGCAGCAATTGCCCCGTCTGTGGCGACGCGATGGCGTGGACGGCGCCCAGTTGCTTGCGCAGCGCCGGGGCGACCGACTCGAAACGCGTGCCATCGGGCGCCCGCCATTGCAGTTCGCCGCCGCTGCCGGCCACCCACAGCACTCCGTTGGCACTCTCATGGAGGGCGATCACCGACTTGTTGGCAAGGCTGCCCGGGGCGCCGTCGGCCGGATGGCGGACGAACGCCTCGCGCTGCGGCAGGTAGCGGGCAAGACCGCCACCGAGGGTGCCGACCCAGAAGCCGCCGCCACGTGCCGGCTCCAGCACGGTGATGTGGTTGTCGGGCAGGCTGTCATCGCGCTGCGGGTCGTTGCGGTAGACCCGGAACTCGTAGCCGTCGAACCGGTTCAGCCCGTCCTGGGTGCCGACCCAGACGTAGCCGGACTCGTCTTGCAGCAGCGCCCGCGCCGAGGTCTGCGAGAGCCCGTCCTGCACACCGTAATGCTGGAAGCGGACGTCTTCGTGGACGACTTTCGCGTCCTGTGCCGACACCGGCCACGCACCGGCCAACAACGCGCATGACAGCGCGACGGCGGCCAGTCTCGCACCGCCCGCCCGCATCACCGCCCTGCGGATTCGCCCCATTGGCCGAGGCTAGCGCCACCGTCGCGGCCGGACAAGCCCGGCGCGCGGCGAGCCCCGGATACGAAAACGCCGCGGGAGTCCGCGGCGTTTTCGTCGGCCGACCCGGTCGACTCAGAACCCGACCGACCAGTTCGCGAACGCACCGGTGTAGCTGCGGCCGTTCTCGCGGCGACCGTCGAGGTCCAGGCCCAGGCGACCACCGATCGGCAACCACGCATGCAGCCCGAGGCCGAACACCGCGGCTTCCTCGCCCAGCCCGGCGCCGGTGATCGGCGACCATGCGTCGATGCCGGTAAAGCGCGCGTCGATCGCATCGCCCGACTGCGACAGCGTTCGCTGCCATTCCAGCCGGCCCTGCAGACCGATGGTCGTCGCGCCGACCGACCATTGCCGCTCCAGCCGCGCACCGGCCAGGGCCTGGGTCGCGTCGAGGCGGGAGTCGTGGGTGCTCAGGCCGAAACCGGCGGCGCCGTGCTCGGAGAAGCCGTCGCGGTCGAGCTGCAACGACTGCGCGCCGACGTACGGCGTCAGCGTCGCGCCGACCAGCTCGAAGCGGTGGCCCGCCTGCACGCCGACCGTGGTGTAGCGGTTGTCGTATTGCGTGTCGACCCCGAAGCGCTGGCTGCCGAGCAGGATGTCGCGCTGCATCCAGCGATCCATGTGCCCGAACGCGACGCGACCCAGCAGGTAGTTGCCAACGTGGTCGCGCCAGCTCGCATAAACCTGACCTTCCAACTGGCGGTTGCGCTCGCGGTCGCCGCGCAGCGCGTGCGAAGCGAATCCGTCGGTCTGGCCAAACGCCGCGCCGAACATCAGGTTCGGGCCGAAGTAACGGTCGTGGCCGAGCATCCAGCCATTGGCATCGAGCCGGGTGTGCGACCACATCGAACGCTCGCCATCGAGACGGTTGGCCCAGGCGCCGGCGGCGACGCCGTGGCCGACCGCGTCCAGCCGCGACTCCAGCGCATGCCGGCTGCCCTCGATCGCCATCATCGCGAATGCGGTGTCGGCGCCGTGCATCTCGCCCGACAGGCTGGCCAGCGAGCGTTCGGCGGCAGCAGCGGTCGGCGTGCCCTGGATCGCGCCGGCGCCGTCGATGAAGGCACCCGCACTGCCCGGGTCGGCAAAATCCGCAGCGCCGTCGTCGATACGGCGGAACGCGTTCTCGACCCGTGCCGCGCTGGCGGTCGCGGTGCTGCTCAACCCCATCGATTGCGCCGCGGCGGTGACGTCCAGGCGGTTGATGTCGAGCCAGGCACTACTCGCGTCATAACCGATGGTTGCATCCAGAAACACGTTGGGAGCACTCGTCAGCGAGTCGAACGTGCCATTGATGGTACCGGCCGAAAGAAACACCTCACGATCCGACAGGACATAGTCCTGCAGCACTCCCACCACGTGCAGATTTCCATCCAGGTTCGCCACGCGTTCCACGTAGATCATCGAACCCACCATCAAGGCAAGAGTTGCATTGGCGGACTGCGTGTAGTCGCCCATGCGAAACGCAGCGGCCTCGGGCCTGAACGTGCCGTCGTTCGTGATGCCACCCAATGCCAGCGCGCTTCCAGACAATGTTGCGCCGCTTCCAATCAGGATCGGCGCCGTCATCTCGACCCCTCCCAACTCCGCACTGCCGAGATGCAGTTCACCACCCAGTACCTGGGTGCCGCCTGCATGACGGCCAGGCCCCGTCATCACCAATGTTCCCGAGCCCTCCTTCACCAGTGCCCCAAGTCCCGAAAGAGGGTTGGACCACACTGAAGTAGCGTCATCGAACGAAACCCGAAAGTCTCCAAAATCCAACCGGGACGGGCCATTCACAGCGCGGCCCACATTGAGCAGGCCATGGCCGAACGTCGCGTCCACGCCGGCATCGCCAAGGTCGGTGGCAGTGCCGAGCAGGGTCTGTCGCACCATGTCGTTGTTGAAGTACGGGAACGCCTCCCATACCAGCGCCGCGGCGCCGGATACCTGCGGCGCGGCAAACGAGGTGCCACCCCAACTCCAGTAGGTAGGGGCGTCGGACTTGTCGTCGGTGCCGGTCACCACCACGTCGCCGGGGGCGACCAGGCAGTAATTCATCGCGATGCCACAGGCGTTGGAATACTCCGCCAGTTGGGTCGGGTTGGCGGTGTCCAGCGCCGCCACGGTCAGCCAGCCGACCTCCAGGTCCGCGGCCGGCGTGGTGCCGTTGGGGCCGAGCTGGCTGGGCAATGCCGCCATGTCGGTCGGATCGGCAGACGACTCGTTGCCGGTGGCAAACACCACCAGGCCATCGTTGGCGAAGATGAAGGGGCGGTACTCCTCGGCGATCGCGTCGGTGGCGTCCGGATTGGTCCAGTACAGCCCGCCCCATGAGTTGTTCATGATGCGCGCGCCGCTGTCGATCAGGTCCTGGTGGACGCGTTCGAGGCCGAGGCCGAGCGTGCCTTCGACCTCATTGCCCTCGCCGGAACCGTCGTCCTCCGGTGGCTCGTCGGAGATGATTCGCGCCGAGACGATCTCCGCACCGGGCGCGATGCCGCCCGGCCATTCGCCGAACGGCACGCCCGCCATGACCAGCGACACCGCAGTACCGTGGCCGACGACGTCATCCACGTCGAGGTTGTTGGTTGCGGGATCCAGATACACGAAGCTGCTCGTGACCCGCGGCCACAGAGCCGGATGGGTGCGCTTGACGCCACTGTCGATCACGCCGATGCGCACGCCCTCGCCGGTGAACCCGGCCGCATGCGCGGAACTGCTGTTGGTCAGTCGCAGATGTTCGCCGAACGCCGGGTCGGGATTGCCCACCACCGGCGGTTCCGGCGGAGGCTCGGGGGCCGGTGGCGGTGCTGTCGGCGGCGGATCGACCGGCCTGATGCTGTTCCCGCCACCACCTCCTCCACCACAGGCGGTCAACAGGGCCAATCCGACGCTACCCAAGGCGAGACGACACGCGCTTGCCAGCGCATTGCGATGCAACTTCATGATGTATCCCCAAATAGATGGCCGGGGCATCGCACACCCTTGCGAACTGTCTGCGTCCCAGCGTGTTCCTTTTTAAACGATCGGCATGGGCATCACAATCGACACAAGTCCTGAATGCGGCCATCGACCTGACCCCGGGGGGCGTCGGGCCGGCGATCCCGGGCAACGGTTTGCGGCACTGCAGCATGGCGCCGCATAATCGGGACATCCCGGCTGCAGCCGGTCCCTCATCCAGGAGTCCGCCATGAGCGACGTCGTCATCGTCGGTGCCAAGCGCACCGCCATCGGTTCATTCCTCGGCCAGTTCACCGGCGTCCCCTCCCCGGCGCTGGGCACCGCCGCGATCACCGGCGCGCTGGAACAGGCGGGGCTCGCCGCCGACCAGGTCGAGGAGGTCTTCATGGGTTGCGTGCTGCCGGCCGGCCTCGGCCAGGCCCCGGCGCGCCAGGCCGCGCTCGGCGCCGGCCTGCCGACCTCGGCCGGCTGCACCACGGTCAACAAGGTCTGCGGTTCTGGCATGAAGGCGATCATGCTCGGCGTCGACGCGATCAAGGCCGGTTCGGCCAAGGTCGTCGTCGCCGGCGGCATGGAGTCGATGACCAACGCCCCGCACCTGCTCAACGGTTCGCGCACCGGCGTGCGCTACGGCAGCGCCGAGTTCCTCGACCACATGGCGTTCGATGGCTTGACCAACCCGTACGACGGCAAGGCGATGGGTGTGTTCGGCGACATGGCGTGCGACAAGTATGCGTTCGACCGCGCGGCGCTCGATGCGTTCTCCGAGGAGAGCGTCAAGCGCGCGCAGAAAGCACAGGCCGACGGTTCGTTCAAGGACGAGATCGTCCCGGTCACGGTCAAGACCCGCAAGGGCGAGGTCGTGGTCGACAGCGACGAGGAACCCGGCAAGATCGACACCGCCAAGATCCCGGGCCTGCGCCCGGCGTTCGGCAAGGAAGGCGTGCTGACCGCCGCATCGTCGTCGAAGATTTCCGACGGCGCCGCCGCCACCGTGCTGATGTCGGCCGAGGATGCCAAGGCGCGCGGACTGCAGCCGTTGGCGCGCATCGTTGCCCATGCCAGCCATGCGCAGGCGCCGGAATGGTTCACCACCGCGCCGGTGCAGGCGATTTCCAACGTGCTCGAGAAGGCGGGCTGGAAGGTCGAGGACGTCGACCTGTTCGAGATCAACGAGGCGTTCTCCTGTGTCGCCATGGCACCGATCAAGGACCTTGGCATCCCGCACGCGAAGATCAACGTGCATGGCGGCGCGGTGGCGTTGGGCCATCCCATCGGCGCCAGCGGCGCGCGCCTGGTCGTGACCCTGCTCAATGCGTTGCGCGCACGCGGCGGCAAGCGCGGTGTCGCCTCGTTGTGCATCGGCGGCGGCGAAGCGACCGCGGTGGCGATCGAACTGCCGTGACCGCATGCGGCAGCGCTAGCACAGGCCAGTCACCCACGGCGCTGGCGCGGCCCGAACCGGTTAACAATGTATTAACTAAAAAAAGACAACCCCCCGCTTGACAGGCGTCACCGGCTTGTCATCATGTTATCGGCGCGCAATTGCGCGTTGCCCAAACTTTTAAAACGACGAGGAACGAACCATGACTTTCAACAAGGCGCTGCTCGCCCTGGCCATGGCTTTCGCCATGGCTGCGTGCTCGAACCAGCAGCAAGCTGAAGACGCCGCCGCCGAAGCCGCCGAGGCTGCTGGCGAGGCTTCCGAAGCCGCTGCCAACACCGCCGCTGCTGGCGACGCGATGGCGACCGACGCTGCCCAGGCTGCTGCGGACACCGCCGCTGCCGCGGCCGACGCCGCTGCCACCTCGGCCGACGCCGCTGCCGGTGCGACCGACATGACCGCCGCCGACGACGCCGCCGACGCTGCCGAAAATGCAGCCGACTCGGCCGAGCAGGCTCAGGACGCCGCGGAAGAAGCGGCTGCCGGCGCCGACGCCGAAGACAACAACGACGGTCTCTAATACCGTCCGAGTTATTGGTTCCAGGGAAGCCGCCGGTATTGCCGGCGGCTTCTTTTTGTTCAACGACATTTTGTTCAACAACAGGAGTTAGTCATGAACCAGAAGCTTTCGATCCTCCTCGCCGCCAGCGTCTTCGCCCTCGCCGCCTGCAACTCCCCGACCGCCGAAGACGCCGCTGCCGAAGCCGCCAGCCAGGCCGAAGTCGCCGGCGACCAGGCCGCCGTTGCCGCCGAGTCCGCCGGTGATGCCGCCGCTGCCGGCGTCGAAGCCGCTGCCGCGGCCACCGCCGCTGCCGCCGGTTCGGCCGCCGTTGCCGTCGACGCCGCTGCCGACCCGCTGCAGGCCGCCTATGAAGAAGGCAAGGCCGACGCCGCTGGCGCGATCAGCGAAACCGCCGCCGACGTCTCCGCCGAGATGAGCGACGAGGCGACCGAAGCCTCCGTCGAGGCTGCCGCCGAAACCCAGGACTGATCCTCGATCACTCCAGCGGTTTGCAACACGTTTGACCAGGGCCCGCAAATGCGGGCCCTGCTTTATTGAGCACCTCGCCCGAAAATGCGGGCCCTGTTTTTATTGGGCACCCCGACCGCAAATGCGGGCCGCGTTTTTTTGGGCGTGCTTTCCCCGCACGGGTATCCTGTGGCGTTCCCATCGCGACCGACGCTCCCATGCCCGCACTGAGTTCAGCCCTCGACCCCCGCTCGCAGGAATTCCAGGACAACGTCGCCTACCACCGCGCATTGGTCGACGAGCTGGATGCGCGACTGGCCCGTGCGGTCGCCGGTGGCGGTGACAAGGCGCGCGACAAGCACACCGCACGCGGCAAGCTGCTGGTGCGTGACCGCATCACCGCCCTGCTCGACCCGGGCTCGCCGTTCCTCGAGATCGCGCCGCTGGCCGCCGAGGGCATGTACGACGACGCCGCGCCGGCGGCAGGCATGGTCTGCGGCATCGGTCGGGTGCAGGGCCAGGAAGTGGTGGTGGTCGCCAACGACGCGACGGTCAAGGGCGGCACCTATTTCCCGATGACGGTCAAGAAGCATCTGCGGGCGCAGGAAGTCGCGCACGAGAACCATCTGCCCTGCGTGTACCTGGTCGACTCCGGCGGCGCGTTCCTGCCGCTGCAGGACGAGGTGTTCCCGGACAAGGAGCACTTCGGCCGGATCTTCTACAACCAGGCGCGGATGAGCGCGGAGAACATCCCGCAGATTGCGGTGGTCATGGGCAGTTGCACCGCCGGCGGCGCCTACGTACCGGCGATGAGCGACGAATCGGTGATCGTCAAGGAACAGGGCACGATCTTCCTCGGCGGCCCGCCGCTGGTGAAGGCCGCGACCGGCGAGGTGGTCGATGCCGAAACCCTCGGCGGCGCCGACGTGCACACGTCGATCTCTGGCGTGGCCGACCACTTCGCCGAGGACGACCGCCACGCGCTGCAGATCGCGCGCGGGATCGTCGGCACGCTCAACCGCAAGAAGGTCGCGCCCGTCGCTGTGCAGCCCGCGCGCGAACCGTTGTTCGCCGCCGAGGAGCTGTACGGCATCGTGCCGAAGGACACCCGCCGCCCGTTCGACATCCGCGAAGTGATCGCGCGCATCGTCGACGGCAGCGAATTCCAGGAGTTCAAGGCGCGCTACGGCAAGACCTTGGTGACCGGCTTTGCCCACCTGCACGGTTACCCGGTCGGCATCGTTGCCAACAACGGCATCCTGTTCGCCGAAAGCGCGCTCAAGGGCGCCCACTTCATCGAGCTGTGCAACCAGCGCGGCATCCCTCTGGTGTTCCTGCAGAACATCACCGGCTTCATGGTCGGCAAGAAATACGAGCAAGCCGGGATCGCCAAGGACGGCGCCAAAATGGTGACCGCGGTGGCGTGCTCGCACGTGCCGAAGTTCACCGTGGTGATCGGCGGCAGCTTCGGCGCCGGCAACTACGCGATGTGCGGGCGGGCCTACGGCGCGCGCTTCCTGTGGATGTGGCCGAACGCGCGGATCAGCGTGATGGGCGGCGAACAGGCCGCATCGGTGCTGGCGACGGTCAAACGCGACGGCATCGAGGCCCGGGGTGGCGTATGGACGCCGGGCGAGGAGGAATCCTTCAAGACCCCGATCCGTGACCAGTACGAATCGCAGGGCAACCCCTACTACGCCACCGCACGGTTGTGGGACGACGGCATCATCGACCCCGCCGACACCCGTCGGGTGCTCGGGTTGGGCTTGTCGGCCTCGCTGAATGCCCCGATCGAGGAGCGGACGCGTTTCGGCGTGTTCCGCATGTAGGCCGCGGTCGCGCCCCGACGGGTGTGACCGGCCTCACCGATGAACGCGGGTTTCCTGTCGCCCAGCTGAAGCGCCGGGCGCAATGTGCGAGCCGGCAATGAAGACCCCGTGAAGCGGGTGTAGGTTTGGGGTTCCCCTGAACTGCCGGATCACCCATGGCCATCTGGAAAGAAACAACCCCGTCCAAGTCCTCGCCGTCCCCCGCGCCCGAGGCCGCCCAGTTCGATCCGTCGCCGATCCGCGATATCAGCCCGGCCGCGCCAGCTTCGACGCCCTCGCCCGCCCCCGCTCCGCAGCGCGCCAGCGATGCGCAACTGAAGGAATCGCTGATCGCCGCCGACCTGACCATCGAGGGCAAGATCGAAGGCACCGGCCACGTTCGCATCGCCGGCAAGTTCAACGGCGACGTCAACGTGCAGGGCAACCTGACCATCGAGACCGGCGCCAAGCTGACCGGCGGCGTGCGCGCGCAGAAGGTCATCGTCGCCGGCGAGCTGGAAGGCAACATCGATTCGGCGCAGCGGGTCGAGGTGCTGGAATCGGGCGCGCTGATCGGCGACGTCAAGGCCGGTTCGCTGACGGTCGCCGCCGGTTCGCGCATGCGCGGCCAGGTCGAGTTCGGCTGGGGCGACAAGCACGCCGGCAAGCATGCCGACAAATCCGCCAGCACGGCGGGCAGCAAGACGGGCACCGACGACGCCGCATGAGCGCCGCCCCGCGTCCCGGCACGGCAGGTGCGACCCGCACCTGCCCGCATTGCAAGACGACGATCCTGGAAAGCTCCAGCGTCTGTCCGCAGTGCCGCGGCCACCTGCGCTTCGACAGCGATGCCAACGCCGGTGCAGCGGTGAAGTTTTCGCCGTTGCAGGTCGAAGGCACCATCCCGGCGCCGGCCGATGGTGCCTACGAGTATTCGATGGTGCTGTCGATCCGCGATGGCCGCGGTCGCGAGATCAACCGCCAGGTCGTCGGCGTGGGAGCGTTTCACCCGGGCGAAGAACGGACGTTCAGCCTCGCGGTGGAGGCCACCGAGGTGCGGGGCTACAAGGCCAAGCGCAAGCACTGAAACGCGATCTCCGCGTTCTTGTAGGAGCGGCTTTAGCCGCGATCTGGAATCGATGCGAGCGAACGATTCCAGATCGCGGCTAAAGC
>JBOHYB010000017.1:0-67274 GCA_050737695.1 Lysobacter sp. | reverse complement strand
ATCCGATCGCGGCTGAAGCCGCTCCTACAGTTCGCGGACCAGGCGGAAGCCGACGTCGTCGTAGCCGCGTCCGGCGTCGAGCGTGCGGCTGCTGTCGTTCTCGCTGCGCCAGGAGGTGCCGGTAGCCTTGCGCTGGTTGCAGTTGCTGCCGCAGTCGCGCAGCCACAGCGAGAGGTCGCGTCCGCTGATTTCCGGCGCGGTCTGGCGCGATTCGGCGGTGCTCGGCAGGCGGTAGTCGTGGCCGGTCTGGCGGCTGTACCACTTGGCGTAGGCCTGGGCGTCGGCGATCGACACGCAGACCACCGGCTCATTCTCGCCCTGGCCGAAACCGGGGTCGCGCCAGTCGCGCGGGGCGAGCACGCGCAATAGCGAGGCGCGTTCGCGACAGCGTGCGGACTCGCGGCCGGTGAGCGAGACGAAGCGGGCGTAGTCGTCGCGGCTGACCGGCTTGCGGCTGATCGCCACGCCGTTGACACCGAGCACGGCTCCGGAGGGATCGTTGGGCAACACTTCGCCACGCTTCGGGATGGCCTTGGCGCTGGCCTGCAAGGCTTGCCGGGTCTCGGCCGGAAGCGCGAATGCTTCGGCCAGGGCGAGCACCCCGGCGGCGCGCTTGTGGTCGAAGCCGGCCTCGGCCTGCCTCATGCGCCCGTGCAGGGCGTCGGCGGTGTCCTCGCGCAGTCGCCGCTGGGCGGCGGAGTCGCCACTGGCGGTCGACTGGCCGAGCTGTCGGACATGCTTGAAGTATTCCTGCGCCTGGCTGTCGCGGCGGGCGCCAAGGTGGGCGAGCATTTCGGCGCCGAGCGCGGTGGTCAGCTCGGCGATGACGCGCTGCACTTCGGTATTGTCCGGCTCGGCCTGCCAGGCACGCAGCACGCTGTCGTAGGCATTGTCGCTGGCTGGCGCGGTGAGGTTGCGCTGGCCGATCTGCCGGCGGGCATCGTCCAGCGCGTTCTGCAGCGGCGCCTCCGGCAACGGCCGCAACATCGAGGCGATCGGGTCGTCCGGCCGGGTGTCCTGCACTACCGGTTTGCCGGCGCGGAAGAAGCCCTTGTCGGAGTCGACGCCGGCGAGCAGCGCCGAGCCTCCGGCGACCGCGACCACCACGGCCAGGCCGACCCAGCCCGCGCGCGGCACCCGCCGCAGCGGTGCGGCGAGCCGTTCGCGCAGCAGGGTCAGTCGCGGCCAACTGCGGCGACGCTCGACCAGGGTCAGCATCGCCGACATCTGGGCGACGTCGTCGAAGCGCTCGCCCGGGTGCTTGGCCAGCGCCCGGTTCATGAAGCGCTGCCAGTGGCGCAGGTGCTTGGGCATTTTCGGAATCGGGTCCTGCGCGTGCATCACCGCCATCGACAGGGCGTCGGCGGCCTGGTAGGGCAAGTGGCCGGTCAGCATTTCCCAGGTGAGCACGCCGAGGCTGTAGAGGTCGGCGCGGCCGTCGACGTCCTCGCCGCGGGCCTGCTCCGGCGCCATGTAGGCGGTGCTGCCGACCGCCAGACCGGCGGCGGTGACGCGCGGGCCGAAGCCGCGCCGCAGGGCGATGCCGAAGTCGGCCAGCAGCGGCTGTTCGGTGTCGTCGAACAGCACGTTCTCGGCCTTGACGTCGCGATGGACGACGCCGCGGCTGTGGGCGTATTCCAGCGCCGACAACAGGGTGCGAACGGTTTCCAGCACTCGCGGTTCGTCGGGGCCGCCGGCATCGAGCTGGAAGCTGCGCTGGCCGAGGTGGCCGCGCGCGAGGTAGGGCATCGTGTAATACGGCAGCCCGTCGGCGGTGCGACCCAGTTCGTGGATGCGCACCACGTGCGGATGCTCGAGCCGGGCGATGGTGCGCACCTCGTTCTCGAAGCGGCGCCGGCTGACCTCGTCCGACAGCGCCTGGGTCGCCATCACCTTGATCGCGACCTCGCGCGACAGGTCGATCTGCTCGGCCAGATACACCGTCGACATCCCGCCGTGGTTGATCACGCGCAGCAGCCGGTAGCCCTTGATCTCGGGCAAGGGCAAAGCGGTCGTGTCGTTGTTCAGCGGGAAAGACATCGCGGCCCCCTGTCGCGGGGGTCGAGCATACGCCTGCCAGAGGCCCGGGTGAATCAATGCGGCGGCGTGTGGCGGGAACGCGGATCCCGTGTCGTGACGGCGATGGCGAAATGAACGCGCGCGGTGACGCGGCGGGTCAGCCTTGGCCGCGATCGGCCCCCGGTGTGCGGCCGCGTTTCAGTCGCACGTACAGCTGTTTGCGCACGCGGGCGACGACATCGCCTTCGGCATCGATGATCTCGGTATCGAACCAGCGCAGGGCCTTCTCGCCGCCGGCGGTGGCCGCTCGCAGGTCGGCCAGGACCCCGTCGTCGAGGTCGAACCGGGCATGGACGGTGCCGCGCCCCGGCTTGACGAAATCGATCGTGCCGGCCTTGTCCCAGACGATGTAGTCGGGGCCGATCGCCTGCATCGCCAGCAGCATCCAGAACGGATCGGTCATCGCGAACAGGCTGCCGCCGAAATGGCTGCCGACGTAGTTGCGATTCCACGGCCGCATGCGCAACTCGACGCGGGCGTGGCGGTAGTCGGCGCTGATCGCGCTGACGTGGATGCCGGTGAACAGGAAGGGCGGCCACAGGTTGAGGCCGTGGCGGAGCAGGGTCGGGTTCATGCCGAAAGCCTGCCATACGCATGCGTATATTCCAATGGCAATGGTAGGAGCGGCTTTAGCCGCGATCTGAAGTTGGTGCGGGCGAACGGTTCCAGATTGCGGCTGAAGCCGCTCCTACAGGATGCGACGCGTGGTCAGAACAACAGCGACGACATCTTGCGGCGATAGCGGCCGACCAGTTCGGCATCGTCGATGACCCGGAACGCGTCGATCAATGCCTTGCGCGGAAGGCCGTCCTCGAAGCCGCGGTCGCGCCGCAGCATTTCAATGAACTGTTCCAGGCCCGCCTCGGCGCGGCCATCGACCAGGTTTCGCGCGCCCAGCAGATGGCGCGCGCGAAGGTCGTCGGGATGGCTTTCGATCGCCCGATGCAGAACCTCCGCCGGCGGCGCGCCCCGGGCGACGGCGACGAACCCGAGTTGCGCCCGGGGACGCTGGCTGCGGTCGTCGGTGGCGAGATTGGCGGGCAGGGCATCGAGCAGGGACTCGGCTTCGGCGGCGGCATCGGCGCCGGTCTGCAGCAGGGCGACGGCGAGGTCGAGCTTGAGTTCGTCCTTGTCCGGCGCCTGCGCGACCTCATCGCGCAGGCGCGCGACTTCGGCGTGCGGGTCGAGCGGGGCGGTCGCGACTTCGGCGGCGTCCTCCGCGGCATCCTTCCCAAGCGCCGGCTCGCCCGGCTCGATGCCGTGGTGCTTGAGGAACTCGCGGATCTGCCCCTCCGGCAGCACGCCGGGAAAACCGTCGGCAATCTGGCCGTTCTTGACCAGGAACACGGTCGGGATCGAGCGCACCTGGAACGCGCCAGCCAGCTGCTGTTCCTTGTCGGCATCGACCTTGGCCAGCACGAACGCGCCGTGATAGTCGGCGGCCAGCTTCTCCAGCACCGGCCCGAGCTGCTTGCACGGTCCGCACCACTCGGCCCAGAAGTCGACCAGCACCGGGGTCTGCAGCGACTTCTGCAGGACTTCGGCGTCGAAGTTGTCGGTGGTGGCGTCGAAGACGTGGGGCAGGGCGGTGGCGTCGGCGGTCATGGGGCATTCCGTGTGGCGATTCGGCCGACATGGTGCCGGAGTTGGGCGATTCCAAGAAAACGATCGACGGGGGTGTAAAAAATACTTGACATCGAGAAATGCACGTAAGTAAAATTTGTTTTACATTCAGTCTAGTCAAGGTGACATCATGGCAATCCACCGTTGGGTATTCGCCGGCCTGCTGGGTGTGGCGGGGGTGGCGACCTGGCTGCTGCTGGCCGGGCCGGACACGCTGCTCGGCATCGATACCGGCAACGCCGGGATGGTGTTGCTGATCACCGCCACCTGGGTCTCGCTGTACCTGATCTCGCGGATGCCGCGTGGCGACGCCGAATTCGTCGTTTCCCCCGGCGAATGGAAGGCCTGGATCGGCGTCGGTTTCATGGTCGTGGCGATCACCTATTTCCTCTCGCGGCTGCAGGTGTTCGCCCACGCCGGGCCGTGGGAGGGCGCCAATATCGTCGGTCGCAACCTGGTGATGCTGCTGATCGCCTGGACGATCCTGTCGAGGGTGCTGAAGTCGCAGTGGCAGGGCCAGGTCGAGGAGGACGAGCGCGACCGCCAGATCACCATTCGGTCCAAGGATTGGGGCTATGGCGCGATGATCAGCTTCGTGATCGGACTGGCGTTGATGTTGGGCTTCTCGCCGGCGCACAAGCTGGAGTGGGCGAGCCACTTCATGATCGGCAACCTGCTGGTGTTCAGCTTGATGGTGGCGTGCCTGTTCGAGCATGCGGCGCGCGCGGTGCTTTACCTGCGCGACCGGGTCTGAGACCGATGAAGCTCCATGCCGGGACGCCGATCGGCAACGACATCCGGCGCCTGCGCTTCGAGCACGGCGAGATGACCCAGCAGGCGCTCGCGGCGGCCTGCGGAGTGACCCGGCAGACCATCCTCGCGCTCGAAGCCGGCAAGTACGCGCCGTCGCTGGAACTCGCGTTCCGGATCGCGCGGACCTTCGGCGTCGGTGTCGAGCAGGTGTTCCACTGGAAGGCCGGCGACCCGCCTCAGCCGTAGTGCGGCTTGCTGCCGGGGATCACCAGCGCCTGCAGCCGCGTCACCGCGTTGGCGCCGAGTCGGGCTGTTTGTAGACCACGCCGTCCTTCATCACGAACGCGACGTCGAGCAACGCATCGATGTCCTGCACCGGGTTGCCCGGCACTGCGACGATGTCGGCGCGCTGGCCAGTTTCGATGACGCCCTGGTCGTCGACCCCGAGCACCTCGGCGGCGCGGATCGTCGCCATCTGCAGGGCGACCGCGGCGGGCACCCCGGCCTCGACCAGGTACAGGAACTCGCGGGCGTTGTCGCCGTGCGGGCCGACGCCCATGTCGGTGCCGAACGCCATCTTGACCCCAGCGTCGTACGCGCGCGCCGCGGTGTCCTGGATCAGCGCGCCGATCCGCGCCGCTTTCGGCCGCACCACCTCGGGGAAGTAGCCGTCGATCTTGGCCTTGTCGGCGACGAAGCGGCCGGCGTGGATAGTCGGGATGTACCAGGTGCCCTTGTCCTTCATCAGCGACATCACCTCGTCGCTCATGTAGGTGCCGTGCTCGATGCTGGTGACCCCGGCCTCGACCGCGCGGCGCATGCCTTCCTCGCCGTGGGCGTGGGCGGCGACCCGGTAGCCGTAGTCGTTCGCGGTTTTCACGATGGCCTTCAGTTCGTCCAGCATGAACTGCGGCGCGTCGCCGGACTTGGCGTACGACAGCACTCCACCGGTGGCGGTGACCTTGATCACGTCGCTGCCGTCCTTGTAGCGCTGGCGCACGGCCTGGCGGGCGTCCTCGACCGAGTTGATCACGCCTTCGGTCGGCCCCGGCGGGCCGAGCACGTGCGACAGGGTCGAGTTGTAGCCGTTGGTCGGGTCGGCGTGGCCGCCGGTGGTGGCGATCGACTTGCCCGCGGCCCAGATCCGCGGGCCGATCACCAGGCCGTTGTTGATCGCGTCGCGCAGGTGCGGCGCGACTTCGCCGCCGAGGTCGCGCACGCTGGTGAAACCGGCCAGCAGGGTCTTTTCGGCGTAGCCGACCGAGCGATAGGCGTAGTCGACATCGTCGAGGCGGAAGCCCTCGGAGTAGCTGGCCGGGCTCGACTGGCTGCCCAGGTGCACGTGCAGATCGGTCCAGCCCGGGGTGCAGGTGTAGCCGGACAGGTCGATGGCAGTTGCGCCCGGCACTTGGGCCCGGCCGTCGAGCACCTGTGCGACCTTGCCGTCGCGAACGACCACGGTGCGGGCGTCGAGCACCTTGCCGCTGCGCGCATCGAACAGGTGGCCGCAGTGCAAGGCAATGGGGGCGGGCGGGGCGTCGACGGCAGCTGCGGCGCTACCGGCCAACGAGACGGCCAGCGAGGCCAGGGCAAGGCGGATGGCTCGGGACACGGCGAAATCTCTGGCGGGTGTAAGCGCCGATTGAAGCACAGCCCCCGGTACTGGCATCCGGTCATTGGTCATGGAATGCCCCGGCCGCAACAAGGCGGCCGGGGCGGCCCGCGGGTAATCCGTCAATCGTCCTGCGCGTTGAACTTGCCCAATTGCGGGTTGTAGCGAAGGCTGATATCGGTCGTGCCGCCACCGAACTTCGCCACGGTGTGGGTGCCGAAGATCCTGGTGATGATGGTCTCGCCGGCGAAATCCGCTTGCAGCCAGATGAAGACGTCGGTGAACGGAGTCATGGCCACGACCTGGGTCGCCAGCACCGACGAGGCGGAAATGGGCTTGCGGTCCACCGGCTTCTCGTTGATGAGCGCCGACTGGGTCAGACCGAAAGTCAGCGACGGGTATTCGGCGTAAGGCACCGAGTTGGACGCCGCGAACGTGCCGCGCGGGATGGAGGGGTCGGTGTAAGGTCCATCGAAGACCGTCTCCGGGGTCAGGTTGTAGTAGGCGCCGTCCTGGGCCGGCACGCCGGTTTCGGAAATCTTGGTGATGCTGGCGCCGTGCTGGACCGCCGTGGTGGAGGCATAGATTCCGTACTCCTCGCTCCAGCTGACCTCGGTACTTTCAAACGGATCGATCGATAGCCAGATCACGTTCGGCGAGGCGCTGTTGACCGGCTTGGCGATCATGATCCGCTGCTTGGCGCTCTTGACTTCCTTGAGGGATTTTTTGTCGAACTGAAGCTGCAGGTTGTAGCTCGGCATGATGTACTCCTTGGCTTTGTCGGATGGCGGCACCGGGTTGTGCCGCCAGCCACGCGTTGCCGCTTTGTCGATTCCGGCAGTTCCGTGGCATGTCCAGTGTCGAGACCCATGGGCGGTGGCCGTTAGTCGCCGCGTCTCCGAAATTGGACGCGGTGTCGCGCATATTGGTCGTGGCGTCTCAAGGCGCATCAGCGGTTCGGTTGCGCTGGTGTCGGGGCGGTATCGGCAGCGTCGAGCGCGCGACGGAACTCCCTTGGCGAAAGGCCGTAGCGCCTGCGGAACATCTTCCCGAAGCTGGACAGATCATTGAAACCGCAGCGCTCGGCGATGGTGCCGATGGGTATTTCGGGCGCTGCCCGTTCGAGCAGCCAACGGCTACGCCGCAGCCGTGTCTCCTGGATGTATTCGCGGACTGTCGTTCTGCGGCGGGCAAACAGGCGGTATACGGAGGCACGCGAGCATCCGATCGCCTTGCCGATCTGCTCGGCATCCAGCACGGCGCTGTCGAGGTGCTCGTCGATATAGCGGTGCGCAGCCCAGAACAGGCCGCGCGTATACCACTCGTCGTCATTCGGATGACCCGAAACGTCCGTGTCCGTCATCGCCCGTGAAGCGCGAATGTGAACGGTAGGCCAGATGTGGGGCTATTCGTCGGGTACATGTGGACCGCGATCACATTTCCGCGGTCTGGTATGGCCGGTGCGGCGCCGGCGGGCTGGCATGGCGGGCTTTTGTGCGCTGCGGTAGGCTTGCCGGTCCCCTCCTGCAGCGCCGCCGCCGTGTCCACTGAAGCCGCCATCGATCCGACCTCCACCGACCCGCGGGCGTTCGATCCGCAAGCCGTGGAGGCGGCCGCGCAGGGTTTCTGGACCGGCACCCGCGCATTCGAGGTCGACGAGGCCTCGGCCAAGCCCAAGTATTTCTGCCTGTCGATGCTGCCGTACCCGTCCGGCGCGCTGCACATGGGCCACGTGCGCAACTACACGATCAGCGACGTGATCAGCCGTTACAAGCGCATGTCCGGCTTCAACGTGCTGCAACCGATGGGCTGGGATGCGTTCGGCCTGCCGGCCGAGAACGCCGCGATCAAGCACAGGACGGCGCCGGCCAAATGGACCTACGCCAACATCGCGCACATGAAGGAACAGCTGCAGACGATGGGCTACGCGATCGATTGGTCGCGCGAGTTCGCGACCTGCCAGCCCTCGTACTACGTCCACGAGCAGCGCATGTTCGTGCGGTTGATGAAGCAGGGCCTGGCCTACCGCAAGAATTCGGTGGTCAACTGGGACCCGGTCGACCAGACCGTGCTGGCCAACGAGCAGGTGATCGACGGCCGCGGCTGGCGCACCGGTGCGCTGGTGGAGAAGCGCGAGATACCGCAGTGGTTCCTCAAGATCACCGACTACGCGCAGGAGCTGCTGGACGGCCTCCATACCCTCGACGGCTGGCCGGAGTCGGTCAAGACCATGCAGCGCAACTGGATCGGCCGCTCGGAAGGGCTGGAGATCCGCTTCGACGTGCAGGACGCGAATGGCGCGGCAGTTGAACCCTTGACCGTTTACACCACCCGCCCGGACACCTTGATGGGCGTGACCTTCGTGTCGATCGCCGCCGAACACCCGTTGGTCGCGCACGCCGCGCACGGCAATGAGGGCCTCGCCGCGTTCATCGCCGACCTCAGGAAGGGCGGGGTGACCGAGGCCGAGCTGGAGACCCAGGAAAAGCGCGGCATGGACACCGGCCTGCGCGCGCTGCATCCGGTCACTGGCGAACAGGTGCCGGTCTACGTCGCCAACTTCGTGCTGATGAACTACGGCACCGGTGCGGTGATGGCCGTCCCCGGCCACGACCAGCGCGACTGGGAGTTCGCCAGCCACTACCAGTTGCCGATCAAGACCGTGATCGTCCCCGACGCGGTGCGCGACGCGCTGGAGGAAATCCGCCGCGACCTAGGCGCCCACGTCGATCCGATGGGCGCCGCCCTCGGCGAGTCGGCCGCCACCGATGCCTACGACACCGGCGCCGCGGTGCAGGTGGTCGACCAGTTCCAGCAACGGATCGCCGAAGACGGCGCGTTCACCGAGCGCGGCTGGCTGGTCAATTCCGGCGAGTTCGACGGCATGGACTTCCAGCAGGCGTTCGACGCCCTGGCGCAACGCTTCGAGGCCGAAGGCCGCGGCGCGCGCAAGATCAACTATCGCTTGCGCGACTGGGGCGTCAGCCGCCAGCGCTACTGGGGCTGCCCGATCCCGGTGATCTACTGCGACAAGTGCGGCGCGGTGCCGGTGCCGGAGGAGCAGTTGCCGGTGGTGCTGCCCGAGGACGTCGAGTTCATGGGCACCGGCTCGCCGATCAAGGCCGACCCCGAATGGCGCAGGACCACCTGTCCGACCTGCGGAGCCGCCGCCGAGCGCGAGACCGACACCTTCGATACCTTCATGGAGTCGAGCTGGTACTACGCGCGCTACACCTCGCCCGGTGCCGAGACCCAGGTCGACGCGCGCGCCAACCACTGGCTGCCGGTCGACCAGTACATCGGCGGCGTCGAGCACGCGATCCTGCACCTGTTGTATTTCCGCTTCTACCACAAGCTGCTGCGCGACCAGGGCCTGGTCGACAGCGACGAGCCCGCGCGCAACCTGTTGACCCAGGGCATGGTGATCGCCGACACGTTCTACCGCGAAGGCGAGGGCGGCGCGAAGGACTGGATCAACCCCGCCGACGTCGAGATCGTCCGCGACGAGCGCGGCCGCATCACCGGCGCGACCCTCAAGGCCGACGGCCAGCCGGTGGTGATCGGCGGCACCGAGAAGATGTCGAAGTCGAAGAACAACGGTGTCGACCCGCAGACCATGGTCGGCAAGTACGGCGCCGACACCGTGCGGTTGTTCTCGATGTTCGCCGCGCCGCCGGAGCAGTCGCTGGAATGGAACGAATCCGGCGTCGACGGCATGGCGCGGTTCCTGCGCCGGTTCTGGCGCGAGGTCACCACCCACGTGTCGCAGCCGGATCATCCGGAAGTCGACGCTGCCCAGC
Organism: Lysobacter sp.; assembly: GCA_050737695.1. Lineage (GTDB taxonomy): Bacteria > Pseudomonadota > Gammaproteobacteria > Xanthomonadales > Xanthomonadaceae > Novilysobacter. Next base: position 57,407 of record JBOHYB010000017.1, on the reverse strand, counting down.
TCGATGCCGCTTCGAGGACCCTGCGCCGGCAGCTGCACCAGACCATCCAGAAGGTCGGCGACGACTACGGCCGCCGGCACAGCTTCAACACCGCGATCGCCGCGTTGATGGAGCTGCTCAACCACGTGTCGAAGTTCACCGACATGAGCGATCAGGGCCGCGCGGTGCGTCACGAAACATTGCAGTCGATGGTGCTGCTGCTGAACCCGGTGACCCCGCATGTCAGCCACGCGTTGTGGCAGGCGCTCGGCCACCCGGAGACGCTGCTGGAGGATGTGCCGTTCCCGCAGGCGGACCCGGCCGCGCTCGCGCGCGACGTGGTGACCCTGGCGGTGCAGGTCAACGGCAAGCTGCGCGGTACCGTCGAGGTTCCGGTCAATGTCGACAAGGCCGAGGCCGAGCGGCTGGCGCTGGCCGAACCGCACGTGGCGAAGTTCCTCGACGGCCTGAGCGTGCGCAAGGTGATCGTGGTGCCGGGCAAGATCGTCAACATCGTGGCCGGGTGACCGCGTTTGGTTTCGCCTGAACCCCGGCGTTCCGTCCCACGCCGTTCGCGCTTGATGCGGCCATCCGCCTCGTCCAGACTCCCCGCATGATTCGACGCCTGCTGTGCCTCACCCTGGCTTCAACCGCGCTGCTGGCCCTGTCCGCCTGCGGCTTCCAGTTGCGTGACGCGCTGTCGCTGCCGGCCGACCTGGACCCGGTGAAGGTGGTTTCGATCGATCGCTACAGCCCGCTGGCCGAGTCGCTGGCCGAGTCGCTGACCCGTGCCGGGGCGGTGCCGGCCACGCCCGATGTGGCCAATCCGGCGGTGCTGGGGATCCTGGTCGAGCGCTGGGGCGACACCCCGATCAGCGTCGACGAACGCGGCCGCGCGCAGGAGTTCAACCTGCGCTACGCGGTCGTCTTCGAACTGCGCAACGGCGACGGCACGGTGCTGGTGCCGCAGCAGAACATCGAGTTGGCGCGGGCCTACATCTCCTCGCCGATCAGTTCGATCGGCACCGAGAGCGAGCGCGAGACCCTGATGCGCGAATTGCAGCGCGAGATGGCCGCCTCGATCCTGCGTCGGATCGACGCCGCCGCCAGTGGCGGCACCCCGGTCGGCGGTTCCGACAAGGTGTTCATTGAACTGACCGACGCGGCCAAGGCGGCGATGGAGGCGGCCGACGCGATGGCGCCGTTGCCGAAGGCCGCGGAAACGTCGCCGCGACCCGCTGGCGAAGCCGATATGGTCGAGCCGGCGCCAGTCGAACCCGACCCGGCCGACCCCAAGCCGGCCGACCCCATGCCCGGCCAGCCGCGCTGACATGGACCCGAAGCCGGAACAGCTGGTCGCCCAGCTCGACTCCGGGCCGCTGCGACCCGCCTATCTGATTGCCGGCCCCGAGCCGTTGCGCGTGCTCGAGGCCGCCGACGCCGTGCGCGCTGTCGCCCGCGCGCAGGGCATTGCCGAGCGCGAGGTATTCGAGGCCGAGGGCAACCAGCGCGAACCCGACTGGGCGGCGATGCAGGCCAGCTTCCGCGCCCCCAGCCTGTTCGCCAGCCGCCGCCTGATCGAATTGCGCTTGCCGACCGCCAAGCCGGGCAAGGACGGCAGCGCGGTGATCCTCGACTTCTGCGCCGATCCGCCGGCCGATGTTGTCCTGCTGGTCACCGCCGGCGAGTGGAGCAACAAGCACGGTGGCAAGTGGAGCGAGGCGATCGGCCGCATCGGCCGGATCGCAGTGGCGTGGACGATCAAACCGCACGAACTGTCCGGCTGGATCGAGCAGCGCCTACGCGCGCGCGGCCTGAGTGCCGACCGCGACGCGGTGCAGCAACTGGCCGAGCGCGTCGACGGCAACCTGTTGGCGGCCGCGCAGGAGATCGACAAGCTCGCGCTGTTGTCCGACGGCAGCAATCTGGACGCGGCGACGATGGAATCGCTGGTTGCCGATGCCGCCCGTTTCGACGTGTTCCGGGTGATCGACGCGGCGATGAACGGCCAGGCCGCGCAGGTCTCGCGGATGCTCGCCGGCCTGCGCGCCGAGGGCACGGCGGTGCCGGCGCTGCTCGGGATGGTGGTCAAGGAGTTGCAGACGGCCGCCGGCCTGGCGCGGGTCGCGGCCGGCGGCGGCAATCTGTCGGCGGCGTTCAAGGCGCAGCGGATCTGGGATTCCAAGCAGCCGATGTACCAACGCGCGCTGAAGCGTCATCCGGCGCCGCGTTGGGACGCGTTCGTGTCGCAGGCCGGGCGGGTCGACCGTCTCGCCAAGGGCCGCGGGCGCCCCGGCGAAGACCCGGCCGACCCGTGGGTGGCACTGGAGCGCCTGCTGCTGGCGGTCGCCGAGCCGCGCGCGATCCGGCTGCTGGCCCGTGCCTGAGCCGCGCGACCCCGGCCGACCTGCTTCGCTGACCGTGCTCTACGGCGGCACTTTCGATCCGGTTCACGACGGCCACCTCGCCGTCGCCCGCCACGCCCGCGACCATCTCCAGGCCTGCATCGCGCTGATGCCCGCCGCCGACCCGCCGCACCGCGACATGCCCGGCGCCAGCGCCGTGCATCGCGCGCGGATGCTGGACCTGGCGGTGGCCGGCGTGCCGGGACTCACGGTCGATCGTCGCGAGTTGCGGCGCGGCAGCCGCTCCTACAGCATCGACACCCTGCGCGAAGTCCGTGCCGAACTCGGCTTTGAGGCGCCGGTCGCGCTGCTGATCGGCGCCGACAGCCTGCTCGGCCTGGCAGGCTGGAAGGACTGGCAGGCGATGTTCGAACTGACTCATTTCGTGGTCGCCGAGCGCGCCGGGATGGCGATCGGCGTGGAACTGCCCGGGCCGCTGGACGCGTTCATCAACGGCCGCTGGGCCACCTCGGCCGCTGGACTGCGCGCCGCACCGGCCGGCCGGCTGTTGCGTCTGGGCCAGCCGCTGCAACCCGAATCGGCGACCGACGTGCGGCAGCGGGTACGCGCGGGCCGCCCGTGGCGCGACCTGGTCCCGCCCGCGGTGGCCGGCTACATCGAGCGCCACCGCCTGTACGGGGCGACGACCCCGGCTTCGCTATAATTCCAGCCGCACCCGCCCCAGAGCCAGCCTTTGACCAGTCAAGCCCACGTCATCAAGACCCGCCTGCCGAGCCCGCCGCCTTCCGTCGACGAACTGCTGCAAACCGTCCGCGACGCCGTCGGCGAGCTCAAGGCCAAGGACGTCGTCGAAATCGACGTGCGCGGCAAGAGCAGCGTCACCGACTACATGGTGATCGCCTCCGGCACCTCCTCGCGCCACGTCAAGTCGATCGCCGATGAAGTCGTGAAGTTCGCCAAGAAGCTCGACGTGATGCCGCTGGGCGTCGAAGGCGAGCGCGAAGCCGAGTGGGTGCTGGTCGACCTTGGCGACGTGGTCGTCCACGTGATGCTGCCGCGGGTGCGCGAGTTCTACGCGCTGGAGCGGCTGTGGACGGTCGGCGACCAGCCGCCCGACGAGATCGACGAGTACGGCGACGACCACCGCGGCGAGACCGACGCCGAAGACCGGCTGTAACAGCACCTGGAACAACAACGACAACGGCGCCCGGCGGCGCCGTTGTCGCGTCGTGCATCGCCCGGACGCCTACAACCGTCCGCGCTCCCACGGCCCGCTGATCGCCAGGGTGATCCCCGGCGTCTGGATGTTGACGAACAGCGTTTCCCCGCGCGGGTCCCAGCAGGCGCCGCAGAACTCGCTGCCGCGATAGTCGCCTTCGGCAATCTGCTTGTCGGCATTCGATATCTGGTGGCTGGTCAACTCGACGTTGTTCTTGGCCAGGTAGAACGATTCGCCGCGCCGGGTCAGCCCGAGGATCCGCGAACCCGGGCCGTAGCGGTCCGGGCTTTCGCCGCCGTCCTCGCACAGCACCACGCCGCCGCGCGGACTGACGGTGATGTTGTCGGGATTGTGCGCGGCCAGCTGGTTGCCGCTGACGAACAGCGCCTGCAACTGCTGGCTGGCGAGGTCGAGCACCCACACCGCGCCGTTGCCGTGGCCGCGTCGCCCCTGGCTGTCGACGCCGGTGGCGGTATCGACGATGAACATCTTGCCGTGGGCGTACCAGATGCCTTCGCCGCGGCTCATCCGCAGCGCGCCGCTCGCCCACGCCTGCGCGAACGGACCGCTGACGGTATCGCCGTTGCCGATGTCGGGCAGGTCGTCGGGCGCGGCCAGGCTGTCGAGGTCGGGCTCGGCGATGTCGACCCATTCCAGCGCGTGGCGGGTGCCGATGCTGGCGACGCTGAGGTCGGCGTTGGGGGTGCCGCGCACGCGCGCGGCCTGCAGGCGGCCGCCGTTCTCCAGCGAGCCGTAGCGGCCGGCGCGGTCGTTCGGAACGAAGCGGTACAGGCCAGACTTGTTGCGGTCGTCCTCGGTCAGGTAGACCACGCCGGTGCGCGGGTCGATCGCGACTGCCTCGTGGCTGAAACGGCCCAACCCGACCAGCGGCCGGCCGCTGGTACGCTCGGCATCCGGGTGCACCTCGAACACATAGCCGTGTTTGTGGCCCGCGCTGGAAACGTCGTTGGTCTTGACCTCCTCGCAGCTGAGCCAGGTGCCCCACGGAGTCGGGCCGCCGGCGCAGTTGACCAGGGTGCCGCCGAGGCTCGCCTCCATGCCGAGCAGTTCGCCCTTGCGCCAGGCCAGGGTGGTGGTGCCGCCGCCGGCGACCTGGCCGCCGCCGAGGTCGCCACTGTCGTACATGCCGGGCGCGCGGATCGGCGAGGTCGCGCCGCGCTCGTGGTTGCGGATCAGCACCAGCTCGTGGCCGCGCCCACGGTCGCCACCACGCCCGCGCCCCCGGCCGCGATGGTCATCGTGTCCACGGCCATGTCCATGACCCCGGCCGTGCTGGCGCAGCATCACCGCCATGCCATCGTGGCGATCGGGGCACGGCTCGCCGTCGCTCATCCGGTCGCCGGACCAGCCGAAGGATTCGTAGCTGAAACCCGGTGGCAGTTGCAGCAGCTTCAGGCCGGTCGCGCGGTCGGCGACCGGCGCGAGCGGACCATAGGGGTTGGCGACCGGCGCCAGCCGGGTCGGGTCGTGGGCGGCGAGGGCCTGGCGCGAGTGCAAGGCGCCGAGGCTGCCGATCGCGCCGACTGCCATCGCGGCGACGCCGCCCTTGAGCAGCTGGCGGCGGGGAAGGTCGAGCTGGTCCATGTGCAACTCCTGCTGGCTTGGGGGAGCCTCGATCCTCGGAGCCGGGCATAACCGCGGGATGACGCCGAGATGACAATCGCCGGCACCGTGACCGCGGCCCGCTACCATGCGGGCATGAAAGCGAAACTGATCGCGGTCGGCGAGCGCGCGCCGCGCTGGGTGGCCGAGGGCTTCGAGGACTACCGCAAGCGGCTGTCGCACTGGCTGCCGCTGGAGTTGATCGAGGTCGAACCGGGCCTGCGTGGCAAGAACCGCGACGTCGCCCGCGCCACCGCCGACGAGGGCGCGCGGGTGCTGGCGGCGCTGCCGAAGTCGCCGCTGGTGGTGACCTTGGACGGGCAAGGCAAGCCGTGGAGTTCGGAGCAACTGGCGCAGCGTCTTGAGCACTGGCGCGGCCAGGGACGCGATCTGGCGCTGTTGATTGGCGGCCCGGAAGGGCACGCCGACGAGGTGCTGGCGCGGGCCGACGAGTCGTGGTCGCTGGGGCGGCTGACGCTGCCGCACATGCTGGTGCGGCTGGTGGCGGCCGAGCAGTTGTACCGGGCGGCGGCGATGCTGGCGAATCACCCGTACCACCGCGCCTAACGGACTTGTGTAGGAGCGGCTTTAGCCGCGATCTGAAACCGGTTCGAGCGAGCCGATTTACGATCGCGGCTAAAGCCGCTCCTACAAAAGCGGAAGGTGCTCGCGCCAGACGAGCACCTCCGTTCTCCCTCAGCGCAGCGCGAACCCGATCGGCACCAGCCCGATCGCCTGCACCGGACGGCCATCCCGCAACGCGGGCTGGAACCGCCAGCGTTCAAGCACGTGCCGCTGCGCGGCGCGGTCGAGCTCACGATGGCCGCTGCTACGGGAAACCGTCACCTCCATCGGCCGGCCGTCGGTGTCGACCAGCACTTCCAGCAGCACCGTGCCCTCCAGGCCCTTGCGCAATGCGCTGGCCGGGTACGGCGGCGGCGGAGCGACGGCGTAGCGCAGCGCGACGCCGGTCATCACCGCGACCGGTTCGGTCGACGCCACCGCCGCACCCGTCACTCGCGCAACCGGCACGACCGCGGTGTCGCCGGGCATCGGGTCGACCACCGGCGTCACGGTGTCCACGGGCGCCGTGGCCGGTGTCGGTGGGGTGATAGTGACTGGCGTCGGGGTCGGGACCGGGTCGGGCTTGAACGGCACCACCTCCACCGGCTTGGGCTCTTCCCGCGGGATCCATTGGATATCCGGCAGGCGCACGGCGTCGGCAACGATTGGTGGCAACTTCATCGGCACCAGTACCAGCATCAGCACCACCCCGTGGAGCGCGATCGCGCCGGCGCCGGCGGCGATCCGGCCACCATCGAAACGCGGGTTCACGCCATTGCCCCGAAAGCGGGAAGACATCGCATGCACCATGGTCCACCTCCTGTTGTCAGCCGTAACGGTTACAACGCGTGGACACCGCGGGCGGGGTTGTGCCGATGGGCATCCGCCCCGGCGCCCACGGTTCAACTTGTTTCCATACGCACCGGTACGGCAAGAAATGGCCGAGCAGCGGTCGCCTGCGGGCGACCGGCGGCGATAAAGAAGGAAGGGCCCGCATGACGGGCCCTTCGAGTCATCGACAATCCGCGATCGACCGGTTAGTCGTCGGCGGCGCCGGGGTCGCGTTCCGGTCCGCGTTCTACGCCGCCCTCGTCGGGGTTGGGCTTCTTGCGTGGGTCCGGTTGGCGGGCGTCGTCCTTGTCGCGCGGCCTGGGCTCGGCGTAACCGGGGTTGTGGCCAGGTTTCGGATCCGGTGCGGGCGGGGCGGTCTTGTCGCGACGGCTCACGGTTACTTCCCCAGTTCGAACACAACGTCGAGATTGACCGACAAGGTGCTCTCGCCCGGCGCGATCGGGGTATCGGCGCCGGCCTTTTCCATCCGCGCCATCGCCATCATCGGCACCGGCGGGCCGAAGCCGCCATTGCCTTCGCTGATGCTGACGATCCGGCGCACGCGCATGTCGAGGGTCTTGGCGTACATCGCCGCGCGGGCGCGGGCCTTCTCGATGGCAGAACGACGGGCCTCGTCATAGGCCGATTCCTTGTCGTCGACCTCGAAGCTGGGGCCGTGGATCTGGTTGGCGCCGACCGCGACCAGCGCATCCATGATCTCGCCCAGCTCGCCGATGTCGCGCACGGTGATGTTGACGGTATTGCGCGCCTCGTAGCCGGTGATGGTCGGCGGCTGGTTCTCGGCGTAGCGGTACTGCGGGTTGAGGTTGACCCCGCTGGTCTGGATGTCGCGCTCGGCGATGCCGGCCTTGCGGATCGCGGCCACCACCCGGGTCATCTGCTCGGCATTGGCTTGCATCGCGGCCTCGGCATCGGCGGCCTGGGTCACCACACCGGTCGACAGATGGGCGATGTCGGGCACGCGGGTGGTTTCGGCCTGGGCCGACACCGACAGCAGGGTGCCGTCGGTGGTGACCGGGGCGGAGGTGGCGATCTGGGCGGCAGCGGGCATGGCGACGGCTCCGAAGGCGAGGGCGGTGGCCAGCACGAGCGGGCGCAGGGTGGGGCGTGACATCGACAGCATCGAAAGCATGGAAACTCCTTGGTGGTGGGGAACAGGGTCTGAGTGGAGGGGTGAACGAACCGTGAGCCGTGTCGGGGTTACGCCATCGGCGTCGGCTGGCGCTCAGTCGGTGCGGGTTATGCTTTCCGGCGTCTGCGTGGTCGCCGGGGGCGCCGGGCCGGGGTTCCCCGGCGGCAGGCGGCCTTCGACCCGATCTCCTGCCGTCCGGTGTGCGTCCCGTAACGCCGTCGCCGCGGCCGCTCTTCGCAATGGATATAGATGCTCTATCTCGCCTCGAAATCACCGCGACGACGTGAACTGCTGGCCCGACTGGGCCTCGAGTTCGGCGTACTCGAGATCGACATCCCCGAGCAGCGCCAGCCCGGCGAGCCGCCACGCGACTACGTGTGCCGGGTAGCGCGCGAGAAGGCCGGTGCCGGCCTGCTGAAAGTGGTCGGCAATCCGTCCGCGCTGGTGCTGGGTTCCGATACCGAGGTGGTGCTGGACGACGAGGTGTTCGGCAAGCCGGCCGATGCCGCCGACGCCGCGGCGATGCTGCGCCGGCTGTCGGGCCGCAGCCATCAGGTGATCTCGGCAGTGTCGTTGGTGTCACCTGGGCGGGAGCTGCAGGCGGTATCGGTATCGCAGGTCACGTTCGATGTACTCGACGACAGCCAGATCAGCGCCTACATCGCCAGCGGCGAGCCGTTCGGCAAGGCCGGCGGCTACGCGATCCAGGGTGGCGCCGAGGTGTTTGTGCGCCGCCTCGACGGTAGCTACTCCGGCGTCATGGGCCTGCCACTGCACGAGACCGCGCGGTTGCTGGCCGGGTTCGGGCTTGGCCCGATGGCCCAGGAGGCTGCATGAGCGAGGAGATCCTGGTCAACGTGACCCCGCGCGAGACCCGCGTGGCGGTGGTCGAGAACGGCATGCTGCAGGAGCTGCACATCGAGCGTGGCTGGAACCGCGGTGTGGTCGGCAACATCTACAAGGGTCGGGTGCAGCGGGTGATGCCGGGAATGCAGGCGGCGTTCGTCGACGTCGGCCTGGAGCGCGCGGCGTTCCTGCACGCGGCCGACATCATCAAGCCGCCCAAGGTCGGCAACGGCGAGGGCGACGAGGCGCCGCTGCCGCCGGCGCCGCCCCGGCCGATCGCCGAGCTGCTGCGCGACGGCGAGGAGATCATCGTGCAGGTGGTGAAGGATCCGATCGGCAGCAAGGGTGCGCGCCTGACCACCCAGATCAGCATTCCCTCGCGTTATCTCGTGCTGTTGCCGCGTACGCGCGTGGTCGGGGTGTCGGCGCGGATCGAGGACGAGGCCGAGCGTACGCGCCTGAAGACCCAGGTCACCGCGCTGGCGCCGGCCGCCGACGCCCACGGCTATATCGTCCGCACCAATGCCGAGTCGCAGCCGGCCGAGGCACTGGCCGAGGACATCGCCTATCTCGGCCGCGCCTGGGCGCTGATCGCCGCCAAGTCGCCGGACGCCCGCGTCGGCGAATGCGTGTACGAGGACCTGACCCTGCCGCTGCGCGCGGTGCGCGACCTGATGCGGCGCGATGTCGAGAAAGTCCGGGTCGACTCGCGCGAGACCTGCGAGCGCCTGCGCGAGTTCGCCACGCAGTACATGCCGGGCCTGGGCGAGAAGATCGAGCACTACGCCGGCGCCCGGCCGATCTTCGACATGTACGGCGTCGAAGACGAGATCCAGAAGGCGCTGGCCCGGCAGGTGCCGCTGAAGTCCGGCGGCTACCTGGTGATCGACCAGACCGAGGCGATGACCACGGTCGACGTCAACACCGGTTCATTCCTCGGCCAGCGCAACCAGGAGGAGACCGTCTACCGCACCAACCTGGAGGCGGCGCAGTCGGTCGCGCGGCAACTGCGGCTGCGCAACCTGGGCGGGATCATCATCATCGACTTCATCGACATGGTCGATGCCGAACACAAGCGCCAGGTGCTGCGGCAATTGGAGAAATCGCTGGCCCGCGACCACGCCAAGACCACGGTCTACGACTTCTCGCCGCTGGGGCTGGTGGAGATGACCCGCAAGCGCACCACCGAGAGCCTGGAGCGGCAACTCAGCGAGCCGTGCCACGAGTGCACCGGCCGCGGCATGCTCAAGACCCCGGAAACCGTCACCTACGAGATCTTCCGCGAGATCGTGCGCCAGGTGCGCCAGTTCGACGCCGCGCGACTGCTGGTGATGGCCTCGCCGAAGGTGGTCGCGCGGATCACCGACGAGGAGTCGGCGGCAGTGGCCGAACTGGAGGAGTTCCTCGGCAAGTCGGTGCGCTTCCAGCCCGATGACCAGTACGCGCAGGAGCAGTTCGATGTCGTGCTGCTGTGACCAGGGGCGGGTGGGGGCGTTCTGATGCCCACCGCCGTCCGCCGCCATCTGCGCCATGCCCGCCGTGGCCTCGGCTACACCATCGCGATCGCGCTGGTGCTGGTGGCGCTGGTGCTTGGCGTCGCCAGCCAGGTGCTGCCGCTGGCCGAGCGCAACCCCGACAAGGTCGCGGCGTGGCTGAGCCAGCGCGCCGGCCGCACCATCGCTTTCGATCGGGTCGAAACCGAATGGACCCGGCGCGGGCCGCTGCTGCGGCTCGACAACCTGCGCGTCGGCGACGGCGACAAGGCGTTCACCGTCGGCGATGCCGAGATGCTGGTGTCGATCTACGCCGGCCTGCTGCCGAACACGCCGTTTTCCGAACTGCGCCTGCGCGGCCTCGACCTGACCTTGGAGCGCGTCGCCGATGGCCGCTGGCAGGTCCGCGGCCTGCCGGGCCAGCAGCAATCGGGGGACGATCCGTTCGAGGCGCTGGAAGATCTCGGCGAGTTGCAGGTGATCGGCGGCAAGCTTGCGGTGATCGCGCCCAAGCTGGGTATCGACGCCCGCATCCCGAAGATCGACCTGCGCCTGTTGGTCAGCGGCGACCGCGTGCGCGTCGGCGTGCGCGCCTGGCCCGAAGTCGCCGCCGGGGTCGAAGCGCGGCCGCTCGACGCGGTGCTCGACCTGGACCGCGACAGCGGCGATGGCCGAGTCTACGCCGGCGCGCGCAAGGCCGACTTCGCGCAGTGGTCGTCATTGCTCCGTTTGCTGGGGGTCACCCTGGAAAGCGGCATCGGTCGCGCGCAGGCCTGGGCGACGCTGGACGACCACCGGGTCGCAGGCGTCACCGTCGACGCCTCACTCGATGGGGTGGTGTTGCGCGGCGTTCCGATCAATCCCGCCGCGCAGGCGCCACGCACGCGGTTCGACCGGGTCGAGGCGCGCACGCGCTGGCAACTGGTCGACGGCGGCTGGCGCCTCGATGCGCCAAGCCTGGCGTTCACCACCGGCGACGGCCGCCATGTCCTCGACGGCCTGTTGCTGGCCGGTGGCGAGCGCGTTGCCGTGGTCGCCGAACGGGTCGACGTCGGTCCGCTGGTTGCCGTCGCCGCGCTCAGCGACCGGGTGTCGCCCGGCTTGCGCCGCTGGTTGCGGCAGGCGTGGCCGCGGGCCTCGTTGCGCGACATCGAGGTCGCCGGCCGGCGTGGCGGGACGATGCACGCGCGGGCGCGGATCGACTCGCTCGCCTTCGATCCGGTCGGCGATAGCCCTGGCCTGCGCGGCCTGGCCGCGGACCTTGAAGGCGATGCCGAAGGATTCCGCCTGCAACTGGACGCCACCCGGCCGGTCGCGTTCGACTGGCCCAGTGGTTTCGGCGTGGTCCACACCGTCACCCTCGACGGCGCCGTCAACGGCTGGCGCGAGGGCGAGGGCTGGCGGATCGGCACCGCCGCGCTCGCCATCGACGGCGACGGCTTCGGCGCCGATGCGCGCGGCGGCCTGTGGTGGCAGGGCGACGGCAGCCGGCCGTGGATCGACATCGCCGCGACCCTCGACGACGTGGCGCTGCCGGTCGCCAAGGGTTTCTGGATCCACCACAAGATGCCGGCCAAGGTGGTCGAGTGGCTCGACACCGCGCTGGTCGCCGGCACGGTGCGCGATGGCCGCGCGTTGGTGGTCGGCGACCTCGACGACTGGCCGTTCGACGACAACGACGGCCGCTTCGAGGCGACCGCGCACATCGGCGATGCGACCTTGCGGTTCCAGCCCGACTGGCCTGCCGCCACCGCGGTCGAACTGGATGCCAGCTTCATCGGCAACGGCTTCACCGTGGAGGGCAGCGGCGCGTTGGGTGATATCGACATCCCGCAGCTGAGTGGCGCCATCGACCACTACCGCGAGGGCGCGCTGACCGTGCGCGCGCAGGGCGATGGCGACGTGTCCGACCTGCTCGGCGTGTTGCGGCAGAGTCCGCTGCGCCGCCTGAACCCCGAAACCTTCGACAGCGTGAAGGGCAGCGGCGCGGCCGCGGTCGACTTCAACCTGCGCCTGCCGCTGCAGGCCGGCAGCACCATCGCGATCGACGGCGACGTCGCGCTGGACGACGCCAGGCTGGCCGATCCGCGTTGGGATATCGCCTTCGATCAGGTCAACGGTCGCGCCGTGTACGACCGCAACGGTTTCCACGCCGACGCACTGCAGGTGCGCCACGACGGTCGCCCCGGCGTGCTCGACCTGCGTGCGGGCGCCGGCCATATGCGCGAGCGGGGCAATGTCTTCGAGGCCGATCTGAACGCGGCCTTCGACGCCGATGCGCTGATCGCGCGCGCGCCGGACCTCGCCTGGCTGGCGCCGCACCTGCAGGGGCGCTCGCGCTGGCAGGTCGGCGTATCCGTGCCGAAATCGGGCGATGGCCAGCCGGCGTCGGCGCAGTTGCAACTGCGCTCGGACCTGGTCGGCACCGCGCTTGACCTGCCGGCGCCCCTGCGCAAGCCGGCGGCGACGCCGCTGGTGGCCACAGTCGACACCCCGCTGCCGATGGGCAGCGGCGATGTTCGGGTCGGCCTCGGCGACGTGCTCGCGCTGCGCGCGCGCAGCAGCAACGGCCGCACCGGCATGCGCATCGCGCTCGGCAAGCGTCGGGTCGAACAAGCGCCGCCGCCCTCGGGGCTGGTGGCGGCCGGTCGCGCGGCATCGCTCGATGCGGTCGCCTGGATCGGCTTGATGCAAGGTGGCACGAACGGGTCGGATGGCGACGGATTGTCGTTGCAGCGCATCGACGTGACCGCGGGACACTTGCAACTGCTCGGCGGCGTATTCGCCGAGACCCGCCTGCTGGTGGTGCCGGCTGCCGCTGGCGCGACGGCGGTGCAGGTCGATGGCGCCGCCTTGCAGGGCGCGCTGTTGGTCCCGGCGGCCAAGGGCGCGACGATTGCCGGTCGCTTCGAGCGCGTGCATTGGCGCGCCGCGGAACCGGTGCAGGAAGCGCCGGTCACCACGGCCGCGGTGGCGACACCGGTGAATAGCAACGTGTCGGCGAACCCGGAGCCGCCATCGCTCGATCCCGACTTCGACCCGGCCGCGATCCCGCCGTTGTCGTTCGACATCGACGACCTGCGGCTCCGCGACGCCCACCTGGGCCGCGCGACACTGCGCACGCACCCGACAGCGACCGGTCTGCAGCTCGACCAGTTGCAGGCGCGCGCACCGCGACACTGGATTGACGCCAGCGGCAGTTGGACCGGTCGCGGCGACGCCGCGCGCACGCAACTGGCGGTCACGCTAGACAGCGACGACTTCGGCGCCTTGCTGACTGGCCTGGGCCTCGGTGGTCGCCTCGCGGGTGGCGAAGGGGAGGCCCGGTTCGAGGCTGCCTGGCCAGGCAGCCCCGCGGATTTCAGCCTGGCCGCGCTCGACGGCGCGCTGACCCTGGCCGCGCGTGACGGGCGCCTGCTGGAAGTCGAGCCGGGCGCCGGCCGGGTGTTCGGCCTGCTCAGCATCGCCGAGTTGCCGCGGCGGTTGTTGCTGGACTTCCGCGATTTCTTCTTCAAGGGTTTCGCCTTCAACGAGATCGACGGCACGATCCGCTTCGCCGATGGCATCGCCTACAGCGATGCGCTGCAGATTGACGGGCCCGCGGCCGAAATCAACATCCACGGCACCGCCAACCTGCGCAACGAGACCTTCGACCAGACCATCGAAGTGCTGCCCAAGGCCGGCACCCTGCTGACCGCAGTCGGCGCGATCGCCGGTGGCCCGGTCGGTGCGGCCATCGGCGCGGCCGCCAACGCGGTGCTGCAGAAGCCGCTGGGTCAGATCGCCGCGAAGACCTACAAGGTGAGCGGACCCTGGGCCGATCCCGAGGTCGAGGTCATCAGCCGCGAGCAGGGGCGGCTGTCGGCGGCCGAAGCCGGGCCCGCCGGTTGAAGCGCCGGCCATCGCCCGCATATCGTCGGGATAGCGCGACCTCTCTTTCGTCCAATCCGGCTGCCCCATGACCCTTCCGCTCCAGCTCGCCGAATCCCGCCTGTTGCTGCCCGCCGGCCTTGACGCCGGTGGCCTCGAACGCACCTTCGGCACCCTGCTCGGGCCGGGCGTCGACTTCGGCGACCTGTACTTCCAGCATGCACGGCGCGAAAGCTGGACGGTCGAGGACGGCATCGTCCGCGACGGCGCGCACTCGATCGAACAGGGCGTCGGCGTGCGCGCGATCAGCGGCGAGAAGACCGGTTTCGCCTATTCCGACGAGATCAACGGCGACGCGCTGATCGCCGCATCGAAGTCGGCGCGTGCGATCGCTCGCGATGGCAACAGCCTGACCACGCAGTCGCTGGTCCGTGGCAACGGCCGTTCGTTGTACCCGAGTGACGACCCGATCGATTCGCTCGGCAATGAGGAAAAGGTCGAAGCCCTGCGCACGATCGACAAACTGCTGCGCGCCGCCGACCCGCGGGTCAAGCAGGTGATGGTGAGCCTGTCCGGCGGCGTCGACACCGTGTTGGTCGCGCGCAGCGACGGCGTGCTCGCCGCCGACGTGCGGCCGCTGGTGCGCTTCAACGTGCAGGTCATCGTCGAGCAGAACGGCCGTCGCGAATCCGGTTACACCGGCGGCGGCGGGCGCTACAGCTATGCCGAGCTGTTCGCCGACGGCAAGCCCGAGGCCTGGGGCCGCGAGGCGTTGCGGCAGGCACTGGTCAATCTCGACGCGGTCGACGCGCCCGCCGGGGTGATGCCGGTGGTGCTCGGCAACGGCTGGCCCGGCGTGTTGCTGCACGAGGCGGTCGGCCACGGCCTGGAAGGCGACTTCAACCGCAAGGGCACGTCCACCTACGCCGGCCGCATGGGCCAGCGGGTCGCGTCGCCGGGCGTCACCATCGTCGACGACGGCACCCTGCCGGGCCGCCGCGGCTCGCTCAACGTCGACGACGAGGGCCAGCCGACCGAGTGCACCACCCTGATCGAGGACGGCGTGCTGGTCGGCTACATGCAGGATTCGCTCAACGCCCGGCTGATGGGCATGGCCCCGACCGGCAACGGCCGCCGCGAATCGTTCGCGCACCTGCCGATGCCGCGCATGACCAACACCTACATGCTGGCCGGCAAGCACGACCCGGAGGAGATGATCCGCTCGGTCAAGAAGGGCCTGTACGCGGTCAACTTCGGCGGCGGCCAGGTCGACATCACCAGCGGCAAGTACGTGTTCTCGGCGACCGAGGCCTATCTGATCGAGGACGGCAAGGTCACCGCGCCGGTCAAGGGTGCGACGTTGATCGGCAACGGCCCGGAGACCATGCAGAAGGTGCGGATGATCGGCCACGACCTCGCATTGGACGAGGGTGTCGGCGTCTGCGGCAAGGACGGCCAGAGCGTGCCGGTCGGCGTCGGCCAGCCGTCGCTGCTGATCGACGGCATCACGGTCGGCGGCACCCAGGCGTGAACGCGGCGCTGCCGCTGCCGCATTGTTCCTTCTCCCGCAAGCGGGAGAGGGAGCTACTCCGCGTCGCCCGCCGGCTCCGAACCCGTCAACATCATCCCGCGCAACTGCTTGAACAACTCCCGGTACGCTCGCGGCGGCTTGTTGCGCTTGCGCTCTTCCAGCGTGTTGCGCACCAGCTGACGCAGGCCCTGGCGGTCGGCGTCGGGGTATTGTTCGATCAGCTCCGCCAGCGCCGCATCGCCCTCGGCCAGCAGCCGGTCGCGCCAGGCCTCGATGCGATGCATCGCCGCGACCTCGCGCCGCGCGGCATCGCCCTTCTCGTCGAGCGCGTCGCGGATCGCCTCCAGCACCGCGTCGTCCTCTCGGCGCATCTGCTTGGCCAGGAACGCCAATTGCCGCTTGTGGGCGATGTGCGAAGTGATCCGGCGGGTGTCGCGGATATGCGGCAGCAGCGCCTCGGGCACCGGCAGCTTCGCCAACTGGGCGTCGGTCAGGGCTACCAACTGCTGCCCCAGCGACAGCACCTCCAGCGCCTCGCGGCGTTGCTGGCTGCGACTGTCGTCGCGGAATTCGCCGGTTTCTTCGTCTCTGCCACGCATCGTCAACGCCCACGTCATTTCGTATTGCAAGGATAAGTCATTGAGCGAGATTGCCCCTGGTTCCAATGGTTCGACCGTGCCGGCCCACGCCGACAGCGACGCCCACCTCGACCTGCTGGCCGGGCTGTCGCAGCGCCTGCTCGAGCGCGCCCGCGCCAACGGCGCCGACCAGGCCGAGGTTTCGTGCTCGGAGGACACCGGGCTCAACGTCAACGTGCGCATGGGCGAGGTGGAGACGGTCGAGTCGACCCGCGACCGCGGCATTGCCGTCACGGTCTACTTCAATGGCCGCAAGGGCAGTGCCTCGACCGCCGACCTGCAGGACACCAGCCTCGCCGCCACCGTCGACCAAGCCTGCGCGATCGCCCGCCACACCGAGCACGACCCGGCTGCGGGCCTGGCCGATGCCGAACTGATGGCGACCGACCTGCGCGAGTTCGACAGCTGGCACCCGTGGGCGATCGAGGCCGACCGCGCGATCGACCTGGCGCTGGCCTGCGAACAGGCCGGCCGCGACTTCGATCCGCGGCTGGAGAACTCCGATGGCGCCTCGGTCGGCAGCGGCAGCAGCCTGTCGGTGTACGCCAACTCGCACGGCTTCGTCGGTCGCGAGCGCAGCACCCAGCACAGTCTTGGTTGCGCCCTCATCGCGGGGCGCGGCGCCGACATGCAGCGCGATAGCTGGTACAGCATCGCGCTAGCCGCCGACGAGCTGGAATCGGCGGCGACGATCGGTCGCAAGGCCGCCGAGCGCGCAGTATCGCGTCTCGCGCCACGGCAGATCGCGACCGGCCAGTACCCGGTGCTGTATTCGGCCGAGATCGCCCGCTCGCTGATCGGCCACCTGCTCGGCGCGGTCTCCGGCGGCGCGCTGTACCGCCGCGCCAGCTTCCTGCTCGACAGCGCCGGCACCCAGCTGTTCCCGGACTGGTTCGCGATCGACGAACTGCCGTTCCTGCCGCGCGGTTTCCGCTCGGCCGCGTTCGATGGCGAGGGCGTGGCCTCCCGCGAGTCGCCGCTGGTCGCCGGCGGGGTGCTGCAGCGCTACGTGCTCGGCAGCTACTCGGCGCGCCGGCTCGGCCTGCAGACCACCGCCAACGCCGGTGGCGTGCACAACCTGCAGGTGGCGGCCAACGGCGGCGACTTCGAGGCGATGCTGGCCGGCATGGGCCGCGGGTTGCTGGTCACCGAGCTGATGGGGCAGGGCGTCAACGCCATCACCGGCGACTACTCGCGCGGCGCGGCGGGGTTCTGGGTCGAGGACGGCAAGGTCCAGTACCCGGTCGACGGCATCACCATCGCCGGCAACCTCAAGCAGATGTTCGCCGCGATCGAAGCGGTCGGCAGCGACGTTGACCCGCGCTCGCACGTTCGCACCGGCTCGATCCTGGTCGGCCGGATGACGGTTGCGGGCGAGGGGTGAGCGCATGTCACAATCGGGGCGGAATTCCGGTCCCGGTCACTGAGGAGAAAGGCACGTGAACCCGAACGAGAACGATCCGAACCAAGGTCCGCCCGGCACCCCGCCGCAAGGTACCCCGCCGCCGTTCGAACGGCCGGCGGACGCCCAGTCGTCCCACAGCCAGCCGCCGCCGCTGGACGAACCCGCATCGAGCGGCCTTTCCAGCGAACAGCGCCAGTGGGGCATGTTCGCCCACCTGTCGTCGCTGGTCGGCGGCCTGCTGACCTCCGCGGTCGGCGGTTGGGGCACCTTCATCGGCCCGCTGATCATCTGGCTGGTCAAGAAGGACACGATGCCGTTCGTCGACGACCAGGGCAAGGAAGCGCTGAACTTCAACATCACCGTCGGCATCGCGATGCTGGCGTTGCTGCTGCTGTCGATCGTCACCCTGGGCATCGGCCTGGTGATCGCGATCCCCGGCTGGATCATCATCGGCATCGCCTGGCTGGTGCTGACCATCATCGCCGGCATCAAGGCCAACGAAGGCGTGCTGTACCGCTATCCGCTGACGCTGCGTCTGATCAAGTAGCACGGTTATTGTAGGAGCGGCTTCAGCCGCGATCTGGAATCGTTCACTCGTACCGACTCCCGATCGCGGCTGAAGCCGCTCCTACACTTTTAGCGATCCCGTTCCACCGCCAGCCGCCCGAGCGCCCGCAACGCCTCGGCGCGCTCACCGAACGGCGCCAGCGCATCCTCCATCGCCCGGGTGAGCTCGGCCAGTCGCTCGCGCGAGGCCTGCATCCCGATCAAGGCCGGGAACGTCGCCTTGTCCTGCGCCACATCCTTGCCCGCGGTCTTGCCGAGGACGGCGCTGTCGCCTTCGACATCGAGGATGTCGTCGCGGACCTGGAAGGCCAGACCCAGCGCGTCGGCGTAGCGGTCGAGCGTGGCGAGTTCGTCGTCATCGGCGGCGCCGCATAGCGCGCCCATCCGCACCGCGGCGCGGATCAATGCGCCGGTCTTCAGCCGGTGCAGGTGTTCAAGCTCGGCCAGGGTCAACGCACCGCCGTTGCCGGTCGCCCCCAGATCCAGCGCCTGGCCGCCGCACATCCCGGACGCGCCGGCGGCGGTGGCGAGGATGCGCAGCAACTCGACCCTGATCGCGGCATCGACCGCCGCCGCCGCCAGCACCGCGAACGCCAGCGATTGCAGCGCGTCGCCGGCGAGCACCGCGGTGGCTTCGCCGAACGCGACATGCACGGTCGGCTGGCCGCGGCGCAGGGCGTCGTCGTCCATCGCCGGCAGGTCGTCGTGGACCAGCGAGTAGGCGTGCACCAGTTCGACCGCGACCGCAGGCGCATCGAGCACCAGCGGATCGGCATCGAACAACGCGCCGCTGGCATGCACCAGCAACGGCCGCATGCGCTTGCCGCCCAGCAGCACTGCGTGACGCATGGCCGCGTGCAGGGTTTGCGGCTCGGTATCGAGCGCGGGCAGGGCATCCGCCAGCGCGGCGTCGCTACGCTCGCGCCAGGCCGACAGTTGCGGATCAAGCATCGGGCGAGGCGGGCGGCGCGAACGCTTCGGCGCTGGCCGGGTCCTGCGGGTCGCTGAGCAGGCGCACGCGCAGCTCGGCCTGCTCCAATGCGGCCTGACAGCGCCGGTACAGTCCGACGCCGCGCTCGTAGGCGGCCAGCGACTCTTCCAGGCTCAACTCGCCGTGTTCCATCTTCTCGACCAGTTGCTCGAGCGAGTCGAGCGAGGCTTCGAAATCGGCGACCGGCGAGGCTTCGGGGGTGGCTTTGCGTGGCATGGCGCCAGTGTGCGGCCGGGGTCGGGGATGGTCAATCGGCCCGCGGTCGTGGCGGTGCCGGACACCATTGCAGGCGCGCGTCGTGCTCGCGCAGCCATCGCTCGAAGCCGGCCGAGCAGATCCGGTCGCCGGCCGCCAGCAGTTCGCCGTCCATGGTCGACAGCAACGGCAGGCATGTGCGTTGCCAGGGCGGAACCGCACGCTGCTGCAACACCTGTTTCAACGAATGGCCGTGATCCCGGCCGGGCAGGACGATGCGCTCGCCCCCGCGACGCGCATGCACCACCAGACTGCGCCCAAATCCCCGGGCCGCACCCGAAGCCGTTGTAGGAGCGACGTCCCCCAAGGGGACTTCCTTCAGGGCGTAAGTCGCGATAGCCAGGAGCCCCAACCTTCCACCCCCGGGCAACTCCAGCGGCGCAACCCCATCCCATTCCACCCGCCAGTCCAGAGGCAGCGGGTTCTGCACCCACCCTGCGTGCAGCAGGTCGCGCCACGAGTGGATCGCCGCGCCACGCCACTCGAAGCTGGCCGCCGCATCCGGACGCGCCGCCAGCAATGCAGACTCGATCTGGGCGACGCCATTGGCCGGCAACGGCGGCAAACCCAACATGCCGATCCAGTGGCGCAGCACCCGCGCGCGCCGTGGCGGCGACAGCCCGGAAAGACGCGCGCGCGACAGCGACGCAGGATCGTCGGTGGCGACGCCTGCCAGCGCCTCGGCGTCGTCCGCATCGAGCAGCGCGGCCGCCTCGTCGCATAACGCCGCCGAGCGCGCCAACGCCGCAGCCGCATGCGGCCAGCGCTCGCTTAGTAGTGGCAGCACCTCACGGCGCAGGAAATTACGGTCGAACGAGGCATCGGCATTGCTCGGGTCTTCGATCCAACGTAGCCCATGCCCGTCCGCATACGTCTCAAGCGATGCGCGCGCGACCCCGAGCAACGGCCGCCACAGGTGTCCGCGCCCCAGCCTGCGCCAATCCCGCATCGCCCCGAGCCCATCGGGACCGGAAGCGCGCATCGCCCGCAGCAGGAAAGTCTCGGCCTGGTCGTCGCGGTGATGCGCGAACACGAGGATCTCGCCATCCGCCAGCCCTTCGCGGAACGACGCATAGCGGGCCTGCCGGGCCGCGGCTTCGGGACCGTGGCCGCCGTCGCGGGGAACCTCGACCCGGGTCACCGTCAACGGCACCGTCAACGCCGCGCAGACGGCCTCGCAATGGGCCGCCCAGCGTTCGGCATCGGCATGCAATCCGTGGTGTACGTGCCAGGCGCGCAGGCCCCGTGCCCAGGTCGCGGGCACGGCGGCAAGTGCATGCAACAGCACGGTCGAATCCAGCCCGCCACTGAAACCCACGCACAGCGGTCCCGCGGGGGTGCGTTGCAGCGCGCTATCGAGCAGTGCGGGCAGGGCGTGCATGCGCGGCGGCCGGGCTGCGCGCGGAGGCGCGGCTCAGCGCGGTCCCCACCTGCGGCGCTCGCCTGGGGCGCTCGCGTCGCCCGTCGCGTCTCCGTCGCTTTCGCGCGCGGCACGGTCGAGGCTGCGGGTGGAAGGCTTGAGCAGGCAGGCACCGGCGACCAGCAGGCAGGCCACCGCCAGTCCCGCGGCCATCATCGCGAACATGATGTTGGAACCCAGCAACAGGAACGCGCCCAGCAGCAGTACGCCGCCCGCCACCGCCCAGATCATCGCCATGAACTTGCCGGCCATCTCAGGCCACCTCGTACGCGCCGTACCCGCGCAGGCGCTCGTAACGGCGCTGCAGCAGTTCGTCGGCGGGCAGGGCTTCGATCGCGTCGAGCTCGTTCATCAGCACCGTCTTGAGCCGTGTTGCCATCTGCTTCGGGTTGCGGTGGGCGCCGCCGGTCGGCTCGCGCACGACCTTGTCGACCAGGCCCAGACCGTGCAGACGAGTCGCGGTCAGGCCCAGTTGCTCGGCCGCGTCCTTGGCCTTGCCGGCGTCCTTCCACAGAATCGAGGCGCAGCCCTCCGGCGAGATCACCGAGTAGGTGCTGTATTGCAGCATCACCGTGCAGTCGCCGACCCCGATCGCCAGCGCGCCGCCGGAACCGCCTTCGCCGATCACGGTGCAGATGATCGGCACCTTCAGTTCGGCCATTTCCAGCAGGTTGCGCGCGATCGCCTCGGACTGCCCGCGTTCCTCGGCACCGATGCCGGGGTAGGCACCGGGGGTGTCGATGAAGGTCAGGATCGGCAGTTCGAAGCGCTCGGCGAGCTTCATCAGCCGCAGCGCCTTGCGGTAGCCCTCCGGGCGCGGCATGCCGAAGTTGCGGCGGATCTTGCTCTTGGTGTCGCGGCCCTTCTCGTGGCCGATGATGACCACGCTGCGGCCGTCGATCCGGCCCAGCCCGCCGACGATCGCGGCGTCGTCGCTGTAGGCGCGGTCGCCGGCCAGCTCCTGGAACTCGTCGCACATCACCCGGATGTAGTCGTTGGTGTGCGGCCGCGCCGGATGCCGGGCCAGTTGCGAGACCTGCCACGGGCTGAGGTCGCGGAAGATCTGCGCGGTGCGCCGGCGCAGCTTGTCCTGCAGGGCGTGGACCTCGGTGTCCGCGTCGACCGCCGAGCCGTGGCTGGCATGGCGCAACTCCTGGATCTTGCCTTCCAGGTCGGCGATGGGTTGTTCGAAATCGAGGTAGTTCGGGTTCATGCGTGGGCCGGTGGCCGGATCAGGGCGACAGTCTAGCCGACCGGCCCCGACCATACCGAGGCGTCCTGCCCGTATGGTGGCGGCCGCCGGACCGGCCCGGCGTCAGCCGGCGTCAGCTTCCGCCGGGCATGTGCTCGGGGCGGTCGCCAGCGGACGCACGAGGCGCAGCAGGCTCACCAGCGTCTTGCCGGGTTCCTCCCACGGAATCATGTGCGCGGAGTGCTCGAACCAGACCGCGGCCTTGCACGGTGCCTGCACTTCCGCGATCCACGCCGCGGTCGGTTCGGACGGCGTGGTGTAGTCGTGCCGGCCCATGAACATCACCACCGGGATCGGGAACGAATCCACCCCGGTGAAGTCGACCTGCAGGAACTCCGGCAGCACCCGCCACAGCGTGAACACGCTGCCCTGGCCGATCGCGCGCACGTCGTCGGCGCTGTACGCCGGCGACAGCCACGGCCCGCGGTAGTAGTACGGCGAATCGGAGCGGTAGGCCGTCATCCCGCCGTAATGCTGCGGCCATTTGCGCGCGACGATGATCCGCTCGCGGGTGATCGGCTGGTCGCCCGGGTAGGGCGCGATCGCTTCCATTTCCCGGACCGCCTCGACGTTGCCTTCCTCGTGCGCCCGCCGCAGGCCGTATTCGAAGCTCAGTTTCTCGTTCAACCGCGTGTTGATGACCTGGCCGATGCCGACATAGGCGTGGAACAGGTCGGGCCGTTCGAGCGCGGCCTTCATCGCCACGATCGTGCCCCAGCTGTGGCCGACCAGCACCAGCTTGTCCTTGCCGAGCCGCTCGCGCACGTGTTCGGCGATCTCGATCGCGTCGTCGACGAAAGTGTCGATATGGATGCTGTCGCTGATCGCCTCCGGATCGTTGGCCCGGAACGTCTTGCCGGCACCGCGCTGGTCGTAGTGGACGACCGTGAAGTACTCCTCGATAGGCCGCTGGAACTGCCACGCCGTCGGCATCGCTGGCGACGCCGGGCCGCCGTGCACGAACAGCAACACCGGGTTGTCGCGGTCGTGGCCGCGAATGTTGATCCACTGGTCGATGCCGCCGATGCGGGTCTTGTAGGTCTGCTGCACGCCGTCGGGCGTGTCGATCCGGCTCAGGTCCCGCACCACCTCGCGCATCTTGCCGCACAGCTCGCCGCAGTCCGGCGCATAGAGTTGCACGGGTTCGGGTTGCGCCGCCGGCGACGGCAGCGGCAATGACAACGCGGTGAGCGCGAGGGTCAACAATCCGATTCTTTTCAGCATGGGGCCTCCGATGCGGGAGTCCGCGGTCGCGGTGCCGCGGTTCAATGCCACCTTATCCGGCGTCCGCAACCGGCGCGGGTGCCGAAAGGCGCTGCAACCCCCGGGCATCGCCGCGCATCGCGCCGATGCCGGCGTTCGGCGTCATGGGTCAAACGCCCGCGCGATCCGACGGATGGTTGACTCCGTCCTCGGTGCTGACATCCGGGATCTTCAGCGGATTGATCCCCTCCAGGCAGCCGACGTTGTAGCCGTACTGCTGCGGGTTGGAGCGACGCTGGTGGTGGGTGTAGATGCCGCACACACCGCAGAAATAGTGGCGCGCGGTGCGGGTGTTGAACTGGTACAGCCGCAACTGCTCGGCGCCACGGACCACGTGCAGGCCGGCCAACGGCACCGAGGCGACCACCGCACCCTTGCGCCGGCAGATAGAGCAGTCGCATCGACGCGGGTCGACGATGCCGTCCGGCAGTTCCAGCTCCAGCTCGACTGCACCGCAATGGCAGCTGGCGCGATGGCGCGGCAATACCGTCACGCCCGCCACCTCATGTATGCCTGCCGTGCCCTTCAAGGCATCCGCTCGGTGCGTCATTCGGCTTCTCCTGTCGTTGGGTGGCCGACTATACGACTCCGGCGCGACACCGGTCGGCAACCGCGCGGATGCCGTTTTCCGGTGACCCCATGTTCCGCCGACAGAAACGAATTTAACGAAAATTTGACAATCATGGGCGGCCCGACCATCCTGCGCGCCGCCCAAGCGTGGGCACCAAAGCAAACAAGGATTTGAGAGCACCAATGAAGAAGACCCTGATTCTGTCCTCCGCGCTGGCCCTGGCCGTGCTGGCCCCGGCTGCGATGGCCGCCGACGGCAGCGCCGGCTACATCCGCGCCGAGACCGGCCAGAGCGACATCGACGTCGACGCCCCCGGTTTCTCCAGCGAGAAGGACACCTCGGCCACGTTCGGCGGCGGCTACTGGTTCAACTCGAACTTCGCCGTCGAAGGCCATGTCGGCACCCTCTACACCGAGTACCTCGGCAACGACATCGACCTGGACCTGGTCTCGTTCGGCGTTGGCGTCGCCGCCAAGAAGAATTTCGGCGCCGACAACACCGGCTTCTTCATCGGCGGCCGCGCCGGCGTCGCCCGCCTGACCCTGCAGGTTCGCGAGGACGACTTCGACGTGCTCGACGACGAGCACTCCACCAAGCCGTACTTCGGCGCCAGCGTTGGTTACGACTTCAACCGCCGTTTCGGCCTGTCGCTGAACTGGGATCGTCGCCAGGCGGACTTCGGCGGCGTGGACGTCGATGTCGACACCATCGCGATCGGCGGCGAGTTCCGCTTCTGATCGCGCAGCGCTGATCCGCAACACCGCGGCCGCCCTCGGGCGGCCGTTTGCGTACGTGACCGCGCGCCCTTCGGCTACGGCCGTTCGCCGCGTGCGATGCCTTCCAGTACCGCCATCGGCTGCCGCGTCGCCCGGTAGGCATCGACCTCCGGCTGCAACGCTGCGATTCGCACCAGGCTTTCCTCGCGCCAGACGTCGGCGCGTTCGTAGAACTCCTCGCAGAGCGGCACGTCGCCCGACAGCACCACCCACGGCTGCTTCGATGCCGTGCAAACATGCACGTCCGGCGGTAGCGCGTCGGGATTGTCCAGTGTGCCGACGCGGACGAAGCGCGTCAGCGGGCCGCTGCCCGGGTAGTGGCTCCAGATCGCGGTCTTGCATCGGGGACAGCGTGCTACTTGCTGGCCGTAGCCGCTCTCCGACGGGATCCGCTCGACTTCCGGTTCCGCGCCCAGATGCTCGACCCGGTCCGACTCGATCATCGCGTTGAGCGCGAACGACGCGCCGGTCTCGCGCTGGCACCAGCGGCAATGGCAGCAGTGCACCACCAGCGGCCGGGTGAGCATGCGATAGCGGACATGGCCGCAGATGCAGCCGCCTTCGAGTGGGTAGTCCATCCGTCCTCCCGTAAACGTGCTCCGTAGCTGCGGCCGAGGATAAACCCGCACGGTTGGGGCGAAGGTCGACCCCTACACCAATGGCACAGGACACCGGAACCGCGTTGCCAATAATGGCCGTAGAGATCCGGTCCTGGGTCATGGGAGCAATGCATGAAGTGGATAAGCATCGGCATCGCGGCCTGCGCACTGGCCTGTGCAAGCGCGACGGCAACGGCGCACGAAGCATCGACGGCGGAAGTCGGCAATACGTCCGGCGCCGTCGTGCACACCGCCGACGTCGATCTGTTCTACAGGGTCTACGACGCCGCGGACGGACATCCGACCGCCGAGCAGTTGCAGCGCGACTACCTCGACAAGGGGTCCGACGGCCTGCACACACTGGCGCGCTTGCGCCGCGTCACCGGCGAACGGATCGCCGCCAAGCTGGCCGACAACCCCGTGTTGTACGAGGAGGCCAGGCGTTGTGCCGCCGCATTGCCGCAGGCACGCGAGCGGCTGGAAAGCGCCCTGCAGGAACTCGGACGCTTGTATCCCGATGCGCGCTTCCCGCCGGTCACGGTGGCCATCAGCCGCGGCAAGCCGGTGGCCGTGGCCGCCCCCGACACCGGCATCCAGGTCGGACTGGAAGCGATGTGCGCCGTCGACTGGCTCAACCCCGACCTCGAGGACCGCATCGTCTACGTGCTTGCCCACGAGTACGTGCACGTCCAGCAGGTGAACGCCGCCCCCATCATCGACAAGGAGGCGCCCACCGTACTGGAGCTGTCGCTGATCGAGGGCATCGGCGAGTTCGTCGGCGAACTCATCGCCGGGGAAGTGGCCTTCGTCCACACCGTCGACGCCGCCGGCCGCGAGCTGGAGATCGAAACCCGCTTCGCCGCCGACCTCGACAAGACCGACCTGTCCGACTGGCTCTACAACGGCACCCTCGAAACGCCGGGCGACATCGGCTACTGGGTCGGCTACCGCATCGCCAAGGCCTACTACCGCAATGCCGACGACAAGGACGCGGCCCTGCGCGAGATGCTGGAGATGTCCGACCCGAAGGCCTTCCTGGCGCGCAGCGGGTGGCATCCGGGGATCAAGTTCGACTAGCGGCGTAAACCCGGCCCCGCATCGCCGCGCCGTTGCCTAGTCCGCGGCTTCCGGCGGCGCGAGGCTGTTGCTGTACATCCCCGAGCGGTCGAAACAGCACGCACGTCGCTGGCCGCTGGCGAGCTTGTCGCAGGCGACGTCGATGCGGCGGACGCGGGTCTCCGGCTTCTTGGGCGAGGTGATCCAGTGGATCCAGTCGCGCCGCGCGACCGCGGTGATGTCCTTCCACACCGCCCGCGCCTCTGGAGCATCGGCCAAGGCCTTGCGCAGGTCGGCGGGAACCTTGGGCTCGGGTTCCTCTTCGACCGGAGCGATCTCCAGTTCAACCTCGTCGCCAGCCTTGGCGCCCGCGGCCTCGCGCAGCTTCTTGTCGATCTTGAGCCAATGGCTGCCCTTGCCGTCCGGCTCCAGCGTGGCCTGGAACGGTGCGCCGTCGAGCGTGCCGTCGACGGTGGTCATGCTGCGCGTGGGCAGCTTGCCGCTGGCGGCCTTGGGCAGGATGAGGAAGGTCCAGGTGGCCTTCGTGGGCTCGGCCGGCCGCTGGATTTTGGCTTTGAAATGGATGCTTGACGTGGTCTTGGTCATGTCCGGGCAGGTCTCGTTTTGTCGATTGGTTCGCGCGCTGGAGCAGGCCGCGCGGTTCAATCCGGCTTGAGCTTCTTCGCCTTGGCCTTCTTCGGTTTCGGCGCCGGCAGCGCGGCTTCGGTGGCAATCAGCAGTGCGCGCAGCGCATCGCCATCGTCGAGCAACTCGTCGGCCACCGGATAGAGCTTGGCACCCGGGTAGGGCGGCCGCCGCGGCAGGGCGGCGGTCAGTGATTCGGTCGCCGGCGCGGCCTTGATGAAAAGGCTGTTGTCGCAGGCGAACGCTATCACCTTGTCGTGCAGGTACAGACCGTACTCGCCGAACATCCGCTTGTGGGTGAACGCGTCGCCGAGGTCGGCCTGTTCGGCGATGTAGTCGATGAATTCGCGGGTGGTGGCCATGGGGCGGGTTCCGTGATGACACCGAAGCGTCGTGCAAGTCGGCGTCGTTGCCAAGTGCGTGTCTTGCGGGCCACAGCATCCCGCCCGCCACCGTGTGGATCGGCATATGCCCCCGTCGATGGTGCCGGGCATGATGCCTCGTCCGATTGAAGGAGAGACGAGTAATGACTGCAACTCCCAGCTGCGCAACGCTGGCCGCACTGGCCGCCACCCTGGCCATCGCCCTGGCGATGCACCCGGCCACCGCCGCCGAACCCAAGCCGTACACCGTCGAGCAACTGCAGAAGATCGTTGCCGACGAGTTGCCGGTGACCACGGTCGAGTCCGTCGACCACGAGCGCATCACCGCCCATCGCATCGATCTGGTCGACGAGGCCGGCGTGATCCGCATGACCCTGGCCGCGCCCACCCCGCCGCCGATCATCGACGGGCTGTCCTACCAGCGCGCCTTCCCGGTCGCCGGCATGGTGGTGTACGACCGCGAGGGCAGCGAGCGCGGCGGGTTCGGAGTGGCCGACCTCGCCAACGGCGGCACCGCGGCCGTGCTCGCGCTGGACCACGCCAATGTCGACGCCGTCGGCTGGCGGGTGATGCCCGACGGCGCGGTGGAGTTCGGCCTCAACGCCAAGCCGCCGCAGCCGCGCGAGCCCACGCTCGACAACCGAGTGGTGCCGCACCCGGCCGTGCGCCGCATCGCGATGAACCTCGCCGCCGACGGCACGCCGTCGCTCAACCTCGCCGATACCGAAGGCCGCCCACGGCTGCGTCTGACCGTGACCGAGGAAGGCTACGGCGCGATCGAGTTCCTCGATGCCGAAGGCAAGGTGGTGCAGACACTGGCCCCGGAAGCAGCGGGCGGCTGAGCTCCGCCCGGGGCCGGAGGCGATTCGCTACGACGAGGCGAGGCCTTCGCGCCCGTAGGCCCGCTCGACCTTCGCGATTCGCACCGTGTACTGCGAATACCAGTCGCTGCGGCCCTGCGCCTGAGCGAGCCGGTGCTCGGTGTTGCGCTTCCAGGCGGCGCTTCCAGGTTCTCCCAAGCCTCCGGCAAACCGGCGGCGTTGCCAAGTGCGTGTTCCGCCGACATGCCAAGGGGTGAACGCTGACTTCACGCCAGCGGGAAGAAGCTGAAAAGCCCGCCGTGGACAAAGCCATGCTGACGACCGCCGCGCTCCTGTTCCTGATTGCCGCCGCCGGCGGGCTGCTCATGGCCGCCATCCGTTTTGCCACCCGGCACAACCCGCCGGCCTGGCTGGCGATGCTGCATGGCTTGCTCGCGGCCTCCGGCCTGACCCTGCTGGTTTATGCCATCTGCACCACGCCGGTACCGGCCACGGCCTGGATGGCCGCGCTCCTGTTCCTGCTGGTCGCAGCCGCCGGCGCACTGATGAGCCTGCAGTACAAGTGGAAGCAACGCCTGCTGCCGGCCTGGCTGGTGGTCTCGCACGCGATCGCGGCGGTGGCCGCGCTCCTGCTGTTGCTGGTCGCGGTGTTCGCCTGAACTGATATTTCACCAAGCGGTTGACAATCGATCGGGCCGGCGTATATTCAACCACATGGTTGACAAATATCCCCCCCGTCTCGACACCGTGTTCCAGGCCCTGTCCGACCCGACCCGACGCGCGATGCTGCACGCCCTGGCCGATGGCCAGCGCACCGTCAGCGAACTGGCCGCGCCGTTCGACATCTCGCTGGCGGGCGCGTCCAAGCACATCCAGACGCTGGAACGCGCCGGCTTGATCCAGCGCGACGTGCAGGGTCGTGTGCATACCTGCCGACTCGACGCGCGCCCGCTGCATGCGGGTGCGGAATGGCTGCGCCATTACGAGCGCTTCTGGACCGGCAAGCTCGATGCCCTCGAAGCCATCCTCAAGGCCAAGGACGCCGCCAGCAAACCCAAGCGGGCATCCACCCGCAAATCTCCCGCCCGCAACACCCGCCCCCCACGGAGGAAGCCATGAACCAAA
This sequence comes from Lysobacter sp., assembly GCA_050737695.1. Classification (GTDB taxonomy): domain Bacteria; phylum Pseudomonadota; class Gammaproteobacteria; order Xanthomonadales; family Xanthomonadaceae; genus Novilysobacter. The sequence goes on along the minus strand of JBOHYB010000017.1, from coordinate 28,165 downwards.
TCATCAACATCACCACCCCCGAAGCCGATTACGGCGTCGTCAGCGCACCCCAGACCGTACGCATCCAGCGTCTGCTGCCCGGTCCGATCGAACGCATCTGGTCCTACCTCACCGAGGGCGAGCTGCGCCGCCAATGGCTGGCCGCGGGCGACATGCAGCTGCAAGTGGGCGCGCCGTTCGAACTCGTCTGGCGCAACGACGAGTTGACCGATCCGCCGGGCCGGCGCCCGGAAGGATTCGCGGAGGAGGAGCGCATGCAAAGCCGCATAATCGAAGTCGACCCGCCGCGCCGGCTCGCCTTCGCCTGGGGCGGGGGCGACGTGACCATCGACCTCGAGCCGAAGGGCGACCAGGTGCTGCTGACCGTGGTCCACCGCGGCATATCCGACCGCGCCAACCTGCTGATGATCGGCGCCGGCTGGCACATGCACCTCGACGTGCTGGTCTTGCGCGCGACAGAAAAAACAGCGCAAGCGCAGGAAACTTTCTGGGATGGCTGGACGCGCCTGCGCGCCGAATACGACCGTCGCATCCCGGCCTGACCTGTAGAAGGCCGCCCGCGAGGGCGGCCGGTTGCTCGGCCAGATGCTCGGCTATCGGGCCAAGCGGCCTCGCTGTAGCTGTTGCTGCGAACGCATCACGTGCAGCACGAACACCCGGTCGTCGTCGTAACGATAGAACACGCGGCACGGTGGCTCGACGATCTGGCGATAGCGGCTGCGGAGCAGCTCTGGCGGCCGGCTGCCGCTGGCCGGGTGCGCGGCGAGTTGCTCCACGTGGAAAAACACACGTCGGACCAGTGCCGAGGCCGCGGCGGGATCTTCGAGCGCGATGAAGTCGGCGATGGCGTCCAGATCCGCCAGTGCCGGTTCCGACCAGACTATTTCAACCATCGGGACAGGCGTTCCTTCGCCTGTGCATGCGTCACCACGCGGCCCTCGGCGACCGCCATTTCACCGCGGGCGATGCCTTCCAGCACCGACATGCGTTGCTGCATCCGCTCGTAACTACCCACGTCCACCAAGTACGCGCTCGGCAAGCCGTGCTGCGTGATCAGGATCGGCTCGCGGTCGCGTTGCAGGTCCGACAGCAATTCGGTGGCCTGTCGCTTGAGCGTGGTGACGAGTTCGGTGCGCATGGGAGTGATACTAAAGTGGCACTTGTGCGGATGCAATGCCGGCTGCGTCCGCCAGTACGGGAACAAGAAACGGATAGAAGCCGGTCACCGGCACGCCTAGATTCCCCGCACCAAAACAACGCAGGGAGTTGGAAATGCATGTACTCGTGGACAAGGTGGCCATCGTCACCGGGGCCAGTTCGGGGATCGGTCGCGCGACGGCCCGGCTGTTTGCCCGGGAGGGTGCCAAGGTCGTCGTGAGCGGGCGCCGTCAGGCCGAGTTGGACACGCTGATCGGCGAGATCGAGGCCGACGGCGGCCAGGCCATCGCGGTGGCCGGTGACGTCCGCGACGAAGCCCTGGCGAAGGCCTTGGTCGATGCCGCGGTCGAGCGCTTCGGCGGCCTCGACATCGCCTTCAACAATGCCGGCGCCCTCGGCGCGATGGGATCGGTCGCCGATGTCTCGCTGCAAGGGTGGCGCGATACGCTCGACACCAACCTGACGAGCGCCTTCCTCGGCGCGAAGTACCAAGTGCCGGCGATGCTGGCGCGCGGTGGTGGCTCGATCGTTTTCACCTCGTCGTTCGTAGGCTCTACCGTGGGATTCCCCGGGATGGCGGCCTATTCCGCCAGCAAGGCCGGGCTGACCGGGCTGACCCAGGTCCTGGCCGCGGAGTTCGGTTCGCAAGGCGTCCGGGTCAATGCGATCCTGCCAGGTGCCACGGACACGCCGTCGAACCACGCCAACTCGCCCGATGCGCCGGAAGGGACCCGCGGCTTCATCGAAAACCTGCACGCCCTCAAGCGCATGGGCCGGCCCGAGGAGATCGCGCAAACTGTGCTCCACCTCGCCTCTGACGCATCGAGCTTCATCACTGGCGTCGCCCTGCTGGTCGATGGTGGGGTGTCCATCACCCGGACCTGACGGCGCTGAAACGACGAAGGCCGCCACTGCGGGCGGCCTCGTCCTGTCGTCGCCCGCGCGACAGCTAGCGGAAAAGCGTTTCAAAAAGCCAAACCCCGCCCCGCAGCAGCCCAAAGCCGGTGACGAGAAGGCCGGCGATGAACAGCACCGGCCCCACCCGGGGGTGCCGCGCCCATTTGTCCCTAATCCGTTCCACTGCATTGCGGGACATGAAGGGGTCGTGTTTCAAGGCGGAAAGAAACGCGTTCACTTGGTGCACCCGGTTCAAATACAGGTCCACGGGGTCGTCGCCATACGGAGAGGACGGTGGATCTGCATCCAACATCGCGCGCCAGCGCGACAACGCTTCCGAAGGGTCGCCAAACAATTCGATGACAAGCCGTTGCCCGTTCTCCTTCCAGCCAATGAACTCCTCGTTTGGTACCCATTGGTACCTTGGCAACGTGGGCTGTTCCTTCTTGCGCAGGTTCTCCAGGCGCCCAGCCAGCACGTTTCCAGCCTTGACCTGGCCATCAATGAGTTGCTCCGCCTGCTTTTGCCGGCTCGACAACCCGAGGCGGGACAAGAACGCTTTCATGCTCGCTTCCCAATCCGTCGGCGGGGCGCCGTGATTACCTAGTCAACGCGCACCTTCGCGCGGGGCGGTCAGTCGGCATGCCACCGTCGCGGCAGGGAAAGGGCCGTCTTTTCAGGACGACCCTTTTGTTGACGGGGCAAGACTTCGCGCGGCTACTCCCACGTCGTACTCCGCTCCAGGACGACAGACAGCGCGCTGCGGTCTGTCATTCCGTCCTGCTCCCGCAGAAGGGCGAGGTAATCGCCCGCGTCCCGATCGTGAGCATCACCGGCCTGCGCATCGGCGCCGCAGGCCAGCAGGAAGCCGACCAGTTCCGCGTCGTTGAGCAGGATCGCCGCGTTGAGCGGCGTCAGGCCGTCGACACCGGAAGGCGCGTTGATGTCGACGCCGATCTCCAGCAGCCGCTCCAACACTGCGCGCTGGGTGTGGGAATCGTTGATCTCGAAGGCGTAAGCCAGCCCCGGACCCGCCGCCAGCTGCGCCGCGTCGTCGCTGCCGGTGAAATGCTGCAGATAGAACATGCAGACCGACGAAGGAATCCGCGACGCGTCGTTGGTGGCCGCGCATGCGACCAGCCGCTGCACGTCCATCCGTGACAGCGAAACGTGGGCGAACAGCAGTCCGGCGACGAGCAGGGCAATGGCGATGTAAAGGAGTTTCCTCATCGTCAGCACCACGCGAGGTTGCCGTGGGCGCCGGGGGCCGATGCAACGCGACCCGTGCGCGGGCTGAACCGGGCAGCCGTACCGTTGGCGTGCATCAGGAACAACCGGCCGAAGCTCCACTCCAGGTCGCGGCGGACGATCTCGTAGACGCGGATATCAAGCAGATCGTCGGCCGTGGCGTGGCGGAACCAGTGCTTCGCCGCCTTGGTGGCGAACTTCCGCAGAACCTTGGAAATGGCTGGTCGCGGATTGACCACCGCGCTCATCAGTGCCTCGACGAAGCCCAGCGCGTACGACGCGTCCACAGCTTCCAGCAGCAAGGCCTGGGCGAATGAGCGGACCCGGTCGTCGACTTCCAGTGCATCCACCGCACCGGCTTTCGATTCGAAGATGAACTTGAGGATCGCACGAGTCTCGGCGACGTCGAAAAGCAGTTCGTGCGACTTGAACTCGCGAAGGGTTACCGAGTTTGGCATGTCATCTGTCCCTGGATGGTGGGCCGCTGTTGCGGCCATCGTCCTGTCCGGACGTGGGCGACGGAAATGCTGTCGCGTTGAAGTTGTCCCTGCGCCGACAGCGCGTGATGCGCCGACAGCGCACGCCGCAGGGTCGACAGGCCTTCGCTCTTGCTGGCGACCTTGAGCATCCCGTAGCCCTCCAGCGCGGCGGAGATGACGTCGCTGCCGAGCGCGATGTCGGTATCGCGCACCTTCTCGGCCAGCTTCTGCAGCCGCACCGAGCGCGCCCGCAGCGCATCGTGCGCGGCCAGGTCGCGGCGCATTTCCTCGATGTCGAAATCGCGCGCCAGCACGCCCGGGCTGTTGGTCATCACGTCCAGCGCGAGCCGGCAGAACGCCTCCGACTTGTCGCCCATCTTCTAGAGGCGCCGACCTCGGTCGCGCTGAGCGCCACCAGTGCCGGCAGGTTGTCCTTGATGGTCTGCATGGCGGCGTCGGCCGCGGCCCACTGCTCGTCGGTGGGGTGCTGGGAAACCAGATTCTGCGACATGTGTCCGTACTCCTTGTCTGCGTTGTGAGTGAAACCGGCCATCGTGGCCGGCGGGGGGAGGGTAGCGTGTGGGGGAGTCGGGCGCGAATGTGCGGGGCTCGGCAGCGAGTGGGTCGAGGCTCGCGAGCGAGTGTTTGGGAGTCGTGACCGAGCGTTCGCGACTCGGCTGCGAGTGTTAAAGCGTCGCGCGAGAATGCCGGAAAACGCGCTCGCGAATGTTCAAGAATCGGTCGCGAGTCGCTGAGAGTCGCCGTCGAATCTGTCGGGACTCAGTCGCGAATCAGGAAGAGTCGCCGGCGGACATTTAGGATTCGTGCGCGACTTCCAAGAGAGCTTTATGGTCTGTTTTGGCCAAGCCACGAGAGAAGGGGAGTACGGACCGGCTCCGGCTTCGACCATCTACGCTGCTATCCAGTCCATCAACTCCATGGCTTTAGCGTCGTGTTGGCAAGCGTCCGCGTATGAGCTCGTTAACATTATGTTTCGAAAAGACGCCCACGCAGCTTCATTTTTTGTAGTTATTTTTAAGTGCGGCTCAATAGCGCCGCGCGTCCAAAGCCAAAAGCCTTGGACTAATAGTTTCTGGTGAAGCTGTTCGATATGCGCAGTCGCATCTTCGCGGAGCGCGAGCATCATGTAGGCCTCAGCGGCAGGGCCTTGAACGCCTTTCTTAGGTAAATTTGTTTCTATATTCAGGCTAATCTCACCAGCTTGCCCCATTTCTTCCAGTTTCAATTTTAGGGCGGTCAAGTCTGGGTCTTGATCGTCGAGTAAGTCCCCGTTCTGCGCGCGCGTAAAAATATAGTCAAGGTCGACGATGGCTCTTGTTGGAAGATCCATTTCCCGCAATATTTTAATTGTCTTCGAGATATTGCTTGAACCGTCAAGGCTTATTAATGCAATTCGATTTTGGCCCAACGACGTTCCATGATGATGCTCATAAATGGCCGGCAGGAGCTTTTGTTCAGTTTTGCCTTCGACCACAAGAACGGTTTCGGCGAAAAGAAACTGACAGGAATTTGAAAGGCTGAAAAGATGCTCCGTTTGATGTTGAGCATCTGGCACCACTATTTCGACCGCGTCCCGAAGCCGACGGCGAATTGTAGTCTCACCCTCTGTGTTCTTGCGAACCAAAAGAACGTGTTGTGCATCTTCATGACGAATGAGTTGTGCCGAGTGCGTCGAAAATACTACTTGGTAACCCTGCGTCGAAAGGAATTTTAGGGCTACTCTAACTTGCTCAATGGCGAACGGGTGTAGGTAAAGTTCGGGTTCGTCGATTAGTAGAAGAGTTGTGCCTCCAGTCACGTCGCCTCTCTTAACTTCAGCGAGATGGCGGATCAAAGTCATTTGGATTGACCGTTGAGCGCCATGTCCATAACTTCCGAAGTCTCTCTCGTCTCCGTCATTCTCTCGAACTTTCAATGTGCCCGCTTTAATAAGCGCCCCAACGTCGGGAACTTCAAAGTGCAAGCTGACTGACATTCCAGGGAATATGTCTTGCAGCTTTCTGTTAATACCATCATCTATCACGCCCAGTTCGGCAATTCGTGCATCACCGGTGCTGGAAATTCTTCGGGAAACCTCGGAGAGATGCTGATTAAGTTCATCTGCATGTGCGTTCTGGATGGCTTCGGTAAACTCCGACAGCAACTTACCTATCGTTGTAGACGTTTTAGCCTTTGTCGCATCTTCTTCGGCGTCTTCCATTGCGCCGATTTTTATAGGGTCCGGTAACAGTACGCCAAGAGCATTATCAATTCCGGTGGGGTTGCTTCGCCAGTCACCGTTTTCCGGATCAAGTACTTCGAAGCGCACCTCGCTTGCTTTTGCGTCAGGCTGCGACTGAACCCGTCTGACCGATAGCGTGTCACCATTAATAAAAGGAGATATTTGACCTCGAGGCTTGTCCAGCAATAGCGCCAGGTCCCCTTCGTCAATTCCGGTCAGTTCGGCGGTTACGGAAACCGGATGTCCCGGATTCCAAAAGTCGGATGCAGGCAGTGAATATTTTTTTAGAAGCCAGGATAGAGCTCCCAAGATATTCGACTTGCCAGAGTTGTTGTATCCGATGAGCGCTGTGTATCTGGTTAGCTCGACCTGAAGGTCTTTGCAGGAACGGTAGTTTGATAGCCAAAGCTTGGAGACTGTAATGCTCATGATTTCCCCCTGATCCTTCGTTGTAGCCCTTACGGATGGACTCATTCGATACGTGGACGAAAAACCACGCGGGGCCGCAAGTTACAACACGAAAGTCCGTCGAGTTATCCGCCCCAAGGCCGTCCCAGCGCCAGCTTCACCGCCTTAACCCCCGGCACCGCCTTCAACGTCCCCACCAACTCCGCATCCACCCTAACCGAGTGGTTGCCATTCAAATCCAGCATCCCCGCCGCGCCGTCTTTGATCAAATCAACCCGAATCGGCGTCTTGCCGGGTCGGTGCTTCGCCAGCAATCCATCCACCCGGTCCCACGTCCCCGGCACGCGCAAATCCAGCCGTAGCGACAACCGCTTGGCGTGCGTCGCGCAGATCTGTTCGTAATCCCAGCAGCGCGCGGCCTTGAGCGCGAAGCTGCCGCTGAAGGCGTCTTCGCGCAGGCCGCCCTGGATCACCAGCAGGCGGTCGCGGGTCAGCAGGGTGGCGTAGTCGGTGTAGGTTTCGGAGAAGAAGGCGACCTCCAGCCGGCCGCGGCCGTCCTCGATCTGCACGAACATCTGGCTGTCGCCCTTCTTGCGCAGGCCGACGACCTGGCCGGCGACGACGGTTTCCAGTTCCGGGCGCCAGCCGCTGCGGGCGGACTCGGGTCGGTTCTCCCAGATCTTCTCGAGGTCGCCGAGGTCGTGGCCGGTGAGGGCGTGCAGTTCGTCGCGGTAGGGGTCGAAGGGGTGGCCGCTGAGGTAGTGGCCGAGGGTGTCGCGCTCGCCGTTGAGCAACTGGCCGAGCGGGTATTCGTCGGTCTCGGGCAGGTCCAGTTTCAACGCGGGCGCGGCGGTGTCGGCGCCGCCGAACAACGACACTTGGCCGGCGGCGCGCTCACGGGCGAGCTGGTCGGTCGCCTTGAGCACCTCGGGCAGTTGCAGCATCAGGCTGGCGCGGTTGCGGCCGAGCTTGTCGAGGGCGCCGGCCATGGTCAACGCTTCGAGTGCGCGGCGGTTGAGCTTGTTGCCGTCGACGCGCTTGCAGAAGTCGAGCAGGTCGGTGAACGGGCCCGCGCGGCGCGCCTCGACGATCGACTCGCAGGCGCCGCGGCCGACGCCCTTGACCGCGCCGATGCCGTAGCGGATCACGCCGGGCTCGGTGGCTTCGAACATGTAGGCCGAGGCGTCGACGTCCGGCGGCAGCACCTCCAGCCCCATCACCCGGCATTCGTCGAGGAAGCCGGTGACCTTGTCGGTGTTGTCCATGTCCGAGGACAGCACCGCGGCCATGAACTCGGCCGGGTAGTGCACCTTCAGCCAGGCGGTCTGGTAGGCGACCAGCGCGTAGGCGGCCGAGTGCGACTTGTTGAAGCCGTACTCGGCGAACTTCTCCATCAGGTCGAAGATCGGGCTGGCGACGCGCGCCGGGATGCCGCGCTCCTCGCAGCCGGCCTCGAACTTGGCCCGCTCCTTGGCCATCTCCTCGGCTTTCTTCTTGCCCATCGCGCGGCGCAGCAGGTCGGCGCCGCCCAGCGAGTAGCCGGCCATGACCTGGGCGATCTGCATCACCTGTTCCTGGTACACGATGACGCCGTAGGTCGGCGACAGCACCGGTTCCAGCGATTCGTGCGGGAAGCTGACGGCCTCGCGGCCGTGCTTGCGGTCGACCCAGTCTTTGTCCATCCCCGAGCCGAGCGGGCCGGGGCGGAACAGCGCGGCGAGGGCGATGATGTCTTCGAAGGTGTCGGGCTGGGCGCGCTTGAGCAGTTCGCGCATGCCGCGCGATTCGAACTGGAAGACGGCGACGGTGTCGCCGCGGGCGAAGAGTTCGTAGGTGGGTTTGTCGTTTAGGGGGAGGGCGGTGATGTCTAGGGGGGGAAGAGCGCCCTCATCCGCCCTTCGGGCACCTTCTCCCGCTTGCGGGAGAAGGGAGTTCTCGGCCGCGCGGCGGGTGTTGATGGCTTTTACGGCCCAGTCGATGATCGTCAGGGTGCGCAGGCCGAGGAAGTCGAACTTGACGAGGCCGACTTCTTCTACGTCGTCCTTGTCGAACTGGGTCACCGGGCCGCGGCCGCGGCCTTCGCCGTCGTGTTCGGCGAACAGCGGGCAGAAGTCGCTCAGCGGGCTGGGCGCGATGACCACGCCGCCGGCGTGCTTGCCGGCGTTGCGGGTCAGGTCCTCCAGCGAGCGGGCGAGGTCGAGCAGGTCGCGGACGTCGTCCTCGCGCTGGTAGCGCTCGATCAGGTCGGACGATGCCAGTGTCGGGTTCTTGCGCGCGGCTTCCGATTCGCCGAGCGCGTCGTCCAGCGACACGCCGAGCGTCAGCGGGATCAGCTTGGCGATGCCGTCGACGAAGCCGTACGGGTGGCCGAGCACGCGCCCGGCATCGCGCACCACCGCCTTCGCGGCCATGGTGCCGTAGGTGATGATCTGGCTGACCCGGTCGCGGCCGTACTTGCGGGCGACGTAGTCGATCACCTCGTCGCGGCGGTCCATGCAGAAGTCGATGTCGAAGTCGGGCATCGACACGCGTTCGGGGTTGAGGAAGCGCTCGAACAGCAGGTCGTACGGCAACGGGTCGAGGTCGGTGATGCCCAGCGCCCACGCCACCAGCGAGCCGGCACCGGAACCGCGGCCGGGGCCGACCGGGATGCCTTGTTCCTTGCCCCAGTTGATGAAGTCCGCAACGATCAGGAAGTAACCGGGGAAGCCCATCGCGATGATGACGTCGAGTTCGGTTTCCAGCCGCGCGTCGTAGTCGGCGCGGGTCTTGCCGTCGGCCAGCGGCGCCTTGAGCAGGCGCTGCTCCAGCCCTTCGCGCGACTGGCTGCGCAGCCACGACTCGATGGTGTGGTCGTCGGGCACCGGGAACGCGGGCAGGTAGTAGGTGCCCAGCTTCATCTCGACGTTGCAGCGGGTCGCCAGCGCGAGCGCGTTGTCGATCGCGTCGGGCACGTCGGCGAACAGCCGCGCCATTTCCTCCGACGAACGCAGGTACTGCTCGGCGCTGTATTCCTTCGGCCGCTTGGGGTCGTCGAGCACGCGGCCGGTGGAGATGCACACGCGCGCCTCGTGCGCCTCGAAACCTTCGGCGTCGAGGAAGCGGGCGTCGTTGCTGGCGACCACCGGCAGGCCGCGCTTGCTCGAGAGGTGCAGGGCGAGGTCGTTGAACACCTGCTCGCCGTCGCGGCCGGTGCGGGTCAGCTCCAGGAACAGGCGGTCGTCGAAGGTCGATTGCCAGTCGGCGACCCAGGCCTCGGCCAGTTCGGCGCGGTGGCCGGTGGCCAGGCGCCCGGCGAGGCTCTGGCGGCCGGCGAGCGCGAACAGGCCGGCGTTGTCCTCGCGCAGCCATTCCGGGCGCATCGCCACGCCGTCCATGCGGTGGCCTTCCATCCACATGCGGGTGAGCAGGCGCGACAGGGTCAGGTAGCCCTGGTGGTCGCGGCACAGCAGGGTCAGCCGCGACGGCGCCTCGTTGCCGTCTGCAAGCCCGATATCCGCGCCGAGGATCGGCTTGATCCCCGCGGCCTCGGCCTTCTTGTAGAACTTGACCGCGGCGAACAGGTTGTTGAGGTCGGTCAGCGCGACCGCGGGCTGCTCGAGCGCCACGCAGCGTTTGACCAGCTCGCCGACCCGGATGGTCGAGTCGGCGAGGGAGAATTCACTGTGGAGGTGAAGGTGTACGAAGGGCGATGCGGACATTCGTGCCGTGGACTGACCGGCGAGGGCGACGGCCAGAGTAGCAGCCCGGTCGGGTGTCAGCTAACCCGGAACCGCTGGCTCGAGCCGGCCGGCAGGAAGCTGTTGGCCGCGACCTGGCGGCAATGGGCGATCCACTCGGCCTCGGCCTGGCGCGCGACCAGCCAGGTCTCGCGGGTGAAACCGAAATGCGGGCGTTGTTCGCCGCGCAACTCGGCCTCGATCCGACGCAGCCGGCAGAAGTCGAGGTAGTTGCGGACCTCCTCGCTGGCGCTCGGCCAGGCGGTTTCGACCATCACCGCGTCGTCGAGCCGGCCGACCACCGGCAGGCCGTTCGGGATCAGGTTGAAGCTGTCGCGCAGGTAGTCGACCACGATCGCGGCGGCGACCGAGGCCAGCGCCAGGGTTTCCCATTCGGGATCGGTGAGCATCAGGTCGAGCGCACCGGCGCGGCGCATGCGCTGGCGGATGCAGGCCGGGGCGATGCCGTCGCGGGGCTGGTCGATCAGCTCGCGCGCGGCGCTGGCCACCTGGTCGCGCTCCAGCGGAGCGTGGTCGAGGTCGATCTGTGCGACCAGGTCGTTGAAGTGCCGGAGCGCGCCCGGGTCGAGGTCGTGGCGGCCGATCAGGTGGCGGCGGCCGTTGCCGTTCAAACCGGGTTGTGACAGCGCATCCGGAAGGGGGGCGATGGAGGCGAGGGCGACGTTCATGGCGGTGTCCCGAAGTCAGGTCCGTCCGTGGAGTGGAGGAGTTGCAAATGCCGCCGTCATCTGGAAATACCGGCAAAGCCGCGGGCGATGACAACGAGGTGGCGGTGCGACACGGGTGAGACAACACGGGTGAAGCCAGGCGACGACAGTTCTCCGTCCACGGTCTCGTGGGCCGTGGTGTTGGGTGATTGCTTAGCGAGCGGCCGGGTTATCGGGCGGGGCCGGTCAACTGACCCGGAAGCGCACCGGTGGGTCGCCGGAATGGGCGTAGTGGCTGCCGTTGACCCGCAGGTGGTGCTGCCACAACGCGATCTCGGCAACGCGGTCGCGCACCCAGGCGGACCGTTGTGCCTCGCCGCTGCCGCCGGGGTGTTCGTCGTTGCGGTACGCGCAGAAATCACGGTACTCGGTGGCTTCGTCGGCGAATGCCGGCCAGGCCAACTCGATCAGCAACACGTCGTCGAGCAGGCCGAGCATCGGTTCGTGATCGGCAATCAGGTCGTCGTCGCGATCGATGTAGGCCAGCAGCTTGCGGACCCGCGCGGCGGTCGCCGGCTCGGTGTCCCAGTCGGAATCGTCGAGCATGGCGCGCAATTCCTCGACCCGTCGCAGACGGCGATCGATGGCGTCATGGGCGTTGTCGGCCGGCAATGCCAGTAGCCAGCTCATCAGGTGCTGCAGGCGGTCGGGGTCGACGCGGGCGGCGTCGGGGTGGATTTCGTGCAGCAGGGCGTCGAAGCGGGCAATCGCCTCGCTGCGCAGCCTCACGCTGCCGCGGGTATCGACTTGGCCGTCGGGCGCGCCGTCATGGCGAAAGTACGGCAACGGGTCGGCAGTCGGGGTGGGGGCTGACGTGCGCATGGCACACCTCGCTGTGCCGGCCGCGAAAGCGGAAGGCGCGCGCCGGCCGGCTGACCGCGCGACCTCTTTGCACTGCATCTTTGTTGGATGCAAGTCCATGCTGCGCCGTTGCAATCGGATTGTCTTTGCCCCCAAAGGGGGGATGACCTTGGGACTAGGCCGGCGAAAGCCCGCTGTGGCGGGGTTTCCGCGCTGTCGACGTAGACCTTGCGAAACCGCGGCTGAACGATGCCGCGAAGGCCGCCCGCGGTAGCGGCCTCCGTTGGTGGCAATACCGGCTCAGTGGACATGAAACATCGATACCGACGCCGGCAGGTAGGAGCGCGTACGCGCTTGCCGCTGGTGTTCGGCCAACGCGGCTTCGGCGCGGAACGCCTGCTCCCATTGGTCCCGGCCGAAGCTGAAGTCGTTGCGACCGCAGCCGCGAAGGTGCGCCTCGACCCGGCGCACGCGGCGGTAGTCGAGGTAGTCGGCGATCTCGTCGGCCAGTTGCGGCCACGCGGCGTCGATGACGATCGCATCGTCCAGCCGGCCGAATCTCGGCAAGTCATCCGGAAACAGGTCGTTCCTCGCATGGACGTAGCCGACGACCAGCGATGCCAGGGCCGCGGCGTCGGCGCGGGCCTCCCAGGCCGGGTCGGCCAGCATCAGGGCGGCGGCCGCGGCGCGGCGCATCCTCGGGCCGATCGCCGGCGAGGCGCCGATGTTGCGGTCGCACAATTCGCGCGCGGCGGTGGCCAGCTGGTCGCGTTGCAATGGGGCCCCGGTCCGGCCCAACAGGAGCAGGAAGGCGTTGAAGCGATCGACTTCCATCTGGGCGATGCAGAAGCCGCCGACGGTGCGCCGACGGTTGCGTTGCGCCGACGGCAGCGGCTGGGCGTTGATGGGATCGACGGCGGTCGGCAGCGGGCGGGCGGTGGCGGTCATGGCGTTCATGGAGGTTCTCCGGGAAGCGGACGCCGGGGATTCGGCGCAGGCCTAGATTCCGCCGCGGGCGCGGATCAGTCATGATGGGGCGGGGAGCCTTTCGTCACCTTTGGCTTGGGTTGGCGAGGTCTTCATGAGGTTTTGCCGATGAATCCGGACGGAGACACGGGAAGACAGGAACCGGCGCCCACCAGCTATCGTTTTGGCGGGGTCGTCGTCGACACGGCAGCGCATACGCTGACCCGCGACGGCCAGCCGCAGGCGATCGAGCCCAAGGCGTTCGCGGTGCTGCTGGTGCTGCTGCGTCATGCCGATGAACTGGTCGCCCGCGACGACCTGCTCGATGCGGTCTGGGGCCATCGCCACGTCACTCCGGGGGTGCTGACCCGGGCCATCGCGCAGTTGCGCGCCGCGCTGGACGACCATCCGCACGAGCCGCGGTTCATCCAGACCCAGCACGCTCTGGGTTACCGGTTTATCGGGGAGCTGAAAGCGGCGCCGGCGGCGCCGGACACCGTGCCGGTTGAGTCCGAGGCCGTGGGGCCCGAACCTGTGCCTGCGCCGGAATCGCCTGCCGCCGGCCACACGCCCCTGCCGACATCGGCCGGATCCGAGCCGGCGCCGATCACCGTCGCGGCTCCCGCCCGGGAGGTCGGCGCTTCGGATGCGGCCGCCGCGGATGCCGGGGTGGCCCGACCAAAATCCCCCCGTCGTCGCCTGAACGGGGTCACGCGGGCCTGGCTTGCCGCCACCGTGGTGGTCGTAATCGCGGTGGTCGCGCTGGGTTGGTACAACCGCCGCGCGCAGTTGCCGGCCCCGGCCGAGGCCTCGATCGCGGTGCTGCCGTTCACCAATCTCAGCGCCAATCGCGACGACGCCTACTTCGCCCAGGGGCTCGCGGTGGAGATGCACAACGCGCTGGCTGGCGTGCCCGGGCTCAAGGTCGCGGCGGTCCGCGGCGGGCCGATCGATGGGCAGGCCCCGTCATCCGACATCAAGGCCCTTGGCCGTCGCCTCGGCGTGGCCACGGTGCTCGATGCCAGCGTCCGCCGCGAGGGCAGCCGGCTGCGGGTCAACGCGCGCCTGTCCGACACCGCCACCGGTTTCACGTTGTGGAGTGAGAGTTACGACCGCGAGGCCGACGACGTGTTTGCCGTCCAGAGCGAAATCGCCAACCACGTGGTGCAGGCGCTGCCGGGCGTGCTGCCGACCGACCACCGCGCGCTGCGGCGGTTGGCGCCGACCCGCGACCTGAGCGCCTACGAGGCCTACCTGAAAGGCCAGCAGCAACTGGAGCACGCCGAGCCGGGCTATCTGGACAAGGCGATCGGTTTCTTCGGCGAGGCCCTGGCCGCCGATGCCGGCTTCGCCCGCGCCCAGGCCGGGATCTGCCGCGCCGAGATCATCCGCTTCGAGGGCGCGCGCGAAACCGCGGCGTACGAGCGTGCCGGGCAAGCCTGCGAGCGGGCCGCACAGATGGACCCGACCCTGCGCGAGGTCAGCCTGGCGCGCGGCGAGATGCACCGCGTGCGCGGCGACTACGCGCACGCCAACGAGTACTACACCCTGGCGCTGGACGACCTCGGCCTGCGGCCGGCGGCCTATGTCGGCCTGGCCCGCGTGCAGAGCGAGCAGGGCCACGACGCGCTGGCGCTGGAGTACTTCGAGCGCGCGCGCCGGCTGCGTCCCGGCGATGCCCAGGTCTACCGCGAACTGGGCTACCACCAGTATCTCAACGGCGACCTCGATGCGGCGATCGAGTCGTTCCGCACCGCCACCAGTCTGCAGCCCGACGACGCCGGCACCTGGAACAGTCTGGGCGGCCTGAGCCTGGCCGCCGGCGACAACGTGCGCGCCGCCGACGCCTTCCAGCGGTCGCTGGCGATCAAGCCCAGCTATGCGGCGTTGAGCAACCTGGGCACGTTGCGGTACGCACAGGGCGCCTACGCCGACGCCGCCAGGCTGTACCGGGGCGCCGCCGAGATCGACCCGGCCGACTTCCGCGTCTGGGGCAACCTCGGCGACGCCCTGGCCGCCCAGCCCGACACCGCCGCGCAGGCCCGGGAACCGTACCTGCGCGCCGCGGAGCTGGCCGCGGACTATGTCGCCATCAAGGACGAGGACGCGCAGGCGCAGGCGTTGCTGGGCTTCTATCGCGCCAGCCTCGGCCAGCGCGACGCGGCGCTGCGACACCTGCGGCGCGCCGAGGCGCTGGCCACGGAAGTCGGCGAGGTCGCCTTCTTCAACGCGCAGACGCTGGCCCTGCTCGGCGACACCGCCGACGCCCGCGAGCGGCTGCAGCGCGCGCAACAAGCCGGCATCCCCCGGCAACGGATCGACGCCGTGCCGCTGCTCAAGCGTCTCGGCGCCAGTGGCGCGCCTATCGCGGAGACGCACGACAACGTGCAGTAACCCCAGCCTGCGATCGCGCAGGCCCCACCCGAGGAGCATTCCCATGCAGACCCCCATGCGTGCGATACCGATTGCGACGGCTGCCTTGCTCGTCCTGGCCTTGTCCGGTTGCCCCGACGATCACGTGAGGCCGGACTCGCCGCCACCGGCCGACCCCGACGGGGTGCCATGCAGCCAGTCCGCCGGTGCCGCCGCGGTATGGATCGATATCGAGGGCTCGACCTCTTCGATCCATCCTTCGGACGAGACGTGCACCGTTGACCCGGACACGCAGATTACCTGGCGCTCCGCAGAAGCGTTCCACCTGAGGTTTCCCGGCGCCAATCCCGGAGGCGCGGGCGTAGGGGCGACATTCGACTCGACTGCCGGTGGGAGGCGTTACCACGTCCGTATCGACGCGGACAATGCCAGCGGAAGCTATGAGTACGAGATCGTCAGCGGCAATGTCGTCGTCGACCCGGTGATCATCATCCGCAACCGGAACTGAGGTCGGATTGGCTCCGCTGGTCGTACCCACCCGGGCGCGGTCAGGCGATTGATGCGGTTGATTCCAGGGCCAGCGCGGCGCGCACCGGGGCGAAACTGCGTCGGTGCTGCGGACAGGGGCCGTGCGCGGCCAGCGCGGACAGGTGCGCCGGGGTCGAATAGCCCTTGTGCGCGGCAAAACCATAGTGCGGCCATTGCTCGTGCATGGCGACCATCGCGCGGTCGCGGGTGACCTTGGCCAGGATCGAGGCGGCCATGATCGCGCGGTCGCGGGTATCGCCGCCGATCCAGGCCTCGGCCGGGCAGGGCAGGCCGCGCGGCAGCGCGTTGCCGTCGATACGTGCCAGTTCGGTGGCATGCGCCACGCCCTCCAGCGCGAGGCGCATGCCGAGCATGGTCGCCTGGAAGATGTTGATGCGGTCGATCTCCTCGACCTCCACCGCGACCACGTGCCAGGCCACGGCGCGCTCGACGATGCGCTGGTAGAGCGCCTCGCGGCGCGCCTCGTTGAGCTGCTTGGAGTCGTTGAGGCCATTGATCGGGGTGCGTCCGGGGCCGAGTACCACCGCGGCCACCACCACCGGCCCGGCCAGCGGTCCGCGACCCGCCTCGTCGACCCCGGCGATGCGCTGCGCGCCACGAGCGACCGCGAGGTCGAGCGCGAGCTGGCCGGTGTCAGCCATCCGTCGAAGCGACGAGTTCGGCTACCGCGTCGGCGGCCTGGGTCGACGCGTCGCGCTTGAGCGACTCGTGGATGGCGAGGAAGCGCGGCCGCAGCGCGTCGGCCGCGGCCGGGTCGCGCAACCAGCACAGGGTCGCCTCGGCGAGGTTCTGCGCGGTGCAGTCGTCCTGCATCAGTTCCGGTACCACGGCTTCGCCGGCGAGCACGTTCGGCAGCGCGTAGTGGTCGACCTTGAGCATCCCCAGGCCCTTGACCAGGCGGTAGGTCAGCGGCGCGACCTTGTAGCCGACCACCATCGGCCGCTTGGCCAGCATCGCCTCCAGGGTCGCGGTGCCGGACGCCAGCAGGATCACGTCGCTGGCGACCATCAGGGTGCGGGCGTGGCCGACGATCTCGCGCAGCGCCGGCGCCAGGGTCTCGCGGTCCGGGTGCGCGGCGAACACGCGCTTGAAGGCTTCATGCGCCTGCGGATTGGCCATCGGCACCGCGATCTGCAGCGCCGGTTCGGCGGCGAGCACGCGCGCCGCGGCAGCGAGGAAGTCGGCGCCGAGGCGTTCGATCTCGCCGACCCGCGAGCCCGGCAGCAGCGCCAGCAGTGGCGGCACTGTGTCGATGCCAAGCGCCGCGCGTGCGGCGCCGCGGTCGGGCCGCAACGGCATCTCGTCGGCCAGCGGATGGCCGACGTAGCGCGCATCGACACCATGGCGGGCATAGATTTCCGGCTCCATCGGGAACAGGCACAAAACTCGGTCGGCGCTGAGCCCGATCTTGGCGGCGCGCTTCTCGCGCCAGGCCCAGACCGACGGGCTGACGTAGTGCACGGTGCGCACGCCACGGTGCTTGAGCCACTTTTCCACGCCAAGGTTGAAGTCCGGCGCGTCGATGCCGATGAACACGTCCGGCCGCCAGTCCAGCACCCGCTGGCGCAGTTCGCGGCGCAGGCGCAGCAAACGCGGCAGGTGGCGCAGCACTTCCGACAGGCCCATCACCGCCAGTTCGGAGGCATCGAACCAGGTGTCCACGCCGGCCGCGCGCATGACGTCGCCGCCGACGCCGACGAACTCGGCATCCGGCCAGCGTTGTTTCAGGCGCTCGACCAGCCCCGCGCCGAGCAGGTCGCCGGAGGATTCGCCGGCGACCACGGCGATGCGCTTGCGAGGCACGTGCACCGGATCGTTGAAGATGTCGTCCACGTGACCGCTCCCTGGCTAGCGCAGCAGCGGCCGCTCGCCGGCTTCGATGAAATCGAGCAGCGCGCGCACGTCGTCGCTGCCGCCGGCCATTTCGCCGAGCCGCGCATGCGCCTCATCGAGCGAGCTGCCGGCCACGTACAGGGCGCGGTAGGCGCGCTTGATCGCGCCGATCCGCTCGGCGTCGAAACCGCGACGCTTGAGCCCCTCGCTGTTGATCCCGCGCGGCCGGCCGTAGCCGTCCTGCGCCACCATCACGAACGGCGGCACGTCGCCGTTGACGAACGCGCCCATGCCGATGAACGCATGCGCGCCGACCCTGCAGAACTGGTGGATGCCGACGAAGCCGCTGAGGATCACGTGGTCGCCGATCTCAACGTGGCCGGCCAGCGTCGCGTTGTTGGAAAACACGCAGTGGTCGCCGACGATGCAGTCGTGGGCGACGTGGGTGTAGGCCAGCAACCAGTTGTCGTTGCCGATCCGGGTCGCGCCGCCACCGCCGCCGGTGCCGCGGTTGATGGTGACGAACTCGCGGATGGTGTTGCGGTCGCCGATGAGCAGTTCGACCCGCTCGCCGGCGTACTTCTTGTCCTGCGGCTCGCCGCCGATCGCGGCATGGCCGGCGATGCGGTTGTCGCGGCCGATCCGGGTCGGACCATGCACGCTGCAGTGGGGGCCGATCCCGGTGTTGTCGCCGATTTCCACGTCGGCGCCGATGTAGCTGAATGCCCCCACCCGTACGCCGTCACCGAGACGGGCACCGGCCTCGATCACCGCGCTGGGATGGATGAGGGAGTCGCTCATGCTTCCGGCTTGACCTCGGCGCAGAGGATGTCGGCGCGCGCGGCCTGTTCGCCGTCGACCCGGGCGATGCCTTCATACAGCGCCATGTTGCGGATGGTGCGCTTGAGGGTCACTTCCAGGTCGAGGCGGTCGCCGGGCACCACCATCCGCGAGAACTTGGCGTTGTCGATCTTGACCAGGTAGAACAGCTTGGCCTGGGCGTTGTCGCCGTCGCGCGACAGTTGGGTCAGCAGCCCGCCCGCCTGCGCCAGCGCCTCGACCACCAGCACGCCGGGCATCACCGGCTGGCCGGGGAAGTGGCCGTTGAAGAAGTTCTCGTTGGCGCTGACGTTCTTGTAGGCCAGCACGCGCTTGTTGGGCTCCAGCTCGACCACGCGGTCGACCAGCAGGAACGGATAGCGGTGCGGCAGCAACGCCTGGATGGTTGGAACGTCGATCGGAAGCTTCACTGGTTCGGTTTTCCCTTGATCTTGCGGGCCAGCTCGTCGAGCTGCTTGAAACGCGCGGCGTTCTTGCGCCAGCTGCGATTGTCCATCAACCCGGTGCCGGATGAGTACTCGCCGGGTTCGCGGATCGAACTGCTGACCAGGCTCATCGCGGTAATCACCACCCGGTCGCAGATTTCCAGGTGGCCGAGGATGCCGGCGGCGCCGCCGATCAGGCAGTAGCGGCCGATGCGCGCGCTGCCGGCGACCGCGGCGCAGCCGGCCATCGCGGTGTGCGCGCCGATGCGGGCGTTGTGGCCGATCTGGATCTGGTTGTCGAGGCGCACGTCCTCCTCGAGCACGGTGTCCTCGATCGCGCCGCGGTCGATGGTGGTGTTGGCGCCGATCTCGCAGTCGTCGCCGATCACCACGCCGCCCAGCTGCGGCACCTTGAGCCAGCGCCCTGCGTCCATCGCCAGGCCGAAGCCGTCGGCGCCGAGCACCGCGCCCGGATGGATGCGCACGCGCTCACCGAGCCGCACCCGGGTGACCAGGGTGACCCGGGCGATCAGTTCGCTGCCGTCGCCGACCATGCAATCGTCGCCGATCACGCAGCCCGGCCCGATGGTCGCGCCGGCACCGACGCGGCTGCGCGCGCCGATGCTGACGAATGCGCCGACGTGGGCGTCGCCCGCGATTTCAGCGGATGGGTCGATATCGGCCGATGGATGGACGCCGGCGACGCGCTGCGGTTGCGGCTCGAACAGCGCCGCCATCCGTGCGAATGCCGAGTAGGGGTCACGCGCGATCAACGCGGTGCCGGCGTAGCCCTCGGCGTCCTCGTCGCGCATGACCACCGCGCCGGCGCGACTGTCGGCCAACTGGCTGCGGTATCTCGGGTTGGCCAGGAACGCGAGCTGGCTGGCACCGGCACCGGCCAGGGTGCCGACGCCGTCGATGGCGGTGGCGCCGTCGCCACGCACACCGAGCGCGAAGCGTTCGGCGAGGGCGGCGACGGTATGCACGATGGCGCTTGGACGGGAATGTTGCATGACGGCATCCGTGCCGTCAGAACGTGCCGCCGAAGGTGAACTGCAGGCGTTCGAGGCGGTCGTCTTCCTCTTTCCGGAACGGATAGGCGTAACTGATGGAAATGGGCCCCATCGGCGAGCGCCACATCAGTGCCAGGCCGGTCGAGGCGCGCAGTTCGCCGGAATCGAAGGCGTCGAAGTCCGAATAGACATTGCCGAAATCGACGA
Source organism: Lysobacter sp. (assembly GCA_050737695.1). GTDB lineage: Bacteria > Pseudomonadota > Gammaproteobacteria > Xanthomonadales > Xanthomonadaceae > Novilysobacter. The sequence continues at coordinate 8,279 of JBOHYB010000017.1, read as the reverse complement.
ACGCGGACACGCGAGCGGCGCTGCTGTCGATCAATGTCGGGAAGAACATCTCCAGCGAGCCGACCGTCTTGAACGAGCCGCCGACCGGCTGCAGGTACGGGCTGCCAATCGGGGCCATGCGCGGGCCGAGGGTGTTGTCGGTGAAGCCACGTACCGAGCGCACGCCGCCGGCGTAGAAGTTCTCGAAGAACGGCAGGCCGTCGGCGGTGACGGTCTTGACGTAATCGGTCGAGCCGGACAGGCACGGGTCGCTCGGCGGCGGACCCGGCACGAACACCGATGGCGTGGCGGGATTGTTGTCGGTGTCGACCAGGCTACCCGGGGTGAAGCACAGGTTGCGACTCACCGCGTCGTCGTAGTTGTCGCCATAGCCCAGTTCGACCCGGGTGTTGAGCACCAAGTGGCGCGACAGCGGCCAGAACCTGGAGTAGTTGTAGTTGAGTTTGAAGTACTCGACCGTCGAGCCGGGCAGGGTCGCCTCCAGCCAGATGCGCTGGTTGGTGCCGCGGCTCGGGGTCAGCGCGCTGTTGAGCGTGTTTCGGCCCCAGCCGATTTCGCCGCGCCAGCTGTGGAACGTGCGTTGGCCGACCGCATCGATGTAGTCGACCAGCGGCTGCGGGGTGCGGCCGGGGAAGGCGAAGATCTGGTTGCTGTCGATGCCCAGCAGCGCGGTGACGCTGTCGGTCTCGCTGATCGGGATGCCCAATACCACCTGGCCGACGCCACTGGTCGACGAGTACTGCGCGGTGTTGAAGTCGGAATTGTCGAACTCGCTCCAGCGCAGGTTGTAGCCCAGCGATACCCCGTTGTCGGTGAAGTAGGGGTTGAGGAACGAGAAGTCGTAGCGCTGCAGGTAGGCATTGCGCTGCGCCTGCACCGCAATCCGGTTGCCGCTGCCGAGGAAGTTGTTCTGCGACAACTGGATCTGCGTACTCAGGCCCTGCAACTGCGAATAGCCCAGGCCGAACACGAAGCTGCCGGCGGCGACCTCGTTGACCGTGTAGACCACGTCGACCTGGTCGTCGGTGCCCGGCACCGGCTTGGTCTCGACCTCGACGGTGTCGAAGTAGCCCAGGCCCTGCAGGCGAATCTTGGAGCGGTCGATCGCGGCCTGCGAATACCAGGTGCCCTCGAACTGGCGCATTTCGCGGCGCAGCACCTCGTCGGCGGTGCGGGCGTTGCCCCTGAACTGCACCTGGCGCACGTTGACGCGCGGACCCGGCACCACCTGCATGGTGATGCCGACGGTCTTCTCTTCGCGGTTGACGTCGGGGATCGGGTTGACCTGGGCGAACGCGTAACCGACGTTGCCAAGGGTCGCGACGATGGCGTCGGAACTGATCTCGAGCAGGCGCCGCGAGAAGATCTGGTCCGGCTCGACCAGCACCATCTTCTCGACCTGTTCCTTCGGCAGCACGGTGTCGCCGCTGACCGCGACGCTGGATACCTTGTACTGCTCGCCCTCGCTGATGCCGGCGGTGATGAACATGTCCTGGCGGTCGCGGCTCATCGAGACCTGGGTCGAGTCGATGCTGAAATCGACGTAGCCGCGGTCGAGGTAGTAGTTGTTGAGCTTCTCGAGGTCACCGGAGAGCTTCTCGCGCGAGTACTGGTCGTCTCGGCGGTACCAGCTCAGCCAGTTGTGCTCGCCCGATTCCCAGCCCTCGAGGATGCTTTCTTCCTCGAACACCTCGTTGCCGACCAGGTTGATGTGGCGGATCTTGGCCGCGTCGCCTTCGTCGATCGCGATGGCCACGTCGACCCGGTTGCGCGGCAGGTCGGTCACCGCCGGGGTGATCTCGACGTTGTACTTGCCGCGGTTGTTGTACTGCCGGGTCAGTTCCTGGGTGACGCGGTCCAGGCTGAGGCGGTTGAAGGTGTCGCCTTCGGACAGGCCGATGTCGGCCAGGCCCTTGAGCAGGTCCTCGGTCTCGAGGTCCTTGTTGCCGCTCAGGGTCAGCTGGTTGATCGCCGGACGCTCGGTCACGGTGACCACCAGGATGTCGCCCTGGCGGCCGATGCCGACGTCCTCGAAGAAGCCGGTCTGGTACAGGGCACGGATCGCCTCGCCGACCGCGGTCTGGTCGACCGTGTCGCCGCGCTCGATGGGCAGGTAGGTGAACACCGAGCCGGCGGAAATGCGCTGCAGGCCGTCGACACGGATGTCGGCGACCGCGAATGGCGCGACCTGGGCAGCGGGAGCCGACTGCGCCAACGCGGGCAGTGCCGTCGCGGTGGAAAGCGCCGAGGCGAGGGCAAGGACAAGCAGGCGGCGGTGCAGGGGTCGCGTCATCATCACGTCCGGTTGGGGGTCTTGCGGCGCCCGTTGACGGGAGCCGCCTTGTGGCGGGGTTGCGGGAAGCTGGCGGGTGGAGGCTGGCGGTCCGGCCGGTTGTGGCATGTCCGGCATCAGCCCACCAGGTTGTTCACGATGTCGTTGTAGAACGCCAGGCCCATCAGCCCGAGGATCAGGGCCAGGCCGATGTACTGCCCGGTCGCCATGACGCGTTCGCTGACCGGGCTGCCCTTGACCAGCTCGATAAGGTAATACAGCAGGTGACCGCCGTCCAAGATCGGGATCGGTAGCAGGTTCAGGATGCCCAGGCTCAGTGACAGCAGCGCCAGCAGCGACAGGTACCAGGCTGGGCCCTGATCGGCATAGGCGTTGGCGGCGCGGGCGATGGTGATCGGCCCGGCGACGGTGTTGCGGACCTCGACCCGGCCGCTGAATGCACGGCCGATCATCTCGAACAGTTCGCCGGCCTGGTGCGCGGTCTCGCGCAGCGCCGCCGGCACCGCGGCGGCCGGGCCGTACTGCAGTTCGGCGTCCATCGCCGGCATCTGCGGCCGTGCCGCGCTGATTCCGAGCACCCAGTAGGCGTCGCCACCGTCCTCGGGGACGTGTCGGCTCGGGGTCAGTTCCAGCGCCAGGCGGTCGCCGTCGCGCTCGACCTCGACCATGCCCTTGCCGCCACGCTCGCCAAGCCGCTGCACCAGCGGGCCGATATCGCTCCAGGCCTGCACCGGGCGACCATCGACCGCACTGATCCGGTCGCCTTCGGCGAGTACGCCCCAGGCCGGGGTGTCGGGGGCGACCCGGCCGACCAGCGGCGCGACCTGCAGGTGGCGCGGGGCCAGGCCCATCGCCTCGACGGCACGACGCTCGTTGAACCCGGCCGGCAATTTCGACAGCGGCAGTTCGCGGGTCAGCGCGGTGCCGTCACGGCGCAACTGCAGTTCGATATCGGCGTGGTCGAGCGCCGCGGGGATCAGCGCGAGTTGGACTTCGCTCCAGGTCGGGGTCGCGCGGTCGCCGACCTTGAGGATGGTGTCGCCGCGCTGCAGTCCGGCCGCGGCGGCGATGCCGTCGACCTGGCCGACCACCGGCGCGTAGTCGGGCCGGCCGATCACGAACATCGCCCAGAACAGCATCACGCACAGCAACAGGTTGGCCAGCGGGCCGGCTATAACTATCGCGATGCGCTGCCAGACCGATTTGCGGTTGAAGGCCTGGTCGAGTTCGGTGGGGACGACGTCGCCTTCGCGCTCATCCAGCATCTTGACGTAGCCGCCCAGCGGGATCGCGGCAATCACATACTCGGTGCCGTCCTTGCCGCGGCGCGACCACAGCGCCTTGCCGAAGCCGACCGAGAACCGCAGCACCTTGACCCCGCAGCGGCGGGCGACCCAGTAATGGCCGAACTCGTGGAACGTGACCAGCACGCCGAGACTGACGATCAGCCACCAGATCGAACCGAGGATCTCAGTCATGGCGCGGGCTCTGGGTATGGATGGGACCGCTGGGGACGGGACGGGTCATGTGGCGCTCGCGGCTTGTTCGGCGTGGCGTCGCGCGCGGGCGTCGGCGTCGTGCAGGACGTCCAGTGAGACCGCGGGCGCGGCCGGAAGTGCGGCGAGGGTCGATTCGACCACCGCCGGTATAGACAGGAAGCCGATCCGTCGCTGAAGAAAGGCTGAAACCGCGACTTCATTGGCGGCATTGAGCGTCGCCGGAGCGGTTCCGCCGGCCGCCAGCGCTTCGAATGCCAAGCGCAGGCTGGGGAACGCTTCAAGGTCCGGCGGCTCGAAGTCGAGCCGGCCGCCCTCGGCCAGCAGGTCGAGCCCGGATACACCCGAGGCGATCCGCTCCGGCCAGCCCAGGCCGACCGCCAGCGCGGTGCGCATGTCCGGCAGCCCCAACTGGGCGAGGGTCGAGCCGTCGACGAACTCGACCAGCGAGTGGACCAGGCTCTGCGGGTGCACCAGCACGTCGATGCGGTCGCCGGCGACGCCGAACAGGTGGTGCGCCTCGATGACTTCCAGGCCCTTGTTCATCAGGGTCGCTGAATCGACCGAGATCTTCGGACCCATCGACCATTTCGGATGGGCGACGGCCTGCTCGACCGTGACGTCGGCCAGCGAGGCGCGAGAGCGGCCGCGGAACGGGCCGCCGGATGCGGTCAGCACGATTCGGGCGAGGCCGGCGTGGGCCGCGGCGTCGGGCAGGCATTGAAATATCGCGTTGTGCTCGCTGTCGATCGGGACGATGGTCGCGCCACCCTCGCGCGCAGTCGCCATCAGCAGTTCGCCGGCCAGCACCAGCGACTCCTTGTTGGCCAGCAGCAGCCGTTTGCCGGCGCGTGCGGCGGCCAGGGTCGAGGGCAGGCCGGCAGCGCCGACGATCGCGGCGAGCACGGTGTCGCAGGCATCGCTGGCGACCAGTTCGACCAGCGCGTCGTCGCCGCAATGGGCGCGGGTGTCGAGGCCGGCCTCGCGTAGGCCGTCGCGCAGCGCCGCGAATCCGGCGGCATCGGCGATCACCGCATGCTCGGGGCGATGCCGACGGCACAGTTCCAGCAGCGCGTCGACCTGCCGTCCCGCCGCCAGCACGCTGGCGCGCAGGCGGTCGGGGTGGCGCGCGATCACGTCCAGCGCCGAGGCGCCGATCGAGCCGGTCGCGCCGAGTACGGCCACCTGCTTCATCGTCAGAAACCCAGCACGGCCTTGCCCAGCGCGAACGCCGGCAACGCCGCGAGTACGCCGTCGAGGCGGTCGAGGATGCCGCCATGGCCCGGGATCACGTCGCCGGAATCCTTGACCCCGGCATGGCGCTTGAGCAGGCTTTCGAACAGGTCGCCGACCACCGAGAACAGCGCCGCAAGCAGCGACACCAGTGCCACCGCCGGCAGTTGCGCGGCGCCGGCGCCGGCAAACAGCGACAGCAGCACGCCGACGACGGTCGCCAGCAGCATTCCGCCGACCAGGCCTTCGATGGTCTTGTTGGGGCTGATCTTCGGCGCCAGCTTGCGGCCCTTGAACAGCTTGCCGCCGAACTTGCGGCCGGCGAAATAGGCGCCGGTGTCGGCCGCCCAGACCACCATCAGCGCGGTCAGCAGCCAGCGGTGGCCATTGGGCTCGCTGGCGTGGATCCAGGCCAGTGCGCACCAGGCCGGGATCACGGCGAGCGCGGCGGCGGCGAGCTTGAACACCCGCGCATGGGTGTCGTGATCGCTGGCGAAGCGGGAGCGGCCCAGCCAGGCCAGCGCCAACAACCACCAGATGATGCCGATCATCGTCATCAGCTTGAGCAGCACGAAACTGAAGCCTTCGCTGGACCGCGACGCCCAGATCAGCGCCACCATCAACGCCAGGTGCGCCACCAGCAACACGGTACGGGCGAGGGTGTCCTCGATCTCGGCCAGGTCGAACCACTCCCACAGTCCGAGCAGGAACACGACCGCGGCCAGCGCCATCATCCAGTCGGTGGGCAGCAGCAGGATCGCGGCGATCGCGACCGGGGCCATCACCAACGCGGCGAGCAGGCGGGTACGGGTCATGCAGGATTCTCGTCGGAGGGGGCGAGCTGGGCGCCGGTCAGGCCGAAGCGGCGTTCGCGGTTGGCGTAGTCGTCCAGCGCGCGCTGCAGTGTCGCCGCATCCAGCTCGGGCCACAACAAATCGGTGAACCACAACTCGGTGTAGGCCAGCTGCCACAACAGGAAGTTGCTGATACGGGTGTCGCCGCCGGTGCGGATGAACAGGTCGGGGGCCGGCAGGTCCGCCAGTGCCACCCGCGCACTGAGCGCGGCCTCATCGATGTCGTCGGGCGACAGGCGGCCGGCGGCGACATCGGCAGCGAGCGAGCGCGCTGCCCGGGCGATGTCCCAGCGGCCGCCGTAGCTGGCGGCGACGGTCAGCTGCAGGGCGGTGTTGCCGAGGGTCTGGGCCTCGGCGGCGTCCATGCGCTGGACGATGCTGGCGCTGAAGCGCTCGCGCTCGCCGATGAAGCGCACCCGCACGCCGCGGCGGTCGAGCTCGTCGACCTCGCGCTCCAGGGCGTTCATGAACAGCTTCATCAAGGCGCCGACCTCGTCCTCCGGCCGGCCCCAGTTCTCGCTGGAGAAGGCGAACAGGGTCAGCGCGCCGATGCCTTTTTCCAGGCAGAAGTCGATGCAGACGTTGACCGCGCGGGCGCCGGCGCGGTGGCCGATCATCCGCGGCCGACGACGGCGCTCGGCCCAGCGGCCGTTGCCGTCCATGATGACGGCGAGGTGGCTGGGGACGCGCGCGGGGACGGTTGGAGTGTTCGACATGCGGGACGACATGCCTGGCGGCACGGCGGGGGCGGACAGCGTAATCAAACCGCCATCAATTCCTGTTCCTTGGCCTTGACCACCTCGTCGACGTGCTTGATGCCCTCGTCGGTCAGCTTCTGGATCTCGGCCTCGCTGCGGCTGGCGTCGTCCTCGGTGATCTCCTTCTCCTTCAACAGCTCCTTGACCTGGCTGTTGGCATCGCGGCGGATGTTGCGGATCGCGATCTTAGTGTTCTCGCCCTCGCCGTGGACGTGCTTGGACAGTTCCTTGCGGCGCTCCTCGGTCAGCGCCGGCAGGTTGATGCGGATCACGGTGCCGGCGGTGTTCGGGGTCAGGCCGAGGTCGGAATTGATGATCGCCTTTTCCACTGCGGCGACCATCTGCTTCTCCCACGGAGTGATCGTCAGCGAGCGGGCGTCGTTGACGGCGACGCTGGCGACCTGGGTCAGCGGCATGTCGGAGCCGTAGTAGTTGACCTTGAGGTGGTCGACCAGCGCGGTGGAGGCGCGGCCGGTACGGACCTTGGTCAGGTCGTGGCGAAGCGCCTCGACGCTCTTGGCCATGCGGGTCTGGGCGTCTTTCTTGATCTCGTTGAGCATCGCCGGCTCCGATCCTGTGCGGTAATCGCGGAAGTATAGCGAACCGGGCCGCCGTGGCCGCCGCCGTGGGCGGTCGACGAGGCCGGATCAGTGGTGCGGGGCGCGGTCGTGGCGGTCGTGCTCGCAGGCGCGGCCATGCTCGATCTGTAGGGTCGGGTGATTGATGCCGAACTGGTGGTCGAGGGCGTGGTTGAGCCGATCGATGAAGCCGTCGTGGTCGCCGTCGTCCGGCCGGACCAGGTGCGCGGTCATGGCGATCTCGCCCGCGCCCAGCGACCAGATATGCAGGTGGTGCACCGCGGTGACCCCCGGCTGGGCGCAGAGGAACTCGCGCACGGCGCCTTGTTCGATCGTGCGCGGCACCGCATCCATCGCTGCGTTGAAGCTTTCGCGCAGCAGGCCGAACGCGCCCACCGCGACCACCGCGCCGATCAGCAGCGCGGTCACCGGGTCCAGCCAGGCCCAGCCCAGCCACCACATGCCGGCGCCGGCCAGCACCGCCGCCAGCGACACCGCCGCATCGGCGACCAGGTGCAGGAACGCGCCCCGGCGATTGAGGTCATGGGCGTGGCCATCACGGACGAACCAGGCCGCCCCGAGGTTGACCGCGATGCCGAGGGCGGCGACCAGCACCACCGGCAAGGCCGGGATCTCAGGCGGCGCATTGAAGCGGCGGATTGCCTCCCACGCCAAAGCGCCGGAGAACGCAACCAGCAACAGCGCGTTGGCCAGCGGCGAGAGCAAGGTGGCGCGGCGCCAGCCGTAGGTGTGGCGGTCGGTGGGCGCCCGCTGGGCCATCACCGCCGCACCCCAGGCCAGCCCCAGCCCGAGCACGTCGCCGAGGTTGTGCAGCGCGTCCGACAGCAGCACCAGCGAATTGGTCGCGAAGCCGTAGCCGGCCTCCAGCGCGGTGTAGGCCAGGTTGATCAGGGTCACCGCGGCGAAAGCGCGGGTGCCGTGCGAGTGGCTGTGCGAGTGCATGGGCAAATCGTGTCACGCGGTCGCGCAGGACACTATTACAGCCGCCTTTGTAGGAGCGGCTTTAGCCGCGATCTGGAGTCGGCGCGGGCGAACGATTTCAGATC
>JBOHYB010000016.1:0-73909 GCA_050737695.1 Lysobacter sp. | reverse complement strand
GGAATCGGCACGGGCGAACGATTTCCGATCGCGGCTGAAGCCGCTCCTACAGAAAGCTTCATGCAGATACGCAGCCCGCAAGGACTACGGCTTCGGAATCCGCAGCGTCTTGCTCACCATCAGCGTGCCCGAAAGCGCGAACATCAATACCAGCGGATGGAACTGCCACGGCCCCAGTTGGACCATGCCCAGCCACAGGTCGGCGCCGATCGCGCCCTGCCAGGTCGCCATGAACAGCACTACCACCAGCACCAGGCTGGTCGGGATCGGCGTGCCCTCGAAGAACTTGACCTTGCCCTCGTCGCCCGAGAGCTGCTCGGCGGTGACGTTGTAACGCGCCAGACGGCTAACCCCGCAGCCGACGAAATAGCTCAGCACCACCCAGTCCCAGCCGCCCTGCAGGCCGCAGGCATACCCTAGCGCGGCGGGCGCGACGCCGAACGAGATCACGTCGGCCAGCGAATCCAGCTCGCGCCCCAGGGTCGACGCCGACTTGCGCCAACGCGCCACCCGGCCATCGACCGCATCGAAGATGAAGGCGGCCGGGATCAGCGCCATCCCGATCATCAGGTCGCGTACCCCGCCCTCCTGCAGGAATCGCATCGCGGCGAAGATCGCGCCAGTGCCGCAGAAGGCATTGGCGAGGGTGACCCAGTCCGCGAGGTGGAACTCGCGGAGCATCGAGAAATGGCGGCGTTGCTGCATGCGGTGCTCCGGGGATGGGCCATTGTCCAGCCTGCCAAAGGCGGCGTGACGGCGGCAAGTGCCGGTGCAGGATGACAGAATGCGGGAGCCATGAGCGCCCCGCCCTGCCCCGGTTCGACCCGCAAGATCCTGCACGTCGACATGGACGCGTTCTACGCGTCGGTCGAGCAGCGCGACGACCCTTCGTTGCGTGGCAGGCCGGTGGTCGTCGCCTGGCGCGGCGCGCGCTCGGTGGTATGCGCGGCCAGCTACGAGGCGCGCAAGTTCGGGGTGCGTTCGGCGATGCCGGCGGTGCGGGCCGAGCGGTTGTGCCCACAGGCGGTATTCGTGCCACCGGATTTCGTGCGCTACAAGACGGTGTCGCGGCAGGTGCGCGAGATATTCGCCCGCCACACCGACCTGGTCGAACCGCTGTCGCTCGACGAGGCCTATCTCGACGTCACCGAAACCAAAACCGGGCTGCCCTCGGCCACCGCGACCGCCGAGGCGATCCGCGCCGCGATCTTTGATGAGACCGCGCTGACCGCATCGGCCGGGGTCGCGCCGAACAAGTTCCTGGCCAAGATCGCTTCGGACTGGAACAAGCCCGACGGTATCTGCGTGGTGCGGCCGCGGCAGGTCGACGCATTCCTGCTGCCGCTCCCGGTCGGCCGTTTGCCCGGCGTCGGCAAGGTCATGCAGGGCAAGCTGGCCGAACTGGGCGTAGCCACCGTCAGCCAGTTGCGCTCGCTGCCGCCGACCGAGCTTGAGCTGCGCTTCGGCCGCTGGGGCCGTCGCCTGCATGAGCTGTCATTGGGAATCGACAACAACCCGGTGCGACCCGAGCGCCCGACCGTACAGATATCTTCGGAAGACACCTTCGAACACGACCTGCCACTGGGCGAACTGGAGCCGCACATCCGCCGCCTCGCCGAAAAGACCTGGGCCGGCTATCAGCGCGAACGCCAGCAATACCGCGGCCGGCTTGCCCGCACCGTGGTGCTCAAGCTCAAGACCAGCGATTTCCGCATCCTCACCCGCAGCCTGACCCCGGCGGTGCGGCCGGCGACCCTGGAAGCGCTGACCGACATCGCCTGCGAGTTGCGCGCGCGGGTGGAGTTGCCGGCAGGCACGCGGTATCGACTGGTGGGGGTCGGACTGTCGGGGTTCGTCGACGAGGACGACGTGCTCGCGCAGTCGGATTTGTTCGAGCTGGCTTGATTCCGCCAATCGGGGAATAGGCTCTTCGTAGGAGCGGCTTTAGCCGCGATCTGGAGTCGGCGCGGGCGAACGGTTCCCGTTCGCGGCTGAAGCCGCTCCTACAGAAACAACCATTCAGCTCGTTTAGTCGAGTTTCTTGATCGCCTTCGCGACCTTGCCAAGATCCTCCACCAGCTCGGCATAACCTTCCTCGCGACGATCCCCCGGCATCCGCAGCACCGCCGACGGATGCCAGCTCGCGATGCCCTGCACATCGCCCGCAAGCCCGCGCCACTGCCCACGCTCACGGGTCACCCGGAAGCTGTTACCGAACACGGTGTGCGCGGCCATCGCGCCGAGGGCGACCACGACCCGCGGCCGCACCTGCAGCATTTCCGCCGCCAGCCACATCCGGCACGCCTCCTGCTCGGCCGCGTTGGCGCGCTTGTGCAAGCGCGCCTTGATGCAACGTCGAGAACGGCGTACGAGATCTCTCCCGGACGATGTACAGGTCGCGACTTACGTCGCTCCTACACAAGTCACAGGCTTCGTCCGAACGGCTGAGATCGAGGTGTGGATGCTTGACAGACATCGAGTCCACCTGAGCTTCCGGCCGTAACTGCATGATCAAGCGGAGCTCACCTTTTGCGCATCGGTTTATTACTACAATTAGTACCATGCACCTGACCGACACCCAACGCCGCCTGCTCGACTTCCTCCGCGAGCACATCGCCCGGCACGGCTACCCGCCGTCGCAGATGGAGATCGCCCGCGCGTTCGGCTTCCGCCAGAACCGCTCGGCGCGCTACCACCTGGAGGCGCTGGAACAAGCCGGCCTGATCGAGCTGTCGACCGGACGCGCGCGAGGGATCCGGCTCACCTCCCCGCGCCGCACCTCGCGAACGTCGGCGTCGAGTCCCTTCGCGACACCGGACACCGATGCCATGCCGCCCGCCGACCTGCTGCAGGTGCCGCTGCTCGGCCGGGTCGCGGCGGGCAGGCCGATCGGCTCGGACCCGGGGGTCCGGCGCGAGATCGCTTTCGACCCGTCACTGTTCCGCCTGCGCCCGGATTACCTGCTGGAAGTCGAGGGCGAGTCGATGTTGCTCGACGGCATCCTGCCCGGCGACCTGATCGGCGTACACCGCGTTGAGCAGGCGCGCAACGGCCAGACCGTCGTCGCCCGTGTCGAGGGCGAGTTGACGGTCAAACGACTCGACACCGACGACACCTATTCCGAAGTCCGGCACCTGCGCCTGCTGCCGCGCAATCCCGCGTATGCACCGATCGAGATCGACGCCAGCGTCACCGACTTCGCGATCGAGGGCCTGTTCGCCGGACTGGTGAGGCTCGGCTGATGGGCGCCGTGGTCGCCCTCGACACCCTGCTGGAATCGCGCCGCATCTGGCGCGGCCAACCCACGCCGCGCGCCCCCTCCTCGCAATCGACCGGCTTCCCCTTGCTGGACGACGCCCTGCCCGACGGCGGCTGGCCCGAAACCGCATTGACCGAACTGCTGCTGGCCGCCGACGGCGTCGGCGAATTGCGCCTTCTGTGGCCGACCCTCGCGCGGCTGTCCCGCAGCGACGGCATGATCGCTTTGATCGCCCCGCCCTATCTGCCGTTCGCGCAGGCCTGGGCCAGCGCCGGCGTGCAGCTCAACCGCCTGCAGATCATCCGCACCGACCCCCGCAACGCACTGTGGGCCACCGAACAATGCTTGCGCTCGGCCGCGTGCTCGGCCGTGCTGTGCTGGCCGCAACACCCCAACGACCGCGCCCTGCGTCGACTGCAGGTCGCCGCCGAAACCGGCCAGTGCCTGGGCTTCGCGATGCGTCCGATGAAGGACGCGGCAAACCCCTCACCGGCCGCGTTGCGGATTGCCATCGACGCCCAACCCACCCAGTTGCGCGTCCTCAAATGCCGCGGCGGCAATCCCCCCACCCGACCCATCCCGTTTTCGGCAACCGCAGCTTCATTAGCACCGCCCCAAGCAACCGCCGCTTTTCCTATCCGGTCGCCCACGACAGTCGGACAGGGGGTGGACGGTGGGGATATTGCGCAGAAGCCGGCCATGGATGGCCGGCGGCCCGCCTCAGGGCAGGAAGCCCTGATGAAGGGCCGGAGCAATATCCCCGCCGTCCACCCCCTGCGCGACCAAGCCGCACACGCCACCATCCCATTCCGCCCCCGCACCCTGCCGACGCAGGCGCAGTGAGGCAAACCAGTGCTCTGGGCCTGCATCCTCCTGCCGCAACTGGCGCTAGACGGCGTCCTGCGCCGCCACCCCGATTCCGACGCCCCCCTGGCGCTGGTGACCGGGCCGGCGCAACGCCGCGTGCTGCGCGCCCTCAACACCACGGCAAAAGCCGCCGGCCTGCGCCCCGGTCAATCACTCGGTGCCGCGCAAGCGATCTGCAGCCGCTTCAGTGCGATCGAATACGACCCCGCCGAAGCCGAACGCTGGCATGACTTCCTCGCCGCCTGGGCCTACCGCTACAGCTCGCTGGTCAACCACAGCATGCCGTCGGCCCTGCTGCTGGAAGTCGAAGCCAGCTTCAAGCTGTTCGGCCCTTGGCCGCGGTTCGAAGCGCAACTGCGCGCCGACCTGGACGAACTCGGCTTCCGCCACCGCATCACCCTCGCCCCCAATCCATACGCTGCTCGCGCGCTCGCCAATACCCATGACGGCCTGGCGATCACCGACGAAGCGCCGCTGCACAACGCCCTCGGCCAACTGCCGGTCGAGCGCAGCGGACTCGCGCCGGAGGTGGCCACCAGCCTCAACCGCATGGGCCTGCGCAAACTGCGGCAGGTCTTCGCACTGCCCCGCGCAGCACTCGGCAAGCGCGTCGGCAAGGACGCACTCGCGCATCTGGACCGCCTGACCGGCGCACTGCCGACCCCGCTGCGCTACTACCAGCCGCCGGACTCGTTCGCATCGAAGATCGAGCTCAACTACGACGTCGAATCCAGCCAGGCCCTGCTGTTCCCGCTACGCCGCCTGACCGCCGACCTTGCCGCGTACCTCGCCGGCCGCGACGGCGGCGTGCAACGCTTCACCCTGGTGCTGGAGCACGAACGCTGCACCGACAGCGAACTCGTCATCGGCCTGCTCGCCCCCGAACGCAACCCCGCGATGCTGTTCGAACTGGCTCGCGGCCGGCTCGAACAGATGCGCGTGCCGGCACCGGTGCGCGCGGTACAACTGCTCGCGCACGAACTGCCGCCGTTCGTGCCAGCCGGCCGCGACCTGTTCGACGCGCGGCCACAGCAAGCCGTGCCGTGGGAACAACTGCGCGAGCGCCTGCGCGCACGCCTCGGCGATGACGCCGTCCACGGCCTGGCGATGCGCGCCGACCATCGCCCCGAGCGCGCCTGGCAGGACCAACCCACCCGCGGCATCACCGCCCCGCCCGTCCCGCGCCCCGGCTGGCTGCTGCCCCACCCCGCTCCATTGCGCGACCATCGCCTGCACATCCTCGCCGGCCCCGAACGGATCGAGACCGGCTGGTGGGACGGCGACGTGCGCCGCGACTATTACCTCGTCGAGACCAGCCTCGGCCAGCGCGCCTGGGCGTTCCGTGCCGCCGGCGATCCCGCCATTGAGGGTCGCGCCGACGGCTTCATGCTGCACGGCTGGTTCGGATGACTCCGATGATGGCCTCCCTCCCCGCCTACGCCGAACTGCACTGCCTCTCGGCCTTCAGCTTCCAGCGCGGCGCCTCGATAGCGCCCGAATTGTTCGAGCGTGCGAAGCAGCTCGGCTACAGCGCGCTGGCGATCACCGACGAGTGCTCGCTGGCCGGCATCGTGCGCGCGCTGGAGGCCTCCGAACGGTTCGACGTCAAGCTGATCGTCGGCAGCGAAATGCAGATCGAGGACGGCCCCAAACTGGTGCTGCTGGTCGAGAACGCCAGCGGTTACACCGCGCTGTGCAGCCTGATCACCCGCGCCCGCCGCCGTGCGCGCAAGGGCGAGTACCGGTTGTTGCGCGACGACTTCAACGACACAGACGGCCTGCTTGCGTTGTGGACGCCCGGCGAGCAACCCGACGGCACGCATGCGGACTGGCTGAGGACGACCTTCCCCGACCGCGCCTGGCTCGCGATCGAGCTGCACCGCGGTCCCGACGACGACGCACGCACGGCGCAACTGCGCGAGGCTGGCGTCCAATTCGGCATGCCGCTGGTCGCCGCCGGCGACGTCCACATGCACGTGCGCGGCCGCCGCGCATTACAGGACACGATGACCGCGATCCGCCACCACGTAACCGTCGCCGAGGCCGGCCATCGCCTGTTCCCGAATGGCGAACGCCATCTGCGCAGCCGCCGCGCACTGGCGGCGATCTACGGCCCCGACGACCAGACCGACCTGCTCGCCGAAACCCTGCGCATCGCCGATCGCTGCCACTTCAGCCTGCGCGACGACCTGAAATACCAGTATCCGCACGAACTGGTCCCGCCCGGCCACGACGCCAGCAGCTGGCTGCGCCACCTGGTCGAGCAAGGCGCCCGCTGGCGCTGGCCCGAGGGCGTCGGCGAACGGGCCCTCGAACTGATCGAAAAGGAGCTCGCCCTCGTCGCCGAGAAGCGCTACGAGTCCTACTTCCTGACCGTCCACGACATCGTCCGCTTCGCCCGCTCGCAGCACATCCTCTGCCAGGGCCGCGGGTCGGCCGCCAACTCGGTGATCTGCTACACCCTGGGCGTGACCGAAATCGACCCGGCGCGCATGAACATGCTGTTCGAACGCTTCCTGTCGAAGGAGCGCGACGAGCCGCCGGACATCGACATCGACTTCGAGCACGAGCGCCGCGAGGAAGTGCTGCAATACGTGTTCAACCGCTATGGCCGCGAGCGTGCGGCGCTGACCGCGGTGGCGACGCAGTACCGCGGCCGCGGCGCGGTGCGCGATGTCGGCCGCGCACTCGGCCTGCCGACCGACGTAGTCGGCGAACTGGCCAGCACGATGGACCGTTGGGGCGGCGACGCACCCATCGCCGAGCACCTGCGCGAGCGCGGCTTCGATCCCGATTCGCCGGTGTTGCGCCAAGTGATCGCGCTGACCGCCGAACTGATCGGCATGCCCCGCCACCTGTCGCAGCATCCCGGCGGCTTCGTGATTTCCGAACATCCATTGCACACGCTGGTACCGGTGGAGAACGCGGCGATGGACGACCGCACCGTGATCCAGTGGGACAAGGACGACCTCGACGAGGTCGGACTGATGAAAGTCGACTGCCTCGCGCTGGGCATGCTGACCGCGGTGCGCAAGACCCTCGACCTGCTGCGCGACAGCGGCCGCCGCGACATCGCCGGGCTGGCCGACATCCCGACCGAGGACAGCAAGACCTACGAGATGATCAGCTGCGCCGACACCATCGGCGTGTTCCAGATCGAGTCGCGCGCGCAGATGGCGATGCTGCCGCGTCTGCGACCGAGGACCTTTTACGACCTGGTAATCCAGGTCGCGATCGTCCGCCCTGGTCCGATCCAGGGCGACATGGTCAATCCCTACCTGTTGCGCCGCACCGGACAGGAGCCGGTCGAGTACCCGTCCGAAAAACTGAAGGCCGTGCTCGAGCGCACCCTCGGCGTGCCACTGTTCCAGGAGCAGGTGATGCAGCTGGCCATTGTCGCCGCCGGTTATTCGGGAGGCGAAGCGGATGAGTTGCGTCGTTCGATGGCGGCCTGGAAACGTCGCGGGGGACTGGAGCCGCATCGGCAGAAATTGACTGACGGCATGCTCGAACGCGGCTATACCCTCGAATACGCCGAACGCATCTTTGAGCAGATCAAAGGCTTCGGCGACTACGGCTTCCCCGAATCGCACGCGGCCAGCTTCGCTCTGGTCGCCTACGCCAGCAGCTGGCTGAAGTGCCACGAACCGGCTGCGTTCGCCTGCGCGCTGATCAACTCCTGGCCGATGGGGTTCTACTCGCCCGACCAGTTGCTGCAGGACGCGCGTCGGCACGGCATCCGCACGCTGCCGGTGGACGTGCGCCACAGCGACTGGGATTGCAGCCTCGAAGGCGGTCCGCCGTCATCGCTCCCGCTTTCAGTAGGAGCGGCGTCAGCCGCGATCGAGAGTGGGCACGGGCGACCGATCATCCGATCGCGGCTAAAGCCGCTCCTACAACCGGAGGCACGACAGCCTGCAATCCGCCTCGGCCTGCGAATGATCCGTGGCTTCCCGCCCGAAGCGGCCGACTGCATCGAGGCTATGCGCAAGCAGCGTCCATTCACCGATGTCGCCGACCTCTGCGCCCGCGCAGGCCTCGATCGCCGCACCCAATCCTTGCTCGCCGATGCCGGTGCCCTGCGCGGCCTGGCCGGCCATCGCCACCGCGCCCGCTGGGCGATCACCGGGGTAGAGCCGCAACTGCCGCTATTCGCCGACACCCCGGCGACGCGGGAAAACGACCCCATCGTTTTGCCGCTGCCTAGCGCCGACGCGGACATGCGCGCCGACTACGCGACGACCGGCACCACCCTCGGGCGTCACCCGCTGGCGATGATCCGAAAGCAATTGTCTGCACGTCGCTATCGACGCTCCGGCGAGATCACGGCGATGCCGCACGGCCGCCACGTCCGCATCGCCGGCCTGGTCACCCTGCGCCAGCGACCGCAGACCGCCAGCGGCGTGATCTTCATGACCCTGGAGGACGAGGAAGGCATGACCAACGTGGTGGTCTGGCGCGACCTCGCCGAACGCCAGCGCCGCGAACTGATGGAATCGCGCCTGCTCGCGGTCGAAGGCCAGCTGGAACACAAGGACGGCGTCCGCCACCTGGTCGCGATCCGGCTGCATAACCTGAGCGCGCTGCTCGGTGACCTCGATATCCGCTCGCGCGATTTCCATTGATCCGAGCCCGTATCTTCCGAGCTTTTGTAGGAGCGGCTTTAGCCGCAATCTGAAATCGTTCGCCCGCGCCGATTTCAGATTGCGGCTAAAGCCGCTCCTACACAAAGCCACGTCCGTGTCGCTGTGCATAATCGAACCAGGCATCGAGGAGAACTACCCGGATGACCCGCGAATCGAGCGCCACCTATCCGCCGCTCAACACCCTCAAGCCGGTTGCCGACGACGTCTGGATCGTCGATGGCCCGACCATCGAATTCGGCATGCCATGGCCGAAGATGCCGTTCCCGACCCGGATGACGGTGATCCGCCTCGATGGCGACGACCTTTTCATCCACTCGCCGACGCCGTTGACCTCCAGCCTCATGGCCGAAATCGAGGCGATCGGTACCCCGCGCTGGATCATCGGCCCCAATCGCATCCACTACTGGTGGATCCCCGAGTGGCGCGAGGTGTTTACCGACGCCTGCATCCATCTCGCCCCGCGCATCCGCGAACAGGCCAACGGCCGCATCGATTTCGCCACCGTTGAACTCGACCGTGACCACGGCTATCCCTGGGACGCCGACATCGCCACATTGCCGGTAAGCGGCAGCTTCATGACCGAGGTCGAATTCTTCCACCGCGCCAGCCGCACGCTGGTGCTGACCGACTTCATCGAGAATTTCGAGCCCGGCAAACTCGAGACCTGGTGGATGCGCTGGCTGACCCGGCTCGGCGGCGTGCAGGACCCGGACGGTCAGATGCCGCGCGACATGCGGCTGACCTATTCGAAACAGAAGCCGCAGATCAAGGCCGCAGTCGAGCAGATGATCGCGTGGGACCCGGAGCGGGTGATCCTCGCCCATGGCCGCTGGTACCCCGCCAATGGCGCGGCCGAGCTGCGCCGCGCATTCCGCTGGCTGCTGGACTGATGCGTTGGTGCCTGGCGCCCAGCTTCAGCCGTGCACCGCCAGGAAGTACAGCACCAGTGCGAACAGCGCCAGCATGATCGTGGTTTCCAGTTTGTTGACCGCGCCATCGTCGGTGATCGACTTCCACAGCACCAGCAAGGTCGGGAAGCCGAACAGGATCACCGACACCGTTTCCAGGTCAATCGCAAGGATGCCGCCCTCGGGCAGCAACGGCACCACCCCGATCACCGACAGCAACGCCGCGAACAGCAGCACCGCCGGCAGGATCACGAACGGGACCTGCACGATCGCGCCAAACACATTCGACAGCGCCAGCTGGGTCTTGCCCTTCAGATGCGCGCTGGTCACCAGGATATAGGCCGGCATGCCGGCGAGGAACGCGACCACGATCGCGCCGATCATCTCCGAGTAGCCCTCGCCGCGCAGGAAGCCGACCAGGTTGTCGGCGAAATCGCCGACCGCGTGGCCGCCGATCAAGGCGCCGATGCTGCCGAGACCGCCGTAGAACGCGATCATCCCCCACGACGCCGAGGCGCGGGTGGTGCCGCCCTCGGCCTGCTCGGTCCCGGCCTCGGTCGAGGTGCCCGAGAAGCGCCGGACCAGGCCGCGCAGGTACACCACCATCACCGCCAGCAACGCCGCGGCGATCATCACCAGGTCCCACAAGCCGAGCCCCTCGCCGGCATGGCCGCCGCCATCGAACGAGGACATCGCGATCATCAGGAAGCCCATCGCGATCATCATGCCGGCCGCGCACGCCAGCATGTCGGTGCCGAGCAGGCCTATCGCCTTGGGCAGCGACGCATGGCCACGCTCATCGCGCGGCATCAGCACGCAGAAGATCGAGAACACCAGCGCGTTGATGTGCAGCGTCAGCAAGGTGACGACGAACGCGATGCGCACATCGGCGGCAACCACGAACGCGAGCATCGCCACCTCGGGCAGATTCGACGCAAGCCCGGCGATCACTCCGGCGACGTACTCGTTCCAGCGCAGCTTGCCGGCCAGGCCGACCGCGGCGAGGATCATCACCTCACACGATCCGGCAATCGTCAGCAGGCCGCCGAGCGCGAGCATTGCGTTGACCAGCAACGGCAGGTGCGGACCGAAGTGCTCCATCGCCATCGCGGCGGCAACGATGCCGATACCCACCGGCAACCCCCACTTCCACCACGTCCCGCCGCTGCCACCTGCCATCGCCAACTCCATCCATGCACGTTGGCAGGAACGCTAACGCAATTGCGGCTCCAAGGTGAAACCCGCTTCCTTCCGCACAAAGAAAAAGCGGGCCGAAGCCCGCTTTCTCAGATCCAGCGATGACGCCTGCGCGGCTTACGCGGCCGGCGCGCCCTCGCCTTCCTCGATCGCCTTCATCGACAGGCGGATGCGGCCCTGCTTGTCGACTTCCAGCACCTTGACCTTGACCACGTCGCCTTCCTTGAGCACGTCGCTGACCTTCTCGACGCGATCGTTGGAAATCTGCGACACGTGCACCAGGCCGTCCTTTCCGGGCGAGATGGTGACGAACGCGCCGAAGTCCATGATCTTGGCGACCTTGCCTTCGTAGATCCGGCCCGGCTCGACGTCGGAGGTGATCTGCTCGATCCGGTCCTTGGCGGCCTGGCCGGCGATCGCGTTGACGGACGCAATCGTGATCGTGCCGTCGTCCTGGATATCGATCTGGGTGCCGGTTTCCTTGGTGATCGCCTGGATCACCGAACCGCCCTTGCCGATCACTTCGCGGATCTTGTCGGGGTGGATCTTGATCGTGATCAGGCGCGGTGCGAACTCGGACAGCTCGCCGCGCGGCGCGGTCAGGGCGTTGCCCATCTCGCCGAGGATGTGCAGGCGGCCCTGCTTGGCCTGGGCCAGCGCGACCTTCATGATTTCCTCGGTGATGCCCTGGATCTTGATGTCCATCTGCAGGGCGGAGATGCCCTCGCTGGTGCCGGCGACCTTGAAGTCCATGTCGCCGAGGTGATCCTCGTCACCGAGGATGTCGCTCAATACGACGAAGTCGTTGCCTTCCTTCACCAGGCCCATCGCGATACCCGCGACCGGTGCCTTGATCGGCACGCCGGCATCCATCAGGGCGAGCGACGAACCGCAGACCGAAGCCATCGAGGACGAGCCGTTCGACTCGGTGATCTCCGAGACGACGCGGATCGTGTACGGGAACGCTTCCATCGTCGGCATCACCGCCAGCACGCCGCGCTTGGCGAGGCGACCGTGGCCGATCTCGCGACGCTTCGGGCCCATCATGCGGCCGGCTTCACCCACCGAGTAGGGAGGGAAGTTGTAGTGGAACAGGAAGTGATCCTTGTACTCACCGGAGACGGCATCGATGATCTGGCCATCGCGCGCGGTGCCGAGGGTGACCGCAACGATCGCCTGGGTCTCGCCACGGGTGAAAAGCGCCGAGCCGTGGACGCGCGGCAGGATGGTGACCTTGGAAGCGATCGGGCGCACGGTGTCGAGCGCGCGGCCGTCGATGCGGATCTTGGTGCTCAGCACGGCGCCACGCATGGTGTCGTACTCAAGCTCGCTGAACTGCTTGGAGACCTCGGACGGGTTCCAGCCGTTGCTCTCGATCTGCGGCGCCAGCGAGGCCAGCACGTCCTTCTTGAGCGCCGAGATGGCGTCCTTGCGCTCCAGCTTGTCGCGCACCGCGAAGGCCTGGGTCAAGCGATCGCCGATGGCGGTCTTGAGCGCGCCGACCATGGTCTGGTCAGCGGCCGGGGCTTCCCAGGTCCACTTCGGCTTGCCGGCTTCGGCAACCAGCTCGTTGATCGCGTTGATCGCGACCTGCATTTCCTTGTGGCCGAACATCACCGCACCGAGCATCACGTCTTCCGACAGCACGTCGGCCTCGGACTCGACCATCAGCACCGCGTCGGCGGTACCGGCGACGACCAGCTCCAGCTTGGAATCCTCAAGCTCGGTCTTGCTCGGGTTGAGGATGTACTCGCCGTCCTTGTAACCAACCTTGGCAGCACCGATCGGGCCGTCGAACGGGGCGCCCGACAGCGCCAGCGCGGCGGACGCGCCCAGCAGCGCCGGGATGTCGCCGTCGATTTCCGGGTTCATCGACATCACGGTGGCGATGACCTGGACTTCGTTGCGGAAGCCGTCCGGGAACAGCGGGCGGATCGGGCGGTCGATCAGGCGCGAGATCAGGGTCTCTTTCTCGGTCTGGCGACCTTCACGCTTGAAGAAGCCACCCGGGATGCGGCCGCCGGCGTAGAACTTCTCCTGGTAGTCGACGGTCAGGGGGAAGAAGTCCTGGCCCTCGCGCGCGGTCTTGTTGGCGACGGCGCTGACCAGCAGCACGGTGTCCTCGATGCGGACGATGACGGCGCCGCCGGCCTGGCGGGCGATCTCACCGGTTTCCAGGGTGACCTGGTGCTTGCCGTACTGGAAGGTCTTGGTAATTTTTGCCACGTTGGTTTCCTATCGGTGCTGTGCGATCCGGACAACGCCCTTGCCCTGCCCGGTCGGCCGCCGGCTCGCGACCTCATAAACGAACCGCGGCGCATGAAAGCGCCGCGGTGGGAGTCTGTTTAGCGACGCAGGCCGAGCTTCGTGATCAGGGCCTTGTAACGCGTGGCGTCCTTGCGGTGCAGGTAGTCGAGCAGGCTGCGACGACGGTTGACCATCATCAGCAGGCCGCGACGGCTGTGGTGATCCTGCTTGTGCTCCTTGAAGTGGCCCTGGAGCATTTCGATGCGTGCGGTGAGCAGGGCGACCTGGACTTCCGGGGAGCCGGTGTCGTTGTCGCCACGCTTGTTTTCTTCAATGACCTTGCTGGTGTCGATCGACATTTCTTGTTGCCTCTTTGATGCGCGACCTGCAGAACTCACCGACGCTGGAAACACCGACGCCGGCGCACCGCATGGTCCGCCGCTTGCTGATAAGGATGGAACTGGCTTGGAAAAGCCGGGGAATTGTAGCCCCGGGGGCAGGCAGGAACAAGGGATTGTCCCACCCGGCGGTCAGTCGCCGTGCGGTGTCGCCCAGATGAACAGGCGCCGGGGATGCAATACCCCGTTGGCGTCGACGCGACCCAGGCCGAGCGCACGACCATCAGCATCGAAGATCCCCACCGGGTCGGCCGACGGTGTCGCGGCGACATGCACCGGCTGGCCGTGGCCGAGGGTAACGGCGTCGGCCGCGGCCAGGGTGACCGCAGGGAAATCGGCGAGGCCGGCCGCGATCGGCAGCAGACAGGCATCCAGCGCCGCCTCGCCGTGTTCAGCCAGTGCTTCAAGCTCGTCGAGCGTGTACATCCGTGGCGCGCGGAACGGCTCGACCCAGAGCCGACGCAACACCTCGACGTGGGCGCCGGACCCGAGCGCTTCGCCGAGGTCGCGGACGAGGCTGCGGACATAGGTGCCGGAGCCGCACTCGACGTGGAGTTGCAGGCGCGAGGCGTCGTGCTCAAGCAGCTCCAATGCGTGAACGACGACCTCGCGCTCGGGCGCCTCGATCGCCTCGCCGCGGCGGGCCTTGGCATACAGCGGCTCCCCACCCTGCTTGAGCGCCGAGTAGATCGGGGCGCGCTGGGTGATCGGACCGCGCAATGGGGCCAGCGCGGTCTCGATGGTGACGACGTCGAGTGGCGGGACCGGACGCTGTCGCAACGGCTGGCCGTCGGCGTCGTCGGTATCGGTGCTCAGGCCGAGCACCGCAGTGGTGCGGTAGGCCTTGCGGGCGCCGAGCAGCAGGCCGGCGATCTTGGTCGCCTCGCCGAAGCACAGCGGCAACAGGCCGGTCGCGAGCGGATCGAGGGCGCCGGTGTGACCGCCCTTCTCCGCCCGGAACAGGTGGCGGGCTCGTTGCAGCGCTTGGCTGGAGCTGAGGCCGGCCGGCTTGTCGAGCAGCAGGATGCCGTGCAGCGGGCGGAATTTGGTGCGGGGGCGTTTGCTCATCGCGTGGAGAGTGGCTCGCGATTGTTGGGACGTTACGACTGCCGCGGCTCTTGTCGTGATGTCGAAGCTCTTGTAGGAGCGGCTTTAGCCGCGATCTGGAGTCGGCGCGGGCGAACGATTTCAGATCGCGGCTAAAGCCGCTCCTACGAAAAATCTCAGCTACGGCCTTGCACCAGCGTGCCGATATCCTCGCCGCGCAGGATCTTCAGCAACTCGCCCGGCTGGCTCATGTCGAAGATCCGCAACGGCAGGTCGCTGTCACGGGCCAGCGCGAACGCCGCCGTGTCCATCACCTGCAGGTTGCGCGCAATCACCTCGTCATAGCTGAGGGTGTCGTAGCGCACCGCGTCGGCGTGCTTGTTGGGGTCCTTGTCGTAGACCCCGTCGACCTTGGTCGCCTTCAGCAACAGGTCGGCGCCGATCTCGACCGCCCGCAGCGCGGCCCCCGAATCGGTGGTGAAGAACGGGCTGCCGACGCCGGCGGCGAAGATCACCAGCCGGCCCTTCTCCAGGTGCCGGATCGCGCGGCGGCGGATGTAGTCCTCGCAGACGTCGTTGATCTTGATCGCGCTCATCACCCGGGCCTTGCCGCCGAGTTTTTCCAGCGCGTCCTGCATCGCCAGCGCATTGATCACCGTGGCCAGCATGCCCATGTGGTCGCCGGTCACCCGGTCCATGCCACCGGCGGCCAGGCCCGCGCCGCGGAAGATGTTGCCGCCGCCGATCACCAGCGCGATTTCCGCCCCGGCCTGCTGGGCCTCGATCACCTCGCGCGCCAGCCGGTGGATCACCAGGGGATCGATCCCGTAGTCCTCGGCCCCCATCAGCGCCTCGCCGGAGAGTTTCAGCAGGACACGGTGGTGGGCAAGTTGGGACATGGGGGCCTCTGGTGGCGTGGGGCAAGCGGGGGAATTGTACGGGAAGCGTGGTGATCCGGACCGGGCGGCAACTGGACAGTGCCGTGCGCCGCCATCCCGGTGAGCCGTCGGCGGATACAAGAAAGCCGTGGACGAATCCACGGCTTTCGGGCGAAACCGGCGAGGCGGGTGGCCTTACGCCAGCCCGGCCTGCTTCATCACTTCGGCGTGGAAGTCGTCGGCCTGCTTCTCGATGCCTTCGCCGACGGCGAGGCGGACGAAGTTGACGACCTCGGCACCCGCGGCCTTCAGGGCCTGCTCGACGGTCTGGTTGGTGTCCAGCACGTACGGCTGGCCGGTCAGGCACAGCTCGTTGACGGTCTTGGCGACCTTGCCGGAGACCATCTTCTCGAGGATTTCCGGCGGCTTGCCGGTGTCCTTGACCTGGGCCAGGGCGATTTCCTTTTCCTTGGCGACGAAGTCGGCGGGGACGTGGGCCGGCGAGATGTACGGGGGGTTCATTGCGGCGACGTGCATCGCCAGGCCGCGCGCCAGCTCGTCGTTGCCGCCCTTGAGCTCGACCAGCACGCCGATGCGGCCGCCGTGGACGTACGCGGCCAGGGTGTTGGCGCTGTCGATGCGGACCATGCGGCGGACCTGCACGTTCTCGCCGACCTTGGCGATCAGCACGGCGCGGGTTTCCTCGACGGTCTCGCCGGCGGGCAGCTTGGTGGCCTTGAGCGCCTCGACGTCGGCGGCGGCAAGCGCGGCCTGGCCGACGTTCTCGGTGAAGGCGATGAAGTTCTCGTCCTTGGCGACGAAGTCGGTCTCGGAGTTGATCTCGACCAGAACGGCCTTGCCGTCGGCATGGGCGGCGGCGATGCGGCCTTCGGCAGCGACGCGGCTGGCCTTCTTGTCGGCCTTGGCCAGGCCCTGCTTGCGCAGCCACTCGGCGGCGACTTCGACGTTGCCGTCGTTCTCGACGAGTGCCTTCTTGCACTCCATCATGCCGGCGCCGGTGCGCTCGCGCAGTTCCTTGACCAGGGAGGCGGTGATCTCTGCCATGGGGTTACCTCTGAATTCGGGGTGTGTGTAGGAGCGGCTTTAGCCGCGATCGTGGAATCGTTCGCTCGCGCCGACTGCTGATCGCGGCTAAAGCCGCTCCTACATAAACAAGGAATGCGGCCGCGCAGCATGGCGCGGCCGCATGACATCGGTCTTACTCGGCGGCCGGGGCTTCGGCGGCGTCGGCCGGCTTGGCTTCAGCCGGCTTGGCCTCGTCAGCCTTGGCCTCGTCCTTCTTGGCGGCGGCCTTCTTGGCCGGCGCGCGGCGCGGGGCCTTGTCGTTGCCACCCTCGGCGAAGTCTTCCTCGCGGACGCTGGCGGCCTGCGGCGCGGCGGCCTTGCCTTCCAGCACGGCGTCGGCGGCGGCACGGGCGTACAGCTGCACGGCGCGGATGGCGTCGTCGTTGCCCGGGATCGGGTAGTCGACCAGCGCCGGGTCGTAGTTGGTGTCGACCACGGCCACCACCGGGATGCCGAGCTTCTTGGCTTCCTTGATCGCGATGTCCTCGTGGCCGATGTCGATCACGAACAGCGCGTCGGGCAGGCGGTTCATTTCCTTGATGCCGCCGAGCGAGGCCATCTTCTTGTCGCGCTCACGGCGCAGGCCCAGCACTTCGTGCTTGACCAGCTTCTCGAAGGTGCCGTCGGTCTCGGCCGCTTCCAGCTCCTTCAGGCGCGCCACCGACTTCTTCACCGTAGCGAAGTTGGTCAGGGTGCCGCCGAGCCAGCGCTGGGTCATGTACGGCATGCCGCAACGCTCGGCCTCTTCCTTGATCGACTCGCGCGCGTTGCGCTTGGTGCCGAGGAACAGGATCATGCCGCGCTTCTGGGCGATGCCCGAGAGGAAGTTCATCGCGTCGTTGAACAGCGGAACGGTCTTCTCGAGGTTGATGATGTGGATCTTGCCGCGGGCGCCGAAGATGTACGGGCCCATCTTCGGGTTCCAGTAGCGGGTCTGGTGGCCGAAGTGGACGCCGGCTTCCAGCATCTGGCGCATGGTGATCTGGGACATTGCTTGCAACTCCAGGCAGTGGAACCCTGGCCGCCGGATAGGGTGGGGCGGCTGCCCCGGCGTGAGCCAGGGCGCGGATTCCGGGGTTGGGCCTCCCTGCTGCTTCCGTGGCCGAACCCTTGATCCGAAAGGATTTCAGGGCACCCCGGCACGGGCTGTGGCAGCAGGTGTGTATTCGTCGGTGACGCCCGACGTGGGCGGTGTGCGGACGCATAACCTGCACAGCCGGGCAATTGTACCGGCGGCGAGCCGGCCGGGCAAGCAGCCGCGGTTCTGGAACTGCGGGCCCTCGTAGGAGCGGCTTCAGCCGCGATCGGAAGTCGTTTGCCCGCGCCCACTCCCGATCGCGGCTGAAGCCGCTCCTACATAAGCACCGGCCCGATCTCGATCAGAACGTGAAGGTGGCGATCCGAACCTTTTTGCCTGCCGTCAAGACCTTGCCGTCGTCGGGCACGAGCGCCGGGCGGGAACGCCCATCAGGCATGGAGCGGTCGCCCAAGGCGACGCTGTAAGGGGTGTCGGCCGAACAATCGGCCTGCACGGGATCGCGTTCGCGTTCGGAATCGAAGGCCGTGGTCCGGATATTGCATGCCTCGACAATGGTGATCCCGACACGAAGCGATGCACTTTCCGCGGCAAAAGGAGCGGCGACGGCCATGCTGAGCAGGGCGGTGGCAACTGCGATTCTGCATGCGTGCATCAACTGCTCCCTTGCGCCTGCTGCAATCCCAGCGAGGCGGGTCAGTCAATGTGTCGGCCGGCTCTTCGAAAAGTTGAGCCGTAAACTGTCACGCATCCAAGCTATTCCGGTTGTTGTTGCAGAGTTGTGATGCCTGTCACGGGTAAGGGCGGGCTTATCCGGGCTTTCGTCACAGTTTCGATTCGTGTGGGCGAACCCCTGCTTCAGTAGGTAAGGATGACCTTGACCGTGTCGCTGTATCGCCCGGCCTGGGTCAGTGGCTGGTCGTTTACCCGGCCTTTGACCGTCAGCGTCTGCTGGGTACCCGCGCTGATGCCATCCACGGTGTTGACGTCGAGATCGTCGCCCCACGGGGTGAAGCCATCTGGCTGGTTCAACTGGTAGGCAATGCAAGCGCCGCCCGGATTGCACATTTGTCGACCGCCTCCGCTCGGGTTCTGCCCCTCGTCCAGCCCCACCTGCCATGCGGTGCGATTGGTACACGTCAAGTTGATGGTCGAGGTGCTGGTCAGGTTGCCGGTGCTGGTGCCCGATAGTGGCATGCCGCCGGGGCTGAAGCTCATGTCACTGGCGGTGACGACCGAACAGCTGCCCGGCACGTTTGCGCGGGCGGTGAAGGGAAAGCTGTCGTTCGGACCGTTCTGGCCGGGGCCGTTGCAACTGGTAGGCGCCGGCTGGAACAGCGAGTCTCTGTAGCGGTAGTCGAGGTCAGTGCTATTGAACGTGCTGCTGTAGTCGCCAGCAGCGAGGCCGGTTCGCGAAGGAATGCGGCCATAAACGGTAATTTGACCTCGTTCGGAGCCGCCAGAAAAAAAGCCACCTGTGAGCGGATAGTCGATGATCAGTTGGTAGTGCTCAGGCGGCGAATCGCCCCAGTTGTCCGACGGATTCGATGCGGTCCTGTGGATGACGAAGTTCAGCGTGTCGTTGTCGGCGTTGTTCATCCTGCGCTGCGTCACCGTACTGCCGGTAGACGAACCCGGGCCGATTGCGAAGCACATGGCCACGTCAGCCCTGCCAGACAGGAATGCATTGGTAGTCACGCACTCGTAATCGATAACCGCGGTACTGGTGTTGGCCAAGCCGAAATTCAGGTCACTCATGCTGGCGGTGCAAACGGTTTCGGCTCTGCTGTCGGGAGACGCGAGCACTCCTGCCAAGGCCAACAACAGAACGAGTACATGACGCAGCCAGTTCATGGCGAAACCTCCGGGGCACAGGTCAGCGGGCCGACTCGCGGAATCGGCTCGGGGGTCGCGGGGTAGTCGAAGGTGACTTGGCAGTTGCCGGCCGCAGTCGAGACTTGCAGGGTGTTGTGGTTGTCGAGCGCATCGAGATAGACCTCGCCGTCGTAGCCGACGAAGGTCGCCGAGGCCGGGTTTCCGGCAAGCGCGGCATTGCTGCCGGCGGCGAGCGGGGTTCCACTGGCGTCATGCAGCACCACGACCGCCGCGCGCACCGGTTGCACGTCGAACTGCACTTCGGTGCCGGCGCGGTCGCTGGGCACGGCGAACATCTCCACCTGGCCCAACCGCATGTTGGCCGGCAGGTCCATCGGGTCGATCGCCAGCCGGTTGCGTTGCCAAGCGTTGAGCGGGGCGACGAGTAGCAGTCCGTTGTCGTTGGTGGTGCCGATCAACCGGTTCTCCAGTTTGACCGGAACGCCCGTGATATCGCCGGTGGAGACCACCGCGAAGGCATCGTTGACACTGCGTGAGGCGAACACGTCGCCACTCATCAGGACCAGGCCGCCGTTGGCACCGGCGTAACCGTACCAATCGCCTGGCGAGCCGGCGATGCCGCCGTTGACCCGGCCGTGCTCGCCGAGCCAGCCCGTCTCGGCCAGGCCGCTGCTGCCGCGGTCGGCATGGCTGGCGCGCAGCCGCCAGCTGAGGCCGCCGGCTGTGGGCACCGACTGGCTGATGTCGACGTTGGCGCTGTTGCGACCGGCGTTGCGCTGCAACGAGGTGTTGAGGGCGCGGCGCTCGCCGAGGTTGACCGAGATGCCGAGGTACAGGCTGCGGTCGTCGGCGTCGTCGAGGTTCTGGTTGACGCTGAAATTGAGCGACCAGTTGCGGCCGAAGTTGCGGTTCCAGTAGGCGCTGGCGTAGCGGCTGGCCTCGCTTTCGGGGTACTGCAGGCGCAGGTAGCTGGCGCCGAAGCTGCCCAGTTGCTCCGAGTTCCAGCCGACCAGGGCGCGGTCGCTCGCCCGTGCCGGCGCCTGGCCGTAACCGGAGGCGATGTCGCGGTAGTCGTCGTGGGTGCGTTGGGTGCTGAGCGAGAGATTGAAGCGCGAGTTGTTCCAGCTATAGGCCAGCGCGGTTTGTGCGCCGCTCTGGTCCTGCCAGTCGCTGCCGGCGTAGGACGCGCTGACGATACCGGCCTGGCCCAGCGACCACACGGCGCCAACGCCGCCGTTGCGCAACCCGTTGCCGCCCTCGCCGTGGGCTTCGATGGTGAACGCGTCACTGACGCCATAGCGGAATTCGCCGCTGGCGACCGGGCGGTTGCCGTAGGAGAACGAGCGCAAGCCGTAATCTTCGCGGATCAGGCCGGCGGTCAGCGACCAGTCCGACAGACCGTCGGCGAGCAGGTTCTGGCTGGCGTAGAACGGGAAGCTCAGCGTGCGAACCGCGCCGAACGCGTCGGTGATGACCAGTTGTGCGTTACCGGCGCCATTGATGCCGGGCTGCGAGATCAGCTGGAAAGGCCCGACCGGCACCTCGCCGGAGTACTGTTTGACGCCGTTGACATACAGCTCCAGCGCCGAGGGCACCGCCACTTCGCCGAGAAACGCCGGCAGCGGCGTGGTCACCCGGTAGGGCTGCAGGCCGAAGTCGCGGCCGATGCGGATGCCGCCGACGCGGACCGCGCGGGTCCAGCCCAGGTTGCCGCTGGTGGTGTCGCCGAGGCTCAGGCTGAGCATCGATTCCGGGAACGACCATTCCCAACTGGAGTCGAGGCGGACGCTGTCGCCCTGCCACTGCTCGCTCGCGTCGCTGCGGAACGCGCGCGTCACCGCGGTGGTGCTGAACACGCCGCTGTGGCCGCCGAACGCGCGCAACTCGGCGTACGCGGTGGCGTTGCTGGAGCGGCTGCCGTGGTTGGCATAAAGGTCGTAATTGAGCAGCAGGCCGGGCGAGTTGGTGGCCGGCAACACCTCGTCGCGATCTCGCGCGGCGATCACGGTGGTCTCGAGGTCCAACTGCGACAGCGGCGCGGTGATCGCGACCCGTTGCAGCGCGGCGTCGTAACGCACCTGCACTCCGGGCAATTCGTCGAGCGCAATCAGCTGCCCCGGGGGCGCACCGGGAAGCTCGAAATCGAGTCGGGCGAGGGTGTCGGCGCGCGCGAACAGGCGTCCGTCGCGCGACACGAACGGCAACAGCAGGCCGGTCGCCTGCTGGTTCAGCTCGACTTCGAGATACAGTGGCAAATCGGCCTCGGCCGAGGGCACCGGCCCCAGCGCAGGCACCGAAAGCCCGGCCGCCAAGCCGTGGGCCGGCAGGCAGCAGGCCAGCAGCAGCAGGGGCTCAACGCGCCGCGGGGCCGAGCGTGAGCGTTTGCTCGACGGCTTCGCCATTGATCCGTGCCTTGAAACTGCCACCGTCGGCATAGCGGGACGCGGACGCCGGCAGCGCCCAGCGCATGGTCTGGCCCGGCAATACATAGCCGACCAGTCCCGCCATCAGTTCGTGTCGCTTGCCGTCGGCGTCGACATAGGCCAGGTCGGCCAGTTGCGCATGCTGGCGTCCGCGGTTGCCGACCACCAGGGTGGCGGCATCGCCGGAGCGTTCGAGCCGCGGGGCGAGGTCGTAGGCGATCGGTGCCTCGCCGGTCGGCAGCACGAACACCGGGATCGAGTAGCGCAGCAGGAACTTCAGCCCGGTCTGCTCGGCCGCCGTGCCGCTGGGCACTTCGTCGACGATGATCCGGTAGCTGGCCTCGGCGCCGGTCGGCGGTGGGCCGGTGCGGATCACCCGCACCAGCTGCCGCGCACCGCCGGCCAGCTCGACCAGCGGCGGGCTGATCGCGAGGTCGCGCGTCGGCTCCAGCGTGTCCTCGCCGTCCTTCTGGATCCAGCGGAACAGCCGGACCTGGGCGCGGACCGGGGTGTCGGGATCGGTGTTGCTCAACCACACCGCCGCGCCGTTCTCGCCGGCTTGCAATTCCACCGAGGTCGGCGCGACCTGCAGGCTTGCCGCCAGCGCCGGGCCGCACAGGCCGAGCAGGGTGGCCAGAATCAGTGACTGCCAGGTTTTCGAGTTGGAGCGGCTCATGGCGTCGATCAGAATCCGGGTGGTCTTCAATACTTGATGGTGGCGGTGATGGTGTCGCTATAACTGCCGGCGCGCGGGTTGCCCATCGTCAACTTGCCGTGGATCTGGATGTCCTGCTCGGTGCCGGTGTAGCTGTCGCCGTACATGCAATCGCCGGTGGTGTTGCCCCACTGGGCCCCGGCGTCGTTGCAGGCGGTGGTGCCGGTGTCGCCGCTGTAAAGCTGGTAAGCGATGGTGTCGCCGCCGGGGCCGACCATCTTGCGATCGTTGATGCCGGTGCCATGCAAGCCCTGGTCCAGGCCGATCTGGTAGGCGACCGGAACATTGCAGCGGACCCGTAACGAACCGAAGGCTTCAAGCGATTGCCCCGGAACCACCGTCTGGTTGCCGAAGGCGACATCGTTGGTGCTGACGAACTCGCAACTCGCGACGACTTCGAGATAGACCTCGAAAAAGGCCTCGCAGGGACTGGCCGCGCAGTCCGCCGCACCGGCCGATCCGCTCGCCGCGCAAGCGACCAGCATCGCCGCGCACAGCGCCGATTTGATGGCATTCATGGCTGGAGGAGACCGGGCGAGCGGGTGGTCATCGGGAGCGAGCGGCATGGGCGGCACCGTAGCCGCCCATGCGCCCCGGACCGATCGTGGACGCAGTGTCCGCGTCGGCCCATCCCCAATCAGAACGTGACGGTGGCAGTGATGGTGTCGCTGTAGTTGCCGGCCGGCTCGGTGCCGACCAGGGTCGCCACGGCATGGACGGTGTGGAGCTGGTCGTACGGCGCGCC
The DNA here is from genome assembly GCA_050737695.1 of Lysobacter sp. Taxonomy (GTDB): domain Bacteria; phylum Pseudomonadota; class Gammaproteobacteria; order Xanthomonadales; family Xanthomonadaceae; genus Novilysobacter. The sequence continues at coordinate 50,621 of JBOHYB010000016.1, read as the reverse complement.
GGTGCCGAAGCCCGTGCCGGTGCCGGTATCGGTGTCCGTGCCGACGGTTTCGCCCCACACAGCTCCGGCCGAACCGGCATTGTCCTGATACAACTGGTAGGCGATGGTGTCGGTGCCAGCAGCGATCTCCATCTGGCGCGCGTTGATGTCGTTGCCGCTGTGGAGGCCAGCGTTGAGCGCCACGTCATACGCCGAGCCGTTGGTGCACTGCACGCTGACCGAGCCCTGCGTGGCCACGGTGCCGGGGGTGGCCGGGCTGGCGGCGAACGCGACGTTCTGGGTGGCGGTGACGTCGCAGGACTCGTCGATCGTGATGGTGACGTCGAAATCCATGTTGTTAGCCGCATGGGCCGGGGCAATCACGCCGCCGGCAATCAGGGCGGTGGCAAGCAGGCTGGTCTTGAACACGTTCATTGGACTATCGGCTCCGGCGCGGTCGGCGCATTACTGGGAAAGTTGCCAAGCCCTCACGCAAGTGCCATGCCAACTTTCTGGCGATATCGAGCGCCGGATCGTTGGCTCAAGCTGGCGACGGGGAATTGGCGCAGGACGCTAAGTGACCCGATGGGTCACATTCAGGCAAGTGACGACAGTGTAAAGATGGAATTTTGTGACTTCAATCAGGTTCTACGAGTGACCCCCATCTTCGGATCGGTCGAAGGTCACGCCGCGGGTGCTCCATTCAGGCTGCCGCGGAAATAGGCGATAATTGCCGCATGGCTGTCCAAATCAAAACCCCCGAAGACATCGAGAAGATGCGCGTCGCCGGCCGCCTGGCCGCCGAGGTCCTGCAGGTCGTCGCCCCGCATGTGAAGGCCGGCGTGACCACCGAGGAACTCGACCGCATCTGCCACGACCACATCGTCAACGTGCAACAGGCGACACCGGCCAACGTCGGCTACAAGGGCTTCCCCAAGACCGTCTGCACCTCGGTCAACAACGTCATCTGCCACGGCATCCCCAGCGAGGCCAAGGTCCTGAAGGACGGTGACATCGTCAATATCGACGTCACCGTGATCAAGGACGGCTGGCATGGCGACACCAGCCGCATGTACATCGTCGGCACCCCGTCGGTGATGGCGCAGCGGCTGGTCGACGTCACCCGCGAGGCGATGTTCCGCGGCATCCGCGTGGTCCGGCCCGGCGCCACCCTCGGCGACGTCGGCGCGGCGATCCAGGCTTACGCCGAGTCCGAGCGCTTCTCGGTGGTGCGCGAGTACTGCGGCCACGGCATCGGCAAGGTCTACCACGACGAGCCGCAGGTGCTGCACTACGGCAAGGCCGGCCAGGGGCTGGTACTCAAACCCGGCATGACCTTCACCATCGAGCCGATGATCAACGAGGGCGGGCGGCATACCAAGGTGCTGCCGGATGGCTGGACCGTGGTGACCAAGGATCGCAAGCTTTCCGCGCAGTGGGAGCACACCGTCGCGGTGACCGAGGACGGGGTCGAGATCCTGACCCGGCTGCCGGGCGACGACAACGAGCCATGACCCACCCGTTCCCGGCCGATGAACATCCGGCGGGGACTGGCGGCGTCGCGAGCCAGCACCCCGGGCAGGAGGATGCCGCCTGGACGGCGCGGGCACGCGAGGAACTCGCCGAGGCCGATGCCGGTTTCGCCGAGCGCTTCGACGCCGATGCCGACATCGACCGGCTGCTGGCCGAGCGCGCCGCGGCTGTCGACACTTTGGTGCAGGCCGCGTGGCAACGTTGCGTGCCGCCGGAGGCCGAACTGGCACTGTTCGCGGTCGGCGGCTACGGCCGCGGCGAGTTGTATCCGCAATCGGATGTCGACCTGCTGGTAATGGCCGACCCGGCTGCGTCGCAGGCCCATGCCGAGGCGCTGGCGCGGTTCTTCGCGGTGCTGTGGGACTCGGGCCTGCCGGTCGGCCACGCAGTGCGTTCACTGGAGCAGTGCACCGAGGCCTCGGTCGCCGACATCACGGTGCTGACCGCGTTGCTGGAGGCGCGTCCGCTGGCCGCCAACGAGCACGAGCGCCGCGAGTTGCAGGGCGCCGCCTCGCCGCGGCTGGTGTGGCCGCCGCAGGATTTCTTCGAGGCCAAGCGCGAGGAATTGTTCGAACGCCACGCGCGCTACGGCGATACCGCCGACAACCTCGAACCCAATCTCAAGGAAGGCCCCGGCGGCCTGCGCGACGTGCAGACCCTGCATTGGATGGCGTTGCGGATCATCGGCACCGCCGACATGGAGTCGCTGGTCGCGTTCGGGCAGCTCGGCGCCGACGAGGTCGCGACCATCGAGCGCGAGCGCCGCGCGCTGGCTCGACTGCGCTACGGCCTGCACCTGGTGGCCGGCAAGCGCGAGGAGCGTTTGCGCTTCGACTACCAGAAACCACTGGCCGCGCGGCTCGGCTTCGAGGACGAGGGCGGCACCCTCGCGGTCGAGCAGATGATGCAGGGCTTCTATCGCAGCGCCTCGCTGGTGCTGCGGATCGGCGAACGACTGCTGCAGCGTTTCGAGGAGCAGTTGCAGGGCGAGGCCGAGCCGGAGCCGCTGGACGAATTGTTCGAGTTGCGCCGCGGCTACCTCGCCGCGCGCGACCCCGAGTGGCCGCACGCGCCCGCCGAGGTGCTGGCGCTGTTCCGCACCTGGGCACTGCGCGGCGAGACCCGCGGCCTGCATTCGCACACCGCCCGCGCGCTGGCCGAGGCGCTGCCGCAGTTCTCCGATTTCGCCAGCGCCGACGACACGCTCCGGCAGCAATTCATGCAGCTGTTGCGCGGCGAGCAGCCGGTGCGCAGCCTGACCCGGATGGCGCGACTGGGCGTGCTGGGTCGCTGGATTCCGGCGTTTTCGCGCGTCTCCGGACGCATGCAGTTCGACCTGTTCCACGTCTACACCGTCGACCAGCACACCCTGGCGGTACTGAAGAACCTGGCGTCGTTCGCCTCGGGCGAGCGCGACGAGCGGTTTGCGCTCGCCCACGAGATCTGGCCGCGCCTGCGCAAGCCCGAACTGTTGCTGCTGGCCGGGCTGTTCCACGACATCGCCAAGGGCCGCGGCGGCGACCACTCCGAACTGGGCGCCGACGATGCCCGCGAGTTCTGCAGCACGATGGGCCTGACCGAGGCCGACACCGCGCTGGTCGAATGGCTGGTGCGCAAGCACCTGCTGATGTCGATGACCGCGCAGAAGCAGGACATCGCGGACCCGGAAGTGATCCACCGGTTTGCCACCGCGGTGACCGATCGCGAGCGCCTCGACCATCTGTACCTGCTGACCTGCGCCGACATCGCCGGCACCTCGCCGAAGCTGTGGAACGCCTGGAAGGACCGGCTGATGGCCGACCTCTACACCGCGACCCGGCTGGCGCTGCGGCGTGGCCTGGAGCATCCGCTGGCGGCGGCCGAGCGCGCCGCGGAGACTCGCGGGAAGGTCCACGCGATGCTGGCGGCGCTTGGCATCGGCGAGACCGAAATCGAAGCCCTGTTCGCGCGGATGCCGGAGGCCGGCTTCCAGCGCGGACGGCCTGACCAGCTGGCGTGGCAGGCGGCGTCGCTGCGCGGAGTCGCGGTCGGCGACACCCGGGTGCGGGTGCGCCCGGTGTCGGCCCACGCCGGCGCGCTGGAAGTGTTCGTGCATTCGCCCGACGCCGACGGCCTGTTCGCCGCGATCGTCGCCACCCTCGACCGCAGCGGCCTGGCGATCCAGCAGGCCCGCGTCCTCGACGGCCCGCACGGCACCATCTTCGATACCTTCGAGGTGATCCCCGCCGACAGCCGCCACGCGCCGGCCGCCGAAGAGGTCGAGCGCAAGCTGGCGCAGGCGCTGGCCGGGCCGCTCGACCGGATCAGACCGGCGCGGCGGACCCAGCCGCGGCACCTGCGGCACTTCCGGATCGCGCCGAAGATCGGTTTCGACGCCACCGCCAGCGGTCGCACCACCCTGAGTCTGGTCTGCACCGACCGCCCGGGCCTGCTGGCCGACGTCGCGCAGACGCTGCGCAAGCAGTCGATGCGGGTGCATGACGCGCGCATCGCGACCTTCGGCGAGCGCGCCGAGGACGTGTTCCAGATTACCGCCGCCGATGCCGACGGGCGCAACCAACCACTCGATGAAACACGACAACAGACGCTGAGCACCGCGCTGTTCGCCTGCCTTGAAGGAGAAACCCGATGAGCCCGACCCGCAAGCCCGCCAAGAAGGCGGTTACCAAGAAGGGGCCTGGCAAGAAGCCCGCGGCCGAGCCGAGCGTGCCGGGCGTCGACGAGTTGCGCTTCATGATCGAGAGCGCGTTCGAGCGCCGCACCACCCTGACCCCGGAAGAGATGGAAGGCTCGACCCGGCCGGTGGTCGAGCGGGTGATCGAGGGCATCGAGGACGGCGAGTTCCGCGTCGCCGAGCCCGATGGCAAGGGCGGCTGGCAGGTCAACGAGTGGCTCAAGAAGGCGGTGCTGCTGTACTTCCGCACCCAGGACATGGAAGTAGTCGAGTCCTACCCGGCGCCGTTCTGGGACAAGATCCCGGCGCGTTTCGGCGAATTCGACGAGGGCGCATTCCGCAAGCTCGGCGCGCGCGTGGTGCCGGGCGCGATCGTCCGTGCCGGCGCGCACATCGGCAAGGACGTGGTGCTGATGCCGAGCTTCGTCAACATCGGCGCGCATGTCGGCGAGGGCACTATGGTCGACACCTGGGCCACCGTCGGCTCCTGCGCGCAAATCGGCAAGCACTGCCATCTGTCCGGCGGCGCCGGCATCGGCGGGGTGTTGGAACCGCTGCAGGCGACCCCGACCATCATCGAGGACCACTGCTTCATCGGCGCGCGTTCGGAGGTGGTCGAAGGCTTCGTCGTCGGCCACCACAGCGTGATCGGCATGGGCGTGTTCCTCGGCCAGAGCACCCGCGTCTACAGCCGCGCGACCGGCGAGATCAGCTACGGCTCGGTGCCGCCCTACAGCGTGGTGGTGTCCGGGCAGTTGCCGGCGAAGGACGGTTCGCACTCGCTGTACTGCGCGGTGATCGTCAAGCAGGTCGACGCCAAGACCCGCAGCAAGACCAGCATCAACGACCTGCTGCGCGGTTTGGCGGATTGATCCGTGCAGGTGTGACTTTCGGCAGGGGTGAAGGTGCGCCGGACATGCGACACAGGGTGGATCGCTGCCGGGGAGCACTTGATGATGAAGAAGCCGTTCGCCACCTTCCTGATGATGGCGGCCCTGATGGCCGCGTCCACCGCCGCCGCGCAGGACCTGACGCGCTATAGCGACGACGGGTTGCGCGAGGAACTGGCGGCCATCGCCGATTCCGAGAAGGCCGTACTGGTGCCGATGCGTGACGGCGTCGGCCTGTCGACCAACATATGGCGGCCGAAAGATGCGACCGGCAAGTTGCCCACGGTGTTGTGGAAGACTCCGTACAACGAGCACAAGGTACGCGGCAGCACCGCGCGCTACGCGATCGAGGCGGTGCGCCGCGGCTACGCCTTCATCGTGCAGAACGAGCGCGGCCGCTATTTCAGCCAGGGCGATTACGAGATCCTCGGCTATCCGCAGACCGACGGTTACGACGCGCTGAGCTGGATCGCCGACCGGCCGTGGTCGAACGGCAAGGTCGGCACGCTGGGCTGTTCGTCCTCGGCCGAATGGCAGCTGGCGCTGGCGGGCATGAACCACCCGGCGCATGCGGCGATGGTGCCGATGGCGGCGGGCGCCGGCATCGGCAAGGTCGGCCCGTTCTGGGAGCAGGGCAACTTCTATACCGGCGGCGTGCCGCGCACGCTGTTCGCGGTGTGGATGTATGGCGTCGACAACCCGATGCGCGCGCAACTGCCGCAGGACCTCACCGGGGAAATGCGCGCTCGCGTGGCGCAGTACAACGACCTGGGTACGGAAAAGCCGGACGTCGACTGGCCGGAACACATCCGGCACCTTCCGTATGCCGAGCTGCTGTCGTCGCTGGACGAACCGGCTGGCACCTTCGAAGCACTGATTGCGCGCGGCCCCGGCGATCCGGCGTGGAAGAGTGGTGGTCTGTACGACGACTCGATGGGCTGGGGCGTGCCCGCGCTGTGGTTCAACAGCTGGTACGACGTCTCGATCGGCCCGAACATGGCCTTGTACAACCACGCGCGCACGGTGGGAACCGACCGCGAAGCCGGCGCCAACCAGTACGTGGTGGTCGGGCCGAACCCGCACTGCCAGTTCGCCAAGCTCAGCGAGGACTACAAGGTGGGCGACCGCGAGATGGGCGATGCGCGCTTCCCGGTGGACGAGCAGATCTGGGCGTTTTTCGATCGCTGGCTGAAGGACAAGCCGGCTGCCTTCCCGGCTGACACGCCGCACGTGCGCTACTTCACGATGGGTGCGAACCGTTGGCAGTCCGACAGCCAGTGGCCGCCGAAGGCCGCGGAGCCGGTGCGGATGTACCTGCGCTCGGACGGCCATGCGAACTCGATGTACGGCGACGGCGTGCTCTCGTTCGAGGCGCCGACCGGCGACGAGCCCGAGGATCGCTACCGCTACGACCCGACCAACCCGGTGCAGACCATCGGTGGCGGCGACTGCTGCAACGGTGGCCTGGTGACTGCCGGCGCGTTCGACCAGCGCCAGATCGAATCGCGCCACGACGTGCTGGTCTACACCAGCGAGCCGCTGGAGGAAGCGATGGAGGTCAGCGGCTTCGTCGATGCGGTGCTGAAGGTATCTTCCAGCGCGCGCGACACCGATTTCGCGGTCAAGCTGGTGGATGTCGCACCGGATGGCACCGCCTGGATCATCGGCGACACCATGCAGCGCGCGCGCTATCGCGACAGCTACACGCAGCCCGAGTTGATGCAGCCGGGACAGGTGTACACGCTCAAGCCCACGCCGATCACGACCTCGATCCGCTTTGACAAAGGTCACCGCATCCGCGTCGAGGTGACCAGTTCGAACTTTCCGAAGTTCGCGCGCAACCTGAACACCGGTGGCGATAACGCCAGGGAAAGCACGCCGGTTGTGGCCGACAACGCAGTGCATCACGACGTCGACGCGGTCAGCTACATCGAACTGCCGGTGATCAGACGCTGACGGCACGCGCACGGCGGCCATCCGGTCGCCGCGCGTGGCTGTTTTCGGCATCATGCCCGCATCGCACGAGATGGAACGAGGCATGACCACCACGCTGTATGGCCTGAAGAACTGCGACACCTGCGGCAAGGCCCGCAAGTGGCTCGACCGCTTCGGTGTCGCGTATGAGTTCATCGATTACCGCGAGCACCGGCAATCGCCGGAAACTCTGGTCGAGTGGAAGGACAAGCTCGGCGGCTGGGACGCGATGATCAACAAGTCATCGACCACCTGGCGGCAGTTGCCCGAACACCGCAAATCGCCGGGCTCCGACGCCGAGTGGAAGCTGCTGCTGAAGGAATACCCGCAGCTGATCCGGCGCCCGGTGGTGGTTACCGACGACGGCCAGGTCAGCCAGCGTTTTAGCGACAACGGCTTCAAGCAACGCTTCGGGATTGAGAAATGAGCGAGGTGCTCGCCCTGGCCTGCGATTTGATCGCGCGGCCCTCGGTGACCCCCGACGATGCCGGCTGCCAGGCGCTCATCGCCGAACGCCTGCGCACCGCCGGGTTCGAGTGCGAGCACCTGCGGATCGGCGAGGTCGACAACCTGTGGGCGACCCACGGTGACGCGGCGAGCGGCCCGACCCTGGTACTGCTGGGTCACACCGACGTGGTGCCGACCGGCCCGCGCGAGGCCTGGGCCAGCGATCCGTTCGCTCCCGAGGTGCGCGATGGCGTGCTGTACGGCCGCGGCGCCGCCGACATGAAGGGCAGCGTCGCCGCGTTCGTGATCGCCGCCGAGCGCTTCGTCGCCGCCCATCCCGATCACGCCGGACGGCTGGCTTTGCTGCTGACCTCGGACGAGGAGGGCGATGCGATCGACGGCGTGCGCGCGGTCGCCGAGCGCTTCCGCCAGCGTGGCGAGCAACTCGACTGGTGCATTACCGGCGAGCCGTCATCGACCGCCAGGCTCGGCGACCTGCTGCGGGTCGGCCGACGCGGCAGCCTGACCGCGACCCTGACGGTGCGCGGTGTGCAGGGCCATGTTGCCTATCCGGACAAGGCGCGCAATCCGATCCACCAGGCGTTGCCGGCGCTGGCCGAGCTCACTGCCCGGCAATGGGACGAGGGCTACGAGAGCTTCCCGCCAACCAGCTTGCAGATCAGCAACATCGCCTCCGGCACCGGCGCCAGCAACGTAGTCCCCGGCGAGCTGCAGGCGGTGTTCAACCTGCGCTACAACCCGCATTGGGACGCCGGCCGCCTGGTCGCCGGATGCGAGGCGATGCTCGGCGCGCACGGGCTGGACTTCACGATCGACTGGCACCGCAGCGGCGAGCCGTTCCACACCCCCGAGGGTCCGCTGCGAGCGGTGGCGCGCGAGGTGCTTACTCGCTTTGCCGGTGGTGCGCCGGAAGAAAGCACCGGCGGCGGCACCTCCGATGCGCGCTTCATCGCCCCGCTGGGGGCGCAGTGCATCGAGGTCGGGCCGGTCAACGCCAGCATCCATCAGATCGACGAGAACGTGTCGGTGGCGGACCTGGAGGCGTTGCCCGACCTGTACCTCGCCCTCGTCGAGCGGCTATTGGCCGGGTAGCGCCGTGCCGCTGCGGCGGGTTCACTCCGCCGGCGCGAGTTCCAACCGGGTCCACGACACGGTGATGTCGCCGCCATGGATCGGCACGGCGATCGCGTCGCGGGCGCGCACCACGTCGGCCAACGGCTCGGGAATGCCCGGGGACACGTCGACGCCGTAAAGCGCGATCGCCCCGGCGGGATCGGCTTCGAACTCGACCAGCACTCCCGCGGCCGGCAGCCCGACCACGGTGATCGACCGCCACGGTCCCGACCGCGGGTGGCGTGACGTGGCCAGAGCCTCTCCCTGGATGCGGACCGAGGCCAGATCCACGCTTTCCGGCAGGATCAGTTCGCCTTCAGTCGCTCCGCGGCTGGAGCGCAGGCGCAGCTGCAGGTGGCGGCGGCCATCGCGGACGGTGTCGTCGAGCACCTCGATCACCGGCGGGGCGAGCGGCGGGCCGCCGCGCCCCGGATGACGCGTCCGCGGCGACCATGGCAACATCGATTCGGTGGTCGCGGCAAACCCCGCATCGCGCAGGAACTCCTCGGGCAGTGGCCCGGACGTGTTGGCGAACACTCGCGCATCGTCGCCGACACCCGCGTAGACCAGGTTGAGCGGTCGGGGCGCGTCGGCATCGAACGCCGGGCGCATCACCGCGAGCACGGCGAACAGCACGGTGCCGACCAGCGCGGCGCCGGCGAGGGCGGAGGCGCCGCGACCCAGGTCGGCCAAAGCCGGCAGGAGTGGCAGTAATATCAGTCCCATCAACACCGAGGCGGCCGGCAGGCCCGGATGGCCGACTGCGCTGTAGCTGTCTGCCACATATGGAAACCACAGCATCGCCGCGGCAATCGCGGCAATGCCGGCCCACAGCGCCGGCCGCCGTGGCCACAGGTGCCCGGCAAGGGCGCCGGCGATCAGCGGCAGCAACCCGGAATGGCTGGCGCCCGGCATCGCCAGCACCGCGCCGATCGCGACCAGGGCGAACGGCATCAACGCAGCTGCCGCCAGCGCCGGGGCACCGAACCAGCGCGACATCGGCCGTGCCAATCCGGCGAAGACGGTCATCGCCAACAGCACCAACGTCGCCACCAGGTTGGTCGCCTGCGCGGTCCAGGCCGCCGGGGTCGCTCCCAGCGCGCCCAGCAAGGCATGCATCGCCCAGCTCAGCAGCGCCAACAGCACCAGCGCGGCGATCGCGGCGAAACCGGCGCCGAGCAATGGCAGCAGTCGTGATTGCCCGCTGCGGACCAGGCGCACCACCAGCAGTGTCGATGCGGCTAGCCCCAGCAGCAGCAAGGTCGGGTTCCACGGGGCCGGCCACGACACCAGCTCCCGGCCGAACAGGCTGAAGAACACCGCATCGTGCGGACGCTGTAACTGCGCCGGCGCGGTCGCCAGTTCGCGCACCATCGCCAGCATGTTGTCGCCGTGGTGCTGTAACGAGCCCGGATCGAGGTGGGCGAGGTCGTCCAGCGGGGTGTGGTAGCGCGCCGCGCCTTGCGCCCAGGCGAAGTTGACGCCGCTGCGGCCCTCGCGCCGGTAGACGGTGAAGTCGGTGTCGTTGGGCAGGGTTTTGTAGATCTCGTAATCCAGCGAAGTCCCGCCCGGCCGGTCCAATGCACGGTCTACCGCTTCGATGATCGCGGCGTTGCCGGGCTGGGTCTCGATCAGCAGGCTGGCGCCGGTGGTGCCGCGCGCCTCGAGGTTGACCACGCTGCCGACATTGGCGAACTCCGGCTCGCGCACGAATGCCTCGGCGCCGAGCAGACCGAGTTCCTCGCCATCGTTGGCGAGCAGCCACACGTCGCGCGGCAGTGCCGGACCGGCCTGGAGCGCGCGTGCGACCTCGATCAGGGTCGCGACCCCGGCGCCGTCGTCGGAAGCCCCCGGACCGGCCGCGACGGAGTCGTAATGCGCCGACAGCAAAACCGCGTTCTTGCCGGCGGCCTGCGCGCCATTGGCGCCGGGCAGGCGGGCGACGATGTTGTCGACCGTGGCGCAAGCCACGGCGCCGCAGACGAAACGTCGCTGGACCTCGGCATCGAGGCCGAGCCGGTCGAATTCGGCGACGACGCGGTCGCGGACCGCCGCATTCGCCGCGCTGCCGGTGGGGTGGGGGCGGCCGTCGCCGAGGATCCGCGCCAGCACCTCGTGGGCGCGCGCTGCCGAGAACACCGCGGCCGGCGCATCGAGCCCGAGCGCGGCGGGCGGCCGGTTGCCGCGCAGCGACAGCATCGCCGCCAGGGCAAAGAGCGCGATCAGGATGATCGACTGGACCGGCATCGGTCGTGATTGCGATTCCCGGCCGCCCGCACGTCCGTCGTTGCCGCTGTCGTTACGCAGTGTCTGCTGCACGGCCTGCCTCCCCACCCGGTGTTGGCGACGACGATAGCAGGGCGCCGCGGGCCGGGTGTCCGGTTGGCGGCGGCGCTGGCGTTGGTCAAGGAAAACCGCTTGCGAGCGGCGCGTCAGTCCGGCAGGATCGGTCCATGCCTCGAGCCATCTCCAGCGCCCGATTCAACGCCGCCGTCGCCCACGGTGCGTCCGCGGCTGCGCCCGACGACAACCGCAATAACAACGCCAGCCTCCCGCAGGCCGGCGATTAGCGCGCAACCCAACGCTCAATCGTTTCTCCAAGGCCTGCACTGCGAAGTGCGGGTCTTTTCTTTTGTGTCGTCATCAACCCGTCGCCATCCATCCCTCAGGAGTTCCCCATGTGTTCGATCCTCGGCATCTTCGGCCTGCAACCGGGCGACGACGTCGCCGCGCTGCGCCGCCACGCGTTGGAACTGTCGCAGCGTCAGCGCCACCGCGGTCCCGACTGGAGCGGGGTGCACCTCGACGAAGGGGCGATCCTGGTCCACGAACGCCTTGCCATCGTCGACCCGGCAGGCGGCTCGCAACCCATTCGTTCGGCTGACGGCCAACTGGTGCTGGCGGTCAACGGCGAGATCTACAACCACCGCGAACTCGAGGCCGGGTTGCGGCAGCCCTACGACTTCCAGACCGGGTCCGATTGCGAGGTGATCAACGCGCTCTACCGGCAGGATGGCGACATCGGCGACTGGTTGTCGCGGCTCAATGGCATCTTCGCGTTCGCGTTGTGGGATCGCGCCGCCCAGCGTTACCTGATCGCGCGCGACCCGATCGGCGTGGTGCCGCTGTACTGGGGTCACGATGGCGCGGGGCGATTGTGCGTCGCCTCGGAAATGAAGGCGTTGGTCGGCGTCTGCAGCGATGTCGCGCAGTTTCCACCTGGGCACTGGTACGACAGCGCCACCGGCGAGCTGACCGGGTACTACCAGCGGCCGTGGCGCGACTACGATGCGACGGCGGGTGTCGAGGTGTCGGCTGCGGATCTGCGCGAGGCGTTCGAGCGCGCGGTGCATCGGCAGCTGATGAGCGACGTCCCGTACGGCGTGTTGCTGTCGGGTGGGCTGGACTCGTCGCTGGTGGCGGCGTGCGCGGCGCGGTTCGCCCGCCGCCGGGTCGAGGAGGACGACCGCGCCGAGGCCTGGTGGCCACGGCTGCATTCGTTCGCGATCGGGCTGGAAGGCTCGCCCGACCTCGCCGCAGCCGAGATCGCCGCTGAGGCATTGGGCACGGTCCACCACGGTTTCACCTACACCCTGGAGGAGGGCCTGGACGCGCTGCCCGAGGTGATTCGCCATGTCGAGACCTACGACGTGACGACGATCCGCGCCTCCACCCCGATGTACCTGCTGGCGCGGCGGATCAAGGCGATGGGGGTCAAGATGGTGCTGTCGGGCGAGGGCAGCGACGAGATCTTCGGCGGCTACCTGTACTTCCACAAGGCGCCCGACGCGCGCGCATTCCATGAGGAGCTGGTACGCAAGCTCGACACCCTGCACAACTACGACTGCCTGCGCGCCAACAAGTCGATGATGGCCTGGGGCGTGGAAGCGCGCGTGCCGTTCCTCGATGTCGAGTTCCTCGAGGTGGCGATGCGCATGGACGCCGTCACCAAGATGGTCGACGTGGGTGCGGACGGCCGTTTGCGGATCGAAAAATGGGTGCTGCGCGAGGCGTTCGAAGGCTACCTGCCGGACTCGATTCTGTGGCGGCAGAAGGAGCAGTTCAGCGACGGCGTCGGGTACGGCTGGATCGACGGACTCAAGGCTCACGCCGAGGCGCACGTCGGCGACCGCGAGTTCGCCGCCGCGGCGAGCCGGTTCCCGGTCAACCCGCCGCAGAGCAAGGAGGCGTACTTCTATCGGCGCATCTTCGAGCGGATGTTCCCCGGCGAGGCCTGCGCCCAGACCGTCCCGGGCGGCAAGTCGATCGCCTGCTCGTCACCCGCGGCGATTGCCTGGGATGCGGCGTTTGCGGATGCGGCCGACCCGTCGGGTAGGGCGGTGGCGGGGGTGCATCGGGCGGCCTTGGCATGAGGCAGGTTGCTGCGATTGTCGAAAGCCTCGCGGGCGCGCGAGGCGATGCTTACTCGAGAAAGAATGATTGGCCGGACCATCCGATCAACTCGAATTCGCCGCACTCCATGCACTTGTACCAACGAACTCCGTCTTCGTATTTGAGGAGTGCGCTGAAACCAGCGGCTCCGGTCTGGGCAAAGTGCTGCAGCAACTGTCCGTTGCGGGTGATGACGACAAAGCGCCCGCGTTCCCCGTTGCGTGTGCTGAACACTCCCACGAACACGTCTTCCGGCGTCCCGTCGTCGTCGAGGTCGCCCTTCAGCGCGAACGACAACTCGGAATCCAGATAGCGCGCGAGTTCTTCAGCCGAAATTCGACCTTCGAGCGCCTTCGCCTCCAGAGCGCTGACGCGGTCCCATGTCGGATCGAACCGACCCACATCGATGCCGCGGACCGAACTTGAGGTCGGCTCAAAGGAAATCTCGTACCACCAGGCTGCTGCCGGTGGGCTGTCTGTGCGCATCGCCCCGCCAGTAGTCTGGCAGCCGATGGCAAGGAGCGCCGCGCACATCACCGCCCCGTGAAGGATTTGCTTACCAATCGACATGCCAATGCCTCCCTCCGGCTGCATGGGGTTCGCGCAATACGCTGGCTCCCAGCTCGTTTATCCGTGCTTCGATGGAATCGAGTTGCTGGCGGCTACCGATTGGCCAACTGATGTCCCTTGCGGTATTGGACAGGTGGTTGGATACCAGTGCCCCGCGTGCGCGCGCCTGCTCGATCAGTCGCTCGAACTTGTCCACCGTTTCCCGCTCGGTGGCGGATGGATGTCGAAGCAGCCACTGATCCATCGCAGCAATGTGCGAGGCAGGACGGTAGGTCCTCAGGAACTCCAGTCGGTTCGCGCGAATCCGTTGCGCCATGAGCTCGGCCTGTCGGCGGATCGTACGGGCCCTGCCGGTGATCCGGATGCCGGCTCTCGTAAATTCCTGCTGGATGATCGCGATGAGCTCGTCGATATTCGAAGGGCGCGCCAGTCGTTGCGGGAGAAATCTAGCACAGCGGTGCACGGTGGCGGGGGCACCCGGCGTGACGGCGGCTCAGCGCCGCCGCAACTGATAGGCGGTGTTGTGCATCGCGGTCAGCCCCTGTGCCTGGAATGCGGGCTGGTTGGCGAGGATGTCCTGCCGTTCCAGCACCTCTATCGACCAGTCGTGTTGGTAGAGCGCGCGCACCTGCGCTTCATCGACCGCGAACGGCGGGCCGTCGAGTTCGGCCGGCGGGTATTCCAGCGATACCAGCAGGCCGAGGCAGCTCGCTGGAAGGGCGGCGTAGACCTCGTCGGCGTAGCGCTGCCGCAACGACGCTGGTAGCGCGATCAACGCGGCGCGGTCGTAGAACGCGGTGCAATCCGCCAGCGCTTCCCGGTCGAGATCGAACACGTCGCCGCAGATCAACTCGATTTCGCCGGCACGATGATGCACGCCGTAACGCGAACGGCTCACCGTCGGCTCGATGTCGTTCTCGGCAAAGAACTGCTCGACCGCCAGCGGCGACAGTTCCACCGCCAACACGCGGTGACCACGCGCGGCCAGCCACAGCAAATCAGGGGACTTGCCGGCCAGTGGCACGAACACCCGGCTGCCGGTCGGAACCCCGAGTGCCGCCCAGTGTCGTTGCAGCAAGGGGTTGCCGTCGGGCTGATTGAACCCGGTGCGGCCGTCGTTCCAGCGGGCGTGCCAGTAGTCGGGATGCATCGGATTACTCGACGCTCAAACCTTCGACCTTCTGCCGCGCCGGGACGGAATCCGTCTGCGACAGTGCCCAACGCGCTGCCGCGCGCGACGTTACGGGCTTGTCATTCGACATACAGCCCTTCCACTTTTTGCCAGCCGCGCGGCAGCAACCCGCCCCGCGTCGCCCGCGCCCCGACGTAAGCGTCCAGGTCCTTCCACGACAGCGTCATCGTGCGTGCCCCGGACTTGACCGCGAGGGTGCCGCCCGGCGCCACCACCGCCACCGCGACCACGTGCTCTGTGCCGAGCTTGGCCTTGGGGATGTCGATCAGCTTGTTGCCCTTGCCCTTGTCGAGTTCCGGCAGCTCGGCCACCGGGAAGGCCAGCACGTGGCCGGCGCTGGTGGCGACTACCACGCGATCCTGTTCGACGTCGCCGACCGCTGCCGGCTGCACGACCTTCGCGTTCGGGGTCAGCGACAGCATCGCCTTGCCGGCCTTGTTGCGGCTGGTGAGGTTCTCGAAACGAGTGACGTAGCCATAGCCATGACTCGACGCGAGCACGAAGCGCGTGTCGTTGTCGCCACTGGCGACCGCCTGGAACGACGCGCCCGGCGCCGGCGAGAACCGTCCGGTCAGCGGCTCGCCGTTGCCACGCGCCGACGGCAGGCCATGGACAATCGTCGAGTAGCTGCGCCCGGTCGAGTCGAGGAACGCGACCTGCTGGTTGCTGCGCGACTTCGCCGCCGCCAGCAGCTCGTCGCCTTCGCGGTAACTCAGCGCGGCCGCATCGATGTCATGGCCCTTGGCCGCGCGCACCCAGCCCTTGGCGCTGACGACCACGGTCATCGGCTCGCTCGGGGTCAGGTCGGTTTCCGACAATGCCTGCGCGGCGCCGCGGGCGACCAGCGGCGAGCGGCGGGCGTCGCCGAATTTCTTCGCATCGGCCTGCAACTCGTCCTTGACCAGCTTCTTGAGCTTGGCCTTGCTGCCGAGGATCGCGATCAGCTTGTCGCGCTCGGCGGCCAGCTCGGCCTGCTCGCCGCGGATCTTCATTTCCTCCAGCCGCGCGAGCTGGCGGAGTTTGGTCTCGAGGATGTAGTCGGTCTGCTCCTCGCTGAGCTTGAAACGCTTCATCAGGACGGGCTTGGGCTCGTCCTCGCTGCGGATGATGCGGATCACCTCGTCGAGGTTGAGGAACGCGACCAGCAAACCTTCCAGCAGGTGCAGGCGACGCTCGACCTTCTCCAGCCGGTGGGTCAGGCGGCGGGTGACGGTGTTGGTGCGGAACAGCAGCCACTCGGTCAGGAACGCCTTGAGGTTCTTGACCTGCGGGCGCCCGTCCAGGCCGATCACGTTGAAGTTGACCCGGAAGCTCTTCTCAAGATCCGTGGTCGCGAACAGGTGGCCCATCAGCTGCTCGGCATCGACCCGGTTGCTGCGCGGGATCAGGACGATGCGGGTCGGGTTGCTGTGGTCGGACTCGTCGCGGATGTCCTCCAGCCACGGCAGCTTCTTGGCCCGCATCTGCACGGCGATCTGCTCGATGACCTTGCCCGGCGAGGCCTGGTGCGGCATCGCGGTGATCACCAGGTTGGTGCCTTCCTTCTCCCAGGTCGCGCGGGCGCGGACGCTGCCGTGGCCGGTCTCGTACATCGCCAGCAGGTCGGCGCGCGGGGTGATGATTTCGGCGGTGGTCGGGTAGTCCGGGCCGAGCACGTGCTCGCACAGGTCGCGGGTACTCGCGTCGGGGTCGTCGAGCAGGCGCAAACAGGCGCTGACGACCTCGTTGAGGTTGTGCGGCGGCACGTCGGTGGCCATGCCGACGGCGATGCCGGTGGTGCCGTTGAGCAGCAGGTGCGGCAGCCGCGCCGGCATCCACGAGGGTTCTTCAAGGGTGCCGTCGAAATTGGGGTCCCAGTCGACCGTGCCCTGGCCGAGCTCGCCCAGCAGGACCTCGGCGATCGGGGTCAGCTTGGATTCGGTGTAGCGCATCGCCGCGAACGACTTGGGATCGTCGCTGGAGCCGAAGTTGCCCTGGCCCTCGACCAGCGGGTAGCGGTACGAGAACGGCTGCGCCATCAGCACCATCGCCTCGTAACAGGCGCTGTCGCCGTGCGGGTGGAACTTGCCGATGACGTCGCCGATGGTGCGCGCGGACTTCTTCGGCTTGGCGGTGGCGTTGAGGCCAAGCTCGCTCATCGCGTAGATGATCCGGCGCTGCACCGGCTTCAAACCGTCGCCGAGGAACGGCAGGGCGCGGTCGAGCACCACGTACATCGAGTAGTCGAGGTAGGCGCGCTCGGCGTATTCGCGCAGCGGGATCTGTTCGAAGCCGTGGAAGGCCGGACGTACGTTGTCAGTCATCGATCAACAGTCACCAATTGGAACCATCGGGCAAGTCGGTGTGCGGGCGGGCCGCTGTCGCCGCGGATCAGCGATGCAGGTCGCCGGACGCTTCGGGCTGGTAGCGGATCGACAGCACCCGCAGCCGGATCGTGCGGCCGCTGGGCACCGGCCATTCGATGGTATCGCCGACGCGCAGGCCGAGCAGGGCGCTGCCGACCGGGGCGAGGATCGAAACCTTGTCGTTGCTGCCGTCGGCGCCGGTCGGATAGACCAGGGTCATCTCGCGTTCGTCGCCGCTGGCCTCGTCGCGGAAGCGCGCGGTCGAGTTCATCGTGATCACGTCGGCCGGCATCTGGCCCGGCTCGACGACCTGCGCACGCGCCAGTTCCGCCTCCAGTGCGGAGGTGTCGATGTCGGCGTTGCGCGGGTCCTCCAGCAGGGCCTCGATGCGGTCGCAATCCAGACGGGACAGGAGCAGGGTGGGAGTGGTCGAAGCGGTCATGCGTAGGGCTCCAAAGCGATACGGGCGACGCATCGATGCGCCGCCCGCGGATAGGGCTCAAGTCTACTCCAGACGTTAGTGTCGCAGCGGTCGCGCAAGGAGGAAGCAAAAAATCGCGGCGGTGTGTTGACAACCATCGCGCCGCATCGCAAAATACGCGGCCCGCATGGCTCGCCGTGCGGTTTGCCCGGGTGGCGGAATTGGTAGACGCACTAGCTTCAGGTGCTAGCGGGGGCAACTCCGTGGAGGTTCGAGTCCTCTCCCGGGCACCAACATCGTTCGACGACTACCGCGTCGGGCACACAAGGAACCCCGCTTCGGCGGGGTTTTTTGTGGCCGCGGCAGGCACGATGCGTCACCGGTGCCGCGACGGGCCGTTGACGACGCGGGTGTACCATCGCCGCGATGAACAAGCCTCCAAGCAAGCGCGGCAGCGCCCGCAAGTCGTCCGGCAAGGCCGGCTCCCCCAGCAAGGCCGGCGCCAAGACGGCGGCTCCCCGAGGCAAGTCGCCCGGCAAGGGCAAGCCGTCCGACAAGAAGCCCGGCTGGCTGCCGACCCCGCCGCCGCGTGGCACCCGCAAACCACCGCTGGCGCCGTTGCACGGCGAGCCGGTGCGCGGCAAGGATGGTTTCCACGATCCCTATGCCGAGCGCGAGGCGGCGCGCTACGAGCAGCCGATCGCCAGCCGCGAAATGATCCTGCAGTTGCTGTCTGCGGCCGATGGCCCGATGGAGGCCGAGGCGCTGGCGGAAAAGTTGGCCTTGACTGCACCGGAACGCTTCGAGGCCATGGCCGCGCGGTTGCGCGCGATGGTCCGCGACGGCCAGTTGTTGCAGAACCGCAAGGGCGGTTACGTGCCGGCCGAGCAGGTTGATCTGGTGGCCGGCAGCGTGATCGCCAATCCGGATGGCTTCGGCTTCCTGCGCCCGGACGCCGGCGGCGACGACCTGTTCCTGCCGCCGTACGAGATGCGCAAGGCGATGCACGGCGACCGCGTGCTGGCCAGCGTCACCGGCACCGACCGGCGCGGCCGCCAGGAGGGCGCGATCGTCGAGGTGCTGGAACGCCGGCTCAATCGCCTGATCGGCCGTTTCATCCTCGAGGACGGGGTCAGCTACGTCGAGCCCGATGACCGCCGGATCCAGCGCAACATCCTGATTCCGCCGGAGGCGCGCGGCGAGGCCCAAGCCGGGCAACTGGTGGTCTGCGAGCTGACCCGCGCCCCCGATGCGCGGCGCCCGCCGATGGGCAAGGTGCTGACCGTGCTCGGCGAACGCCTGACCGCCTCGCTGGCGGTGCAGGCGGCGATCCACGGCCACGACATCCCGCACGAGTTCCCGCAGGAGGTGCTCGACCAGGCCGCCGCGGTGCCGCTGGAGGTCGAGGCTGCCACCGTGCGCGAGCGCGCCGACATCCGCGAGCTGCCGCTGGTCACCATCGATGGCGAGGACGCCAAGGACTTCGACGACGCGGTCTGGTGCGAGCCGAACCGCGAGGGCTTCCGGCTGGTGGTCGCGATCGCCGACGTCTCGCATTACGTCCGTCCCGGCACCCCGCTGGACGACGAGGCGCAAAAGCGCGCGACCTCGGTGTACTTCCCCGGCTTCGTGGTGCCGATGCTGCCGGAGACCCTGTCCAACGGCATCTGCTCGCTGAAGCCGAAGGTCGACCGGCTGTGCTTCGTCTGCGATATGCAGATCGACCGCAAGGGCGAGGTCACCGGTTCGAAGTTCTACGAAGCGACCATGCACTCGCATGCGCGCCTGACCTACACCCAGGTCTGGAACGCGGTCGACGAGGCCGCGCTGCCGGAGGACCGCGACGACGCGCTCGGCCGGATCGGTTCGCTACTGCCGCAGATCCAGCGGCTGCACCAGCTTTACCAGGTGCTGGCCAAGGCACGAGCCAAGCGCGGCGCGATCGAGTTCGAGTCCAGCGAAGTGCGCTTCGTGCTCGACGCCAAGGGCGAAGTCAGCCAGGCCGGCATGCTCCAGCGCAACGACGCGCACAAGCTGATCGAGGAATGCATGATCGCGGCGAACGTCGAGGCCGCGAAGTTCCTGATCGACGCAGAGGTGCCGGCGCCGTACCGCATCCACGACCGCCCGCCGGAGCAGAAGTACGCCGACCTGCTGGAATTCCTCAAGGAGTTCAAGCTGCGCATGCCGCCGTGGGCCAAGGTGCATCCGCGCGACTTCACCCAGCTGCTGAAGAACATCCGCGAGCGCGCCGATGCCACCCTGATCGAGTCGGTGCTGCTGCGCAGCCAGAGCCTGGCCGTGTACCAGCCCGAGAACGTCGGCCACTTCGGCCTCGCGCTGGAGGCCTACGCGCACTTCACCTCGCCGATCCGGCGTTATCCCGACCTGCTGGTGCATCGCGCGATCAAGCACGCCCTAGGCGGGGCGAAGCCGGAGAAGTTCCGGTACTCGCCGAGTGCGATGGCGCAACTGTCGTTGCAGAGCTCGGAACGCTCGCGTCGCGCCGACGAGGCCTCGCGCGAGGTCGACGAGCGTTACCGCGCGGCGTGGATGGAGAAGCACGTCGGCAGCGAGTTCGACGGCGTCATCAGCGGCGTCACCAGCTTCGGCCTGTTCGTCGAGCTGGACGACTCCAAGGTCAACGGCCTGATCCACGTGACCCAGCTGCCCAACGACTTCTACCACTTCGACCCGATCCGCAAGACCCTGACCGGCCAGCGCACCGACCGCGAGTTTCGGCTGGGCGACCGGGTCAGCATCATCGTGATGAAGGCCAGCGTCGAGGACCGCAAGATCGACTTCAAGCTGGTGGGGGAGGGTGGCGACCGGCCGATGCAGCAGCACGGCCAGCCGGCGAAGCGGAAGAAGCAGAAGTACTGATCCAGATCATGGCGACCTCGTCGCCTGGCTGGACTTTTGTAGGAGCGGCTTTAGCCGCGATCTGAAATCGTCCGCTCGTGCCGGCTCTCGATCGCGGCTAAAGCCGCTCCTACAACCGCAGGAAGTTCAGACGGACAGGTATGTGCGACCTACAATGGTCGCCCCAGACTCCACCCCCCACGCCCCATGAGCCAGAAACAATGGATCGCCGGCATCAACGCCGTCTCCGCCGCGATCGAGCACGACGCCGACAACGTCCGTGAGGTCCTGATCGAAGCCGGCGCCAAGAACCCACGCCTGGCCGAGATCGAAAGCAACGCCCGCCGTTTCGGCATCGACGCCCGCCGGGTCAACCAGCAGGCACTCGCCGGGGTGGTCGGCAACCTGCGCCACCAAGGCGTGGTCGCGCGCTACGCCGCCGCCAAGACCTGGAGTGAGGACGACCTCCAGGGCCTGGTCGAGGCCGCCGAAGGCCGCGCGCTGGTGCTGCTGCTCGACGGCGTGCAGGACCCGCACAACCTCGGCGCCTGCCTGCGCAGTGCCGCTGCCGCCGGCGCGACCGCGGTGGTGATCCCCAAGGACAAGTCGGTGCAGGTCAACGCGACCGTGCGCAAGACCTCCGCCGGCGCCGCCGACAGCGTGCCGGTGGTGCCGGTGACCAACCTCGCCCGCACCATGCGCGACCTGCAGCAACTCGGGGTCTGGCTGTACGGCCTGGCCGGTGAGGCGGACGCATCGCTGTATTCGATCGACCTGCGCGGCAACGTCGCGCTGGTGCTGGGCGGCGAGGGCGACGGCTTGCGCCGGCTGACTCGTGAGAACTGCGACCAGTTGGTCAAGATCCCGATGCCCGGCGGCGACGCCGATGGCGGCGTCGAAAGCCTCAACGTGTCCGTCGCGACCGGCGTAACCTTGTTCGAGGCCGTGCGCCAGCGGCAGTGATCGACAAACCAGAGGGGATGCGCGATGAACCTTGAATGGTACGACTGGGTCGGTATCGCCGGCACGCTGATGGTACTCGCTGCGTTTTTCCTGTTGCAGGCTGGCCGGTTGTCCGGCACTGGCTTGATCTACCAGTTGCTGAACCTGCTAGGCGCTGGCGGCGTGCTGTTGTCGTTGCTTGGACAGTTCAATGTGTCGGTGTTTTTGCTCGAGGCCACATGGGTGGCGATCAGTGCCTACGGGATCGTGCGGTCGGTGAAGGCGAGGCGGTCGGGTACTACGAGCTAACGTTCTGCTGGGGGGGCTACTCCGTTTCCACGGACTGTCGGATCAAAAATTAGAATGCCGGTAGCCTATTCCGAGATGGGTTCGGAAAGCCTGTATGGTGAACCGTATCTCTGGCCTCGATCAAAATCATCGCGCTGTTGCATCCACCATGACGGAAGCCAACTCGAGCCAGCCGCCCCGGCATCAGGCGGCACATGCGGCAATGCACCCATCTTGGCGCTTGCGCAGGCAGTCCGCGATATTTGTAGGGGATCGCCCTTGGGTACCCAACTTGGTGCCTGTCGCCGACGAAATGTGCAAATGGCTCCAGCAGAAGGGATCTATCTCACTGGTTATCAAGGCAGAAAGTGGGCAGCCGATTAGCTTTACCAATCCATACACCTACTCCTCGACCTCACTCGCGGCACAGCTCGCTTCGGCCATAAATCAGACGGCAGACTTCGCTGTCGCGAGGAGCCCGATCGATCCCATCGAGGCAGAGCTGCAGCGTATTAGGCTCGAGAGTGAACTGGTCTTGCAGTTCGCGCGCTTCTTTGAGGCAGCAATGAAGCAAATGCTGTATTGCACGAACTTTGATGAAGGTGATTACACCCGCGCCACAATGGGACGCCTGCTTGCCTTCGACTGTTCAGGATGTCGCAAGAAAGGGAAGCCCCACTACGTCTCGCTTCTGGGAGCTCTTGCGCACCATTACTTTGACTGCATCATGCTTGAGAGTTGCTTGTTCGACCATTTGGCCTTCGTGGGGACGCGGCGCAACAAACAGGCCGCACATTCGGAATCGGCGACACCACGTCTCACATCAGTCGTGGAGTCACGGGCGGCGGCCAAGCAATGCCTCGATGAGGTTGGCCAGGAGCTTGGACACATGTGCCAACACATTGGCCAAATTGAAATGAAAATGGTTGCGGAAATCAACCTCTGGATCAGAAGCTTTCCCGACATTCCATCACACGATGACCTCATGCGAATTCCCGTTCGCGTCAGTGACGTGCTCGACCTGCCTGTTATGCCGGCTCCTTCAGAACGCTGGCATGGAGCGGTGATCGCCCCAAATCCGGCGTAAATCTTGTCGTGCAAGGATCATGCGTCCGGACCCTTACTGCGAAAGTCCATTTCAACTGACGAGAGCTTCGGATTCGTGGTGGACGAACGTCCGTTCGGGTTTCGCGGCCCCCGTGCTAGGGCGAGATTCCCTGATCTCGCAAGACGGTGACCAGCGGTTCTCGACTCTCGATATCCGCGTGATTCTGTTCCAGCAGTTGCCGGGAAAATTCCAAGGCTGTCAGGCCATGCGCGCGGTCTTGTATGTCCACGCGGGCGCCATGTGCCAGCAGTATCCGTGCTTCCTCCACATCATTCGCCAGAACTGCCGCGTGCAGCGGTGTCAGACCGTGCATGTCGATGTGATTGGGATCGAGACCCCGCTCGACCAGGAACGCCAGTACTTCGCTGCGATCTTCCTTCGACGACTCACCCTGGACGATGAATGAGGCGCCGATGCCTTGCTCCAGCGTTTCGATGTCGTCGGGCGTGCCGCGAAACGCGAACAGATACTGACGGCAGATGTGCTGCGGCATCGGGATTGCCAGGCCCCCTTTGTCTGCGCACAGCAATAGCGGTTCGATGCCTTGTCGGGTCAGCGCATAGCCAGCGACGACCATGTAGCCGCCGATGACCAGCCCGGTGGTCCATAGGAGTGCTTTTGCTCTCATGGTTCAGCCCCAGACTTTTTCAAGCAGGCCGGGCGCGCCATACCGGACGAATGCGCCCGGGCTGGTGCCTCCAGCACGTTCGTCGCGGGCCAGTAGCACGATGAGTAGTGCACTGCGGAAGTTTCGGCCCAACTGGTCTCTGACGCGTTCATAGATGGCGGCGTCGGTGAGCGCCTCGTTCTTCAGATGTTTGAACCAGTGGCGCGCTCCGCGCATGGCGAGCTTTCGCAGAGCGGCTTTGACGCCTGCCCCCGGGTTGGTGGACCAGCGAAAGATTTGTTCGACCCACCCCATGGCGAAGCTGGCGTCTACGGCTTCGACCAAAAGGCCTTGGGCGAGGGCGCGAAGCTCGCGTGTGATCTCCGCGGAATCGATGCGCGCAAGCTCGGTCGAGAAGAAGAACACGAGGATCGCGCGGGTGTCTGCTTCGTCGAGGATGAGTTCGGCGTCGGTGAAGTTGCGCAGGTGGACGGAGTGGGCGGGCATTGGATTTCCTTATCCGGGTGGCGATGCACAGGTTCGCGACTTACGTCGCTCCTACAATGCGGGTCGGGGTTGTGGCGGGACGGCCGGCATTGGGGTCGGCCACGCGTTGACGATCTTGCAGAACAGCTCCGCGGTGCGCTCGGTGTCGTAGACGGCCGAGTGCGCCTCGCTGGCGTTCCATTCGAACCCGGCGGCCTGCACCGCGCGGGCGAGGACGGTCTGGCCGTAGGCGACGCCGGCAAGCGTCACGGTGTCGAACACGCTGAAGGGGTGGAACGGGTTGCGCTTGTAGCCGACGCGGGCGACGGCGGCGTTGAGGAAGTTGAGGTCGAAGTGGGCGTTGTGGCCGACCAGGATCGCGCGCTGGCAGCCGTGCTTCTTGCAGGCGGCGCGGACCGGGGCGAACACGTGGTCGAGCGCCGGGCGCTCTTCCTTGGCCAGGCGGAACGGGTGGTCGAGCTTGATGCCGGTGATTTCCAGCGACTTCGGGTCGATCTCCAGGCCAGGGGCCGGCACGACATGGGCGTTGGTGGTCTCGCCGGGGAACAGCAGGCCGTTCTCATCGATGTCGATCGGTTGTACGGCGATTTCCAGCAGGGCGCAGCGGTTCCAGTCGAAGCCGCCGGTTTCGACGTCGACCACCACCGGGAGGAAGCCGCGAAAGCGGGTGGCGAGCGGAGAGACCCGGGGTGCCGCGGTCGAGGCGTCGGGGGAAGGCGTTGCTGCGGTTGTCATCGGGGAAGCCTAGCAGACGGCTCCTGCGGCCTGGTTTTTGTAGGAGCGGCTTTAGCCGCGATCGGAAGGTTGGTCGCGCGTCCGGTTCCAGATCGCGGCTGAAGCCGCTCCTACAGGAGCCCGGGGCACGCGAACGCCGGAATCGATTCCGGACGTCAGTCGGTCCGGGTGCCCTGGATTACGGCGGTGGAGCGCAGCTGTTGGAGCATCGCCAAACCCTGGGCGGTGAAGGCGTCGTCGGCTTCGGTGGCGGCTTCTTGCGCGAGCGCCTGCAATTGGTGGCGGCCGGTCAGGTCGGGATGCTGGTCCAGTCGCTGTAGCAGCCGGAAGGTCAGTGCGCTCAGTTGCTGGAAATGGACCTTGCCGTCGGAGTCGCGCTGCAGCAGCAGGCAGGTGGGTTCGGCCGGCGGGGCGTCGGGCTGGCAGTCGGGAGCGATACGGTGCACGGGCCAGCGATAGGTCTGCGGCCAGGCCAGCGGCGACAGCAACGGACGGCCGTCGAGCAGGTCGCCGTCGGGATCGTGCGGAATATCGTCGGCGCGCGCCTCGCTGATCTGCAGGGCCAGTTCCAGCCATTCGTAATGGGCGAGTTCGGGCAGCCATGGCAGGTCGCCACGGCCGGGACCGGCGCGGTGTTCGAGGTAGCGGACAAACTCGCGCGCCAGTTCGGTGAACAACGGGGTGTGCGAGGGATGCTCGCGGTAGAAGTCGCGTACCAGCGTCGACCAGCGGGTGCTGTCGGGGGCGGCGCTCAGGATCTTCCGGATCACCGGGAAGTTGCCGGCGAGCATGCTTTCGATGTTGTTGAAGAACAGTTCGCGGTAGATTTTCAGGCGGCGTTCTTCGATCCCGATAGGCGGGGGCGCCGCCGCTGGGTCGCGGATGTAGGTCCCGAGTTCGTGCTGGGCGCCGCCGGCGGGCTCAGGCGACATGGCGCTGCTCGCGGTGGTGGTCGTGGAGATGGTTGCGGACGATATCGAGTTCGCTCAGCAGCTCGTCCAGCGGCGGCAGGTTGAAGTCGCGTTCGAGCAGGGTCGGGCGCGGACCGAACTCGCGGTAGGCCTCGGCCAGCAAGGCCCAGACCGGATCGCTCACGGGTGCGCCGTGGGTGTCGATCTTGAGGTCGTCGGCCTCGTCGAAGTGGCCGGCAACGTGGATGTAGGCGATGCGCTCGCCGGGCAGGGCGCGCAGGAATTCGTGCGCGTCATAGCAATGGTTGGTCGCGTTGACCACGATGTTGTTGACGTCCAGCAGCAGATCGCAGTCGGCGCGGTCGAGCACGGCGTTGATGAAATCGATCTCGGTCATCGCGCGCGGGTTGCCGGCGTCGAGGGTCGCGTAATAGGAGATGTTCTCGACCGCGATGCGCCGGCCGAGCACGTCCTGGGTCTGGCGGATGCGTGCGGCGACGTGTTCGACCGCGGCATCGGTGAACGGCAGCGGCATCAGGTCGTACAGCTGGCCGTGCGCGTCGCTGCAGGCGCTGAGGTGTTCGCTGTAGATCGGGACGCGGTGGGCGTCGAGGAAGCGCCGCAGCTTGCCGAGAAAGGTGTCGTCGAGCGGGCCGGGGCCGCCGAGCGACAGCGACAGGCCGTGGCAGACGATCGGATAACGCGAGGCGAGGTCGGCGAAGGCATCGCCGAGCGCACCACCGACGCCGATCCAGTTTTCCGGTGCGACTTCGAGGAAGTCGAAGCCGCCCGGAGTGGCCGCCCGCAGCGGACCCAGAAGGGCCCGCCGCAGGCCGAGGCCGACGGCGTCAGGCGCGAGTGCGGATGACGCGGTACTGGTCAAGCCTTACCTGCTGCCGCCGCATGCGCCTTCGCCGCACTTGCCTTCCATGTCGGCCTTCGCGGTACCGGCCTTGTCGGCCTTCGTCGCGGCGTGGTGGGCGTCCATCTCGGCGGCGTCGATGAAGCCGTCGCCGTTCGGGTCGTGCTCGGCGAACTTGCTGGTGTCGCCACCGTGAGCGGCGCCGAACTCGGCCGACGAGATCTTGCCGTCCTTGTCGGTGTCCATCTTGTCCATGCCGCAGCTGCCCTCGGCCTTCTTGGCGCCGCAGCCGCCTTCCTTGGTCTTGGCTTCGGTGGCGGTCGCGGCGTCCTGCGCGCCGAGCATGTAGCCCTGGGCGAGCGGGGTGGCGGCGAAGGCGGAGCCGGCCAGCAGCAGGCCACCAGCGAGGGTGGCGGTGACGAGGACGGGCTTGTTCGATGCGTTCGACATGGTACTTGCCTCCTGGGATGCGGACGGGCCGCGTTGGGAGGCGATGCTAGCGCGGTTTGGGGGAGCAGGGGATTAACCCGGGATGCCAGCGGTTCGCGGCGTTCGTTTGTAGGCAAGCCCTGCGACGCCAACGGCAGGCAGCGCAAGCTGGTTCTACGGCGCTACGGTATTGCTGTCGTCGCGCTTCTCGCGCGGCGGCAGGTTGCCGTCGCCGCGGACCAGAAACCAGACGTTCTCGGCGATGTTGG
Source organism: Lysobacter sp. (assembly GCA_050737695.1). Classification (GTDB taxonomy): domain Bacteria; phylum Pseudomonadota; class Gammaproteobacteria; order Xanthomonadales; family Xanthomonadaceae; genus Novilysobacter. The sequence continues at coordinate 23,550 of JBOHYB010000016.1, read as the reverse complement.
TGGCGTGGTCGCCGATGCGCTCGATGTTCTTGGCCATGAACAGCAGGTGGGTGCAGCCGGTGATGCTGCGCGGGTCCTCGGCCATGTAGGTCAGCAGCTCGCGGAACAGGGCGGTGTAGGCGGTGTCGAGTTCGGCGTCGCGGTCGCGGACGTTCTGCGCGGCCTCGACGTCGTTGTCGCGGTAGGCGGCCATGACATCGCGCAGCTGCTGCGCCGCGAGTTTGCCGATCACCTGAAGGCCGCCCACGTGCGGCAGCGGTGGGGCCAGGTTCAGCGCGGTCGAGCGCTTGGCGACGTTGGCCGCATAGTCGCCGATGCGCTCGATGTCGGAGGCGATGCGGATGGTGGCGAGGATCTCGCGCAGGTCGCGGGCCATCGGGCCGCGCAGGGCGAGTTTCATGACGTCCTGGCTGATCGTCTGCTCCAGTGCGTCGATCGCCTCGTCGTTGCCGATGATGCGCGCGGCGGCCTTGTCGTCGCGGCGCTGAACCACGTCGAGCGCGGCCTCCAGCTGGGCGGCGGCCATCTCGCCCATGCGCAGGGTCTCGTCCAGCAGGCGGCGCTGCTCTTCGTCGTAGCTCTTGACGATGTGATCGTGGGGGATGTTGTTCATCGAATGCGTCCTCAGCCGAATCGACCGCTGATGTAGTCCTCGGTCTGCTGCACCGAAGGGTTGGAGAAGATCGTGTCGGTGGCGCCATGCTCGATCAGGTCGCCCAGGTACATGAAGGCGGTGTAGTCCGACACGCGCGCGGCCTGCTGCATGTTGTGGGTCACGATCGCGATGGTGTAGTCGTTCTTCAACTCGGCCACCAGTTGCTCGATGCGGCTGGTAGAGATCGGGTCCAGCGCCGAGGTCGGCTCGTCCAGCAGCAGCACGTCGGGTTTCAGCGCGACCGCGCGGGCGATGCACAGGCGCTGTTGCTGCCCGCCCGACAGGCCGAGCGCACTCGATCCGAGTTTGTCCTTGACCTCGTCCCACAGCGCGCCCTGGCGCAACGCCTGCTCGACCCGGTCGGCCATCTCCGCCTTCGACAGCTTCTCGTGGTGGCGGATGGCGTAGGCGACGTTCTCGAAGATCGTCATCGGGAACGGGACCGGCTTCTGGAACACCATCCCGACCTTGCTGCGCAGCCGGTTCATCGGGTACTTCGGGTCGAGGATGTTCTCGCCGTCCAGCAACACCTCGCCCGACGCGCGCAGCTTCGGGTACAGCGCGTAGATCCGGTTGAACACGCGCAGCAGGGTCGACTTGCCGCAGCCCGACGGCCCGATCAGCGCGGTGACCTGCTTCTCCGGGATCGCCAGGTCGATGCCCTTGAGCGCATGGAACCTGTCGTAGTGGAAGTCCAGCCCGCGCGCGGCCAGCTTGACCGGTGCGGCGGCTTCTGTGGCCCGGCTGGATGGTGCGGCGTGGGAGAGGGAGACGTCGTTCATGGCCGTGGCCCAGGGATTGGGAATTGAAATGGAGGAGCGTGCGGTGTCGGCGCGGGACGGGGAGGCCAGTTCAGTCATGGCTCACCCGATTTCGTGAGACGATCGCGCGGGCGACCAGGCTGATGACCAGCACGAAGGCGGTCAGGACCAGCGCGCCGGCCCAGGCGATGGACTGCCACGACTCGTACGGGCTGCCGGCGTACTGGTACATCACCACTGGCACGCTGGCCATCGGCCCGGTGACGTCGCTGCTCCAGTACTGGTTGCCGAACGCGGTGAACAGCAGCGGCGCGGTCTCGCCGGAGATCCGGGCCAGCGCCAGCAGGATGCCGGTGACGATGCCCGGCATCGCCGAGCGGTACATCACCTGCACGGTGACCTTCCACTGCGGCACGCCGAGCGACAGCGCCGCCTCGCGCATCTGCGAGGGCACCAGCCGCAGCATTTCGTCGGTGGTGCGCAACACCACCGGCAGCACGATGAACGCCAGCGCGATCGCACCGGCGACGGCGGAGAAGTTGCCGCCGGCCTGCATCACCACCAGCGTGTAGACGAACAGGCCGAGCACGATCGACGGCGCCGACAGCAGGATGTCGTTGACGAAGCGGACCACGGTGCCGATCTTGCTGGCGGTGCCGTATTCGGCCAGCCAGGTGCCGGCCGCGATGCCCAATGGCGTGCCGATTCCGATCGCCATCAGGCACATCACGGCGCTGCCGAAGAATGCGTTTTTCAGGCCGCCTTCGGCCATCGGCGGTGGCGTGTTCCGAGTGAACAGTGCCCAATCGATCCCGCCGATGCCCTTGGACACCAGCGTCCACAGGATCCAGCCCAGGAACAGCAGGCCGAAGCCGGCGGCCAGGCAGGCGAGCACCAGCGACACCGCGTTCCGGATCCGGCGCCGGCGGTACAACGCGTCGGCGGTGCGCAGGGCGCGGCTGTCCACGCCGGTGTTGGCGGCGACAGCGCCCATCAGTTGCCCTCCTTGCGCGACAAGTGGCCGAGCATCAGCCGCGCGATGGCGAGCACGACGAAGGTGACGATGAACAGCACGAAGCCAAGCAGCAGCAGCGCCGAGCGATAGGTTTCGGTCGCCTCGCCGAAGTCATTGGCGATCAATGCCGCGATGGTGGTGCCCGGCTCCAGCAGGGACGCGGTGAAGCGGGTCGAGTTGCCGATCACGAACGCGACCGCCATGGTCTCGCCGAGCGCGCGGCCGAGGCCGAGGAAGATGCCGCCGATCACCGCCGAGCGCGTGTAGGGCAGCACGATGTCCCAGCTGACCTCCCACTTGGTCGAACCCAACGCGTAGGCCGATTCCTTGAGCCGCGTCGGCACGGTCAGGAACACCTCGCGCATCACCGAGGAGATGAACGGCACCACCATGATCGCCAGCACGATGCCGGCGGTGAGCATGCCGATGCCGATCGGTGGCCCCTGGAACAACGGACCGATGACCGGCAGCGTGCCGAGGTTCTCGTTGGCCCAGGGCGTGACGTACTCGGTCATCACCGGCACCAGCACGAACAGGCCCCACATGCCGTAGATGATCGAGGGGATACCCGCGAGCAGTTCGATCGCGGTGCCGACCGGTCCGCGCAGCCATCGCGGCGCGACCTCGGTCAGGAAGAAGGCGATGCCGAAGCTGACCGGCACCGCGATCAGCATCGCGATCATCGCGGTGACGATGGTGCCGTAGATCGGCACCAGCGCGCCGTACTGGTTCTCGACCGGGTTCCAGTCGGCGCTGAAGAAGAAGTCGAGGCCCGAGGCCTCTAGTGCCTGGCGACCGCCCCACAACATCGACAGCGCCGCGCCGGCCAGCGCCAGCAGCACGAACACCACGGTGGCGACCAGCGTATAACGGAACAGCCGGTCGTTGCGGGCGTCCTTGTGGTCGCGCGAGGCGGGGGCGTTCGGTAGGGAGATGGCACTCATTCGTAAGGTCTGGCCTGTCCCTTCTCCCGCTGGCGGGAGAAGGTGCCCGAAGGGCGGATGAGGGTGGCGGGGCGCGCGGCCCTCACCCCAACCCCTCTCCCGCAGGCGGGAGAGGGGCTCGGATTGCCGCTACTGCGCGGCAGGTGCCTTGAACTCGCTGGCCCAGTACTGCTCGATCTGGCCGACCAGCTCCGGCGGCAGCGGCACGTAGTCCAGTGACGCGGCCTGCTGCTGGCCGTTGTGCAGGGCCCATTCGAAGAACGCGCGGGCAGCGGCGCTGCGCTTCGGATCCTCCGGCTGCTCGTACATCAGGATGAAGTTGGTGGCGGTGATCGGCCACGCCTGCTCGCCCGGCGCGTTGGTGATGACCAGGTTGAAGTCCGGCGCGCCAGCCCAGTCGGCAGTCGCGGCCGCGGCGGCGAACGCCTCGGCGCTCGGCGCGACGAAGTTGCCGGCGGCGTTCTGCAGCATCGCGTAGGCCATGTCGTTCTGCAGCGCGTAGGCCAGCTCGACGTAGCCGATCGAACCGTCGATCTGCTGCACGTACGACGCCACGCCCTCGTTGCCCTTGCCGCCGACGCCGTCGGGCCACTGCACCGACTTGCCTTCGCCGATCGTGTCCTTCCACGACGGGCTGACCTTGGACAGGTAGTTGGTGAAGTTGAAGGTGGTGCCCGAGCCGTCCGAGCGCTGGACGAGGTTGATCTTGCTGGCCGGCAGCTCGACGCCCGGGTTCACCGCGGCGATCGCCGGGTCGTTCCAGGTCTTGACCTTGCCCAGGTAGATATCGGCCAGCAGCGGACCGGTCAGGCGCAGTTCGCCCGCCTCGATGCCCTGCACGTTGACCACCGGCACCACGCCGCCGATCACCGACGGGAACTGCAGCAGGCCGGCCTCGGCCAGCTCCTCGCTCGACAGCGGCGCGTCGGACGAGCCGAAATCGACCGTGCCGGCCTTGATCTGGGCGATGCCGCCGCCCGAGCCGATCGACTGGTAGTTGACCTGGTTGCCGGTGGCTGTGTGGTAGTCCGCCGACCACTTGGAGACCAGCGGGAAGATGAAGGTCGCGCCGGCACCGGTGATCTGCGCGGCGACCTTGTCGCCGGCTTCGGCGTTGGCGGCCGGGGCGGTGGAGCCGGCATCGGTGGCCGGAGCGGAATCGTTGCCACCGCACGCAGCGACGGCGAACGAGACGGCGAGGGACAGGGCGGCGGTGCGGAGGTTGAAGCCGGCCGGCGTGGTGTTCATGCGGAACTCCGTGCAAGGGAATGCCGGCATTGCCGGCGGGTGCGACCATGAAATGATGTTTTTGTTACATTGATATGACAGTTCGGCGGATTTGTTACAGCGATTGCGGCAAAAAAATGGGCGCGACCTCGGTCGCGCCCTGCCGTTCAGGAGAGAGAGATGGACCCGCGGGGGCCTTGGGTCATTGGACCCGCCGAATGTTGCCGGCGTGTGTCGGTTACCAATAGAGCTGCGCGCGCGCCTCGACGATGTTCGGGTCGTCGCTGACACCCAGGCGCTCGCTGTCGACCTGCACGTAGTTCACCGCGAACTTGAAGTTCTTGCGCCAGTACCAGTTGACGCCGGCGGTCAGCGCGTCCATCTGGCCACCTTCGACCGTGCCGTCGTCGAGGTCGATCGTGTCGTAGCGCAGGCCGAGCTGCCACATGCCGCGGGACGGGTCGGCCGGCTTGGCGGTGCCGGGCGTACCGCCCTTGTAGCTCCAGCTCTCGCCGGTCAGGTTGTAGAGCGCGCTGAGGTAGCCGCCGCTGGTGCTGTAGTCGGCACTGTCGTGGCGGCTGACCTCGCCCTGCATGTATTCGCCCTGCAGCTTGAACGGACCGCGCACCCAGAACGCCTCGACGCCGGTGGCGGCCAGGCGGTCGGTGTCGGTCAGCGTGCCGCTGTCGACCAGCCGCACGCCGGCCAGGTCGGCCTGCGGTCGGGTACGCAGGCGCAGGGTGTCGGCGTCGGTGTCCTGGTCCAGGTGGGACAGGCCGAAGTGGAGGATGTTGCCGTCCTCGTTGATCGGCGCGAGGGTCCCGCGCAGGCCGTAGCCGCTGCCGTGGTCGCCGCCGCTGGTCATGTTGCGGCCGAAGCTGCTGGCGGTGATGCTCCAGTCGTCCCGGCTGTAGCCGTAGGCCACGCCGAGCCGGCGCGACACGCCGTAGGTGTTGGTGGTCATCGCCTTGGAGATGAAGTCGTTGTTCTTGGTCGACGACAGCTCCTCCAGGCTGTTGGGCTGCTTGAACTGGCCGACCTTCAAGCTGTGGCCGTTTCCGAAGCCATATTCGACGTTGACGTCGAGCCACTTGTCTGCGGTGGCGTCGTAGCCGACCACCCAGTCAACGTTGCCCGGGCCCTTGCCCTTGAGCACCAACTCGGAGCGGCGCATTCCGTAGTCGTGGTCAGTACCGTCGCCGGCATCGCCATCGAGGTCGGCGACGTCGTTGTCGTACCAGCTGCCGTCGGCCTGGAGCAGGCCCTCGAAGCTGATCTCGGAGCCGCCGATGGTGTCGATAGGCACGCCGGCGTGGGACAGCGGCGCCAGCGCGACGAGCGACAGGCCGGCGAGGATCCGCATCGTGAGGCGGTTTTGTTGAAGTTTCATTGCGATTTGGTGTCACGGCTGGGGAAGTACGCGCAGGGTAAGCGCGGCAAATTGCAGAAATGTGACATTCCTGCAGTTGCGTGACGTTTTCATTGCATTTCTGCGCCGGCCTTCGCGCTGTCGGCGATCAATCCACCCATTGCCCGCTGTCGATGCGCACCAGCCCGGCCGGGGTATCCCTGAACCCGGCCGCCTGCAGCGCGAGCCCGGTGAACGCGCCGGCGGGCTGGACGCGCGACTGCAACCGGTAGCGGCCGTCGCTTTCGATGCCGAGGGTTGCCTCGACGCGGGGAGCGCCGGGGCGTGGGATCGAGGCGAGTGCGATCGAGCCGGCTTCGTCATCGCAACGTACCGGTCCCTGCAACCGGATCGGCGCTTCGATGCCTGGAACGACCAGCTCTGCCTCCACCGTGCCACCCGCCTTTTGGCAGCGGCCGTCGGAGAACACTAGGCTGGCGTTGTCGAAGGACAAATGCGCGACCAGCCCCGCCAGCGGCCGGTCGATGTCCAGCTGCAACTGACCGTTGATGTTGTCGAGACCGCTACGCCGCCCGCGCAGCAGGTCGGCGGAAAACGTATCGCCGGAAGGCCCGGACGTTGCCAGTTCGAGCCGTTGCACGCCCACCAGCAACGACAGCGGATCCAGCGCGAGCGTGGCATCGCCCAGCGGCTGCCCCCGCCACTCGACCGAACGCAGCCGACCGGACCAGATCGAGCCGGACGCGCCGTCCGCCGACAGCCCCAGTGCGGCCGGATCGATGCCGGGGCTTTGCAATGCCAACCGCAACGGCAGTGTCGCCACCAGCATCGGAGCCAGTGCCAGCAGGAACGCCAACGCCAATGCGCGACGGCTCATGGCGACGGCGAGCGGAAGCTCGCCTGCACCTGCAGGCGGCCGTTGCGTTCGGTGATGTCGACGGCCAACGGCACGATGCCGTGCTGGTGGCGCAAGTAGTCGAGCCAACCCAGCAGCGTCGGCGCGTCGACCGCGTCGATCCCGACCTGGAGCACGCCGGCATCGTCGATGCGTTGGCGGCTGATCGGCACCTGTGCGGAGGCCGCGGTATCGAGGACGGCGCTGGCGAAGGCGTCGGCGGTCGACATGCCGGGATTCCGGGCCTGCAGGGCGGTGATGGTGTCCACGCCCTGCACGACCTCGCGCAGGTCGGCGGCGGCACGGTGATGGCGGTCGCGGGCCGCATCGCGCGCGCGCTGCAGCGGTGCGACCACGCCGAACCACAGCAAGAACGCGGCGAGCGCGGCAAACATCACCGCCAGCATCCGCTGCTCGCGGAGTTCGCGCGATTGCCACCAGTGCCTGAATCTTTCGAGAGCGCTCATGCCGACGGCCTCACGGTGATGGTGTGCTGGTTGCGACCGCCGGCGTCGCGACGACCGTTCTCGGCCAGTTCCAGTCCGGCTTTGGCCAGTGCGCTGCGGATGCGCTCCAGCGCGGCCGGCGCAGGCACCACCAGGGTCGCTTGCAGTTCACCGTCGGTGTAGGACAGGGCATCGAGTTCGACACCGTCGGTCGCCGCGACCGCGGCCAGCAGCGCCGCAGCGGCATCGGCAAAGACGTCGCCCGCTTGCAGCCCGGCCAGGCGTGCGCGGATCGGTGGCAGCGGGTCGGCATCTTCGCCAAGCGTGGGCATCACCGTACGGGAAAGCGCGTTGGCCTGGGCCTGCAGATTGCGGGCGGCGACTTCGTGACGGACCGCCTGCGCGGCCAGCAGCACCAGTGGCGACACCACCAGCACCGCGGCCAGGACCGCCGCGCGACGGTAGGCCGGCCAGCCTTCGCGGTGCGCGGGTTGACGGGCGAAGGCGTGCTGCAACAGGTCGATCGGGGGCGACAGCGCGTTGGCGGTGAACGCAGCCTCGGTTTCCGCTCCTGTCAGGATGCGGCGCGGCCGTTCTCCGATCACCTGATCGGCCAGTGCGGGCTCGGCGGCGAAGGCCAGCTTCTCGCCGCGGACCAGCCAGTGTCCGTCGATGTCGGCGATGACCACGTCGCCGGGTTCGCCGGTGGCGGCTTCCTCGACCGGCGCCAACAGCATCGGCATCGGGGCCACAACGTCGGGGATCATGCCGAACGCCGCGGCCTGGTCGAGCCAGGCCTGCATCGTCGCCGACTCCACCGCGACCACTTGGCGGCTGCGGTCATCCGCCCCCGGCGCGATCGCGAGATGCAGTGTATCGACCGGACCGGCGACATGGTCCGCGACCAGGACCCGCGCCGCCGCCAGCGCCTGCACCGGGTTGCGCGCCGGCAGTTCCAGCCACGTCGAAACGCATTCGATGCCGGGCACGGCCAGCACCTGCCGGGCAGGGGACTGGGTCGCGGTGGCGGCCAGCGGCGCGCCGGCCTCGACCGTGCGCCGATCGATCGTGCGGCCGCCACCGTCGAGATGGAAACAGGTGGCGGCAGCGCCGGGTGTCGCAGGAAGCAATAGCAAGAGCGTGGTGGGGTTCATCAGGGTGGGCTCAGGCGGGGGGCGTCATGGGTTATTCCAGCGGTGCCAGGCGGCGTGCGACCAGCCGGGTGCGGCCGGCGTCGTGCTCGAACAACGCGCTCGACACGACCTGCGCGCCGGCGTACTCGATCTGCGATTGCAGGGCGAAGAACCGGGTCTGCAGCGAGACCTGGTCCCTCGCCGACGCCAGCGGTTCGATTCCGTCCAGCAGCCGATGCGACCAGAAGGCGGTGGGATCCGGCCAGCCATCGGGGGGGCGTGCGCGGATCAGCTGGCGGGCCGCATCCGGGCCGAGCGCACCGTCGGTCAGCATCGACAGCAGCACGGCATCGGTTTCGTCGAGGGTGTTGAGGTTGATCGGCGACGGCGCGTCTGTCGGCAACGCGCACACGTGCGGGCGCAGGCGGGTGTAGATGTCGTCGTCGAAGCCGGCGATCGTGCGCAGCTCGCTGGGTTCGGCCAGCAGGGTGCCGCCGGTGCGATGGGCCGGGGTGCGCGACAGGTAGGTCGCGTCCTCGGCGCCGAGCGCGCCGGGCACGCTGTCGGAATCGATCCAGTCGACCAGCGCGTCGACCAGTGCGTCAGCCTGATGCGCCGGGACGTCGAGCGCCCGCAGCAATGCGCCGAACTGCCGGCTGCCGTCGTCGCGTCGCTGCCACTGCTCGGGCGCGCCCTCGACCACGCTGTTGAGGTTGAAGCAGGTGGTGGCGTCGGACAGTCGCGCGCTGATCGCGCCGTGCTCGACCGGGAAGACGAGCGGCCGTCCGTTCCAGTCGCCGACCAGGGTGGTGCGGCCCGGGTCGCGCGTCGACAGCCGGTCGATTTGCGCCATCGCCAGCGTTTCCGCGCCGAGTGCGTACCACTGCGCCTGCGCCATCGATTGTGCGTTGGACGCCCGACGCAGGCCGAAGCGGATGTCGTCAAGCACGCTCATCACCAGCACCGACATCACCGCGACCAGCAACAGCACGGTCAGCAGCGCGACGCCCGACTGCCGCTTCACGAGCCCGCTCCCGGCAACAGGAACAGTTGCTCGATCCGGCCGAGTCCATGCAGTTGCAGTTGCAAGCGCACCGCATCGGGCATCGCCGTCGCGCCACCGGGCCAGCCGTCGATCCATTGGCCGCGGTAGTGGTAGCCGATCGTCGCCGACTCGATCCCCGCCAGCATCACCTGCGGCACGCCCGGTGCGGCGCCGTCGAGCGCGGTGCGGACGCTGCGTTCGAGCCGGCCGTCGACCAGCCGGTATTCGACGTACTGCATCGATGCGCGTGGTTCGGCATCGGGATTGGTCCAGCCGCGGCGGACCAATGCCAACAGCGGCGCCGCGCCGGACATCGCCCGGCTTGCACCCGCAGTGCTGCCGATGAAGGCGTTACGCGCGGGCGTGCCGTCGCGCTCGCGCACCCGGCGCACGGCCGCCTGGGCGAGGTCGGCCTTGAGCAGGGCGCGGGCGCGCTGGAACTCGCCCAGTCGATCCATCCGCGCCTGCGCCACTCCCTGATTGTCGGCGGCGTAGGCCATCACTGCGACTCCGACCGCCGACAGCAGGGCGAAGACCAGCAGGGCGACCAGCATCTCGACCAGGGTGAAGCCGGCTGCTCTGGCGGTACGTCCGCCAAGCCGGCTGAACGCCGCGCCGTTGTGCGGCGTGACCGGACTGAAGCCACGCGCGCTCATTGCACGCTCCGGAACGCGCTGGCCTCTGCGGCGATCCGATCCTCGCCAGCCGGCATCACGGTGACGTCGATCCGGACGATCGCGGCCATGTCGGTCGGGCTGACGGTGCGGGTCCAGCGCCACTCGCGATCGCCAGCCGATTCGGTGCCGGTGGATTTCGCGGCCAGTTGCGAGGGCGTCGTCAGCATCGCCTCGACCGCGCGGTTGTCGGCAACCACGCCGGCCAGCACGCGCTCCTCGATGACCACGGCGGTGCGGGTGTTTTCGCCGGCCAGGTTCAACAACGCCAGCGCGACCAGGCTGAACACGGCCATCGCGACCAGCATCTCGATCAGGGAGAAGCCGCGTGCGGGCCGATCAACGCGACGCATCGACCTTCACCTCGCCGGCGGCATCCACGCCGACCCGGAGCTGCTGGCCGTTGCGGGCCAGCCGAACCTGCTCCTCGCGCCCGCCGCCGGTCGGCTCGAAACGGAAGCTGACCTGTTCGCGCTTGCCGTCGAATACCGCGGTGGTGCCCTCGGTCCACGCCATCGGCTCGAACGGGCCCTCGTCCAGCGGCTGCCATTGGCCGAAGCTTTGCCGCGCGAACGCGTAGCCCTGTGCGTCGACGACCACCTGCACCGCGCGGGTGGTCAGGATCGCTTCTTCCTGCGCGCGCACCAACCGCGCGGCCAGGGTGTCGGCTTCGCGCGAGAGGGTGTTGCCGTCACCCGGCGCGGTCAGCACCACCGCCACGCCCATCAGCCCGACGATCACCAGCACCACCATCAGCTCCACCAGAGTGAAGCCGCGCAGGCGCGCAGGAATCCGCGAGCGGGTGGGCTGGCGCGACAACGGTCAGTTCCAGTTGCCGATGTCGGTGTCGTCGGCTTCGCCACCGGCCGCGCCATCGGCGCCGAACGAGTAGATGTCGAACGCGCCGTGCTCGCCGGGCTGGCGGTACTGGTACGGGTTGCCCCACGGATCGGTCGGCAGGCGCCGGATGTAGCCGCCGCGGCGATAGCGTTCGGGACGGGCGAGGCCGGCGGGCGCGCGCAGCAGGGCATCGAGGCCGTGCTCGGTGCGCGGGTAGACCAGGTTCTCGAGGCGGTAGGTCTCGACCGCCTGCTCCAGCACCGACACGTCGGCGCGGGCCTTCTCGACCATCGCGCGGTCCTGGCTGGGCATGACGTTGATCATCACCACGGTGGCGAGCAGGCCGATGATGACGATCACCACCATCAACTCGACCAGGGTGAAGCCGGCGCTATTGCGACGGCGGGAGCGGGGGGCTTGCATGGGCATTCCTCAACCAAGGACCAGGGAGTTGAACTGCAGGATCGGCAGCAGGATCGCGAGTACGATCACCGCGACCACGCCGCCGAGGACGACGATGATCACCGGCTCCAACAGGCTCATCGCGACCGAGGTGAAGGTGTTGAATTCGCGTTCGAGGTAGTCGGCGGCGCGCTCCAGCATCGGCGCCAGGCGGCCGCTGTTCTCGCCGCTGCCGGTCATGTACAGCAGCGTCGGCGGGAACACTGCGGCGCGCCGCATCGCGCTCGACAGGCTGCCGCCTTCGCGGATCGAGGCGACCATGGTGTCGGTCGCCGCGCGCAGCACCCGGTTGTGCACGGTGCGCGCGGTGATGACCAGGCCCTCCATCATCGGCAGGCCGCTGGCGAGCATGATCGACAGCGTGCGCGCCATCTGCGCGGCATGGACGTCGCGGACCAGGCGGCCGAGCAGCGGCGTCTTCAGCACCAACGCGTCGAAGCGCAGCCGGAACGCGGGGCGCTGCAGCATCCGCGTGAATGCCACCGCGCCGACGCCAAGCAACACCATCGCCAGCAGGCCCCAGTCGGCCATCAGGTCGGAGATGCCGATCACGAGCCGGGTCAGCATCGGCAGCTCGCGGCCCATCGAGTCGAACTGCTCGACCACCTTGGGCACGACGAACGCCATCAGCGCGATCACTACCGCGACCGCGGTCAGCGCCAGTGCCGCCGGGTAGACCAGTGCGGTGACCAGCTTGCCGCGGACCTGCTGCTCGCGTTCGAGCAGGTCGGCGAGGCGTTCTAGGATGTCGGGCAGCGCGCCGGAGCCTTCGCCGGCGGCGACCATCGCCCGGTACAGCGGCGGGAACGCCTTGCCCTGGCGCGCCATCGCGTCGGACAGGCGGAAGCCTTCCAGCACCAGCGCGTGGGTCGACATCAGTACGCGGCGCACCGCGCGCTTCTCGGCCTGCGCCCCGATCGTGCGTAGGGCTTCTTCCAGCGGCGCGGCCGATACCAGCGTGGCGAGCTGGCGGGTGACCAGCGCGACATCCTTGGTGGTGAAGCGGTCGAAGACGCCTGCGCGCGATGTGTCGGGCGTGGGGTCGTTGCCGTTGCGGGCCGGTTGCGGGGAGCCGGCCGGCTCCAGCCGCACCGGCACCAGCCGCCGGCGTTGCAGCACGGCACGGGCGTCGGCCGGGCTGGCCGCGTCGAGCCGGCCGTTGCGGGTGCGGCCGCGCTCGTCGAGCGCGGCGTAGTCAAACGCCGGCATCGCCGTCGCCTTCGGGGTGGATCGTATGGCTGCCGTCGTCGCGGGTCACGCGTAGCGCTTCCTCCAGCGTGGTCGCGCCGCTGGCGACTGCGGCGCGCGCCGACCCGGCGAGCCGGTCGGCGCGGGCGAACGCGGCGCGGGCGAGGGTGTCCTCGTCGGCGTTGTCGCCGATCAAGCGGCGCATTTCGTCGTCGATCGAGATGGCTTCGTACACGCCCATCCGCCCGGCATAGCCGGTGTGGTTACAGCGCGGACACCCCACGGCCTGGTACAGCACGCCGTCGAAGTCGCGGCCCATCAGTCGTTCGCCCAGCGCGTCGGCCGGGCGAGGGGCACGGCAGTGCGTGCACAACCGTCGAAGCAATCGCTGCGCCAGCACCAGTCGCACGGTCGAGGCGAGGAGGAACGGTTCCATGCCCATGTCACGCAAGCGCGTGATCGCGCCGACCGCGTCGTTGGTATGCACGGTCGACAGCACCAAATGTCCGGTCAGGCTGGCCTGCACCGCGATCTGCGCGGTCTCCGGGTCGCGGATCTCGCCGACCATCACCACGTCCGGGTCCTGCCGCAGGATCGCGCGCAGGCCGGCGGCGAAGGTCATGCCGACCTTGGTGTTGACCTGGGTCTGGCCGATGCCGTCGATCGCGTATTCGACCGGGTCCTCGACAGTGAGGATGTTGCGGCTGCCGTCGTTGAGCAGGGCCAGGCCCGCATACAGCGTGGTGGTCTTGCCCGAGCCGGTCGGCCCGGTCACCAGCACGATGCCGTTGGGTACGTGCAGGGCCTTTCCGAATGCCGCCTCGACCGCGGGCGGCATGCCCAGTTGCTGCAGCGTCAGCGTGCCCTGGTCCTTGTCGAGGATGCGCAGCACCACGCGTTCGCCGCCGCGCGCGGGCAGGGTGGAGACGCGCACGTCGAGCGCCTTGGCGCCCATCGCCACCGAGATGCGGCCGTCCTGCGGGATGCGCTTCTCGGCGATGTCGAGCCGCGCCATGACCTTGACCCGCGACACCAGCAGAGGCGCGATCCGGCTCGACAGGCTGACCGCTTCGCGCATCACGCCATCGATGCGGAAGCGCACCCGCAGCGCGGCTTCGGACGGTTCGATATGTATGTCGGAGGCGCCCAGCCGCGCGCCCTCGGCGATGAGGCCGTTGATCAGGCGGATGATCGGCGCGTCGTCCTGGCTTTCCAGCAGGTCGGCGGTGGCGGGGATGTCCTCGACCAGCGAATCCAGGCTGCCGTGCATGTCGAGCTGGTCGACCGCGTCGGCGGTGCCGAGGCCGGCGTCGGCGTAGACCTCCGACAGCTTGCGGTCGAACGCGGCACGCGGCAGTCGCGCGACGTGCAGTGGCCGCCCGAGCGCGCGGCGCACCTCGATCAACGCGGTCGCCGCGGCGTCCTCGCGCAGGCCGATCTGGATCCGTTCCCCATCGGCAGCGCCGTCGAGCACGACCACGCCATGCCGCTTGGCGAACGCGTAGGGCAGCGACGGCAGGGCGGTGGTCATGGGGTGGGCAGGGCTTCGGGGGTGACGGGTACGACGGCCGGCGCCGGCGTGGCCCCGGCAGGCGGCGCCACCGGCGGATGCGTGCGCAGGTAGTCGCGCACCAGCACGTCGAGCGCCGCCTCGCGCTGCTTCGAATCGTCCAGTTGCAGCTGCGAGTTGCGCATGTAGTCGTAGCGCGGCGCAGTCACGCGCTGGGCATCCTCGGGCCCGCCGACGATGGTCGGACGGATGAACACCATCAGGTTGGTCTTGTCCTTGGACCTGGCGGTGGAACGGAACAGGCTGCCGAGGATCGGGATGTCGCCCAGCAGCGGCACTTTTTCGACCGAACTGCGCTCGGCCTGGTCGAGCAGGCCACCGAGCACGACGATCGCGCCGTCGTCGACCAGCACCCGGGTCTCGATCTCGCGCTTGTTGAGGATCAGCTCGTCGAAGTCCGCCGATACCGGGCCATCGACCGACGACACTTCCTGCCGCAACTGCAGGGTGATGCCGCCACCGGCGTTGATTTGCGGAGTGACCTCCAACTGGATGCCGACGTCCTGCCGTTCGATGGTCCGGAACGGATTGGAATTTCCGTCGCCGAGCACCTCGCCGGACGTGATCGGCACTTCCTGGCCGACCAGGATCCGCGCCGGCTCGTTGTCCAGGGTCATGATCGACGGCGTCGACAGCAGGTTGGAGCCGTTGTCGCTCTTGACCGCGTTGATGATCAGCCCGAACAGGGTGTCGCCGGCGCTGCCCGCGATGCCCGCCAGCCCGCCGGTCAGCCCGAGCAACGATTGCATCGCGGCGTTGCGCGCAGTCTCGGCGAGGTCGGAGTCGTCGTCCTTCAGCAGCGCCGCGCCGGCCAGCTCGGTGATGCCCGGCCCGGAGTTGCGGAACTGGCTGATCCCAAACGGCACGCCGTCCTTGTTGGCCACCGCGATCTGCGCGCCGAGTTCGCGGGCGGCGTCGTCGGAAATCTCGACCACGATCGCCTCGACCAGCACCTGCTGGCGGCGCACGTCGAGTTGCTTGATCACGCCCAGCAGGGTGCGCTGGGTTTCGGGGTCGGCGTTGATGATCAGCGCGTTCTGGCCGGGCGCGCGGACGAGGGTCGGACGCTTGCCGGGTACGGCCGAGATCAGCTGGCCCTGGCTGGTATCGATGCTGGCACCGGTTGCACTGGCGTTGACCTGGGTCTGCGCACCGGTGTCGCCGATCGCGTCGACGGGCTGTCCCACCAGTTGCTGCAACACCGGCAACAACTGTTCCGCGCTGGCGTGCTGCAGTTGGACCACGTGCAGATCGCCGGTGCTTTCGGCGCGGCGGTCGAGTTCCAGCACCATCTGCACCACCCGCTGGATCACCTCCGGGCTGCCGCGGATCACGATCGAGTTGCTGCTCGGCACCGGCAGGATCGACATCGCCGCGTTGCCGCCCTCGGCCCCGCCCATGCCGAACAGTTGGTTGACGGTGGCGGCGATCTCGCGCGCGGAGCTGTTGCGCAGTGTGACGGTGTCGATCGAGGCGCGGTCGCTGTCGATTTGCGCGATCAGCCCGCGGATCCGGCGCAGGTTGTCGGCGTAGTCGGCCACCAGCAGGCTGTTGCCCTGGGGGGTGGCGACGACCACGCCGCCGCGACCGACCAGCGGCTTGATGGTTTCCGCGGCGATTCGTGCATCGACCCGCTGCAACGCAATGATGTCGGTGGCGAAGCCGGCCGCGCGGCCGCCGGCCGAACGTGGTTGCTGCGCCGCAGTGTCGTCGGGCACCACGCGATACGTCCCGGCCCCGGCCGGAACCGCGATCAGGCCGTTGGCGCGCAGGATCGTCAGCAGCACGCCGAGCAGTTCCGACTCGCTCATCGGTTGGTCGTTGGAGAAGTTGACCGTGCCCTGGACGCGTGGGTCGACGATGAAGTTGGTGCCGGTCGCGCGGGCCACGTCCTGGATGAAGGCGCGGATGTCGGCGTTGCGCACGTTGAACGCCGCAGGCTCGGCTGCCGCCTGGGCGATCGCCGGATGCATCGGTTGCAGCGCCAGTGCGAAGACAAGCACCGCGGCGAGGAAGGGACGGCTCATCGGGGTGCCTGCAGGGTGGTGGTGTGGGTCTTGCCGTCGCGTCGGTACTGGATGGTCAATTGGGCTTGGCCTTTCAGTTCGTCCTGCAGTCCCGCCAGTCGGGCGGGGTCGAGTGGGCGCCCGTTGACCGACAGCACCACGTCGCCGGGCTGCAGCCCGGCCGGTCGCAGCAGGGCGGCGCGGGCGCCCGGGGTGATGGTGTAGCCGGCAGCGGGCGTCGCGACCGAGTCCGCCGGCGATGGCGGTTGCGGTGGCGTCGCGGCGTTGGCGGTCGAAGCGGCGGTGGTTGCCGAGGTTTTTGCCGACACGGGCTTGCGCGGCGCGCCGACCGGCAATGCCGTCGGCGTCGGTCCGGTTGGCTCCATCGCGGCGAGTCGCGGCAGTTCCAGTCGATGGCTGGCGCCGTTGGCGACCAGCACCGCGTGGTCCGCGCCGACCGACCCCAGCACGATGCCCGGCGCCACTTCGCGACCGACCGCGTACGAGGCCTGCTCGCCCTCCTTGCCGAGGATCGCCGAGCCACCTTCGCCGGGGGCGCTGCGCACGCCGAACAGGTGGTAACCAAGTGCCTCGCCGGCGGCTGTCGAAGCGACGGCAGCACCGCGAAAGAACACGTCGACCGTCGGCAGGGAGGGGGACGAGACGGCCGCCGTCGTGGCTTCCATCGTGGGCTCGCCAATCGGGCCCACCGGGGTCAACACCAGCCAGACCAGTCGTGCAGACTGCAGTGCCAGCAGGGCGACGAGCACGATCTCGACGGCGCGGGGCAACCACGCCTGCCGTTCGGCGGTCTCGATGCGGAAGCGCAGGTTGGGGAAGGCGTGCATGGAATCCTGCGGCTGCCGGGACACTGACGTTTCAGGCGTGCGCACAGGATGAGACGGTTCGATTACGGTTTGATTGCAACTGACACATGAGTCCGTGCGAACTGTCATGTAGCGGCGCGGCATCAACGAAAAAGCCCGGCAGGTTTCCCTGCCGGGCCGCCGTGTCCGGGCACTTCCCCAAGCCCCGGGCACTGCTCACGCGCATGCCTCAGAACGAGGCGCTGATCTCGAACGAGTAGCTGGTGCCCAGGTCGTAGCGCATCACGTCGGCGCGACCGCCGCCGAATTCCTGGTACTCGTTGTATTCCTCGCCCAGCAGGTTGCGGGCCTCGAAGCCGAGGGTCACGTCGGTACCCCACAGGTTCACGGCCTTCTTCAGCACCAGGTCGACCGTGGTGCCGGGGTCCTGGATGTAGTCGGGCTGGACCACCACGTTGCCCTCCTGCGTATAGGCGCTGATGCCGCGGGCGTTGATGCGCTCGCTGGCGTAGCCGACCAGCAAGGTCGCCTGGCTGCCGGTTTCCGGGTTCTCGATGCCCAGTTGCAGGTTTGCCAGGTGTTCGGACTGGCCCTGCAGGCGGCTGCCGTCGCGCACCAGTTCGGAGGCGGGTTGCGGGCGGCCATTGCGGGCGAGCGTGTAGGTGACGTCGCCTTCCTCGACCTGCACTTCCGAGTCCGACCAGGTGTAATTGGCGCCGAGGAACAGGCGGCTGTCGCCGGTCCAGGCGAACGGACTGCCGAAGTACTTGCGGAAATCCAGCTCGACGCCGTGCACCACCGCCGACGGGGCGTTGATGAAGCTCTGCTGCCAGCTCGATCCCGAGCGGCCGTTGAGCACCATCTCCACCGGGTTCTCGATGTCCTTGTAGAACAGGCCGGCGCTGAAGTATTCGCCCTGTTCGAAGTACCACTCGTAGCGCGCGTCGAGGTTGAGCAGCTCGCTGTCGACCAGGAACGGGTTGCCGATGACCAGGCGGTCGCTGTCGAGGTCGAGGTACTGCTGCGGTGCCAGCTCGCGAAATTGTGGGCGGGCGATCGTCTGCGACGCACCGAAGCGCAACTGCTGGTTCTCGGCGAAGTTCCAGGTCAGCGCGAATGCCGGCAGGAAGTAGTCGTTCTCCAGCGGGGCGGACGTCGCCAGCACCTGGCCTTCGTCGAACAGGTCGATCGGCTGGACCTGCTGGGTGGCGTCCTCATAACGCACGCCGACGGTGGCGCGGACGGTGCCGGTCAGCTGCGACTCGGCCTCGACGTACACCGCGCTGGTTTCCAGCGAGGCGTCGTAGGCTGCCGCGCCGGTGCCGCCGGTGGTCTCGCGCAGGGTCAGGTAGCCCTGGCTGATGTTGTAGTCCGACAGCAGGTAGTCGGGCCGCTGGTAGCGCTCGTAGAACGGCAGGTTGCCGAGCGAGTGCAGGCGGAACTCGCGCGTCACCGCGTCGCGCTCGGTTTCCGACCAGGCGCCGCCGAAGTTGAGGCTGATGTCGCGCTCGGTCGGCAGGCGCCAGCTGACGTCGACGCCGGCATTGTCGACGCGCTCGTTGACCTGGCTGAAGCGGGTGTAGTTCTGCGCCTGGCCTGCATCGTGCTGCCAAAAGCCGTCGGCGTCCTGGCGGTAGCGGAAACCCTTCTCGTACGGCGCGTCGCGGCTGGCGCGCGAGTGACTGGCGCGCCAGTCGACGGTCAGGTCGCGGTATTCGCCGAAGCCGTGCTTGCCGGTCAGCTGGGTGTTGATCATCTCGCGTTCGAACCAGTGGGTGGTGTCGTCACGCACGTTGTCGCCGGTCAGCAGGCTGTAGCCTTCGCTGCTGCGGGTTTCCTTGTCGGTGTCGTGGACGTACATCGTCACTACGCCGACCCGGTGGCCGTCCCAGTCGACTGCGGCACCGAACAAGCCGTTGATGGTGGCGTTGTTGGTGGTCGACATGAAATCGTAGTCGCTCTGCACCGTCATCACGCCATTCTCGACCGCGCCGTCCTGCTGCACACCGAGCTGGGTGCGCCAACTGTTCTTCATCGCCGCGGTGGCGACCAGCCCGAGCCGCGCGTCCCCGCCGACGTCATAGGCATTACCCATGCTGATCTCGGCGTTGAAGTCGGGGTCGATGCTGTCGGTCGCCTGCAGCAGGTTGAGCGGAGCGTTGGTGAAGCTGCGCGCGATCTGCTTGACCTCGTCGCTGCTGAAGTCGCGCCCCGGGGTGATGCGGTTGCCGGTGGCGATCGCGTCCTTGAGTTCGGCCGACATCTTGCGGGTGCCGTCGTCGTAGCCGAAGTAGTCGGAGTCGCCGCCACCGTAGTGGGTCAGGCCGGCCTGGAAGGTGGTCTCGCTGTTGCCGCCGGTGCCGATCTTGAAGTCGAGAAACGCTTCCTCCGGGATCACCGCGCTGGACAGGTTGATGGTGCCGCCGCCGAACTCCCCCGGCATGCTCGCCGAGTAGGTCTTCTGCACCTCGATGGTCTGCAGCACGTTGGTCGGGAACAGGTCCAGCGGGACCACGCGCTTCAGCGGCTCGGGGCTGGGCAGCGGCGAGTTGTTGAGCAGCGCCGAGGAGTAGCGCTCGTTGAGGCCGCGCACGTAGACGTAGCGGCCGTGGTTGATGCTGATGCCCGCCACCCGCTGCAGCGCATCGGCCGCGGTGCTGTCGCCCTGGCGCTCGAGGTCTTCCTTCGAGACGTGGGTCATGACCGCCGAGCTGAGCAGCATCGGTTCCGGGATGTACGTGCCCTGGACCTGGACCGCGTCCAGTTCGGTCGCCTGCATCGGCGCGGCGGCCGCCGCGCTGGTGGCGGTCGAGGTCGAAGCCGAAGCGGATTGCGGCGGCGTCGCGGGCGGGGCCGATTGGGCCAGCGCGAGGCTGGGCGCGAGCAGGGCCGAGATCGCCAGGAACAGACCCGTGCGGGTGGGGGTGAGCTTCATGTATGGCAGCCTTTCAATGGGTTCGATGCGTCCGAAAAATCGATGCCGCGGCTTGGCCGCGGCATCGATGGGGGTCCGGGGTCGCGGACACCGACCCCGTTTCCCGTGGCGTGGCTGCCGCGGCGGCCACGCCCGTTGTCGCCGCTCAGCAGTCGTCGGCGGTCAGGCCGCAGGTCCAGCCCTGCCACCAGGTGTCGGCGGCGTCCCTGACCGCGCCGATGTAGGCGACGTCGGTGAAGGCCGGGTTGATCGAGGCCAGGCCGGCGTAGGCCGGGACGGCCGCCTCGTTGGCGCCGTTGATGAAGCCGCCGGTCAGCGTCGAGGTGCCGATCGCGTTGTTGCTGCCGGCGTTGAACGCGGTCTGCTCGATGCCATCGGTCGCATCGCCGGCACCGTCGGCGAACGCGACGGCGCACGACAGGTAGGTCGAATCGAAGGTGCCTTCGGTGGGAACCGACTGGAACTCCAGGCAGGCCGGCGCGCCGGTGATCACGGCGTTGTAGTAGCCGACCCGGGTGCCCTGGTTCAGCACGACGGCGTTGTCGTGGCCGGCGCCGACGAAGGTGACGTTGGCGAGGTTGGGCATCGAGCGGTACGGCAGGTCCTGCGAGCTCATCTCGTTCATGCGGTCGCCGCCGCCGGCACGCTGCACGATCAGGCCGAACTGGACGCTGCCGCGGAAGCCGGAGTCGGTATCGAAGGTGTCGTCGTCGTTGCCGGTGCCGACCAGGTGGGTCGCGTTGACCGTGCCGCCGAACCACTCGAAGCCGTCGTCGGAGCTGTTATGCACCTGCACGTGGTCGATCGTGGTGCCGGTGCCGAGGCCGGCCAGGGTGATGCCGTTGAGTTCGACGTCCGGCAGGACCTCGAAACCGGAGTGCATCACGCGGACGTACCTCAGCACGCCGGTGTTGTCGTCGTTGGCGTTGCCGCCGTAGTAGCCGTTGGCGCCTTCGACCTGCGCTTCGCAGGTGGCCGTGCCCGGCGCCGAGGTGCCCGGGCAGGTGCTGATGGCGGCGCGGCCGAGCAGGACCAGGCCGCCCCACTGGCCGATCGAGTCGACATCGGTCGTGCCTTCGACGCTCTGGCGGCTGGTGAAGACGACCGGATCGGTCGCGGTGCCTTCGGCGAAGATCTGCGACCCGCGGTTGACCATCAGGAAGTCGGAGCCGGAGGAGCCGAACACGGTCACGCCCGGCTCGATGGTGAGGGTGCCCTTGTTGGCGCTCGGTGCCGGGTTGGCGGCGTCACCGCCCATGTCCACGCCGACGTCGGTGCGGCCATTGATCGAGTAGACCAGGCCGTCGACCTTCGGCAGCAGCAGCTCGCCGACGATGCGCGTTGGCAGCTGGCAGTTGAGCAGGTCCGCAATTTCTTCGCCCACGTCGGTGGTGCCATCCGGGCACTCGACCGCGGTCGGCGGCGGGGTGGTGGGAGGCGTGGTCGGCGGGGTGGTCGGCGGCGCGGTGGTCGGAGGTGGCGGGAACGCGCCTTCGCCCGGCGATGCCACGTTGTCGGAACCACCACCACACGCGCTGAGCGCGAAGGCCGCGGTCAGGGTCATCAACAGGGTCTTGGAATTGCTGGAAGCAGCCATTTGCACGATTTCTCCGATCACGGGTTGGGTCCACGCACGGGACACAGGTCGGAGTCGGCGCATTCCATTGCGACCGGACGCTCCCCGCGTCCCGTGGCGAAGATTCAGAAATCGTTATAGGCAGGGTTTGTGACAAACAGCTTTCAGCGATAACGGTTTCTTAATCCGGGGCGAAAAACGGTCGGTTTGGTCGTCTGGATGAAACGTCGCTGTCATAAAGAAACTGCAATCAAGCGCGATCACACTGGCGGCATGAAACGACAACTCGCGCCCGATACCGTCGAATGGATCCTTGGCCAGGCCCGCGCGGGACAGCCGCCCGACGCGTTGCTGCAGCCGCTGCTGGATGACGGTTGGAAGCAGGACGAGGCGATCGAGGCGGTCGAATCGGTGGTGCGCGACTGGCTGGATTCGCACGCGCGTGACAGCGGCTTGCCGCCATCGGTGCCGGTACCGTCGCCGATCGAACTCAACGGCCCGTCGGTATTGCAGGTCGGCGACCGCGAGGTGTGCGTGCTGGCGAGCATGCTGCTGCCGCGGGTGATCGTGTTCGGCGGGCTGTTGAGCCATGACGAGTGCGACGAACTGGTGGAGACGTCGCGACCGAAACTCAAGCGCTCGACCATCCTCGACCCGGAGAGCGGCGGCGACGAGGTGCATGTGGACCGCACCAGCGCCGGCACATTCTTCCCGCGCGGCGGCAATCCCCTGTGCGCGCGGATCGAGGCACGCATCGCGGCGTTGCTCGACTGGCCGCTGGAGAACGGCGAGGCGCTGCAGATCCTGCGCTACGGGCCAGGGGCGCAGTACCGGCCGCACCACGACTATTTCGATCCGGCCTGGCCGGGTTCGGCGAAATCGCTGGCGCGCGGCGGGCAGCGGGTCGGCTCGCTGGTGATGTACCTCAACACCCCGCGGCGCGGCGGCGCCACCACGTTCCCGGAGGCCAGTTTCGAAGTCGCCGCGGTCAAGGGCAATGCGGTGTTCTTCAACTACGACCGCCCGCACCCGATGACCCGCACGCTGCACGCGGGCGCGCCGGTGCTCGAAGGCGAGAAGTGGATCGCGACCAAGTGGTTGCGCGAACGCCACCACGATTGACCCATCAACTCGCCGCGGTGGCCGGAACCGGTTCGCCCGGGGTCTTGTCCTTGTAGCGGCAGATGTCGCGGATCGCGCAATGCGGACAGTCCGGCACGCGCGCCTTGCAGACGTAGCGGCCGTGCAGGATCAGCCAGTGGTGGGCGTCGTGCAGGTACTCCGGCGGGATCACCCGGACCAGCAGGTCCTCGACCTCGCGCACGTTCTTGCCCGGCGCCAGTCCGGTGCGGTTGGCGACACGGAAGATGTGGGTGTCGACCGCCATCGTCGGTTCGCCAAACGCGGTGTTGAGCACGACATTGGCGGTCTTGCGGCCGACGCCCGGCAATGCCTCCAGCGATTCGCGGTCGCATGGCACTTCGCCGCCATGGTGCTCGATCAACTGTTCCGCCATCGCGACCACGTTGGCCGCCTTGGTGTTGAACAGGCCGATCGTGGCGATGTACGGCTTGAGTTTGTCGACCCCGAGCGCGGCGACCTTTTCGGGCGTGTTGGCGACCGGGAACAGTTTGCGGGTCGCCTTGTTGACCCCGACATCGGTCGCCTGCGCCGACAGCGTCACCGCGACCAGCAACTCGTAGGGCGTGGAGAATTCCAGCTCGGTGGTCGGTTTCGGGTTGAGCTGCCGGAGTCGGGCGAACATCGCCTCGATCTCGGCCTTGCCCAGGCGCGAGCGGGGGAGGTGTTTGCGCGTCGGGCGCTTCCTGGCGGTCGTGGGCATCGGTTCAGGGCCTGTTCGCGGCCCGGGCCTTGGCTCGCGCCAGCGCCGCGGCGGCGGCGGAAGGCAACGCCGGGCGCGGTGGTTCGCCGCTGGCGACCGCCGGCGCGGTTGGAGCGGCCCGCTGCGCTGCGCGTTCCTC
>JBOHYB010000015.1:0-78515 GCA_050737695.1 Lysobacter sp. | reverse complement strand
GAGTCTGGAGTGCGGGCGCCCTGGCTCCTACACGTGCTTTCGGGCACCCCGGCTGGTCGGCGTCCCGCACTCCGCTCTCATCTCCAAGCTAGAGCAAAGTGCAGACACAAGCGGCTTCAGCCGCGATCCGGAGTCGGCGCGGACGAACGATTCCCGATCGCGGCTAAAGCCGCTCCTACAATGGCGGGCTCCGTGGCGTTACGCTGCATGCATGCGTACTCCCTTGCTTGCCAGCCTGATCGCGATTGCCCTGGCCGCCTGCCAGCCCTCCGCTACGCCGACCGAAGCGGCCACTGCCCGCGACGCCGCCAACAACGCGAACGCCGCCGCGCCCGCGCCGTCGGCCGTCTACACCCTCGAACCCTGGTCGTTGCCCACCCCGGCCAACGCCGCCCAACCCGAGCTGGTCACCGCGCCCGACGGCAGCCTGCTGCTGGCCTGGATCGCCGCCGCCGCCGATGACCATGCCTTGCAATTCGCCCGCTACACCGACGGCGAGTGGGGCGCCGCGCGGACGATCGCCCATGGCGACGACTGGTTCGTCAACTGGGCCGACACCCCGCACATCGTCGCCACCGCCGATGGGGCGCTGTGGGCGCACTGGCTGCAGAAGTCCGCCGCCGCGACCTACGCCTACGATGTCGCCTTGGTGCGCTCCGACGACGACGGCGCGACCTGGTCCGAGCCGCGGCTGGTCAACGACGACGGCACTCCGACCGAACACGGCTTCGTGGCGATGTGGCCGGCCTCCGCCGACAGCCTCGGCATCGCCTGGCTCGACGGCCGCGCAACCGCCGGCGCCGGCCATGGTGGCCACGACGCGCACGGCGGCGGCATGATGACGTTGCGCGGCGCGCGGTTCGACGCCGAATTCGGGCGCAGCGGCGAGACCGTGATCGACGCCTCCACCTGCGACTGCTGCCAGACCGATGCCGCTCTGACCGCGCGCGGCCCGTTGCTGGTGTATCGCGATCGCACCGCCGAAGAAATCCGCGACATCGCCGTGACCCGCTTCGACGGCGACCGCTGGACCGACCCCGAGCGCGTCCACGCCGACGGCTGGAAGATGCCGGCGTGCCCGGTCAACGGCCCGACAATCGACGCCCGCGACAGCGAGGTGCTGGTGGGCTGGTATACCGCCGCGGGCGACATCCCGACAGTGAAGATCGCCCGTTCCAGGGACGCCGGCGACAACTTCGCCGTACCGCTGACGATCGATACCGGCCCCGCGGTGCAGGGCCGGATCGACGTCGTCCTCGGCGCCGATTCCGCATGGGTGCTGTGGACCCGCGAGGATGATGCCGGCCAGTCGTTGCAGCTGGCGCGCTACACCCCGGACCTGTCGCGCGAATTGCAGCGCATCGAGGTGGCCCGTCTGCACGGCCGCGGCCGCGGCACCGGTTTCGCCCAACTGGCGCTGGCCGACGGCGCGGCCCATATCGCGTGGACCGACGTGGTCGATGGCAAGCCCAGCCTGCACGGCGCGGTGCTGCGCCCGGCGGCGGGCGACGCGATGACATCCACGGCGGCTGCGTCCCTCGCGATCGACTAGACGGCCAGTCTCGAAGCCGGCGCGCTCACGCCGTGTTGCCGCCGCGGTCACGCCCGGGCAACGGCCGGCCTGCTGTGCTGGCCGCAGTCCACACGAGCAACCGCCATGGCCAGCCGCAAGAGCGCAAGCAAGCCCGGCAAGCGCGCCGCCGCCGAAACCACTGGCGCGACCGCCGGTTCGACCGTCGCCCGGCAGCGCTCGATCCAGAAGAAAATCGACGCGAAGCCGGCCAAGTCGAAGGCCGCGAAGAAGAAGCCCGTGCAGGCCGGCCCGCGCAAGCAGCCGAAAAATCCGCTGCCGGCGCAGCACCTGCACAAGCCCGGCTACGAACACGACCTGGAGTTGCAGCCGTGCTACCTCGCGCCGGACTACACGGGTAGCGGCAAGCTCGACGGCATGGCCGCGATCGTGACCGGCGCGGACTCCGGCATCGGCCGCGCGGTCGCGGTGCTGTTCGCGCGCGAAGGCTGCGATGTCGCGGTGCTGCACCTGGCCGAACCGGCGGATGCCGAGGTCACCCGTGCCGCGGTCGAGGACGAAGGTCGCCGCTGCATCGTCATCGCCGGCGACGTCAGGAAGACCGCGTTCTGCGAGAAAGCGGTCAGGCAGACGCTGAAGGCGTTCGGTCGGCTCGACGTGCTGGTCAACAACGCCGCCTTCCAGCAGCACGCCGAGCGCATCGAGGACATCACCGACGTGCAATGGGAGGAAACGTTGCAGACCAACATCTGCGGCTATTTCAAAATGGCGCGCGCGGCGATCCCGCACATGCAGCCCGGCAGCAGCATCGTCAACACCGGCTCGGAAGTGGCGCTGTTCGGCAATGCGCAACTGCTCGACTACGCCGCGACCAAGGGCGCGATCCACGCCTTCACCAAGTCGCTGGCCAGCCATCTGCTCGACCGCGGCATCCGCGTCAATGCGGTCGCGCCCGGGCCGGTGTGGACGCCGCTGAACCCGGCCGACCGTCCCGCCGACAAGGTCGCCGACTTCGGCAATGACAGCGACATGGGCCGCCCCGCGCAACCGGAAGAAATGTCGCCGGCCTACGTGTTCCTGGCCTCGAAGGTGTGCGCGTCCTACATCAACGGGGTGATACTGCCGGCGATGGGCGGACCGCGGGGTTGAAGCCACGCGCGACGCGTGGCGCCCGGCGCGTCGGGAGATCGGCATGATCCGCGCCGGGAGATTCGCATGACCGAAGACCGCAAGATCACCACCGGCGGCTGCCTTTGCGGCGCCGTGCGTTATGAAGTCAGGGGGCCGTTGCGCGATGTCGTCAACTGCCATTGCAGCATGTGCCAGCGCCTGCATGGCAACTTCGGGCCGCACTCGAAGGCGCGCAAGGTCAACCTCGCGATCACCAACGATGCGGGCCTGGCCTGGTACCAGACCTCGGAGATCGCGCGACGCGGCTTCTGCCGCGTCTGCGGGTCGAGCTTGTTCTGGGAGCCCTTCGAACTGGACGCCACCGGGATCATCGCCGGCTCGCTGGACGGCCCCACCGGGCTCAGGACCATCGGCCATATCTACGTCGGCGAGAAGTGCGACTTCTACGAGATCACCGATGAGCTGCCGCAGTTCCCGGCGTCGTCCGACGGCGCGCTCGTCAACGACTACAAGTGATCGCGGCTGACCGAATGACCCACGGACACGCATCCGGGTGAAAATGCTCGGCATCCCCCGTAGTTCGTGGAACCCGCATGCCCGTAGTCACGATGGTCCTGGTCTTCCTGCTGGCGGTGGTCGTCAGCGGTTTCGTCGCCCGGCTGCTGCCGTTCAAGGTGCCGCTGCCGTTGTTGCAGATCGCGATCGGCGCGGGGCTGGCGACGCTGGGCTTCGATGTCGACTTCGAGCCGCACCTGTTCCTGTTGCTGTTCATCCCGCCATTGCTGTTCCTCGATGGCTGGCGCATCCCCAAGGGTGCGTTCTTCCGCGACTGGAAGCCGATCCTGGCGCTGGCGATCGGGCTGGTGGTGTTCACCGTGATCGGCATGGGCTGGTTCATCTGGTGGCTGGTGCCGGCGGTGCCGCTGGCGGTGGCGTTCGCGCTCGCCGCGATCCTGTCGCCGACCGACCCGGTCGCGGTGAGCGCGGTGACCGCCAGTTCGCCGTTGCCGTCGCGGCTGATGCACATCCTCGAGGGCGAGTCGCTGCTCAACGACGCCACCGGCCTGGTGTGCTTCAGCTTCGCGGTGACCGCGGCGTTGACCGGCACGTTCTCGCCGGCCAACGCGTCGGTGAGTTTCCTGATGGTCGCCGGTGGCGGGCTGGTCGTCGGTGTCGCGGTGACCTTCGTCATCGGCCGCCTCAACCGGCTGCTGGTGCGGCGCTCGGGCGAGGACCCGGGCATCCAGATCCTGGTCAGCCTGCTGATCCCGTTCGCGGCCTACCTGGCGGCCGAACACGTGCACGTCTCCGGCATCCTCGCCGCGGCGGTGGCCGGCATCGCGATGCATTACGGCGAGCTGTCGGGCCGGCCGCTGGCGTCGACCCGGATGCAGCGCGGCGCGGTCTGGGACACGGTGCAGACCGCGCTCAACGGCATCATCTTCGTGCTGCTCGGCGAGCAGCTGCCGCGCATGCTGAGGCGCCTGCCCGAGGCCGCCGAGGCCACCGGCAGCGGCAACGATGTCTGGCACCTGCTCGGCTACGTGGTGGTGATCACCCTGGCGCTGGGCGCGATGCGCTTCGCCTGGGTGTGGGTGGCAATCCGCCTGACCGTGTTCCGCGCGGCCTGGCGCGGCGAGGACACGGTGATGCCGCAGACCCGCCTGCTGGCGATCATCGCCACCGCCGGCGTGCGCGGCGCGATCACCCTGGCCGGCATCCTGACCCTGCCGCTGCTGATGCCCGACGGCAGCGCGTTCCCGGCGCGCGACGTGGCGATCTTCCTGGCGATGGGGGTGATCCTGCTGTCGCTGACGATCGCCAGCGTCGGCCTGCCGTTGCTGACGCGCGGCCTGACCGAAAGCCTGCCCGAACCCGAGCGCAAGGACACCGAGGCCAACGCGCGGGTGGCGGCGTCGGAGGCGGCGCTACGGCGGATCGACAAGGTCCTGGCCGCGCAGCTGGACGATCCGCGCGAGACCGCCGCGCGCTCCGAGGCGGCGATGGTGCTGCGCGACGTTTACCAGCGCCACCTCGACTACGGCGACCTCAGCGGCGAGAACGCCGAGGACATGCAACGCGTCGCCGAGGCCGAGCGCCGGCTGCGGCTGGTCGCGCTGGAGGCCGAGCGCGACGAGCTGTACAAGCTGCGCCGCGCGTTCGCGATCGACGACATCGTCCACCAGAAGCTGGTGCGCGAGATCGACCTGATGGAAGCGAGCCTGATCGGCAAGGCGGGGCGCTGAGACCGCGATGCCGGAACCGCGCGGCCCCGGCTACTTTTCCTTGCGCCAGTTGATCGAGCCGCGGTTCTCGATCGAGCTCGACTCGATCTCGATGTCGAAGCCGTGGTCGAGCAGGTACTTCAACGTCAGCACCGAGCCGGTGCCGAGCAGCGACACGCCGTAGCCGACGTACAGTCGCGGCGAGATCTGCTTGCCGACCCCGAACACACTGCCGCCGAGCGCACGGCTCTGCATCACCCCGGCGTCGTCGAGGCCGATCTTCGCGCCCAGTTGCCCGGCCAGCAGGCTGCCGCCGGCGGTGAGCGCGGCGCTGGCGGCGTTGAGCTGGCCGCGTTCGCTGCCGCTGAGGCTCGACAGCGGGCGGCCGAGGGTCAGGTAGGCGAGCGCCTCGGACTGCGAGCTGGCCGGGTTCGACCAGACTTCGGCCTGCGGCGCGCTGGCGCGGCCGCTGACATCGACGCCGGCGGTGACCTCGCCGATCTCGCGTTCGGCGCGCAAGGCGATCACCGGGTCGGCGATCGGGTCGGCCGACCAGCTCAGGCGACCGCGGGTAATGCTCAGGTCCTGGCCGTAAGCGGTGTACTCGCCGCCGACGTCGAGGTTGCCGGTGGCGATCATCTCGCGGCCGGGCCGGGCGACGATGCGCAGGCGGCCGTCGAGGCTGCCGGTGAGGCCGAAACCGTTCATGCGCACGTCGTCGCCGACGACGATCACCAGGTCCATCGCCAGCGGCGCGCCGGGACCGGCCTCGGGATCGACCGGATCGAGTACGACCACGTCGGGCGAGGCCGAGACGCCGCCTTCGAGGCCCTCCAGGTTGATCCGCGCCTCGGGCACGACGACCTCGCCGGTCAGCCGCAGCGGCTCGCCGGCGCGGTAACCGATCTGCAGGTCGGGGCTGGCGACCGCGCGCAGGTCGGGGGTGTCGGACACCAGCACCTCGGTGCCGCGCAGGTTGAGGACCAGCGGGGTGTCATCGCCCTGCCAGCCGAGGCTGCCGTCGATGTTGAGCACGCCGCCGTCGGGATTGCCGGCGGCCGAGCTCGATCGCACGCTGCCGCTGATCCGCGCGCTGCCGTCGGGCAGGGGGTTGAGCTGCAGGTTGCCGTCGTGCAGGGCGATCGCCAGCGCCGGCAGGCCGGTCTCGAAATCGGTCAGCTGCGCCTGTCCGCCGAGCCGCGGCTGGGCGCGGGTGCCGCCGAGTGCGATGCGGCCGGACAGGTGGCCGGTCGGTTCGACGATATCGGGCGAGAACATCTCCATCCAGGTCAGCTCGTCGGTGTCGAACGAGATCTCGCCGGCCAGCGGCGCGTAGGCGTCCCAGCCGGTGGTGATGCGCGCGTCGAGCCGGCCGTCGTCGTTGAACACGGTGGCGAGCGTGGCCTCGATCCCCTGCGGGCGGAAGTTGGCCTGCAGCAGCAGGTCGTCGTAGCGGATCAGTTCGCGGCGTGCGCGTTCGCTGAACTTCAGCCCGCCGCTGGCCGAGGCGATGCGCGCCTGCCCGACCCAGCCGTTGCCCTGCGGGCGCAACTGGGCGTCGATCGCGAGCTCGCCGCGCAGCAGCCACGGGCGGCCGTCGCGCTCGGGCAGGTAGGCGCTGGCGAGCGACAACGGCAGGCCGTCGCCGTTGATGCTGACGCCGCGGCGCGGCCAGTCGGCGTCGGCGCACAGCGAACCGCCGGCGCTGGAGCCGAGGCAGAAATCGTCGAGGGTGACGCGGCCGCTGGCCCAGCTGAAAGCGGCGGGTTGCTGCAGGCGCCAGTCCGCGCCGCGTTGCGGGGCCAGTTGCAGGCTCGCGATGGTGCCGCTCCAGCGGTTGCCTTGGCGGTCGACGTTGCCGGTAAGGTCGAGGCGGCCGACCTCGCCTTGTGCCTGAGCATCGAGACGCAACGCCTCGACCGCGCCGCGCGCATCGATGTCGAGCCGGTCGAGCGCGACGCCGGCGACCAGGCCGGTGGCCTGCATCGTCATCGCGCCGTCGCCGCGTGCCCAGGGCAGTTCGCCGTCGATGGCGAGCGTGTCGGCGGAGTAGTCGCCGTAGCGGATGCCGCTGCCGTCGAGGTCGGCGGCGATGTCGGGCGCGCTGCGCGGGCCTTGCAGCCGTAGCGTGCCGCGCAGGGTGCCGGCGCTGTCGGGCAGCAGGTCGGCCAGTTGCAGCGGTGCGAAGCGGGCGTCGATGTCGAGCCGGCCGTCGACCCGGCCTTCGGCATCGATCCGGCTGCCGCCGAGGCTCAGCGCGACCTCGCCTTCGTAGACCGTGATGCCGCCGGCCTTTGCCGCGCCGTGCATGGCGAAGCGGGCGTTGCCATCGAGCGGCCGACCGCGCAGGCGGCCGCCGAGATCGGCGACGTCGGCGGTGATGTCCAGGCCACCGTCGGCGCGGGTCTGGCCGCTGCTGTCGATGTCGCCGCTGACCGCGCCGTCCCAGCCGGCGGCGAAGTAGCCTGGATCGAAACCGGCCAGACGCGCGTCGATGTCCCAGCCCAGCGTCGGCACCCAGGCGACCGCGCCGATGGCGTCGAGGGTGCCGGTCGGCATCTGCACGTGCAGTGTCTTGAGGTGCATGCGTTCGGCGTTGCCGCGGCCGTCGAGCGACAGTTCGGCCTGCTCGCCGTCGCGGGCGAGGGTGGCGCGGCCGACCAGCGCCCAGGCCTGCATCGTGCCCGCGAGGCCGAAGTCGCCATCGGCCTCGATTGCCGGTTTTGGAGCCGCCGGCGCGGTCGCGGCACCGGTTGCGGTCGCGCCGCCCCACTGCAGGTCGCGCGCGTTGGCGGCGAAACGGAACGTGGCGTTGCCGGGATCGTTGAAATCGGCGTGGCCGCGCAGACGCACGCGGCCGTCGAACAGCTGCAACTGCAGCGGATCGACCCGCAGCACCTGATCCTCCACGTGCAGTCGTGACGGCAGCACCTGCGCACTGAACTCGCCTTGCTGCATCTCGCCGATAAGGGTCGCGTCGCCGCCGATGCCATCGGCCTGCAGCTGCAGCGAGAGCGGCGTCGCGCTCGGGGTGGCGGCGGGGTCGGTCAGCAGCCCGATATCGAGCGCGTCGGCCTTCGCACGCAACTGCCAGCGCGGACGGTCGGGATCGGTGTCGTTCCCGCGCAGCACCAGCGTCGCGCGCAGTGGTCCCGGGGCGTTGCCGGCCAGCGCCACATCCATCCGCGCGAGGTCGCCGCGTGCGACGAAGCCGAGCCGCGGCGGCGTGTACGTACCGGTCACCGGCAGCACCGCGGTCGCGACCAGGTCGGTGCGGTAGTTGTCGCCGGGCGCGTAGTCGCCGTGCACGGTGAAGCGGCCGCGATCGCTGTCGACCACCAGTTGCTCGACGTGCAGTTCGCCGGCGTCCGCGACCAGGCCGCCGCGCAGGTGGGCGATGTCGATCAGCGGCGCGCCGGCGCTGGACACGCGGAAGCCGTCGATCCGCACGTCGTCGGCCTGCAACGCCAGCGGCGGCGCGATCTGCGGCAGCGAGTCGGGCCAGCGTGGCAACTCGAAGGGCGCATCGGATTCGGGCAGGTCGAGGGTCGCGTCGGTCAGCTGCAGCGCGTCCAGTCGCAGGCGCCGTCCCAGCAGCGGCCGGATCGCCGGGTCGACCGTCGCTTCACGTGCGGTGAACACGATCGTGCCGGTCGCGCAGGTCGCGGTGTCGGTCGGCACGCAGGTCGGGTCGCGCTGGCGCGGCAGGGTGAAGCGCACGTCATGCAGGGTCAGTGGCCCCGAGGCCGGGCCTTCCGCGCGCGACCAGCTCAACTCGGCGTCGGCCGGCAGCCGCGCGACGATCTGTGCGAGCAGGAAGTCGCGGCCGCCGATCGTGGTCAGCAGCCAGTACCCCAACAGCACCACGGCCAGCACCAGCGCGCCGGCCAGTAGCACGCTGCGCACGGCGAGCACGCGCAGCCGCGCCTGGCGTTTGCGGCGCAATTCCTTGATGCGTTCCTCGCGCTGCTCGGGCGTGAGGTTCGGGTCGATCCGCGGGCGTCGGAAGAGGGAAGCCATCGCTACAGGTCCGCGCCGACGCTGAGGTAGAGCTGGAACGACGAGTCCGGGTCGTCCAGGCCGTGGCCGATGTCGAGCCGCACCGGCCCCACCGGCGAGCGCCAGCGCACGCCGGCGCCGACGCCGGTGCGCCAGTCGGGGGTGCCGTTGAACGCGCTGCCGCTGTCGACGAACACCGCCGCGCCCCAGCTCTGGGTGAAGTAATGCTCGAACTCGACGCTGGCGGTGGCGACGTTCTTGGCGCCGACCGCGTACAGCTCGCCGTCGACGCCTTCGATCCGCGGGCCGACCTCGCGCCAGGCGTAGCCGCGGATGCTGTCGTCGCCGCCGGCGAAGAAGCGCAGGCTCGGCGGCATGTCGACCAGCGCGTTGGTGTAGGTGTGGCCGAGTTCGCCGCGCACGATCAGGCGGTTGCTGGCGCCGATGCCGCGATACCAGTGGCTGGTCGCGCGGACCTGGGCGAAGCTCGCGTCCGAGCCGGCGCCCTCGACGCCGGCGCGCAGCAGCAGCGTGCCCGACAGGCCGTCGCGCGGGAACACCAGGCTGTCGGCATCGATGTACTCGGCGCGCAGCGAGGGGTAGGTGAACGTGCCGTAGCGGTAGTCGCGCGGCGTCTCCGGGTCGCCGTCGTCGTCGGCGAGGTAGGCCCAGCGTTCGCGCAGCGCATGCATCGAGGCGACCACGGTCAGGTGGTCGTTGACCTCGCCGCTGCGGCTGCCGACGAACTCGATCCGGCGCGAGTCGACGTAATCGGACTGCTCGTCGGCGGCCTGTGCGCTGATCGTGTACCAGCCGTCGAGCCAGGTGAACGCCGGGATGCGGTACTGCACGGTCAGGGTCTTGCGCTTCTGCGCGTAGTCGAGCTGGGCCAGCGCCTTGTGGCCGCGGTCGTTGACGTAGCGGCGCTCCAGCCCGAGCCGCACGCCGGGCCCGCTGTCGGTGCCGTAGCCCAGGCCGGCGCTGTAGATGCTGCGCTTGGCCGGGGTCAGGGTGACGGTGACCGGCACGTCGTTGCCGACGGCGTTGTCGGGGTCGGGCTGGATGTCGATGCTGGCGAAGTAGTCCAGCCGCGCCAGTGACTCACGCAGGCGGTCGAGCTTGCCCTGGTGGTAGTAGCTGCCGTCTTCCCAGTACTGCAACCGCCGCAGCAGCGAAGGCCGGATGATCTGCCGCGGGGTCTGCTCGAAGGTGACCGGCCCCATGTCGTAGCGCGGGCCGCTGGTCCAGGCCAGGTCGATGTCGGCGGCGTTGTCGGCGCGCGTGACCTCGACCCGGCGGCTGGCGAAGTCGGCGTCGAAGTAACCGCGCACCGCCAGCCGGCGACTGATGCGGGTCTTGCTGGCCTCGTACAACTGGTGGTCGAAGACCTCGCCGACATCGGGCTCGAACTCGCCGAGGTCTTCGCGCAGGTAGCGGTCGCGACTGCCCTCGCCGGTGATCGCGACATGCGAGCGGCGTACGGTGACCGGCTCGCCGGGATCGACGGTGATGGTGATGGTGGTCGCGCCCTCGCCGCGGTCGCGCTCGACGCCGATGGTCGGCGAGTAGTAGCCGAACGGCTGCAACGCCTTGCGGGTCTCGTCGTCGGCCTCGCGCACCAGGTAGGCGAGGCGGCGGCCGGACAGGTCCTTGCCCTGCGCGTCCACGAGGGTCAGGGCGGCGCGGACGTTCTCGGTCATCGCCTCGTCGAGGCCGACGATGCGGACCTCGCCGATCTCCGCCGCGTGCGCCGCGGGACCCGCGAGGCAACCGGCAAACAGGCACGACGCGACGGCGGCAATGCGGTGGGGGAAACGCATGCGTGCAGGATAGCCGGTTCGCGTCAAGGCGCGATTAACGCTGGCGGTCGGTTCGTGACCACCAGCGCGGCATGCCTCAGAAGCGGTAGCCGAGCGACACCTTCACTTCGCGGCCGCTGGCCGGGAAACCGATGGTGCTGCCGCTGGGGTGGTAACCGTACGTGCCGTGGTCGTAATAGAAACGGTCGAACAGATTGTTGACTGCGACGCCGAACTGCAGGCGTCCGTCGGCATCGAGTTGCCAGTTGCCCAGCAGGTCGACCACGGTGTAGCCCGGCTTCGCCGGCGCGTCGGCGGTGATGCTGTTGGCCTCGTCCTCGACGTGGCGCGCACGCAGGCCGTAGTGGCCCCCGTGCGAGTCCGGT
Organism: Lysobacter sp.; assembly: GCA_050737695.1. GTDB lineage: Bacteria > Pseudomonadota > Gammaproteobacteria > Xanthomonadales > Xanthomonadaceae > Novilysobacter. Next base: position 67,444 of record JBOHYB010000015.1, on the reverse strand, counting down.
CGCCAGTCCATGCGCGCGGTCCAGGTGCGGCCGATGCTGGTGCCCAGGCCGAGGTTGGCGTCGCTGAGCGGGCGATCGTTGAGCTTGTTGTCGGAGTTCCATACGCCGACGCCGACCTGCCATTGATCCCAGTCGCGGCCGGCCTCGAACTCGTAGCCCTCGACCTCGGCGCGGCCGACGTTGGCCCAGCGTCCCCACTCGGACGAGGTGTCGCCGGTGTAGAGCGGGGCGATGTAGTTGTCGATGTGCTGGCGGAAGCCGGTGGCGCGGGCGAACCAGCCGTCGCGCTCCCACGCCACGCCCAGTTCGACGTTGTCGGCCTGCTCGCCTTCGAGGTCGCTGTGGTGCACGTACAGCGCGCTGAAGAACGCCTCGCGGAGGGTCACGCCGCGGAATGCCTCGGCGTAGGCGGCGCGCAGGCTCAGGTGCTCGATCGGCTGCCACTCGATCGCGGCGTTGGGGCTGAAGCGCGCCTGCGAGTTGCGGTTGCCGGCGCCGATGCCGGCATCGACGCGGTGGTGGTAGTCGTCCCAGCGCACGCCCGCCGACAGTTGCCACGCCGACGACGGCTGCCATTGGGCCTGGCCGAACGCACCGAGTGCACGCACGCTCTGCGCGGTGTCGCCCCAGAACGGCGGCGGCGTGGCCTGCTGCCGCGCCTGCAGCTCGTCGCGGCGGTAGTCGACGCCGTACACCAGTTCCAGCTGCGACCAGCGCATGCTGTTGCGCAGGTCCAGGCCGCTGCTGGTCTGCTCGCCGCGGCCGTACAGCGCGCCGGTGGTGTTGCGATGGTTCTGGTAGTCGCTGGTGTTGCGGTACACGGTGGCCTGCACGTCGACCGCTTCGCTGAGCGGATCGAAGCGGTGGTTGTAGCTCGCGGTCTCGCGAGTCATCTGGTGGTCGGACAGCACGAAACGGCCGGCGAAGTCGATCATGTGCGGCCGCTCGTAGTAGGTGCCGCTGTCGTCCAACCGTTGCACGGTGAGGTCCGAGGTGTGGTCGCCGAACAGGCCGGTCAGTCGCGCCTGCCCGCGCGAATGCTCGAACGCGGTCGGCGACACGCGGTCGCCGTTGCCGTCGTCGTAGTCGCCGCCGTCGTGGCGCACCCAGGTCGCCATCGCGCCGACGTTGTCGGACAGCAGGCCGTACGCCGACACCACGCCCTTGTGGTGGTCCTCGCCGTTGAAGCCGGCCGTGCCCTTGATCAGCAGGCCGAACTCGCGGTGTGGATCACCATGGCGATCGAGCATGTCGAACGCGTTGCGGGTGACCACGCGCATCGCGCCGGTCAACGCGCCGGAACCGCGGGTGGCGGCGCCGGCGCCGGCATCGAGTTCGATCGACTTGATGAACTCCGGCTCGACCTGCAAGCGGGTCTGGTGGTGGTACAGCTCGGCCGGCTGCTGCGCGCCGTCGATGGTGACGTTGAGCAGGGTGTCCTCGAAACCGCGCACGTAGACCTTCTGCGCGACCGGCGCACCGCCGCCGACGGCGACGCCGGACTGGCTGGACAGCAGGTCGCCGAGGTCGCCGGCCTGGGTCAGTTCGATCTCGTCGCGATCGAGCGCGAAGTTGCCGGGCTCGCGCTGCGCGGTGACCACGATCTGGTCGAGGGTGGTGGCGGCGTCGGCGTCGGCTGCAGGGCTGTGAGTCTGGCTGTAAACCAGCGGGGCGAAGGCGAGCAAGGTCAGGCCCGTCAGCGACAGGCGGGTAAGGCTGGGCATTTCATCGCGTCCTTGTGGGAGAGAGTTGCGCACGTCGCGGTGACGGCAACGGGCCGGGCGTGCAGCGGACGGATTATCGCCGTAATCGGCACTCGATCACAATGAGAACTATTCGCATTGACGGGCGGACTTGGACGCTCGTAGGATGCACTCGCTTCCGCGGCGTCCTGCCGCGTCGCCAGCCAGCCGGCCTCACGCCCGCAAGCCGCTTCCCCCGAAATCGAGCTTGTGGAGAAACACGTGAATGGATTCCGCTGCGCGGCTGCCGCGCAATGCCGCTGCTTGTCCGATGGTTGCCCGCTCCCGTGCGAGGCGTGGTCATGAACGCCGTGCTGCAGCCGTCGCCGGTCGACGTCTCCGACGCGCTGCTGGCGCAGTTCCGCCCCGGCGACTCGCTGTTTTCCTCGGCGCGCTCGCAACTGCATGCCCGCGGCCGCTCACGGAGCCTGCATTGCAGCGCCGACGATGGGCTGGTGGCCGAAGCCGCCGCGCTGCTGGCCGGTGTCGACGACGGCGCGGGCTCGATGCCGCTGATCGGCGCGATTCCGTTCTCCGCCTCCGCGCCGGCGCAGTTGTGGATGCCGCTGCAGGCGGTCTTCGCCAGCGGCCAGGCCCGCCATCGAGGAATGTCGACCGAACCGCCACGACCCGGAGGCCGGCTGTCGCCCGCGGCGCAGATGCTGCCAGCCGCGGAGCACTTCAAGCGCAATGTCGCCGACGCGTTGCGGCGTATCGATGCCGGCGAGCTGGACAAGGTGGTGATGTCGCGCAGCGTGCGCGTTGCCGGCGCGGTCGATGTCGGTCGACTGCTGGGCCGGTTGCTGACACGCGGCGCCGACGGCTACACCTTCGCGATCGACCTGGCCGACGATGAAGACGACCGTCGCCTCGCCCTGGTCGGCGCCAGCCCCGAACTGCTGCTGTCGCGGCGCGGCGGCACGGTGCGCTCCAATCCGCTGGCCGGCTCGATCGCGCGGGCCGCCGATCCGGATGAAGACCGCCGCCGCGCCGCCGCGCTGCTGGCCTCGGCCAAGGACCGCCACGAGCACGCGCTGGTGGTGGCCGCGGTGCGAAGCGGGCTGGCGCCGTACTGCTGCACGCTCGACGTGCCCGCGTCGCCGTCGCTGCTGGCGACGCCGACGATGTGGCACCTGTCCACGCCGATCCGTGGCGAACTGTCCGACCCCGCGGTCGGCTCACTGCAACTGGCATTGGCGCTGCACCCGACGCCGGCGGTGTGCGGCCATCCGACCGCTTCCGCGCGCGCGCTGATCGGCGAGCTCGAAGGCTTCGACCGCGGCCTGTTCACCGGTCTGGTTGGCTGGTGCGACGCCAGCGGCGACGGCGAATGGGCGGTCACGATCCGCTGCGCGCTGGTCGACCACGCCGGCGCGACCGTGTATGCCGGCGCCGGCGTCGTCGCCGGCTCGCAACCGGACGCCGAACTGGCCGAGACCAGCGCCAAGCTGCGCACCATGCTGGGCGCGATGGGACTGGCGGAGGCGCTGGCATGAGCGCGGCGTCGAGCGACTTCACGCCGTGGCCGGAGGTGTTTGCCGCCCGCTATCGCGCCCTGGGCTACTGGACCGGCCAGACCCTGTACGGCCGCCTGCACGAGGTCGCCGCGCGGCAACCGGATCGCCCCGCGCTGGTGTGCGGGACGCGGCGCTGGAGCTACGCGCAACTCGACGCGCAGGTGCTGCGGCTGGCCGCTGGGCTGGCGCGGTTGGGCATCGGTGGCGGCGACCGGGTGCTGCTGCAGCTGCCCAACATCGCCGAATTCCACCTGACCTGTTTCGCCCTGTTCCGGCTCGGAGCGCTGCCGGTGTTCGCGCTGCCGGCGCACCGTCGCGCCGAGATCGGCTATTTCGTCGAGCACACCCAGGCGCGCGCCTGCGTGATCGCCGACCGCGAGATGGGTTTCGACCATCGCGCGCTGATGCGCGAGGTGCAGGCCGCACACCCGTGCCTGCGCGAGGTGATCGTGGTAGGCGAGGCGCAGGAGTTGCGCGCGTTCGACGCGCTCGACGATGCCGATGGCGTGGCCGGCAGCGCGCTTGATCTCCCGCCGCCGCCGCAGCCCGGTGACGTCGCCTTCCTGCAACTGTCGGGTGGCAGCACCGGCGTGCCCAAGCTGATCCCGCGCACCCACGACGACTACCTCTACAGCATCCGCGAGAGCGTGCGGATCTGCGGTTTCGATACCGAGACCGTGTACCTGTGCGTGCTGCCGGCCGCGCACAACTTCCCGATGAGTTCGCCCGGCGCGTTCGGGGCCTTCCATGCCGGCGGCTGCGTGGTGCTGGCGCGGCACCCGGAGCCGGTGCGCTGCTTCGCCCTGATCGAGGCCGAACGGGCCAGTGCCACCGCGCTGGTGCCGGCGCTGGCGTTGGCGTGGCTGGACTCGCCGGCACGTGCGCGCCACGACCTGGCCAGCCTGCGACTGCTGCAGGTCGGCGGCGCGCACCTGGCCCCGGTGGTCGCGCGGCGGCTGCGGGCGAGCTTCGGCGCCACCCTGCAGCAGGTGTTCGGCATGGCCGAGGGGCTGGTCAACTACACCCGGCTGGACGATCCCGACGAGCTGGCGGTCGCCAGCCAGGGCCGCCCGATCAGTGCCGACGACGAGATCCGCATCGTCGACGACCGCGACCGACCGGTCGCGCGCGGCGAGGTCGGCCACCTGCTCACGCGCGGCCCGTACACCATCCGCGGCTACTACCGCGCCGACGCCCACAACGCCACCGCGTTCACCGTTGAGGGCTTCTATCGCACCGGCGACCGGGTGCGGCAACTGTCATCGGGCCATCTGGTGGTGGTCGGGCGGGCCAAGGACCAGGTCAACCGCGGCGGCGACAAGATCGCCGCCGAGGAAGTCGAGGCGCACCTGCTCACCCACCCGCAGGTCTTCGATGCCGCGCTGGTGGCGATGCCCGACGTGCGCCTGGGCGAGAAGGCCTGCGCCTACGTGGTCGCGCGAGATGCCGGCCTGGATGCGCGCGCGTTGCAACGGTTCCTGCGGGAGCGCGCGATCGCCGACTACAAGGTGCCCGAACGGATCGAGTTCGTCGACGCGCTGCCGCGCACCGCGGTCGGCAAGGTCGACAAGCGCCGTCTGCGCGCGCGCATCGCCGAAGCCATCGCCATGCCAACCCCTTCCCCCGAACCCGTCGCCGAGGCCCAGCCATGAGCATTCCCACCATCGCCACTTACCCCATGCCGTCGTCGCGCGAGCTGCCCGACAACCGGGTCGATTGGCAACCCGACCCCGCCCGCGCGCTGCTGCTGATCCACGACTTGCAGGATTACTTCCTCGGCTTCTACGACCGTTCGCGCGAACCGATTCCCGAGTTGTTGCACAACATCGTCGCGCTGCGCGACGCCTGCGACGCGGCCGGGGTGCCGGTCGCCTATACCGCGCAGCCGACCGAGCAGAGCGCGCACCAGCGCGGCCTGCTGCAGGCGTGGTGGGGCGCGGGCATCACCGCGCAGCCGCAGCTGGCACCGGTCGCCAGCGCACTGGCGCCGCGCCCGCACGACCGGCTGCTGACCAAGTGGCGCTACAGCGCGTTCGTCTCGACCGGCCTGCGCGAGCACATGCGCGCGCTCGGCCGCGACCAGCTGATCGTCTGCGGCATCTACGCCCACATCGGCTGCCAGCTGACCGTGGCCGATGCGTTCATGCAGGACATCGAGCCGTTCCTGGTGGCCGACGCGGTCGCCGACTTCTCCGCCGCCGAGCATGCGCAGGCGCTGGATTACGTGTCGCGCCGCTGCGGTGTGGTGTTGCCGGTGCGCGCCTGCATCGACGCGCTCGCCGCGACGCCGCGGTTGCCCGACAGCCTGCTGGCGTTGCGGCAGGAGCTGGCGCGGGTGATCGAGCTGCCGCTGGCGGCGGTCGAGGCCGACGACAACCCGTTCCACCTCGGCCTCGATTCGATCCGGCTGATGGAGCTGCTGGAACGCTGGACCGCCGCGGGCGCGCAACTGGAACTGGTCGAACTGGCCGAGCGCGACAGCGTGGCGCAGTGGTGGCAGCTGATCGACGCGCGGCGGCAGGCGGCATGAGCGGGCCGGCGACGGCCTCGTGGCCGCTGACCGCGCCGCAGAAAGGCATGTGGTCCGGCCAGCAACTCGATCCGAGCAGCAGCGCGTTCTGGACCGCCGAGGCGATCGAGCTGGACGGCGAACTCGACCGTGCCGCGCTCGAGCGCGCGATCGTCGAGACCCTGAACGCCTGCGACGCGCTGCACATGCGTTACGCCGCCGACGCCGACGGCGAGGTCCGGCAGGCACCGGCCGCCCGCGCGGTCGCGTTGCCGTGGGTGGATCTGTCGGACCCCGACGAGCGCGGCGGCGAAGCCAGTATCGATCACGCCTGGCAACGCGCCCGCGACTGGATGGCCGTCGACCTGCGCGCGCCGGCCGAACTCGGCGCCGGTCCGCTGTTCGCGACCGCGTTGATCGGACTGGGGCCGCAGCGCCACCTGTGGTTTCTGCGCGCGCACCATATCGCCCTCGACGGCTTCGCCTACCTGCTGCTGATCCACCGGGTCGCGCAGTGCTACTCGGCGTTGCGCCACGGCCGTCCGCTGCCGCCGGCACGCGACTGGAGCCTGCGGTCGGTGATCGACGAGGACCGCAGTTACGCGCAGTCGCCGGCCTGCGAGCGCGACCGCGCGTTCTGGCGTGAGTGGCTGGCGCAGGCGCCGCCACCGGTGTCGCTGGCGGCGCCCCGGCCGCCGGCGGACCGCGCGCGCTCGCAACAGTGCCGTTTGCCGCTGGCAAGCTATCGGCAGTGGCAGGTCGCTGCGCGCGAATGCGGGGTCGACTGGTCGGCGTGGCTGCTCGCGGCGATCGCCGCCTGGCTGCATGCGCGCAGCGGCGCCCGCGAGGTCTGTCTCGGCCTGCTGGTGATGAACCGGCTCGGCTCGGCGGCGCTGACCGTGCCGTGCATGGCGATGAACGTGGTGCCGTTGCAGGTCCGGGTCGAGCCGACGATGGCGTTCGCCGAACTCGCGCGCGCGGTCGCCGCGGCCCAGCAGCGACTGCGCCCGCACCGGCGCTACAACTACGAACGGCTGCGCGCCGACGCCGGCCTCGGCGACAGCGAGCGGCAGTTGTACGGACCGGTGGTCAACCTGATGCCGTTCGACCGCGGCTTCGTGTTCGAGGGCCTGCATTCGCGCGCGCATCCGGTGTCGGTCGGCGCGGTGGACGATCTCGATATCACTGTGTCGCCGCTGCCCGATGGCCTGCGCCTGGACATCGAAGCCAACCCGCACGCCTATCCGGCGGCGGCGTTGCACGCCCACGCCGGCGCGCTGCTGGCGGTGATCGGCGCTGCACAGTTGCAACCGCGGGCGAGCGTGACGCAGCTGGTCGAATCCGCAGGGGCCGTGTCCCCCACGGTCGCCGCCGCGCGCGATCCCGCCGGCGACGATGCGCTGGCACCAGCGCTTCCAGTCGGAGCAACGGCATGAGCGCGACCCGCCACGATCCGCACTGGCTGCAGGTCGTCGCGGTGGCCGAGCGCGGCCCGCGGATGCGCCGCGTCCGCCTGGCCGGCGCCGGCCTGCATGACTTTCCGGCCGGCAGCGAAGGCGCGCACATCAAGCTGCTGTTTCCGCGCGCGAACCCGTTGCCAGCGTTGAGCGAACTGGGCATGGCCTGGCCCGAACCGCCACCGAGCCCGCTGGTGCGCACCTACACCGTCGCCGCCGTCGATCCGGTGGCCGGCTGGCTGGACGTCGACATGGTGCTGCACGGCCACGCCGGCCCGGGCGCGCGGTGGACCGCCGCCGCGCGCCCGGGCGACCGGATCGGCCTGATCGGTCCCGGCGGGCCGCCACGCTGGCAACCCGGCGCCGACCACTTCGTGCTGATCGGCGATCCCAGCAGTCACGCGCTGGTCTGCGCGGTGATGGCGCAGCTGCCACAGGCGGCGCGCGGCGAGGTGCTGATCGAGGTCGTCGATCAGCACGACCTGCAACCGCTGCCCACCCGGCCCGGCATGCGCGTGCACTGGTGTCCGCGCGAGCCGCGGTCCGAGGCGCCCACAGGCCTCGCCGCAGTCGGGCTGTTGGCGACCCTGCGCGCGCTACCGTGGCCGCCCGGCACGGTCTCGGTCACTCTGGCCGGGGAAAGCGCCGTGGTGGTGGCGGCCCGCGAGTTCCTGGTCGCCCAGCGCGGGGTGTCGCGGCGCGCGATGTACGCGGTGCCGTACTGGAAGGCGACACTCGACGAGGACACCTACCACGACGAACGCCACCGGATCATGGATGCGTTCGAGGCGGAGCCGGCATGAGCGCCGCGTCCGATCCCGGCTTGGCGAGCGAGTTCGCCGGCCGCACCGTGCTGGTGACCGGCGCCGCCCAAGGCATCGGCGCCGCGGTGGCACGGATGCTGGCCGCGCGCGGTGCCCGACTGGCGCTGCTCGATCGCCAGTCCGAACCACTGCAACGGCTCGCGGGCGCCCTGCGCGATACCGGCGCGACGGTGTGGTCGCGCGCCGTCGACATCACCGAGGCTGAGGCCGTCGCCGAAACAGTGGCCGCCGCCGAGGCGACGCTCGGGCCGGTCGACCATCTGGCCCACGTCGCCGGCATTCTGCGTGTCGGTCCGGTGCTGGGTAAAAACACCGCCGCCCTGAGCCTCGACGACTGGGACGCCTGCATGGCGGTCAATGCGCGCGGCCTGCTCACGGTCACCCGCGCGGTCGCCGCGGCGATGGTTGCGCGCGGCCGCGGCAGCATCGTCGCGGTCGGTTCCAACGCCGCGGCCACGCCGCGCGTCGGGATGGCCGCCTACGCGGCCTCGAAGGCCGCCGCCAGCCAGTACCTGCGCTGCCTCGCACTGGAACTGGCACCGGCCGGGGTGCGCTGCAACCTGGTTTCGCCCGGCTCCACCGACACCCCGATGCAACAGGCGTTTGCCGCGAGCGCGGACGCACGCTGCTCAATCCTCGACGGCGACCCGGCGCAGTTCCGGCTCGGCATCCCGTTGCGTCGGATCGCCGCGCCCGAGGACATCGCCGAGGCGGTGTGCTTCCTGTTGTCGGACCGCGCCCGCCACATCACCCTGCACGACCTGCGGGTGGACGGCGGCGCCACCCTCGATGCCTGAGCGGGACTGTCGGGCGTGAGCGCCCGACAGTCGTCCAACGACTCAGCTCGACAGGTGCTCGATCGCGGCGACGCTGCCGAGGCGGTCGCTGAGCCGCTTCAACAGGGCGAGGCGGTTGTTGCGCACGTCGGCATCGTCGGCGTTGACCATTACCGCGTCGAAGAACGCATCGACCTGCGGCCGCAGCCGCGCGAGGCGGCCGAGCACGGCGACGTAGTCGCGCTCGGCCAGCAACGGGTCGGTGTCGGCGATCGCGGCGTCGATCGCCGCGGCCAGTTCGCGTTCGGCGGGCTCGGCGAACAGTGTCGGGTCGATCGCGTCGGGCACGTCGCCCTCGACCTTGCGCAGGATGTTGCGGCTGCGCTTGTTGGCGGCGGCGAGCGCCTCGGCTTCCGGCAACTTCGCGAACTCGCCGATGGCCTTGATGCGCTGGTCGAAGTCCAGCAGCGATCCGACCGAAGAGCTCGCGGCTGAAGCCGCTCCTACTACACCCTCCGATGCCGCGCCGCTCCCTGTAGGAGCGGCTTCAGCCGCGATCGAGACCGCGCCCTGCAGCACCGACTCGAATTGCTGCGGCGTCACGCCTTGGTCGGCGTAGTAGCCGCGAAGGCGGTCGAGGAGGAAGTCGTAGACATCATTGATATCTCGCAGGCTGAGGTCTCCCGTTGCCGACTGGATGGCCGGGATACTGGCTCCCTTCGCCCGCGCATCCTCAACCGCGTTTGTTTTTTTGCCGAGCTCGGCAAACGAAAGTGCTAGCGATGCTTGGATCCGAGCATCATGAACCAAATTCCAAACGTTTAGGTCTAGCCCCCCTTCGATCAACGTCCGCGCCAACCCCAGCGCATTGCGTCGCAATGCAAACGGATCCTTGTTGCCGGTCGGCTTGAGCCCGGCGGCGAAACCACCGGCCAGCGTGTCCAGCCGCTCGGCGATCGCCAGCACCTGGCCCAACTTCGACGGCGCGATCGCATCGCCACCAAAGCGCGGCATATAGGCCTCGTCGATCGCGTTGGCGACTTCGACCGGCTCGTTCTCGACCGCGGCGTAATAGCGCCCGGCGATGCCCTGCAATTCGGGAAACTCGCCGACCAGTCGCGACTGCAGGTCGGCCTTCGACAACTCGGCCGCGCGGCGCGCGAGCTTCGGCTCGATCCCGACTTCGGCGGCGATCGCCTCGGCCAGCGTCGCAACGCGCGCAACCTTGTCGGCGACGCTGCCGAGCTGCTTCTGATAGGTCACCCCTGCCAGCCCATCGTTCATCGACGCCAGGCCCTGCTTCATGTCCTCGACGAAGAAGAACTTGGCATCGGCGAAGCGCGGGCGGATCACCCGCTCGTAGCCGGTGCGCACCTGGTCGACGTCCTTCGACTCGATGTTGGCGATGCCGACGAAGTGCTCGCTCAGGCGACCGTCGGCGTCGAGCACCGGGAAGAACTTCTGGTTGGTCTCCATCGTCGCGATCAGCGCCTCGGCCGGTACTGCGAGGAACTCCGGCTCGAAGCTGCAGCCGACCGCGCTCGGCCACTCGACCAGGCCGTTGACCTCCTCGAGGATGCCCGGATCGATCCGCGCGCTGCCGCCGGCGGCCGTCGCCGCGCGCTCGACCTCGGCGACGATGCGCGCGCGGCGTTCGTCGGGATCGACCAGCACCTTGGCGCCGCGCAGGAACTCGACGTAGTCGTCCGGCGCACTGAACCACACCGCCTTGTCGTGCATGAAGCGATGGCCGCGGCTCATGCGGTCGCTGCGCACGCCGAGCAACTCGACCTCGACGACGTCGCGGCCGAGCAGCAGCACCAGCCAGTGCACCGGCCGGGCGAAACCGTAAGTGTGGGCGCCCCAGCGCATCGGCTTGGGGATCGGCATCGCCGCGACCGCCTCGGCGATCACCTCGCCAAGCAGGTCGGCGGTCCTTGCCCCGGGCTTGATCGCGCGGTGGACGAAGCGTTCGCCCTTGGCGTCGCTGGTCTTCTCCAGCGCGCTCCACTCGATCCCGGCCTTGGCCGCGAACCCCTGCAAGGCGCGGGTCGGCTGGCCGTCGGCGTCGAGCGCGATGTTGAGGTAGGGGCCGAGCACTTCGGAACGCTGCTCGGGTTGCTCGACCGCGACCGCCGGCAACAGCACCGCCAGTCGCCGTGGCGAGTACAGCGGCTTGGCTTCGCCGCGCTCGAAGGCGATGCCGCGCTTGGACAGGCCGTCGATCACGCCATCGAAGAACGCCTTGCCCAGCCCCGGCAGCGCCTTGACCGGCAGCTCCTCGGTGCCCAGCTCGACCAGCAGCGGCTGCATATTATTCGTGCCTGCCATCATGCGGCCTCCTTGCCGGCCGGTTGCTTCAATCCCGGAAACCCGAGCTTCTCGCGCTGCGCAAAGTAGGCCTCGGCCACCGCCTGCGACAGCTTGCGCACGCGCAGGATGTAGCGCTGGCGTTCCGTCACCGAAATGGCCCGGCGCGCATCGAGCATGTTGAAACTGTGGCTGGCCTTCATCACCTGCTCGTAGGCCGGTAGCGGCAGGCCGAGCTCGACCAGCTTGAGTGCCTCCGCCTCGCAGGCGTCGAAGCGGTGGAACAGCTCGGCGACGTCGGCGTGCTCGAAGTTGTAGGTGCTCTGTTCGACCTCGTTCTGGTGGTAGACGTCGCGATACAGCACCGGGGCGCCGTCGGGACCATACGTCCAGACCAGATCGAACACGTTGTCGACGCCCTGCAGGTACATGCACAGGCGTTCGAGTCCATAGGTGATTTCACCGAGCACGGGCTTGCACTCCAACCCGCCGGCCTGCTGGAAGTAGGTGAACTGGGTCACCTCCATGCCGTTGAGCCAGACCTCCCAGCCCAACCCCCACGCGCCGAGAGTCGGCGATTCCCAGTTGTCCTCGACCAGCCGCAGGTCGTGCACCAGCGGGTCGACGCCCAGTGCCTTCAACGAGTCGAAGTACAGCTCGACGATGTTGTCGGGCGACGGCTTCATCGCCACCTGGTACTGGTAGTAGCGCTGCAGGCGGTTGGGGTTGTCGCCGTAGCGGCCGTCGGTCGGGCGCCGGCACGGCTGCACGTAGGCGGCGTTCCACGGCTCCGGCCCGAGCGAGCGCAGGAACGTCGCCGGGTGGAAGGTGCCGGCGCCGACCTCGATGTCCAGCGGCTGGATCAGCACGCAGCCCCGGTCGGCCCAGTACGCGTTCAGGCGCTGGATCAACTGCTGGAACGTGGGGGCGGGGGACGGGCTGGATTCGCCGGCGTGCGACATGTCGAAAGGGCCGTGGTGCAAAGCGGGCTAGTATACGGCGGCCGGCCATTCAGCCCCGCCCGGGCGGCCCGCCAGCGCCGGCCCACCCCCTGTCCGAGACCCGATGAACGCTCCCTTTCTGATCCTCGAAACCGGCAAGCCGGTCGCGCAACTGCGTCGCCACGGCGACTTTCCCCACTGGCTCCGGGTCGCCGCCGGGCTGTCGCGCGATGACGCGGTGGTGGTCGATGTCGAGCACGGCGAACCGTTGCCGAGCCGCGAGGGCTTTGCCGGCGCGATCGTCAGCGGTTCGGCGGCGATGGTGACCGAGCGGCTCGACTGGAGCGAGGCGAGCGCGGCGTGGCTGCGCGACGCCGCCCACGCCGGGCTGCCGCTGCTGGGGATCTGCTACGGCCACCAACTGCTGGCGCATGCACTCGGCGGCGAGGTCGGCGACAACCCGCGCGGCCGCGAGATGGGCACGGCCGAGATCGAACTGCTGCCGGCGGCGGCCGACGACGCCCTGTTCGAGTCGATCCCGGCGCGCTTCGCCGCCCAGCTGAGCCACCTGCAGTCGGTGCTGCGCGTGCCCGACGGCGCCACCGTGCTGGCACGCTCGGCCGGCGACGACTGCCAGGCGTTCCGCTGGGGCGAGTGCGCCTGGGGCGTGCAGTTCCACCCCGAGTTCAGCGCCACCCACATGCGCGGCTACATCCGCGCACGCAAGGTCGCGTTGCAGCGCGAGGGCTTCGATCCGCAGGCGCTGCTGGCCGCGGTCGGCGCCGCGCCCGAGGCGCGCCGCGTGCTGCGCCGCTTCGTGCACTGGTCGCGCGGGCACGCGCACAACGCGTGACAATCGCCTCGCTGCCGGCAACTTGCTAAGTTGCAGGCGCGGGCGCGTGGTCGCGCCGGTTTCCCGTTTGAAGGTTTCCGTTTCAACCAGGGGTAGGTGATGAACGAGATTCGCAAGGTGCCGTTCGGTGCGGGTGCGGAATGGTTGCTCGGCGGCTTCGCCCTGCTGCGCAAGGCACCGCTGGCGTTGGGCCTGCTCGGCCTGATCTGGGGCGGCCTGTCGGCGCTGGCCTCGGTCAGCGGGCAGTTGTGGCTGAGTTTCCTGCTGGCGCTGGCCGGGCCGATCCTGTTCGGCGGCATCGTCTACGCCGCGCGCGAGGTCGACCAGGGCCGCGCCGCCGCGCCCGCACACCTGATCCAGGGCGTGCGCGATGGCAAGGCGCTGCGACTGCTGGCAATGCTGCTGCCGCAGATCGCCGCATTGCTGCTGATGGGCGTGCTGATGCTGCTGATCGTCGGCCCCGAGCAACTGCAGCACGTCAACCAAGTGCTGCTGCAGATGCAGACCAGCCCCGACCCGCAGCTGGTCGAGTCGTTGCCGACCGGGCGCCTGCTGCTGTGGCTGCTGGCGGTGATGGTGGTCGGCGTGGTGACCGGCTTCTTCACCTTCGCCGCGATCCCGGAAGTGATGTTCACCGGCCGCGGCGCATTCGCGGCGATGGCGTTGAGCTTCCGCGCCTGCCTGCGCAACCTCGGCGCGTTGCTGGTGATGGTGGTGCTGATGCTGATCGCGGTGTTTGCGCTGAGCCTGGCGCTGCAACTGCTGGGGCTGGCACTGGCGTTCCTGCTGGGCGCCAAGGCCTCGATGTTCGTCGCCCAGCTGCTGCTGATGGCGGTGCTGCTGCCGGTGATGGGCGGCGCGGTGTACCTGGCCTGGCGACAGATGCTCGGCGATGCGCAGGCGGCGGTGGTCAGCGAGCCGCACGGCTTCGAGGCCTGAGCCAAAACGACTTCGCCCTCGGGGGAGGGCGCTGCGCTGCGCGTGATGCGCGGTGTTTTCCGCCGGTTGCGGCCGGCTTTCAATCAACGGACTGACCCAGGGGAGAATGGAATGGCAACACGTGCAGTAAATACAATGGCCGGCTTCGACTGGCTCAAGCGCGGCATCAATCTCGGCCGCAACAACCCGAGGGCGATCTTCGGCGGTGCGGCATTGTTGCTGGTGGCGGTGATCGGGGTCGCGATCGTCGCCGGGCTGGTGTCAGGGGTTGCGGTTGCGGTGCTGGGCAACAACCCGACCGCGATCGTGATCGGCATGCTGGTGGTGATGCTGCCGGTGATGGTGCTGCTGGGGATGTTGATGGTCGGCTACTTGCGACTGATCGACGCGGTTGAAAGCGGGCGTCCGGCGCGCGCACTCGATGTGTTCGGCGGCTTCGGCGACATGGGCACGTCGCTGCGGGCAATCGGCCTGATGTTGCTGGTCGCGATCATCCAGAACCTGCTGCTGGTGGGGCTGCTGGCGGTATTCGCCGGCGGCTTCCTGGGCTGGTACGCGCAGATGATGCAGGTCTCGATGGGGGGCGGCGATCCGGCCGCGGCCATGGCCCAGCTGCCGTCCGGGATCGGCCTGGCCTATCTGGTGATGGGGCTGGTCGGGACGTTTTTCTTCGGTGTGCAGTCGGTCGGGCTGGGCCAGGTCGCCTTGCGTGGCCGGGGGGCGTTGCCGGCGCTCGGCGAGGGTTTCGCCGCTGCCTTCCGCAACCTGCTGCCGCTGCTGATGCTGCTGGTGGGTTACATCGGGCTGGTGATCGTGGTCGCCATCGCCGTGGTGCTGCTGGTGCTGCTGGTCGGCCTGCTGGCCAAGCTGGTCGGCGCATGGCTGGCCGTGGTGATCGGGGTGCCGCTGTACCTGGCATTCCTGCTGGCGATGGTGGTGGTGATGTTCGGGGTGATGTACCACTGCTGGCGCGACATCTGCGGCGGTGACACCGGCGAGGTGCCGGCGGCTGCGTTGACCGCCTGATCCTTCGGTTCCCGAGATCTCGACGGGGCGGCCGGTGACGGTCGCCCCGTTTGCATCTGGAATCCTGTCGCGAAGACGTCGGGCTAACCGGGCCAGAACAACGCGCGTTCGAGCGCGGCCTGCATCACCGCGCTGGCTACCTGCGCCAGCCATGCGCTGGCAACGAGGCTGACAATCGCCAGCAACACCAGCCAGACGAGTGCCCAGCGCGGCAATTCGGGATGGTTCGTCCGCACTCGGGTGCCGCTGCAACGGTCGTGCAGGGCCAGGTGCTCGGGCGCCATCGTTGCCATCAGGTGGCCGAGGTTGAGCGTGGCCCACGACAGCGTGCCGGCGCCGTAGCGCGCCAGTGCCCGGCCCGGCCCGAGCCGCCGGCCATTGCGGTCGCCGGCGCGCAGGCCAAGCAGTCGTTTGCCGACGCTGGCCTGCCACGGCGAGCATTCGCAGGCGACGTGATAGAGCGCGCCCAGCAGGGCGAACGCGAGCAGCGCCGGCCATGCCAGCGCCCAGGTCGCCGAGCGGATCGTCGTGACCGTCTGCTGAAGAGTCGGGTCGTGCAGCAGCGTGATCGCCAGCCGCGGCAATGGCGCGCCATCGAGGATGGCCGCGCCCATCAGCCGTCCGCTGTATTGCAGCAGCGCCCGGACCTGGTCGAGCCAGGCCTGCGCGGGGGCCGAGATCCATGGCCACGCCAACCAGCCGGCGACAGGTGCGATCAGCACCGCATCCAGCGACCAGGCCGCGCCGCGTTGCCAGAAGCCGGCCGGGCGCGCGGCCACGCTCACTCCGATGGCGTGCGGTCCGTCTCGCGCGGCGCCAGCCAGCGTGCGGCGAGGATGCCGACCTCGTACAGCAGGCACATCGGGATCGCCAGCATCAGCTGCGAGACCACGTCGGGCGGGGTGATCACCGCGGCGACGATGAAGATGCCGACCACCGCGTAGCCGCGCGATTCGCGCAGTTGCTGCGGCGTGACCCAGCCGAGCAGGACCGCGATCACCAGTGCCACCGGCAGTTCGAAGCTGGCGCCGAACGCCAGGAAGATCACCAGCACGAAGCTCAGGTAGGCGCTGATGTCGGTCATCATCGCCACGCCCTCGGGCGCCATCTTGGTCAAAAAGCCGAACACCGACGGCAGCACCAGGTAGAACGCGAACGCGCAGCCGATGTAGAACAGCGACACCGCCGAGGCCAGCAGCGGCAGCGCCAGCCGCTTCTCGCGCTGGTACAGGCCCGGCGCGACGAACGACCAGGCCTGGTACAGCAGCCACGGCATGGTGATCATCAGCGCGGCGAAGAACGCCAGCTTGATCGGCGCGAAGAACGGGCTGGCGACCTCGATCGCGATCAGCTGGCCGCCGGCCGGCAGCTTGCTCAGCAGCGGCTCGGCGAGCCAGGCGTAGAGGTCGTTGGCGAACGGCAGCAACAGCAGCAGCACCAACACCAGCCCGGCGACCGCGCGCAGCACCCGCGAGCGCAGTTCCAGCAGGTGGTGGATCAGCCGCGGCTCGTCATCGGCGGGGGCGTCGTCGTCGCGAGGGTCGATGCCGGACGCGTCGGTGCTGTGGTCGGAGTCGGTCATGGTCGCGGCGGCGTGGCGGGTGGATCGCGTCGCTCGGGATCGCGTCGTATCGGATCGGGCGTGCCGGGCTCGCGTCGCGGCAGTTCATCCGGGCCGGGTTCTTCGGGTTCGGGCTCGGGCTGGCCTTCCGGCTGCTCTGCTGCCTCGTCGGCCGGCTCCATCATGGCCCGCAGCTCGGGATCGGAGGCGGAGCCCATTTCCTTCTCGTCATAGTCGGAATCGGAATCGTCCCGGTCGGGGTCCAGCTTGAAGTCGTCGCGCACGCTCTCGCCGCTTTCCTTCAGCCGCTTGCGGACGTCGTCCAGCTCGTCGCGGGTGGAGCGCAGGCTCTTGGCGAGTTCCTCGTCGGCCAGCTCGTTCTCGAACTCCGACTTCACCGATTGCCACTGCGAGCGCGCGCGCCGGATCCACAGGCCGGCGAAGCGGGCGGCCTTGGGCAGGCGTTCGGGGCCGAGCACGACCAGGGCCACGATCGCGACCAGGAACAGCTCGGAAAAGCCGAGATCAAACATGCCGGTGCGGAGACAAGCGGGCGCGCGTCAGCGCGGGGTGTGTTCGTCTTCGCGGCGGGCGGCGTCGGCATGATCGTCGACGCGGCCGTCATCGGCGCGGGTGTCGTCGCCCAGGCGCGCGGCCGGCTTGTCCTTGTCGCCGTCCTTGTCGCCGACGCCCTGCTTGAAGCCCTTGATGGCTTCCCCGACGTCCTTGCCGACGTTCTTCAGGCGCTTGGTGCCGAACACCAGCAGCACGATCACCAGCACGATCAGCCAGTGCCAGATGCTAAAACTGCCCATCGGTTTGCTCGTTGAAAGAAGAGGGGCCGGCAGGATACCGCAAGCCATGTCGGCGCCGCGGCACGGCCCGGTGCCGCGTTCAGCTGGCTGCCCCCCGCGGTCAATTCCCGGGGGTCAATGCCCCGGGGTGGGCGGCAGCGGTTCAGTCCGCACCGCCGGCTGCGTCGATGAATAGGGGCTGTCGACCGGCTCGAACGGCTGCGGGGCCTGCGGCTGTGGTTGCGGGGTCGCCGACGGGTAGCTCGGGGTGGGTGCGGCCGCCGGCGTCGCGGTGGCAGCCGGTTGCGGGGCGGCGGTGTCGCTGCGGGCCAGACGGGCGGCCGCGGACGCCTCTTCCAGCTGGTCGCGGAAGGTCACCACCGCGTTCGACGGCCGTCCTTCGGCGCGCCCTTCAAAAATCATCCGCGGAGTGGTGCCCTCGCCGTAGACGGCCTGGTTGGCCGCGTCGTCGATGCTCAGCACCGCGCCGTCGAGGGCGACGCCGGCGAACAGCCCGCGCGCGCGCGACCACGACCATATCTCGGCCTTGAGCCGGCCGTCGGTGGCCAGCGCGGTGCTGCGGCCGATCGGCCCGGCGGCGATGCTGGCGTCGGCGCCGAGGGTGATCTTGCCGTTGACGATCGAGTCCAGCCCGCGCTGGCTGGTGAACACCATGACCACGTCGGCCGACTGCACCCCGGCCTGGAAACCGATGCTGCCGCCGGTCAGCTTGACGAACGCCGGGTTGGACCAGGTGCCCTCGGGGGTCTTGACCGAGACCAGGCCGTGGCCGCGGCGGCCGCCGAGCACCAGGCCGATCTTGAGGGTGTCGGGAACAATCACGATCGCCCTGGCCTCGTCGAACAGGATGTCGGGGATCGCCGACTCCGGGATCGCCTGGATCTCGTTGAGCACGCGCAGCGCGTTGCGGGCGCGTTCGTCCTCGGCGACATCGGCGAGCGCCGGGACGGCCAGTCCGAGGGCGAGCAGGAAGACAGCGAGGCGCGGCAGGATCGGCATGGCGGAGCTCCGGAAAGCGGAAAACAGGAAGCGAAAAACAGCAAGCGGGCAACGGCGTATCGGAATGATAGGCGCGGCGGAACGGTCGTGCTGCTGGGACCGCGCATCGCCCCAC
This sequence comes from Lysobacter sp., assembly GCA_050737695.1. Taxonomy (GTDB): domain Bacteria; phylum Pseudomonadota; class Gammaproteobacteria; order Xanthomonadales; family Xanthomonadaceae; genus Novilysobacter. Next base: position 49,060 of record JBOHYB010000015.1, on the reverse strand, counting down.
GAAGTTCAAGCTAATCACGCGCGGATGAATCGCGCGACAACCGCACCGGCGGTGGCGACGGGTGGCTTCGCGTGGCCGGCTGCGAGCCCCGGCCGCGCGCAGCTGTCATCCTATGTCGATGACCGACGCTTCCATCCCCACGCCCGACACCGCCGTGGTGCTGGTGAACCTGGGCACGCCCGCGGCCGCCACCACCGTCGCGGTGCGCCGCTACCTCACCGAATTCCTGTCCGACCGCCGGGTGGTGTCGCTACCGCCGTGGCTGTGGCAGCCGCTGCTGCGCGGGGTGATCCTGCCGCGGCGGGCGGCGCCGGTGGCGCGCAAGTACGGCAGCATCTGGATGGCCGACGGCTCGCCGCTGGCGGTCCACACCCGGCGCCTGGCCGAGGCGACCCAGCGCGAACTGCCGGGCCTGCGGGTGGTCGAGGCGATGCGCTATGGCGAGCCCGCGCTGGCCCCGGTGCTGCAGCGCCTGCGCGCCGACGGCGTGCGCCGGGCGCTGGTGCTGCCGCTGTACCCGCAGTACTCGACCTCCACCACCGCCTCGGTGGCCGACGTGCTCGCGCGCAGCCCCGAACTGCCGACCCGGCTGGTCGAGGATTACCACCGCGACTCCGGCTGGGTGGCCGCGGTCGCGCAGTCGATCCGTGACCACCGCGACGCCCACGGCGCCGGCGAGCACCTGCTGTTCTCGTTCCACGGCCTGCCGCAGCGACTGGTCGATGCCGGCGACCCGTACCAGCGGCAATGCGAGGCCGGGGCCCGCGCGATCGCCGCCGCGCTGGGCCTGGACGACGGCCAGTGGAGCCTGAGCTACCAGTCGCGTTTCGGTGCGGGCCGCTGGCTGGCGCCGGCGACCGACGCCAGCCTCGATGCGCTGGCCGCGCGCGGCGTGCGGCGCGTCGACGTGATCGCGCCGGGCTTTGCGGTCGACTGCCTGGAGACGTTGGAGGAGGTTGCGATGCTGCTGGCCGAACGTTTCGCCAGCCATGGCGGCGAGCTGCGCTACATCCCCTGCCTCAACGACGCGCCGGCGCACGGCCGGGCGCTGGCCGCGATCGCGCGCCGGACGCTGGACGCGTGGCAGTGACGGCCACCCTGCGACCGCCGGCGCCGCTGCGCGATTTCGCCGTCGATACCGATTTCGGCCGCCTCGCCGGCCTGCGCAGCGACGCCGCCGGTGCGCCAAAGGTGCTGGCGCTGCACGGCTGGCTCGACAACGCGGCCAGCTTCGTGCCGCTGCAACCGCACCTGCACGGGATCGAACTGGTGGCAGCCGACCTGGCCGGCCACGGCGCCAGTGCGCACCTGCCGCTGGCGGCGGGCTACACCGTGGTCAACGCTGCGCGGGCGATGTTCGGGCTCGCCGATACGCTGGGTTGGCAGCGGTTCTCCCTGCTTGGCCACTCGCTGGGCGCCGCGGTCGCCAGCGTGATGGCCGCGGCCGCGCCGCAGCGGATCGAGCGGTTGCTGGCGATCGAGGCGCTGGGCGCGCTGGCCGAGGACGAGGCACGCAGCGCCCAGCGGCTGCAACGCGCGTTCTGCGAGACCCGCTCGGCGCGCAAGCCGTTGCGGGTGTTCCCGGATGTGGCCAGCGCGGTGCGCGCACGGGTCCAGGCCGGCGGCATCGACGCGGCGGCCGCTCGGCTGCTGGTCGAACGCGGGCTGGCGCCGGTGCAACTGGACGAGGGCGAAGGCGGCTTCACCTGGCGCAGCGACCCGCGCCTGACCCGCGACACCGCGGTGCGGCTGTCCGAGCCGCAGGTGCGCGACCTGCTGCGGGCGATCGAATGCCCGACCCGGGTGATCTACGCCGAGCCGGCGCAGTCCTACTTCCCGGAGTCGCTGCGGCGTGCGCGCTTCGACTGCCTGCACCACGGCGAGCTGGTGGTGCTCGATGGCGGCCATCACCTGCACATGGAGCAGCCGGTGGCGGTGGCGGCGGCGATCGGCGATTTTCTCGTCGCGACCGGAACCTCGCCGCACTGAGACCGTGTCGCCTATTGCGTCGACGACTGCAGTTGCAGGTTCAGCATCACCCCGCCGTCGTCGTTGTTGGCGACCAGCATCATCCGCGCCTGGCGCCCGCCCTTCTCGAAGCCGAGCATCCGGTGCGAGTCGCGCTGCATCGCCATCACCTGCTTCCAGCCGTTGCGCTGCATCGTCGCGCTGGCCGCGTCGAACACCGACGCCAGCGTGCCGGTCGTTTCGATGCCGACCACGTCGGCGCCGTCGATCTCCATCACGCTGCGCACCTGGTAGCCGTCGGGCAGGTAGATGTCGTCGGGAAAGTCGTCCGGCAACGCGAGATCGTCGCCGGCGGTCATCGTCATGGAGCCGTCTTCGGTGCTGATCGTGGTGGTGTCGCCGTCGCGTTCGACCTTCGCGCGATCGCCGGTGGCAGCGCGGATCGCGGCTTCGCTGGCCGCCTCTTCGGCAGACTTGCCGCAGCCGGCGAGCGCCACCAGCGCCACCAGCAGCGGCGCGAGCAGGGATGCGGGGGTCGGGTGTCGGCGGCAGGCGGTCATTGCGGGGATCATCATCGGTGGCTTCGGCTTCAATGGTGGATTGACCGGTACCTGCATCAACGCCGGCTCCGTGCGACTCAGGCCATTCAGGCGGCGGCGGACGTGTTCAGCAGGGCGCGCAGGATGGCCTTCAGGCGCCGGCCCTCGGCGCGGAACCAGTCGCGCTCGTCGCGCCAGTGTGGACAGCGGGCCTCGACCTCGGTCCAGAACCGGCGCGAGTGGTCGGCGTGGATCAGGTGGCACAGCTCGTGTACCAGCACGTACTCGAACGCCGACGGCGGCGCCAGCACCAGCGACAGGTCGAGCGCGACGCTGCCGTCGGGTGCCAGCGACCCCCATTGCGAACTCATCGATTTGAAGCGGAACTGCCGCGGCGTCCGCGGCAGGCCGGCGAGATGGCGCGGCAGCCAGCGGCCGACATCGGCGCGGGCCTCGGCCTCGTAGAACTCGCGCAGCGCGCGGGCGATCGCCGCGGTGCCGGCGCGCCCGGACAGGGTAAAAACGAGGCCGGTGTCTTCGTCTTCAGGGTCGTGGCCGCGGCCGGTGTCGAGGTCGTTGGTGTCGTTGTCGCAGCGACTGCCTGGACCGGCGGCCGCCGCTCCGCGTTGCAACCGGCAGAAGCGCCCGACCTGCCAGCGCAGCGGCACCTCGACCCCGCGCAGCGGCAGGCGATCCGACTGGAACGGCTGCAGCCGCGGGATGCCATCGAGTGCATGCCGCTCAATCTGAGTCGCCAGCCAGTCGCGATGCTCGATCGCGAAGCGCTCGCCGGCGACCCGGCTTGCGCGCGCCGGCAAGGTCAGCCGGGCGCCGCGCTCATCGACCGACAGCTTGATCCGCCGCGCCCGCGGATCGCGGACGCGTTGCACGCCGATCGTGCGACCGTCCGCCAGCACCAGCTCGAACGCATCGCGCTCTATCGCGCGCGGCTTCGGCACCAGCAGGCGGAACGGGTTGGGCATGGGGGGATGGTGGCCGATCCGGAGCCGTCTGTCTCGCGTGTAGTGGCACGCGCCCGGCGGTTTGTAGGAGCGGCTTTAGCCGCGATCGGAAGTCGGCGCGAGCGGACTACTCCAGATCGCGGCTAAAGCCGCTCCTACAAAGAGCGAAGGTCGGACTAGTCTGCCTTGCTCAGCTTCAGCGCCGACTCCAGCACCGTGAACAGCCGCTTGACCTCCGCGCTCATCAACGCGAAACGCGCGTCCATCTCGGCACGGGCGTCGTCGGCGTTGTTGTTGTCGAGCTGATCCACCGCCCCATCTAGCAGCTTGAACTTGCGCACCACCAGGTCCTCGCCGAGCACGAAGCTGACGTGGTCGTCCAGGCTCAGCGCCAGCTGGGTGACCTGCTTGCCGGTCTCCAGGTGCCGGGCGATCTCGTCGCTGTGCAGATCCATGCGCTGGACCTTGACCACCGCGCCCTGATCGACCGGGTCGCGCAACTCGCACTCCTCGCCGATGCTCAACCCGTCGGGCAGCGGCTCGCCGGCGACCCAGCCGGTCAGGATCGAGCGCGGCGCGACCTCGGCGTTCAGCGGCAGCGCCGGGAAGCTGCCGAGCGCGCGGCGGATCTCACTGCAGACGTTCTCGGCCGACTTGCGGCTGGAACTGTCGATCACCGCGATGCCGTGCTCCAGGTCGAGCAACGCGTCGGTGCGGCTGGGCTTGATGAATGCGCGCGGCAGCAGGTCGGTGATCAGCTCGTCCTTGATCCGCTTGCGGGTGCGGCCGCCGGGCTTGCGGCCTTCCTTCTGCTCGATCTCGGCCAGCTTGCGCGCGAGCATGTCGTTGACCACCGCGCCCGGCAGCAGCCGGTCCTCGCCGCCGACGGTCAGCCAGATGGCGTCGCGCTGGCGCGCGGCCAGCACCTCACTATCGCGCCCGAACGGCGAGATGAAGCCGCGCGAGGACAGCTCCAGCGGGCCGACCGGCTTGAGCTGGCAGTCGCTGAGGCCGGTGTCGAGATCGTCGAGTTTGGTGGTGGTGGGGAAGCGGAACAGGGTCAGGTTGCGGAAGAACATGCGATGTCCAAGTCGGGCCGCCGCGCGGGTGGCGCGGCGACGGGGTGGAGGCTGGAGTGGGGTGTCAGGTGTCGCCGCGCGGCGACAGGCCGAGGAAATCGAACAGCTTCGGATCGCTCAACTGCGAAGGCCGGATGTCACCGAGCGCGCGGGCGATGGTCTCGATCCGCCCGGGCGTCTCGCGCTCCCAGTCGACCATCATCCGCTGCACCTGCTTGCGCTGCAGGTTCTCCTGCGAGCCGCACAGGTTGCACGGGATGATCGGGAAATCCTTGAGCTGCGCGTAGCGGGCGATATCGGCCTCGGCAGCGTAGGCCAGCGGGCGGATCACTACGTGCTTGCCGTCGTCGGACAGCAGCTTGGGCGGCATCGCCGACAGCTTGGCGTGGAAAAACAGGTTGAGGAAGAACGTCGCCACGAGGTCGTCGCGGTGGTGGCCGAGCGCGATCTTCGTATAGCCGTGCTCCTCGGCGAAGCCGTACAGCGCGCCGCGTCGCAACCGCGAGCACAACGAGCACATCGTCTTGCCCTCGGGCACCACCCGCGTCACCACCGAGTAGGTGTCCTGCTCGAGTATCCGGTAGTCGACGCCGATCGACCTGAGGTATTCGGGCAGCACCTGTTCGGGGAAGTCGGGCTGCTTCTGGTCGAGGTTGACCGCGGTGATCGAAAACGACACCGGCGCCTTGCGCTGCAACTGCAGCAGCACGTCGAGCATCGTGTAGCTGTCCTTGCCGCCGGACAGGCAGACCATCACCCGGTCGCCATCCTCGATCATGCCGAAGTCGGCGATCGCCTGACCAACCTGGTGGCGCAGGCGCTTGCCGAGGCGTTCCAATTCACCGGCGCGCGACGGCGGGTCGGCCAGCGGCAACGGCGCGACCGGGTCGAGGTCGAGCCGAGGCAGGGACGGCAGGGGCGGCGGGGCATCCATCAGCCGCCCATTCTACCGGCCCCGGCTTGCCTTGCCGGTGGGCCACCGTGACCGCGGCCGCGCTAAGCTGGACGCCATGAGCGAGACCGACGACCCCGCCGCCATCACCCGCCGCCTGGAGGAACTGCGGCTGGAACACCGCGATCTCGACGCCGCGATCGACCGCCTGTCGGCCCTCGGCAACCTCGAAGCCCACGACGACCTGACCCTCAAGCGCCTGAAGAAACGCAAGCTGTGGCTGAAGGACTGCATCGCCCGGCTGCAGAGCGCGCTGATCCCCGACGAGCCGGCGTAGCGGCGCCATTGTTGGCGCGCGACGAAACCCTTGTAGGAGCGGCTTTAGCCGCGATCTGGAATCGTTCGACCGCGCCCGTTTCCGATCGCGGCTAAAGCCGCTCCTACACGTTCCGGCAATACCCGCCGCGCACCCCGTCCTTCGACAACACCCACTGCCACAACTGCAATTCGCGCGCCCGGAACGCCCCCGCGCACGACAACAGGTAATAGCGCCACTTGCGGTGGAAGGTCTCGTCCAGCTCGTCCGCAAAACGCGACCACGCCGCCTCGAAATTGGCATGCCAGGCCATCAGCGTGTGGTCGTAGTCGGCACCGAAGTTGTGTAGGTCCTCGGCGACGAACAACCCGTCGATCGCATCGCCGACCTGGCCGACCGACGGCAGGTCGCCATTGGGGAAGATGTGCTTGTCGATCCAGCGGTCGGGCACCGAGTCGCGGCGGTTCTTGCCAATCGTGTGCAGCAGGAACAGCCCGTCATCGCGCAGGCAGCGCGCGGCGACCTCCATGTAGGCGCGGTGGTTCTTGCGGCCGACGTGTTCGAACATGCCGACGCTGACCAGCCGGTCGACCGGCCCGCCCAGCGACGGCGCGTCGAGTTCGCGGTAGTCCTGCAGGCGGAATTCCAGCGGCAGCCCGGTATAGCGCTCGCGCGCCCACGCCGCCTGCTCCTTCGACACCGTCACCCCGATGCACTGCACCCCGTAATGCTCGGCCGCGTACCCCATCAGGCTGCCCCAGCCGCAGCCGATGTCGAGCACCCGCATGCCCGGCTGCAGGCCGAGCTTGCGGCAGATCAGGTCGAGCTTGGCCTCCTGCGCCTCGGCGAGGCTGCTGGCGTCGCGCCAGTAACCGCAGGAATAGGCCAGCCGCGGATCGAGCATTGCCGCGTAGAAATCGTTGCCGAGGTCGTAGTGGGCCTTGCCGACCTGCCACGCGCGGGTGCGGCTCTGGCGGTTGAACACGCGTACCTGCAACGCGTGCCACGCCAGCCGCGCCGGCTGCACCTCGCGATCGAGGTGGGCGCGCAGCAGGTGGTCGAAGAAGCCGTCGAGCTGGTCGCAGTCCCACGCGCCGGCCATGTAGGCCTCGCCGAGGCCGAGGTTGCCCTCGGCCAGCGCGCGCTCCAGCGCGGCGGGATCGTGCAGCTGCATGTCCCACGGCCGGTCGCCGTTGATGCGGATGTCGGCGCGGCCGAGCAGGCCGGCGACGAGTTGTTGCGGCGCGGTGTCGAGCCGCAGCGGTGACGGTGCGCCGGCAACCGCCGGCACGGGCGAGGGGGAGGCCATGACGCTATCCTGAGTGAAGCCGGTCTGTACCGGTCACACTGCCTCGCCGCGGGTTCAGGCGGCGTCAACGGCCACCGATCACGCCGCCGGCATCGCCTCCGACTACGGCTTGGCGGCTTCGGGATGGCTGAATTGCTGTTTAGAGAACATCAGAGGCATCAACTGAACGATAGCCCCGCCGATGAGGGTGGGGCATCCATTCGGAGCCCCAAGTCCTGCAGCAGACCGTCGATGAAGTTCACGCGCGCGCTAAGAAGTGAATCTGATGCCGTTCCGCCGTTTCTGTTGACCCCGTTTCTATTTCTTTGGGCAACATTGCTATTACGGCTACTTCGGGCCTTCATCATCTCCATTTCTATCTTCGAACTCTTCGGCGAATAGTCTTCTAAGCATTTTCCCCGCGGATATTTTCAAGGAAAGCAGAAGTGTAATCAGTAACGCGCCGTTCTGGACGGACGAAGAAATGGTTATCCCATTCTGTAAAAGCAAGTGCTGAACAAACTTAAAAACCACAACCACTGCAAGCGAAAGAGGTAGTAGTTTCAACAAGATTGTGGGCGCGATCTCCTTATACGTCACTTTATTTTCCGCATCCGCAGTCATTGTTTGCCTCCAGGTAGGCTTTTGTGGCTTCTTGCGCGGCGGCGGCTGCCATAGCGGCACCCGCGCCTTGAGAGATTCGTTGGCGCATCATGCTCGTCGTGAGCCGGCCAGCCGTGGTCAAGAAGATTTCGACGCCACTCGCGCCGGCACCCCCAACTCCGGCACCGGCGATATTTGCCCCAGGGCCACCGCCCATTTCATCTGCCATTGCTTGTCCGAGCGCGCCTGCTATCCCGACGCCAAACATGGAGCCGGGCCCTGCTCCGGCGGCTGCCATTCCTCCCGCGACCGCCACTCCTTGCCACCCACTGCTCCCGCCTGAACCATATCCATATAATCCGCCAACGACGGCACCAATTCCTCCCAGCGCAACTGCAACTCGCGGCCTCCCTCGGCTACTGAGCGCGCCAGCCACCGCGCCACCGACAACGCCGGAATAACCGTTAATCTCCCCAGCGCTCAAACAAAGAAGACCGAAGGGGTCGATGGCATTGATTGGATTCCCATTGACGTAGGCATAGGTGTTCGTTATCTCCAGCCAGGCGCTCAGGCGCTCAGGCGCTGAATATGCATTAGGTATCTTCACGTTCGAGTATCTGGCTTTCTACAACTTCTGCCACCTTGATCACCAAGAAGCAGAATATCATGCCAGCAATCAAGAAGATTATGGCTTGCCTTGGAAAATGACCTAGCGCAAGCAGAACGACCGTCAAGACAAACGCATATCCGCCGACCGCATTGAGCAGAAATTGGGGCCGAAGCCAAAAATTTGAAGCGCGATCAAGGGGATGTGCGGAGAGCGTGCGCCTATATGAAATCCTCAGAATTAAACAGGCCGCAAGTACGTCAATGGCAAGAATGAGAGCTACAGCGACGCTTTTCCATTGTAGGCCCCACGCGTAAAGCAGCATGTTCGAGAAATTTATAAGAGCCAGCGCGGCGCACATTAGCTGCAATCTTTCCTTCGTCATTGGCCCTGCCCCTTACACGTGCATTCATCGACATTCTGAGCGAACTTCGGAATTTCAGTCGCTATCCCCAAGACTGTAAAGGCTCTTCCCAGTACAAAAACCCCGCCGGTGAGGGCGGGGCTTCGGATGATGCATTGCGCTCGACTTACACGGTGGGCCTGATTGCTTTGGCCCGACCAATCCTCTGCAACACAAAAACGATGGCCTCAAAAGCCAGGTACACCACACCCAGCATCGCTAAATAGGTCCATCCGCTTGCAACGCCTGGACCGCAGTAGGTTTCCGTAAGACACCTAAAAATGCGTGCCGTGATCTGCACTTCGCTCCAAAGAGCCCCCGCTGTGATCAGCACTACGAAGGCAGCCAACACTTTACTTGGCGTCTGTAGCGGACCGCTTCTGAACACACCCCTCAACACTTGCCAAGACCGAAGTGGGAGCAAGCCGATCGAAGCAAGCCCGATGAAGCCAAGCAGATAAATCAGCGCACTGAAAAGCGACGTGCTCATGGGCCTCCCACTTGGCGTAGCAAGTTGCCGGGCCAGAACGTCCCAGCCTCCACATTCGGGAATGAAGGGTGTCCGCTTAGCGCTGTCGAAGACATAGTTGAGCACTGGAATGGCGCTGCCGAAGGAAGGCTCATGGCCTTATTGATGATGCTCTCTTCTTCCTTCTGAGATGTGTCCTTACAAGTGGACTCAACCTTTTGGCTGTTATGGAAATCTGTGAACTTCGCAATGTTTGCAGCATCACCCACTACAACGGCGCCACTGCCGCCACCATTCGCAGCGCCATACGCCCCAGCGGGATCGTAAAGCGCCGGCGCACCCGACCCACCTCCGCGCGAGGTGTAAACCGCTGAGTGATCTCGAACGCCACCAGGACCGACCGTCGTTAGCAGGCATGTCTTCAGCCCAAGGGTGTCCACGGCATTAACCGGATTCCCCATGACATAGGCATACGTATTCACCCCACCCCCCAGCCCAATCGGGTCAGACTGGATATACCGTCCGGTCACCTGATCATAGTCGCGGAATCCGTTGTGCCACAGGCCGGTCTCGGCATCGTGGTACTGCCCCGGGAAGCCGATGTTCAACCCGCCAATGCTGTCCAGTCGAACATTCCGGCTGAACGCGTAGTTGTCGGCCCGCCACACCACCGACTTACCGCCGCTGGTAACGAGTTCCGGACGGCCGAGATGGTCGTTGTGCACGTGATACAGCTTGCTGTTGCGCACCAGCCCAATGATCTCCCCGCCCAGCTTGACGTAGTGTGTCCAACTCCAGGTGCCGCTGAACCCGCTGCGCTCGGCCGCCAACTGGCCGTCGGGGCCGTGCAGGTAGAACGCGGCCTTGGGCGCGCCCTGGGTCTTGTAGGTGCGTTGGCCCAGCGCGTTGACCCAGTAGTTGGTCGTGGTGCCGCCCTTGGTGGCCGAGGTCAGGCGGTTGAACGGGTCGTAGCGATAGATCGCGCCGGCGGCGTCGATCAGGTTGCCGTTGGCGTTGTAATGGAAGCTGGCGTTGCGGCCGCCACTGGTGGACAGCAGCCGGTTACTGGTCGCCGCGGTGGTGTAGGAATCAACCCGGTTGGCGGCGCCAGTGAGGTTGGCGCGCACACGGTTGCCGTTGGCGTCGTAGGTGTAGGTCCAGTCGTAGTTGGGACCGGCCGCGTTGGTAGACAGGCGCGCGAGCGCGTCGTAACCGTAGTTCTGCGTCGCCCCCACATACTTCCCGTTGGTGATCCTGGTGATCAGGTCATTGGCGTTGTAGGTATAGGCGAGGTTCTGGACGTAGGCGGTGCCGTTCTTGGTGGATAGCCCGGTGACGCGGCCGTCCAGGTCGCGGACGATGCCGCGCTTGAGGCCGTTGCCATAGGTCCAGCCGATCGTCGGTCCGAACGGCTGGTGCTCGATGCCGGTCGCCAGGTTGTGGCGGGTGCCGTTGATCGTCGCGGTGACAGCCGCCACTCGGCCGTTGCTGTAGCCATACCCGACAGCGACGTTGCCGGGATAGCTGATGCCGGTCAGGCGACCCATCGCGTCGTAGGCATACCCCTGGTTGAGCCCTGAGGTACTGCCAACGCGTTGACTCTTGGTTTTCAGCAGCCCTTCCCGGGTGTAGGTGTAGTCGAGTTGCCCATGGTTGTCCCAGACCTGGCAGATGCGGCCTTTGCCGTTGGTGCAGGTGTCGTAGGTAAAGCGATGCTCCTGGCCACCGGCCTTCCTGGAGACCAGCCGGCCGATCGTGTCATAGGCGAACGTGGTCACCGAGCCCTCGTTGCGGGTCATGCGGGTGCGGCGACCGTACTGGTCATACGCGAAGGTCGTGGTGCCGGTGTCGGGGCTGACCTGTTTCCACAGGTTGCCGAAACCGTCGTAGGAGTAGGTCGTGGCATGGCCCTTGGGATCGACAACCCGACTCAGCCGCCCGCCTGCGTCATAGGCGAATCGCGTCACTCCGTTCTTCGGATCAGTCGAGGTCACCATCCGGCCGAGCACGTCATAGCCGAACTTGGTGCTTCGGTTGGCCGCGTCAGTGCTGCTGCTGACCCGACCCTCCGGATCGTAGGTGTAGATGGTCTTTTGCCCATTGTTGCCGCGACGCGCCCGAACGCGACCCAACTCGTCGTAGTCGATATAAGTAGCGGTGAGAACTTCGGTGCGTGGAGGGGTGGGATTGTTGGGAGGGTCAAAGCATTCGGGATAGGGATGGCACTGCATGGGCTGCATCACGTCATCGGACAGGCTTCCGGCTATGCCGGAGCCACTTTCGGGATACTGATATCCGGTGCGAATGGCGACGATGTCGCCGTTCAAGTTGTAGGTGAACGACTGAAAGGCGATCGGGGGCGGCGGGAGTACGGGCACCCTGAATGATCCAGACCCGGCGATAAGGAGATTGCCACCGCCCACGGGCGAAATTCCATGGACGTAGATCGGCTCGCCCGCGTAGCTGGTTCGGATGGAGTCGGAGAGCGGAATTACAAAGCGGTAGGTCGCGCCCGACGACAAGCATTGCTGGGCGACAGCGGCTTCGCTGGGCTTGTTTGCGGTAAAACTTGCGCCGTACCTGGCGCCAGCGCTTCCGGCAGGCCCGCCCAAATACATGTGTACCTGGACCGGGTCGCTGCGGTATGTGGAGCACGCCCAGCCGGTGACCGCGTCCTTGCTTGCCGCGACGCCGTCGATGTTGCCTTTGATCGTGGAGGCGGGCAACGCGGGAACATTGAAGGAGCCAGACCCGGTGATGGGGAGGTTGCTGCGTCCCACGGGAGATACCCCATGGATATAGATCGGCTTGCCCGCGTAACTGACCCGGACGGAATCACTGAGGGGGATTGAAAAGCGGTAGGTCGAGCCTGATGAATAGCATTGTTGGGCGACAGCGGCCCCGCTTGGCCGATCCGCGCTATAGCTCCCAATCAACGTGGCGCCCGCGCTCCCGGCCGACCCGCCCACGTACATGTGCACTTGGATCGGAGCGGGACGATACGTGGAGCACGCCCAACCGTTGATCGCGTCCTTGCCTGCCACGATGCCGTCGATATAACCCTTGATTTGGGAAATGGGCGTGGGCGGTGGGGCGTCCTCTTCGCACTCGGGAAAGGGACGGCATGGCGGGGCATTGATGATTTCCGGAACGTTGCCGGCAATTGCGGCGTCTAGTAACCCAAGCTGGGTTCCTGGGTCCACCGTCTGGGAGTTCGCCGAAGCCGCAGGCTCTTGTCGATAGACCTTAACGAGTCGGTTGTTATTGTCGTAGCTGAAATAGGTGGTGACATCAGGGGCGACCACCTTCGTCAGCCTGCCCCGATTATCATAGGTATTGTTGGTGACGGATGTCTTGCCGTCAAAAGTCTGCGTTTCCCGGAGAACCCGGCCGCGTGCGCCATACACGTAGTCGATACTTGCCCCGTTGGGGCCGGTCACGCGGGCTGGTAAACCCAGGCCATTGTGCTGGGAGTAGGTCGTGCCGTATCCCAGGCCGTTTTTGATTGATGTCAGGTTGCCGAGCACGTCGAAGCCGCGAATTTCCGAATCCTGGGTGCCGGGAAGCGGGCCATCCGTATGCACGGTCTTCAATAAGCCGTTGGCATGGAACGCATAGGTGCGGTTGGTCGTCAGGGTGCTTTGGGTTCCCACCGCGCTGAGATTGGTAACCGATGTCGAGCTGAGAAGTCCATCCGAACGGTACACATAGTCGGTTCTGGTCACCCCCACTACCGTCTCGCTGACAACACGGCCATCGACCCAGGTAAAACGCGTTTCACGCGCCGCTGGAGTGCCGGTAGCCTCGACCTTCCGAATCAGCTCACCCTTGGGGCTGTAGTCGTAATCGATGATGTTGTCAGCGAAGTCGGTAACCAGATTGCGGTATCCGTTGCTGTCGTAGGTAAGTTCCTTGTACGTTCCCGGACAATTACTCGAAGCGTGACCGGTCACCGATGTCAAGCGGCCGCTGGAAAACGTGTAGGTGGTCTTCTTATTAAGTGGATTGGTATGTACCGTGGTGCGAACATCGCCGGAGCCGGAGTAGGCAAAGCTGTTGCGGTCTGCGCCACCGCTGTGCTCACTGAGGATGGCCCGCCCCAAATGGTCGTACTGGAAGGTCGAATAGCGGACCCCATTGAAGCTTTTGCCGGTCAATGCGCCGGGCTTGGCGGTGATTTCGTAGTGATAGCTGATTACGGTGGCTGGCGTGCCTGGCAGGGTCGTCGAGCCAAGCATGAAAAAGGGCGCTGTGAGATAGGTGTACCGATACACCTGGTTATTGGGATCCGTAACGGAAGTCAGCTGCGTGCCCGTCCATCCAAACTGAATTCTTCGGCCCGCAGTGTGCTGAACCGTAACAAGTTTCGATCCAGAGTAGATAAAATCGATTCCGATTCCGCGTGAGTTCTTGTGGGAAGTGATTCTTCCAGCAGAGTTGTAGCGCTCCACCGAATGGTCCTGGGCGTGCAGGACGTAGCCTCCATCCGATGTGGCGACTATCTTTGAGCCGGATCCCTGGTGATACCAGCCCGGCGATGGAGTGCTTTGCAGCGTGTATGTGATGCGACTGCCATCATTCCGATACGAGTGGATGGTATTCCCATCCGATGCCTTGGACAGCTTGAGATCGAAGTTGGTGATCCAGTGGCGGCCAAAAATTCCAAAGGCGAGGTAGTGCTTGTTGTAGGTCCGCCTCAGGTAAAGAGGAAACTCGCCCGCAGACTCGAAGTCGATCTCCGATTCGACCTTGTTGCCGGTAGCCGGAAGTATCGGATTGCCGATGGCCAACGGCGCGCTGCCGCCGGTTGCCGAGCACGCGCCGTCGTTGTTTTCGCCGGAAGTGGTAGAGATAGCAGCGCCGCCGACCGGTTGCTCGGGCAACGAAGGGCCGGATTGCTGGTTGAAGAGCTGATCGTACACCCAGCGATTGATCTGTTCGATCAGCGCGGGTCGCTGTCCGGTTACGTTGACCGGATCCATGTCAGTGGGACGTGGCGGTTCCGGGTAGTCCTCCCTATGGCAGACCTTGTCTCCGGTTACTGGGTGGATGACACAAACTACCGACTGCCTGACTGCCGATGCATCGTTTGGGAAGCATCCAAGGATAGCGATCAACCCGATTAAACATATGCAGCGGCGCGTGATGAGTCGATATTGCCTGCCCTGGACCGCGCAAAAGCCGGCGTCTCCATTTGCGGAGTAGCGCAACAAGGTCATTCCATTTCCCCTTCTTTCGACATCCCGACTCGGGATGCCCCCCAAGAAATCGGATACTAGCCTGATTTCTAGTGAGGTGAGGAATTCAGCCAATTGGCGTCGCTAGTGTCCGTCGATGCTATCGGACGAACATCCATACCAGTCAATCCGCCGGCATCGCTTCCGAATCCGGCTTGGCCGCTTCCGGGCTGACCTTCTCGATGCTGTGGCGCAACTCGCGGCCAAGGATGAACTTGGCGTCGCGCGCCCAGCTCTCCAGCCGCTGGTCGAAAACGAGCTTGCCGTTCTCGTCGACCCAGACCAGCTTCAGTTCGCGCAGCGTCTGGATGAAGCCGCGGAAGAGGGTCTTGTCGAAGAACTCCGGCGCGGCGGGCGCGTACAGCAGGCTCAGGCGTTGGGCGGCGAGCTGGCACAGGCTTTCCAGTTCGCCGGCGGAAAGGGTGCCGGCGCCGTTCTTGGCCAGCACCGAGATCGCGATGTAATAGCGCTCGAATGCCTGTTGCAACGAGTGGCCGATCGCGCGCAGGCGGAACACCTCGTCGGATTGCCCGGCATTGCGGGCGAGGATGCCACCGTCCTCCTCGCTGACCCGCTCCAGCAGGCCCTCGCGGACGAACACATCGACGGTACGCGCCAGCCGCTCGACGAATTCGTCCTCGCTCCATGGCAGGAACAGCTCGACCTGCAGGAACGGATAGACGCTGCGGCCCAGGCGCAGCACGCTGTCCTGCGCCATCCGCCGGTTGTGCTGGAAGCAGCAGGCAATCCACGAGGCCGCGGTGAACAGGTGCAGCACGTTGTTGCGGAAGTAGCTCAGCAGCACCGCGTTGTCGCCGCCGACATGCAATACGTCGCCGAGCGGGTGGGCGGTGCGCGTCAGCACCGCGATCTCCTCGCCGTGGGCGACGATCTCCTGCGGTGTGTGTGGGGTCACCGTCACCCGGTCGGAGAACGGCAGCTCGGCCAGCAGGGTCTTGCTCAATGCGATCTGCGCCAGCAGGTCGCTTTCGCCCATCGCGTGCTTGGGCGTCGACAGCAGGGCGAGGGCGAGCAGGTTGATCGGGTTGACGTCGGCGGCGCGGTTGACGTTGACCTGGATGCGATCGGCCAGCGCGTCGATCATGTTCGACAGCCAGGTCGGCTTTTCGTCGTCGGCGACCGCCGTGCCATCCCAGTCGGGCGCGTGTTCAGCCAGCACCTCGCCGAGACGGATCGGTTCGCCGAAGTTGACCACCACCTGGCCGTAGTTGCTTCGCAGCACTTTCGGGATGCCGGTGGCCAGCTGCCAGATCGACTCCTTCTCCTTCGGCTTGCCGGTCAGTTCGTCGAGGTAGCTGCTGCCTTCCATCAACTTCTCGTAGCCGATGTAGATCGGCTGGAACATCACCGGCCGGGTCGGCTGGCGCAGGTAGGCGCGCACGGTCATCGCCAGAGTGCCGCCCTTGGGCGGCAGCAGGCGGCCGGTGCGCGAGCGCCCGCCCTCGATGAAGTATTCGATCGAGTAGCCGCCCGAAACCAGTTGCGCCATGTACTCGCGGAACACCGCCGAATACAGCGCGTTGCCGCGGAAGCTGCGCCGCGCGAAGAACGCGCCGCCCTTGCGCAGCAGGGTGCCGATCACCGGCAGGTTGAGGTTGATGCCGGCGAAGATGTGCGGCGGCACGATACCCTTGGTGTAGAGCAGGTAGCTCAGCAGCAGGTAGTCCATGTGGCTGCGGTGGCAGGGCACGTAGACCACCTCGTGGCCGGGCGCGGCCTGCTTGAGCTTGTCGAGGTGGTGGACCAGCACGCCGCGGTAGATCCGGTTCCAGACGAAGGTCAGCAGGAAGCTGGCCGAGCGCACCACCGGGTGCGAGTAGTCGGCGGCGATCTCGTAAGCGTAGCCGTGGGCCTTCTTCCAGGCCTCGGCGGGGCTGGAGTTGTCGCGGCGCGCCTGGTCGGCGATCGCTTCCTTGACCGGCGGCGCGGTGAGCACGCGGTCGACCAGCAGCCGTCGGGTCGACAGGTCGGGGCCGATCACTGCCGCACGGATCAGTCGGAAATGGGTGCGTAGCACGCGCGAGAGCTTGCGGACGGTGCGCTCGGGCGGCAGGTCCTCGGCAATGATGCCGCGCAGGCTCACCGGCGGGGCGAAGCGCACGGTGGTGTCGCGGCCGTTGAGGGCGATCGCCAGCAGCCGGCGGAAGCGGCCGACTAGCGCCCAGTTTTCCGAGAACAGCACGTTGAACCAGCCGCTCTGCTTGTCCGGCGCGCGGCCGACGAAGATCGACACGGGCACCAGTTGCACGTCCAGCGACGGGTCGTCGCGGTGCGCGTCCAGCAGCCGCGCGAGCGAGCCGGAATGGGTCTTGGACGACGGCGGCGCGGTGCCCAGCGACTGCTGCAGCGGCGCCAGCGGGCTGGCGTTGCGCCGCGACAGCGCGACGTAGGCGCGCTTGCGGCCGATCGGGTCGCCCGGCAGCGGTTGCAGCGGCGACGGCAGTCCGGTCTCGCGGCAGGCGCGCTCGAGGATCAGCGCATTGGACAGCCCGTAGTCCTCCAGCACGTAGCAGACCGGGCGGTCGCCGAGGTCGGGCGCGTGTTCGGCCGGGGTCTTCGGCTCGATCGTCAGCGACACCCACGGCGTCATCAGCCGGCCGAGCAGGCCGGCCCACCAGGGCCGTCGCGGCGGCGGCCGGCGGCCGCCGATGGGGCGGCGGACGCCACGGTCGGCCGGCGGTGGCGTCTGGGTGCCGATCGGCAACTCGTCCTGGCGCGGCGTGTCACCCAGGGTCGAGCCCGGCTCGAAGGCCCGGTGGCCGGGTTCGGCGCCGGCATCGCCCTCGGTGGTGGGCGGTGGCGTGGTCGCGGCGTCGGGATCGGCGCGCTCGGCGCCCGGAAACGGCAGGGGTGTCTGATTGGGCATCGGTAGCATTATGCCGGTTCGGCCAACGGCGCCTGCCGCCGGCCCTATTGCGCGGTCAGGGCGGGCGGTTCGACCGGCGGCGGGGCGCTGTCGCCACCCGGCGCCACCGGTCCGGCGGCGGCCCGTGCATGGCGCAGCAGGTCGGTCAGGTACCAGCGGCCGTCGTGGCGCTCCAGGTGCACCACCGCCGAGACCGGCTGGCCGCCGAGGGTGTAGTCCAGCGAGACCCGCGCGCGGTCGTCGGTCTGCTCGACCAGCGTCGCCTGGGCGCCGGCCAGGGTCTGGTCGAGGTCGAGGCCGTACTCCCGCAAGACCTGCTTGAAGCGCACGAAGAACGGCCCGAGGCGGGCCAGGCTGCGTTCCATGCCGGTGGCGTGGAAGGTCTCCAGCCCGCCAGCCAGCCCGGTCAGGCGGGCGGCGGCGACCAGCCGCGGCACCGCGACCCGGGCCTTGGCCGGATCGCCCAGCGGCGCCTGGCGGCCCCACTGGCTCAATGCGGCGATCAGCTGGGTGTAATGCGCGCGTTCGGCCTCGCTGTATTCCCCGGCGCCGCTGACGTACTGGGTGGCGAACAGCCCCAGGGTCGCCGCGGCGCTGCGCAGCTCGCGCTCGGCCCCGGCGAACTGGCGGTTGTAGGCGGCCAGCAGGGCCTTCTCCGAGCCCGGCGCCGCCAGCGCGGTGATGAACGCCGGCAGGCGGTCGTCCAGCGGAAGTTCGGTTAGCGGCCAGATCGTGCGGCCCTCGGTCCACGCCGTCGACATCCGCGCATGCAGTGCCGGTGGCAGCGCGTGGTGGGCGTAGGCGGCGAGGTCGTTACGGTGGAGGTCGTCGACCAGTTGCTGCAGCGCCTGCGCGGGCTCGGTGGCGGCGGGCGCCGAGCCGGGCGACGGGGTGCGCTCGCATCCGCCCAGCAACACCACGGCGGCGATCACCGCGGCGAGGGCGGCAACCGGCAACAGCGCAACGATGACGCGTCGGATCAAGGACATGCAGTGCGGCTCCCCAGTCGCAGGCGGCCATCTTGGCGACCGGTTCCCAAGGGTACAAGCCAAGGCGGTCGCGAATCGA
Source organism: Lysobacter sp. (assembly GCA_050737695.1). Lineage (GTDB taxonomy): Bacteria > Pseudomonadota > Gammaproteobacteria > Xanthomonadales > Xanthomonadaceae > Novilysobacter. The sequence continues at coordinate 30,742 of JBOHYB010000015.1, read as the reverse complement.
GGCAGTGGCCGGAGTCGGCAAGCAGAAACCACAAAAAACCCCGGCCGGAGCCGGGGTTTTGTTGCGTCCATGCAACGGTGCGTGTGTTGTCGGCGTGGCTCAGTCGACGCGGGCCTGCAAGGTCAGGCCGCTGAAGTCGCTCTCGCCGACCACGCGGATGTAATACGTGGCCGCGGCCGGGCTGCGCAGGCGCACGGTCTCGTTGTTGCCCGGCCGGGTCGACTTGTGCTCGTAGGCTTCGGCGGTCGGCGCCTCGCCGGCGCTGACATACACGCTGATATTGCCGCGGCCGCCGTAGCTCATCAGGTTGAACAGACGTGCGCCGGCCGGGACCTCGATGCTGTACAACGCCGACTCGCCGGCGGTGCCGGACAGGTTGCGCAGGGCGACCTTGTTGGTCAGCGGCGTGGCTTCGTCGTCGCCGTCGCCACCGCCGTCATCATCGCCGAGGGCAAGCGCGATCGCACCGTCGGCGTCGAGCAGGCCACTGCCGATCGGCCGGTCCGGGGTCGCCGGGAACGCGCGCGCGCTGTCGACAAGGATCGCCTCGATCTCGGCCGGGGTCTTCGGCGCCGCGCCGGCGCCGACCACCGCACTCTGGACCAGCGCGACCACCCCGGCCACGTGCGGCGAGGCCATCGAGGTGCCGCCCATGCCGACGTAGGTCGGATCGCCCAGGTCCGGCGAGGTCGCCGAGGTGTTGCTGGCCTGCCAGACGTAGCCGCCCGGGTTGCCGTCGACGCCGCCGCCACCGCCGGGGCCGGTCAGGTCGATCAGCGCGCCGTAGTTGGAGTAGCTGGCGCGGCCGCCGGTGATCCGGCCGGCGGCGACCGAGACCACGTTGTCGCAGCTGGCCGGGCTGAAGTTGGCGACCTCGCTGTTGCTGTTGCCGGCGGCGACCACCACCGTCGCGCCGAGCGCCGTGGCCTGGTTGATCGCGGCCTGGCTGATCGCGGAGCAGCTGCCGCCGCCGCCCAGGCTCATGTTGATGACCTCGGCCGGGTTCGGGTTGGCCGGCACGCCGGGGACCTCGCCGCCGGCGGCCCAGACGATCGCGTCGGCGATGTCGGAGGTGTAGCCGCCGCAGCGGCCGAGCACGCGCACCGGCAGCACCTGGGCGTTGTGGGCGACGCCGGCCATGCCAATGCCATTGTTGCTCGACTCGGCGACGGTGCCGGCGACGTGGGTGCCGTGGAACGAGCTGTCCGAGGCCGGCCGGCCCGCCTCGCAGTCGTCGGCCGCCTCCCAGTCGCCGTAGTCGTAGGCGCCGGGCACGCGCGCGTCGGTGGCGCGGCGCGAGACGAACGGGTCGGTGATGAAGTCGTAGCCTTCCAGCATGTTCGCGTCCATGTCCGGGTGCGGCACGATGCCGGTGTCGAGCACCGCCACCACCACGCCCGCGCCGGTCGAGGCATCCCACGCGGCCGGTGCGTCGATGCCACCCACCGCGTTGTGCAGGTGCCACTGGTACTGCGCGTAGTACTCGTCATCGACGTTCAATTGCGGCTGCGCCAGGTCGGCGCGGCGCGCACGCGGCATCAGGCCGGTGTGCTGCATCATCCGGTCGACCTCGACCGAGCGCACCGCCGGGTCGGCCGACAACTCACGCACCAGCGCGGCCAGCTCGGCCTTGCCGACCTCGTGCGACAGCCGCAGCAGGTCGGCGCCGAGCGCCAGCTTGCGCAGGTAACGGGCGCTCGGCGCCGGCGTACGGGCGTCGGCGGCATTGCGCACCAGTCGTGCGGCGTGGGCACGGTGGGCGGCGCCGTCGACGGTCTGCAGCTTGGACGCGCGGGCGGCGTTGGCGTCGCGGTAACGCACGATCAGGCGCGCGCCGTGTTCGGCGGCCGGCGCGGCGGTAGCGACCGGGCGGGTTTCCAGCGGCGCGCCGGCGAACGCGGCCGGGGCGGCGAGGGCGGTGGCGACCATCGACGCCAGCAGGCTGATGCGCAGTACGGGATTGTTACGGGTCATGTCCATTCCTTTTGGGTATGAGTTGGTATGAGTAGCAAGTGGGGTGCGGATCACCAGCCGAAGCCGGCGCCGATGCCGATCGAGGAGTCGTCGCCGCTGAACGCGCCGCCGAGGGTCACCGTGGCGCGCTCCGACAACGCGCGCTGGTAGCCCAGCGAGACCGCAGTCGCGCCGTTCTGGAAGCCGACGCCGACGCCGACCCGGTTCTCGGTGCGGATACCGGCGGCGCTGGTGGCCATGTTGACCATTGCTGCGTTCATCGCGCCCATCTGGTCGAAGCGGTGGTCGTTCTCGTTGAATCGCTGCTCGACCTCATCGCGCAGCGCGGTGAAGTCGTCGTTGAGCGTGGTGAAGCGGGTGTCGGTATAGGCGTTGGCCGACGCCAGCGTGGCCGCGTCCGCCGCCCGCACCTGGCCGACGTTGGCGGCATCGCTGGCGTTGACGCCGGCGGCGACCTGGGTCACCCGGCGCTGGTTGCCGGCCGAGCCGACCGAGACCGTGTTGGCCTCGTCGGCGACCGAGCCCTGGCCGATCGCGACCGCACCTTCGGCCGTGGCGCGGGCGCCCTGGCCGAGCGCGGTGGCGCCGCTGGCGCTGACCTGGCTGTCGGCGCCGACCGCGACGGCGTTGCTGGCGATCGCCTCGACCTGGCTGGCGCTGCCGACCGCGACCGAGTTGGCGGCGTTGACGTTGGCGTTGTTGCCCAGCGCGGTGTCGTTGGCATCGGCGGCGTGGCTGCTTTCGCCGATCGCCATGCCCGGGCCGGTGCCCTTGGCGCTGGCGACCTCGCCGGGCAGGCCGCGTGCTCCCTGCGCTCCGGTGGCACCGGTTTCGCCCTGCGGACCTTGCGGTCCCTGCGCCCCCGGAGTCAGCTCGATCGTCTCGATATCGCCGGCCAGCGCGCTCAGGCGCTCGTCGACCGCGGCGAACGCGCTGCCGACATCGCCGTAGCTGGCACCCTGGATCATGTAGCTGGGCGCGGCGAACATGCCGTTGGCGTAGCTGGCACCGCCGCCGAGCGCCGCCGTGGCGGCTTGCAGCTGACCGAAGTTGACCGCGTCGGTGGCCTCGGTGGCGGCGGCGACGTTGACGATCTGGCGCTGGAACGCCTCGCTGTAGTCGTCGCCGGCACTGCCGACCGAGATCGTGTTGGCGCGGTCGGCCAGCGAACCGGCGCCGAGGGCCACGCTGTCGTAGGCATCGGCGTTGACATAGGCGTTGGTGCCGATCGCCACGCTGCTGTCGGCGCCGGAGATCGCGCCGAACCCCAGCGCGGTCGAGAAGCCGCCGTCGGCGACCGTCAGGGTGCCGACCGCGGTGTCGCCGATCGTCTCCTGGGACTCGCTGCCGGCGACCGCGCCGTTGCCCAGGGCGGTCGCGCCGATGCCGTGGGCGGCGGTGGCGATCACGATCTCGCCCGGAGGAAAACCGATGACCTCGCCAAGGTCGAACAGCCCGCCGGCGGCGAAGCTGTAGTCGCCGGCCGCCGTCGCGCTGTTGCCGATAGCGACCGCGTTGCTGCCGCTGGCGAGGCTGCCCGCGCCCAGCGCGGTCGCACCGGTCGCGGTGGCTATGCTGCCGGTGCCGTAGGCGCTGGCATCCTCAAAGTCGGCCACCGCGTTGAAACCGCTGGCGGTGGTGCCGCTGCCGATCGCGACCGCGCCGGAACCGCTGGCGCTGGCGCCTTCGCCGATCGCAGTGCTGGCCGAGCCGAACGCGCTGGCGTAGTCGCCCTCGGCGTAGGCGTTGGAGCCGACCGCGGTCGATTCCTCGCCGACCACCATCGCCTCGCCGTCACCGGTCGCCTCGAGGTAGCGGTCGGTCGACTTGGCCATGTCGGTCAGCGCTTCGAGCTGGGCGACGTTGACCGCGTCGGTGGCCTCGGTGCCGGCGGCGACGTTGGTGATCTGGCGCTCGGCGCCGGCGCTGCCGACCGAGACCGAGTTGTCGCGGCCGGTTTCCGAGTCGGCGCCCAGGGCGACGCTGTTGGCATGGGTGGCGAACGCATTGGCGCCGAACGCCGCGCTGCCGGCGCCATCGGCCCAGCTGTTGTGGCCGACCGCGGTGCCGTACTCCCCGGTCGCCCAGGCGCCGTTGCCGAACGCCGAGGCACCGGTGCCGCTGGCGCGGGTGGTGATGATTCCGCCGAAGCTGCTGCCGCCGACCGCGGTGCTCTCCGCGCCGCTGGCTTCGGCCGCTTCGCCGACCGCGGTGGCGCTGGCGCCGCTGGCCTGCGCCGCGGCACCGACCGCGGTGGCCAGGTCGGCGCTGGCGGTCGCGCCGTAACCCAGCGCCGACGACAAGAAGCCGTCGGCGGCGCTGAAACCGCCGAGCGCGCTGCTGCCGTCGCCATTGGCGGTGGCGCTGTAGCCGATCGCGCTGGACTGCACGCCGGCTGCACCGGCGGCGGCGCCGTTGGCGGTGCTGAACGCGCCCTCGGCCTGGGCGCCGGCGCCGATCGCGCTGGCGCCGGTGCCGCTGGCGACGGTGGACTGGTCGAACAGCACGGTGCCGTCGGCGTCCTCGACGTACAGCTGGCCACCGACCGCGGTGCTGGAGTCGCCAATCGCCTGGCTCTGGCTGCCGCTGGCGACGCTGTTGCCGCCTTCGGCGACCGCGTTGTAACCGCTGGCGCTGGCGTAATCACCGAGCGCGAACGCGCCCGAGCCGAACGCCGAGGCACCCACGCCCAGCGCGGTGCTCGCCGAACCCACGGCGGTGGCGTAATTGCCCCCGGCGTAGGCATCGGAACCGGAGGCGGTCGCCTCCTCGCCGGCGGCAAACGCCTCGCCGGCGCCGGTGGCGTCGAAGAAGCGGCTGGTGTACTCGGCCATCTTCCCCACTTCGTGCAACTGCTCCAGGTTCACCGCGTCGCTCAGCTCGGTGCCGGCGGCGACATTGGTGACCTGGCGTTCGCCGCCGGCGCTGCCGACGGACACCGTGTTGTCGCGGTCGGCGACCGAACCGGCACCGAGGGCGACGCTGTTGGTCGCGGCCGCATTGGCGCCATAACCAATCGCGGTCGAATCGGCCTGCGCGGCCCACGAGGCGGCACCGACGCTGGTCGAGCCGGCCGCCTCGGCGGTGCTCAGCCAGCCGAGCGCGGTGCTGGAGTCGCCGCTCGCCCAGGCGCCGCTGCCGAACGCCGAGGCGTTGGCGCCGCTGGCTTCGGTCGAAAACAGGCCGAAGGCGGTGCCGCCCACGGCCGTGCTTTCCTCACCGGAGGCCAGGCTGGCCTCGCCGACGGCGGTGGCGCTGGCGCCGGTGGCCTGCGCCGAGGCACCGACCGCGGTGGCCAGGTCGGCGCTGGCGGTCGCGCCATAGCCGAGCGCCGAGGACAGGAAGCCGTCGGCGGCGCTGAAGCCGCCGAGGGCGCTGCTGCCGTCGCCGTTGGCGGCGGCGCTGTAGCCGATCGCGCTGGACTGCACGCCGACCGCGCCGGCGGCGGCGCCGTTGGCGGTGCTGAACGCGCCCTTGGCCTGGGCGCCGGCGCCGATCGCGCTGGCGCCGGTGCCGCTGGCGACGGTCGACTGGTCGAACAGCACGGTGCCGTCGACGTCCTCGACGTACAACTGGCCGCCGACGGCGGTGCTGGAGTCGCCGATCGCCTGGCTCTGGCTGCCGCTGGCGACGCTGTTGCCGCCCTCGGCGACCGCGTTGTAACCGCTGGCGCTGGCGTAGTCGCCGAGCGCAAATGCGCCCGAGCCGAACGCCGACGACCCCAGGCCCAGCGCGGTGCTGGCCGAACCCATCGCGGTGGCGTAATCGTTGCCGGCGTAGGCATCGGCGCCGGCGGCGGTGGCTTCCTCGCCATCGACCGCGGCCTCGGCCTCGCCGCTGGCCTTGAAGTGCTTGGCAGTGGTCTCGGCCACGTCGGCGACCGCGTTGAGCTGGTCCAGGTTGACCGCGTCGGTGCCTTCGGTGCCGGCGGCGACGTTGGTCAGCTGGCGCTCTGCGCCGACGCTGCCGATCGACACGCTGTTGTCGCGGTCTGCCACCGAGCCGCCGCCAAGCGCCACGGCGCCGGTGGCGGTCGCACTGGCACCGTAGCCGATCGCGGTGGTGTTCATGCCGCTGGCGGTGCTGTGTGCGCCGATTGCGGACGCATAGAAGCCGTCGGCCTCGCTGTGGGCGCCAATCGCCGTGGCGCTGTAGTCGGTCGCGCTGCTGCCGGCCCCGATCGCCGAGGCATTGATGCCATTGGCGTTGCTGTCGGTGCCGACGGCGGTGACGCCGTGGCCCAGTGCATAGCTGCCGGTACCGACCGCAGTGGCGTCCGAACCAATCGCGCTACTGTCGGCGCCGAACGCCGAGACGTTGCTGCCGAAGGCTTGGCTACTGGCGCCGACCGCGGTCGCGGCCACCCCCATCGCCATCGCGCCGCTGCCGCAGGCAAGGCTGTCCTCGCCATTGGCCATCGTGGTGCCCGGGGTGTCGGTCAGGCAGACCTCGGCCGCCATCGCCGGCAAGGCCAGCATCGACAGGGCGGCGGCAAGCGCCAGCGAGAGTGGGGTCTGGCGCGCACGCGGCGCGGTCGACGGACGGGCGGAGACTGCAGAAACGCGCAACGCGGGCGCGCGGTTGGAGACGAGCATGGTGATTTCCCTATGTGTGCTTCCGTTCAGAGCGCACGCCCGCGGACGGGTGGCCTCTCCCCAAAATCACCTGCGATCGAACCGCACGCGCAATCCCACGGCCCGTCATGGGCCAGAGCGCGTACGGAATGCCCGGTTACCGGAACGGTGCGGGCGACGGCCGAGGCGACAGCGCAGGTGTCAACGACGCCTGCGATGGCCATAGCGATAACATGAAGTTGACGCGAATGTGAACAATGGACTGCCGCCCAGTGTCAAAAATCGGACAGTTGCGGCAGCCAAGGCCCGCAGTTGTGGCCTTTCGTCGTGACCAGGCACACAATTTTATTGTGCAGTGCGTCACGAAGTGGCGCAGCGCGTCAGCCTTGTGCCGACGGCATGTGCGAACTCAGCTTTCGAGCAACGCCCGGATCGCGGCCAGTCCGGCACTGGCCCGTTCCTGCTTGCGGGCCGCGTCGGCGACCGGGTCGGCGCCGTCGCGCTGGATCTCGTCGGCCGGCAGTTCGTCGAAGAACCGGCTCGGCTTGAGCCGCAGGGTGTCACCCCACTTTTGCGCCTGCTTCGAGTGCGACAGCCACAACTGCTCCTTGGCCCGGGTGATGCCGACGTAGAGCAGGCGGCGCTCCTCGTCGATCCGGCCCTCGTCGATGCTGGCCTCGTGCGGCAGGGTGCCGTCCTCGACCCCGACGATGAACACGTAACGGAACTCCAGTCCCTTGGCGCCGTGCAGGCTCATCAGCCGCACCTGGTTGCCGGCTTCGCCCTTGTCGGCATGCGACAACAGCGCCAGTTGCGCGGCCAGTTCGCCCGGGCCCGCGCCTTTGCCGCCGTCGAACCAGTCCGCCAGTTCCTCCAGGTTCTGTTTGCGACGCTGGAAGCCGGCCTCGTCCTTGCACTGCGCGCGGATCGATTGCAGCAGGCCGGAGCGGCTGGCCAGTTCGCGCACCAGCTCGGCCGGGCTCAGCCGGGCCGCATCCTTGCGCAGGCCGCGGACGATGCCGACGAAACCGTCGAGCGCATTGCCCGCACGCGGGCTGAGTTGCTTGAGTGCACCGACCGATTCGGCGGCGCGCGACATCGGCATGCCGGCGCGCTGGGCCAGTTCGGCGAGTTTCGCCAGGGTGGTCGCACCGACCTCGCGTTTCGGCGAGGTCACCGCGCGCAGGAACGCCGCATCGTCATCGGGGTTGGCGACCAGTCGCAGCCACGCCAGCGCGTCCTTGACCTCGCCGCGCTCGAGGAACGCGGTGCCGCCGCTGAGGTGGTACGGCACCCGCAACAGCTGCAGCGCCTTTTCCAGCGCGCGCGACTGGAAGTTGCCGCGGAACAGGATGCAGAAATCGCTCCACGGCGCCTGCTTGGCGGTGGCGATGAAATGGATCTCGGCGGCGACCTTCTCGGCCTCGTGGGCGGCGTCGCGGCATTCCCAGATGCGGATGCGCTCGCCGTCGGCCTGCTCGCTCCACAGGGTCTTGGGGTGTTCGTGCGGGTTGTTGGCGATCAACGCATTGGCCGCGCGCAGCACCCGGTTGGAGCAGCGGTAGTTCTGTTCGAGCTTGACGATCTTCAGCGCCGGGTAGTCCTTGCCCAGTTCCAGCAGGTTGTCCGGGTTGGCGCCGCGCCAGGCGTAGATCGACTGGTCGTCGTCGCCCACGCAGGTGAACAGCCCGCGCTCGCCGGCCAACGCCTTCAGCAGCCGGTACTGGGCGTCGTTGGTGTCCTGGCACTCGTCGACCAGCAGGTAGCCGATGCGCTCGCGCCAGCCGAGCGCACAGTCGGCATCGGACTCGAGCAACTGCACCGGCAGCCGGATCAGGTCGTCGAAATCGACCGCGTTGAAGCTGCCCAGCCGCGCCTGGTACAGCGCGTACACGGTGGCGGCGTCGATCTCGCGGGCGCTGCGCGCCTCGGCCATCGCCTGCTCCGGCGACAGCCCGGCGTTCTTGGCGCGCGAGATCAGGTTGCGGACGTTGTCGAGCGCGTCGTTCTTGGCGCCGGCGCCGAGCAGGTCCTTGATCTGCGCGGCGGAATCGTCGCTGTCGAAGATCGAGAAGCCGCGACGCAGGCCGAGCTTGTCGTGCTCGATCTGCAGGATGCGCAGGCCCATCGCGTGGAACGTGCAGACCGTCAGGCCCTCGGCGGCGTCACCCTTGATGCGCTTGGCGACGCGCTCGCGCATCTCCTTGGCGGCCTTGTTGGTGAAGGTGATCGCGGCGATGCGTTTGGCCGGCATCCGCCCGCTGGCGATCAGGTGGGCGATCTTCTCGACGATCACCCGGGTCTTGCCGCTGCCGGCGCCGGCGAGCACCAGCAGGGGGCCATCGATGTGTTCGACGGCGGCGCGTTGGGGAGGGTTGAGACCGTGCATCGGGAAGGACAGGACCGGGGGATTGCGACCGGCCATTCTAGCGGGGCGATCGCCCGCGACAGCCTGCGCACCGGCGCTAGACTGCGCCGATGGCGAAGCTCTATTTCTATTATTCGGCGATGAACGCGGGTAAGACCACGACCCTGCTGCAATCGGCCTACAACTACCGCGAGCGCGGGATGCGGGTGGCGATCCTGGCGCCGCAGCTGGACGACCGCGCCGGACGCGGCACGGTGGCGTCGCGGATCGGGCTGAGTGCCAGCGCCATCGCGTTCGCGCCGGGGCAGGACCTGCAGGCGCTGGTCGAGGCCGACATCGCCGCGCACGGCCGCCTGCATTGCGTGCTGGTCGACGAGGCGCAGTTCCTGCGCAAGCCGCAGGTCTGGCAGCTGACCGAGGTGGTCGACGCGCTCGGCATCCCGGTGCTGTGTTACGGGTTGCGCACGGATTTTCGCGGCGAGTTGTTCGAGGGCAGCCAGTACCTGCTGGCCTGGGCCGACGAGATCAGCGAGATCAAGACGATCTGCCACAGCGGCAGCAAGGCGACGATGAACATGCGCGTCGACGCGCAGGGGCGCGCGGTGCGTGACGGTCCGCAGGTCGAGATCGGCGGCAACGAGCGTTACCTGTCGGTGTCGCGCCGCGAGTACAAGAAGGTCATGCGCGGCGAAGACACGATCGCGCCATTGCAGCCGCCGCTGCCGCTGTAGCGGCGGGGCGCGGCCGCTCAATCCCCGGCGATCGCGCGCAGGTCGGTGTCGCCGGCGTTGCAGCCGAGTCGGATCGCCGCGACCTCGCGACTGATCGCGCCGCCCTCGGGCTGGCGCTGTTGCAACTGGCCATTGAGCCGCTGCAGCTGTTGCAGCGCCTGGACCCGTTGCGGGCCATGGCAGCGTAGCTGGGTGGCATAGGCGCGCGCGCGCCAGGCGACCTCGCGCAACTCCAGGTCGTCCTGCGGCAGTTCGGCCAGCGCATCCAGTTGCGCCAGCGCGATCGTCGCCAGGTCTTCGCCGGCGTTATTCAGCGCGCGCTGGTAGGCCAGCGCCAGTTCGGCGCGGCGACTGCGCGGATGGTCGTTGCCATAGCCCGCGCGCAGGCGCTCCAGCGCATGCTTGAGGCGCGCAAGACCGGCTTCGGTCCGGCCCAGGGCGATCTCGACCTCACCCAGCCGGCGCTCGGTTTCGCCAAGCACCGCCGATGACGCACCGTGGTGCCCGCGTTGCAGCGCCAGCGCGTCCAGCAGCAGCGGTCGGGCCTGGCCGGGACGGCCGCTGGCATGCAGCACGGTGGCCAGGTCGAGCAACGCATTGGCGATGGCGTCGGCGTCGCCGCCTTCGCGCCGGATCGCCAACGCCTGCCGCAGCGAGGCCAGCGCGGCGCCGGTGTCGCCGCGCTCCCACCGCAACAGGCCGAGCGCGCGATGGCTGGCAGCCAACGCCGCATGCCCGGGGCCGACCCGGCTGGCGAGTTGCCGATGGTTCTCCTGCAATTCGGCCTCGGCCTGCGCGTGGCGGCCCTGGTCGACGTGGATCGCGGCGAGTTGCCGCTTCACCGCGAAGGTGGTCGCGTGGGCGGCGCCATGCACTTCCTGGCTGATCGCCAGGGCGTCGCCCAGTTCGGTTTCGGCGCCGTCGAGGTCGCCGCGCGCGCGCAGCAGCCGGCTGATGTTGCGATCGATGTCGATCAACAGCGGGTGGCGGTCGCCGGCCTCGCGCCGCAGGCGTTCGCGCGCGGCCTCGAAATCGGCCAGGGCGGTGCCGGTCTGGCCGACATCGGCGTGCAGGCCGGCCAGGTCCATCAGGTTCTCGACCTCGCCGACGCGGTCGGAGCCGTTCTCGCGGCGGATCGCCAGCGAGCGCTCGAACAGCTGTCGCGCGCCCAGGCGCTCGCCGTTGGCGCGGCGGCAGCGGCCCAGTTGCGAATAGAACTCGGTGACCTGCGGCGGCAGCTGTGCCTGTTCGCGGCGCGCCGACGCCAGTTCCGGCTGCAGCAGCGCGATGCAGGCGGCCGGGTCGCCGAGCAGGCGCAGCACCCGGCCGCGCTGGGTCAGCGACTCCAGTCGCAGGCTGGTCGGGGCGGCACCGGCGCGCGCAATCAGCGCCGCCTGACGGTCGAGCAGATCCTTGGCCTCGGCGTAGTCGCCCAGGCCGGTGCGCAGCCGCGCGATCACCCCGAGCATCTCGGCCAGCGCGCGCGGCTGCCGCGCCAGTTCGCGCTCGCCGCGCTCGACCGCGCTCGCCAGCAGCTTGCGCAGGTCCAGTGGCTCGCCGTCGCGGGTGCCGCCGGCGCCTTCGAACACGCCGACCATGAAATCCTGCATCGCCTGCGCGCGGGTGGCCTCGCGCACCGCTTCGCGCGCCTGCCAGGCGACCACGCCGAGCGCGGCGGTCAGCACCAGCGTGGCCAGGGTGCCACTCGCCAACGGCCAGCGGTGCCGGCGCAGGTACTTGCCGAAGCGGTAGTTCCAGCTTTGCGCGCGCGCATGCACCGGGCGGCCGGCGGCGTAGCGCTGCAGGTCCTGGGCCAGCGCCTCGACCGAGGGGTAGCGCTGTTCCGGCGGCTTCGACAGCGCCTTCAGCACGATGTTGTCGAGGTCGCCGGCCAGCGCCCGCGCGTGCCGCCGTACGGCACCGGGGTCGGGCTCGCGGTTGTGGTCGCGGTCGCGGGTGGTCGCGCCGGTGTCCGCGTGCAGCACCGCGTGCGACGGCCGCGTCGGATCGTGCGAGAGGATCGCCTCCTCCCACGCCGCGTCGCTGTCGCGCTTGAGCCGGTAGGGCCTGGCATCGGTCAGCAACTCGTACAGCACCACCCCGAGCGAGTAGACGTCGGTCATGGTGGTGACCGGCTCGCCGCGGATCTGCTCGGGCGCGGCGTAGTGCAGGGTGAAGGTGCGCATGCCGGTGCGGGTTTGCTCCGGCGCGGCCTCGGTGTCGAGCAGCTTGGCGATGCCGAAGTCGAGCAGGCGCACGTCGCCGGCCGGGGTCACCAGGATGTTGGACGGCTTGAGGTCGCGGTGGACGATCAGGTTGGCGTGGGCGTGGCTGACCGCATCGCAGATCTGCTCGAACATCTGCAGCCGCGTCGCCAGCGGGGTGCTGTGGTCGCGGCAGTAGTCGGTGATCGGGGCGCCGTCGACGTATTCCAGCGCCAGGTAGGGCAGGCCGTCGGCGCTGACCCCGGCATCGAGCAGGCGGGCGATGTGCGGGTGGGCGAGGCGAGCGAGGATCTGCCGCTCGCGGGTGAAGCGCAGGCGCAGGTTGGTGTCGGCCAGGCCGGGGCGCAGCAGCTTCAAGGCGACGCGGCGCTGGTACAGGCCGTCGGCGCGCACGGCCAGCCAGACCTGGCCCATGCCGCCTTCGCCGAGCAGGTGTTCGAGCCGGTACGGGCCGACCTCGCCGCCGGGCAGCAGGCCGCGGTGCGGGTTGACCACCGGCTCGGACAGGAAGCTCTCGCTGCCTTCCTCCAGCGCGATCAACGCTTCCAGCTCGCCAGTCAGTTCGGCGTCGTCCTGGCGCAACTCGCGCAGTCGCTGCGCGCGCGCGGCGGGGTCGAGCTCGAACACCTCATCGAGCAGCGGGGACAGCCGTTGCCAGCGCGCGGTGTCCATCGGTCGGCGGCCTGTCTCCGCTAGTGTTTCAACGACGCCAGCAGGAACAGCCGGGCCTTCTGCCAGTCGCGGCGGATGCTGCGCTCGGAGCGCTCCAGCAGCGCGGCGATTTCCAGTTCCGACAGGCCGGCGAAGTAGCGCAGCTCGACCACCTGGGCCAGCCGCGCATCGACCGCGGCGAGCTTGGTCAGCGCGGTGTCGAGGCTGAGCATCTCCTCGTCCAGGCGCAGACCGCCTTCGAGGTCCTCGGGCAGGTCGGTGACCCGGTGCAGGTCGCCGCCGCGCTTCTGCGCGAGGCGCTGGCGGGCGTAGTCGACCACCACCGAGCGCATCGCCGAGGCGGCGTAGGCGAAGAAATGCGCGCGGTCGTCGAACTTGGCTTCGCCGCGACCGGCCAGTTTTAGGTAGGCCTCGTGCACCAGCGCGGTGGCGTCCAGAGTCTGGCCGTGCTGGCCGGCGAGCTGGCGCCGGGCCATCGTGTGCAGCTCCTGGTACAGCGTCGCCAGCACCCGGTCGAGGGCGCCACGATCCCCCTCGCGCGCTGCGTCCAGCAGTTGGGTGATGTCGCCGCTGTCAGCCATCGTGTCCCCGCCCTGGTGACCCCAGGCAATTGCCGGGACTATAGCGCTGTTCAGATGAGACGCAATTCACGGATTGCGGGCCTGGGCGAGCGCCTAGCGCTGGCAATGGCTGCACCATACGCTCGCGCGCTGTCCGATCAGGGCTTGTTTCAATGGCCGCCGGCAGCGCAAGCACGGCAGGCCGCCGCGACCGTAGACCGACAGTTCCTGTTCGAAGTAGCCCGGCGCGCCGTCGGGGCTGATGAAATCGCGCAAGGTGGTGCCGCCGCGGTCGATCGCCTCGGCGAGGATGTGCTGCACCACCTCGGCCAGCCGCGCGTAGCGCTCGCGCGAAACCTTGCCGGCTGGCCGCAACGGCGAGATGCCGGCGGCGAACAGCGCTTCGGCGGCGTAGATGTTGCCGACCCCGACCACCACCGACTGGTCCATCAGGAAGTTCTTCACCGGCGCGTTGCGGCCGCGACTCAGGGTGAACAGGCGGTCGCCGCCGAAAGTGTCCGACGTCCCGAAGGAAGTCCCCTCGGGGGGCAGCGGCTCCGGGCCGAGCCCGGCGAGCAGCGGGTGGATCTCGCCCGGCGGCTGCCACAGCAGGCAGCCGAAGCGGCGCGGGTCGTTGAAACGCAGCACGCGTTCATCTTCCAGCCGCAGATCGACATGGTCGTGCGCGCGCACCGGGGTGTCGGCCGGCAGCACTCGCAGGCTGCCGGACATGCCCAGGTGCAACAGGGCGCTGCCGGCGTCGGTGTCGAGCAGCAGGTATTTGGCCCGGCGCCGCACCGCTTCGATTCGCCGGCCCGGCAGCGTGGTCTCGATCTCGCGGGCGATCGGCCAGCGCAGGTCGGCCCGGCGCAAGGTTGCGGCCAGCACGCGCCGGCCGGTCAGGTGCGGAGCCAGGCCGCGGCGCGTGGTTTCGACTTCGGGCAGTTCGGGCATCGGCCAAGCTTAGCGGTGGCCGGGCCGACCGGTGCGCGCCACCGCGTCCGCGGCCGGGCTTGCGTGAACCGCTGAACGACCCCATCACAAATCCTGTCCATACCCGGGTGGACCGTCGGGTACGGTGGCATCATGGACGGGCAGCCTCGGCGATGCATCGCCGGGGGTTCGTGGTCGGCCCCGCCGACCCGCGTTGCAGGTTCCATTCGCATTTTTCCGGAGTCACCGTACATGTTTGCTTCCCTGCTCGATTTCCTCGCCGGCGGCGTGCTGCAGGCCGGTTTCGGCGCGCTGGCCATCTACTTTCTGATTGCGACCCAGCTCACCATCCTGTCGGTGACGCTGTACCTGCACCGCAGCCAGGCGCATCGTGCGGTCGACTTCCATCCGGTGCTGGCGCACTTCTTCCGCTTCTGGACCTGGCTGACCACCTCGATGATCACCCGCGAGTGGGCGGCGATCCATCGCAAGCACCACGCCAAGTGCGAGACCGAGGAAGACCCGCACAGTCCGCAGGTCAAGGGCATCAACACCGTGTTCTGGCGCGGCGTCGAGCTGTACCGCGAGGCCCGCGCGGACCGCGAGTCGATCGAGAAGTATGGCAAGGGCTGCCCGGACGACTGGATCGAGCGCAACCTCTACTCGCGCTACCCGACGATGGGCCCGACCCTGCTGCTGTTCGTCAGCTTCGGCCTGTTCGGTTTCGCCGGCCTGGCGATGTGGGCGCTGCAGATGGCGTGGATCCCGTTCTGGGCCGCCGGCGTGGTCAACGGCCTCGGCCACTGGTGGGGCTACCGCAACTTCGAGACCACCGACACCGCGACCAACCTGACCCCGTGGGGCGTGTGGATCGGTGGCGAGGAACTGCACAACAACCACCACGCGTTCCCGAGCTCGGCCAAGTTCGCCCTGCGCAAGTTCGAGTTCGACATCGGCTGGAGCGTGATCAAGCTGTTGCAGGCGGTGAAGCTGGCGAAGGTGTTGCGGGTCGCGCCGACCCTGGACGTGCGCCCGAACATCGCCATGCCCGACGGCGAGACCCTCAAGGCCCTGCTGGCGATCCGCTTCCAGGCGATGACCGACTACTACCGCAAGGTCACCCTGCCGACCCTGCGCGCGAGCGACGACAAGTTGCCGCGAAAGCTGCGCAAGGGGCTGGCCGATGGCGGCCGCTGGCTCGACGACGCCCGCCGCGCGCGCCTGCAGGCCTGGCTGGCCGAGCGGCCGAAGATGGCGACGCTGGCCGAATACCGCCAGCGCCTGCAGCAGGTGCTCGACGACCGTTCGCACGATGCCCAGACCACGCTGGCGAAATTGCGCGCCTGGTGCGACGAGGCCGAGGCCAGCGGCAACCAGGCCTTGCAGCAGTTCTCGGCGCGGCTGAAGGGTTACGCGCTGGTGCCGGCGCGCACCTGACGGCGCGGTCGACGGCATGATCGCGGTGGCGGCAACCGGAAAACCCGCGTCCTTTGGCGCGGGTTTTTCGTGTGCATGGTTTTGGTGCGGATGGCGGCGCGGCGCGGCCGCCGTCGGCGTGTTGGCGCTTGCGTCGGCCGGCGCGGCCGTCGCCCAGGTGGATCGCAGCAGCGACTACCTGCAGCGCATGGACACCGACGCCGACGGTGGCGTCTCGCTGGCCGAATACCAGCACTGGATGGGGTACGCGTTCGAACGCATGGATGGCGATGGCGACGGCGTGCTGGTGGCGGCCGAACTGCCCGGTGGCCGCGGTCGCCCGGTCCGGCTTGCCGATCATCGCGAAACGCTCGCGGCGACGTTCCGGCGGCAGGATGTCAACGGCGATGGCGTGCTCGACGCCACCGAGCTGGCCGCGCCGCCCCAGTAGCGCGGTCGATCGAACCGGCGTTGCGCTCAGCGCTCAGCGCGTGCCGGTTTCGATCGCAGTCCCGACCAACCGCTCGCTGATCGCCGCGGCCTGCGCACGCAATTCCGGGATGGCGGTGGCTTCCCAGTCGTGGCCGATGCGCGCGCTGCCGATGGCCAGCAGGCGCGGCTGCGGGATGCCGTCGACGGAAACCAGCGCGCCGGCATCGTCGACCATCAGGCCCAGCTCATGCGGATCCGGCGTAGCCAATCCACGCGCGGCCAATGCCGCCAGCAACGGACTGGGCATGTACTGCAGCCGGGTCTCGATGCCGGCGCACGCAATCACGCGTTGCACCTGCAGGTGTTTCGTCGTGGCAGTGCCTCGTGGACGCCATGCCACATCGAAGCCTGTTGGCCCGTTGTCGATCGATGCGACCCGGCCGGCGTGCACGGTCAGTTGCCGCGACTGTTGCAGCGCATCGATCCGGGTCGCCACTTCCGGGGCGATGCGGTGGCGGTGGATGTCCCAATAGCGTTGCGCGTGCCGCAGGAAGCGGCGTTGCTCGTCGTCGTCCAGGCTCCGCCACAACCGTTGGCCGTGCGGACGCAGGCCGTCCATCGTCCACTGCCAGGGCTTGCCGCCACGCATGCCGGACTTTGCACGCGCGCGGATGGCGCGCATCCGTTCGCGCACACCCAGCGCGAACCATCCGTCGACGTCCGCGACCGGGCCACGGCCGGCGGCATGCGCCAGCGGCATCAGGCCATGGCGCGACAACACGGTGATCCGGCCGCGGTGCCGGTGGCCGGCAAGGCTGACCGCGGCGTCGGCCATGCTCAAGCCGGTGCCGATGATGCAGACGTCCGCGTCCGCCGGGATCGTCGCGATTGCCTCGTAGTCCCAGGCACTGATGATTGCTGCCGCATTCGTGCACGAACGGGTCGCCGCCAACGACCGGGGGAGGTTACCCGTCGCCATGACGACCGCGCCGGCATGCAGGATTCGCCCCGAACCGAGCCGGATCGAATAGAGCCCGGAACCAGTCACGTCGACGGCATCATCGCGCACGTGCACCGACCCGATTGCGACCTGCCGGCCCAGCGTTGCGCGCAGGTAGTTGCCGTACTCCAGCCGCGGCACGTATCGCCGCGCGGCATCGTCGCCATCGCTCGCCGGCGTCGCGCCCGATGCCTGCAGGTGGCGGACGAAATGATCGGGATCGTCGCCGAACGCGCTCATCCCGCCGGCTGGCACGTTGAGCAGGTGCGCGGGATCGTGGGTGGAATAGGCCGCACCCTCGCCAAGCAACGGACGCGGCTCGACGACGCACAGGCGGACGCGTCCGTCGCTGGCGCGCAGCAGGTGGATCGCCGCCAGCACGCCCGCTGCACCACCGCCGATGATCGCGACGTCGAACGAATCCGCGGGTGCGGTGATATCGGAACTGGACAGGCGCAACGGCTCTCCTCCGACCCGGTCGGTTCGACCGTGGTCACGTGGACGACGCGCCGGATGGTAGTTGAGCTGTTTGCCGTGTCGGTTATGTGGAAGTCAAGACGCGCGCAAAGGACAACGCCGGCACGGGCCGGCGTTGTCCTTGCTGCATCGACGTGGGGGTTGTCGGCTACTTCGTGATATCCACCTTGTAGGTCTCGCGCAGGAACAGCGAGCCGATCACGAACGTCATCAAGGCGATCACGATCGGGTACCACAGGCCGTAGTAGATGTTGCCGGTGGCCGCGACCAGGGCGAACGAGATGGTCGGCAGGAAGCCGCCGAACCAGCCGTTGCCGATGTGGTACGGCAGCGACATCGAGGTGTAGCGGATCCGGGTCGGGAACAGCTCGACCAGCCATGCCGCGATCGGCCCGTAGACCATGGTCACGTAGATCACCAGCAGGGTCAGGATCGCCAGTACCATCGGCTTGTTGATCCGCGCCGGGTCGGCCTTTTCCGGGTAGCCGGCGGTGGCCAGGGTCGGCTTCAGTGCGCCGTTGAACGTGGCCGACTCGGCCGCCGCGTCTTCCTTGGTCAGGCCGGTCGCCTCGTAGCTGGAGATCCCGGTGTCGCCGATCATCACCGTGGCGACAGTGCCGGCCGGCGCGTCCTGCACGTCGTAGGGCACGCCCGCCTTGGCCAGTGCCGCGGTGGCGATGTCGCAGGAGCTGGTGAACTGCTTCTTGCCGACCGGATCGAACTGAAAGTTGCAGGTGTCCGGGTCGGCGATGACCACCGCCGGATGGCTGGCGCTGGCTTCGGCGATGCCCGGGTTGGCGTAGTGGGTCAGCGCCTGGAACAGCGGGATGTAGGTCAGCGCGGCGACCAGGCAGCCGGCCATGATGATCTTCTTGCGGCCGATGCGGTCGCTGAGCCAGCCGAAGAACACGAAGAACGGCGTGCCGATTATCAGTGCGCCGCCGATCAGCAGCCAGGTCGTGGTGGGATCGACCTTCAGCGACTGTGTCAGGAAGTACATCGCGTAGAACTGACCCGTGTACCAGACCACCGCCTGTCCAGCCGTAGCACCAAGCAGCGCCAGCAACACGATGCGGCCGTTCTTGGAGAAGAAGCTCTCGGTGATCGGCGCCTTCGAGGTCTTGCCCTCGGCCTTCATCTGCTGGAACAGCGGCGACTCGCTCAGCTGCATTCGGATCCACACCGACACGCCGAGCAGCACGATCGACAGCAGGAACGGCAGGCGCCAGCCCCAGTCGTTGAACGCCTCCACCCCGAGCACCTCGCGGATGCCGAGGATCACCACCAGCGACAGCAGCAGGCCGACCGTCGCGGTGGTCTGGATGAAGCTGGTGTACAGCCCGCGCTTGCCGTTGGGCGCGTGTTCGGCGACGTAGGTTGCCGCGCCGCCGTACTCGCCGCCGAGTGCCAGTCCCTGCAACATCCGCAGCACGATCAGGATGATCGGCGCGGCGATGCCGATGCTGGCGTAGCTGGGCAGCACGCCGACCAGGAACGTCGACAGGCCCATGATCACGATCGTGACCAGGAACGTGTACTTGCGTCCGATCATGTCGCCGATGCGGCCGAACACGATGGCGCCGAACGGGCGCACCGCGAAACCGGCGGCGAACGCGAGCAGGGCGAAGATGAAGCCGGTGGTCTCGTTGACGCCGCTGAAGAACTGCGCCGCGATGATCGCCGCGAGCGAGCCGTACAGGTAGAAGTCGTACCACTCGAACACGGTGCCCAGGCTGGACGCGAGGATGACCTTCTTGTGGCTCTGGGTGAGGGTGGCGGGCGAGGAGGGCCCGGCGGTTGCGCTGACACTGGACATGAGGTGGTTCCCCTTCCGGTTAGAAGCTGGGTTCAGAAGCTGTACTTGACGGTGGTATGCAGGCGGCTCAGGTCGCCCTCGCGGTCGTCCTCGAGGAAGCGCTGGCCGAAGCTCAGCTCCGCGCCGATGTCGAGCTTGGAGAACGGCGAATAGATGAGGTTGGCGCGCAGCGAGTG
This sequence comes from Lysobacter sp., assembly GCA_050737695.1. Lineage (GTDB taxonomy): Bacteria > Pseudomonadota > Gammaproteobacteria > Xanthomonadales > Xanthomonadaceae > Novilysobacter. Next base: position 11,388 of record JBOHYB010000015.1, on the reverse strand, counting down.
CGCGCGTTCGGTCACGCCCTGGCCCATCAGGCCGACGTCGTTGTCGAAGTGCGCGGCCGAGTACATCAGGTTGCCGCGCAGCTTGGGGCTGAGCACGTGGCGCCAGGCGACGTAGCCGCCGTAGCCATCCAGCGCCTCGAGGTCGCCGTCGACGTCCTGCACCACGTCGGTGCCCATGCCGAACGCGAGGTAGCGGCCGATCCCGCTGCCGCCATTGATCGCGTAGCGGATGTCGTCGTTGGCACCGAGGTTGAACTTGCCCGACGCGCTGAACGCGCCGCCGCTGGCGGTCTCCTCGCCGGCCTTGAACTGGCGCAGCAGGCCGGCGACGGTGAAGTGGCCCCAGTCGCCCTTGGTGATCCAACGCGCGGTGGCGTCGGGGGCGAGGTTGTCGCCGCTGTTGAAGCGCGGGCCGCCGGAGAGGTACGGGGTGACCGTGGTCTGCGGGTTTTCCAGCGAGAACGACCACGGGCCGCTGGTGTAGCGCAACTGGGCCTGGCGCACGAAGATCACGCCTTCGGTCGGGCCGACGAAGTCGACCGAGTCCGGCAGCGCGGCGGTGTCCTGGAAGTTCGACCAGGTCTGGCCGGCCAACCAGTTGTTCCAGCTTACGTAGGCGTGGCGCAGCGAGACGCCGTAGGTGTTGGTCGAGGTCTCGTTGCCGAGCAGCGCGTTGCTGCCGCCGCCGTACATGTCGGCCTCGATGTAGGCCTTGACCTTGTCGCCGGCGTCGGTGACGTGGTCGGCGGCGAGCCAGAAGCGCGAAAACTGCGCGTGCACGTCGGTGTAGGCATCGCCGCCCTCGGCACCGTCGGGACCGACCGGGATCGTGCTGGGGACGTAGAACAGCCGGCCGGCGGACCCGTCGGCGATGCGGCCGTCGCTGGTGTCGGTGGCCATCGCGTCGAGCTTGATGAAGCCGCCGAAACTGACGGCGGTGCCGGGGCTGGCCGACGGGGTGATGGTGGTGGCCTGGATCGCCTTGCCATCGGCGACGGCGGTCGCGGTCGCTGGCAGCTGCGGTGTCGCGGCAATCGTGGCGTCGGCCTGCTGCTGCGACACCAGTTGCCGGACCATTTTCTCCAGCTCGGCCACCCGCGCTTCGAGCTCGGCCTCCTTGGCGGTCTGGGCGAAGGCGAAGCCGGGCAACATCAGCGCGACCAACAGCGCCGCGGCGAGCGGTCGCCTGCGGCTCGCGATGGCGAGCGTCGGGTTGTGGCTGGACATGTGGCGGTTGGACACGTTCCCCTCCCATGGATTGCCGTGTCGGATGCACGGTCCGCTGGAGCCTGCGCGGGCATCGCACTGCACAACCATTCGCCATTGGTCGTAGAAGGGCCGGTTCAGGGGGCCGAGTTCGACCAAGGTCTAAGACGTGCGATCACGGGCGCCGGCGCCGGATGTTGCACACTGGATGTCCGGCCGCCGTCGAGTGGCCGTGTCCTGCCATGCCATCGGAGTGCGCCATGACCGAGCCCGCGATCAACCCGCCCACCACCGTCTACCCGGTCAAGCCGGAGTTCGCCGCCGACACGCGGATCACCCGCGACGACTACCAGCGCCTGTACGCGCAGTCGCTGGAACAGCCGGATGCGTTCTGGGGCAAGGTCGCCAAGCGGCTGGACTGGATGAAGGCGCCGACCCAAATCAAGGACACCAGCTTCGACCTGGCCGACTTCCGCATCCGCTGGTACGCCGACGGCGAACTCAACGCCAGCGTCAATTGCCTCGACCGCCACCTCGAAACCCGTGGCGACAAGACCGCGCTGATCTTCGAGCCCGACGGTCCCGACACGCCGGCCGAGAAGATTACCTACCGCCAGCTGCACGAGCGCGTGTGCAAGCTCGCCAATGCGCTGCGTGCACTCGGCGTCGGCAAGGGCGACCGCGTCACCATCTATCTGCCGATGATCCCGGAAGCGGCCATCGCGATGCTCGCCTGCGCACGCATCGGCGCGGTGCACATGGTGGTGTTCGGCGGCTTCGCGGCCAACTCGATCGCCGACCGCGTGGCCGACAGCGGCAGCAAGCTGATCATCACCGCCGACGAGGGCCTGCGTGCCGGCAAGAAGGTCGCGCTGAAAGCCAACGTCGACGCCGCGTTGAAGCTGCCCGGCACCAACAGCGTCGAGACCGTGCTGGTGGTGCGCCAGACCCGGGCCGCGGTCGACATGCAGATGCCGCGCGACCGCTGGTACGACGCGGTGGTCGACGACCAGCCGCTGCAGTGCGAGCCCGAGCGCATGAACGCCGAGGACCCGCTGTTCATCCTCTACACCTCCGGCAGCACCGGCAAGCCGAAGGGCGTGTTGCACACCACCGGCGGTTACCTGGTGTACGTCAGCTACACCCACGAGGCGGTGTTCGACCTCAAAGAAGGCGACGTCTACTGGTGCACCGCCGACGTCGGCTGGGTCACCGGCCACAGCTACACCGTCTACGGGCCGCTGGCCAACGGCGCCACCGCGCTGGTGTTCGAGGGCGTGCCGACCTTCCCGGATGCGTCGCGCTTCTGGCAGGTCATCGACAAGCACCAGGTCACCATCTTCTACACCGCGCCGACCGCGATCCGCGCACTGATGCGCGAGGGCGACGGTCCGGTGAAGGCGACTTCGCGTACTTCCTTGCGCGTGCTCGGCACGGTCGGCGAACCGATCAACCCGGAGGCCTGGCGCTGGTACTTCGACGTGGTCGGAGACCGCCGCTGTCCGGTCGTCGACACCTGGTGGCAGACCGAAACCGGCGGCATCCTGATCTCCGCGCTGCCGGGCGCGATCGACCTCAAGCCCGGCTCGGCGAGCCGGCCGTTCTTCGGCATCCAGCCGGCGATCGTCGACACCAACGGCACCCCGATCGAGGGAGAAGGCGAAGGCAACCTGGTGATCCTCGACTCCTGGCCCGGCCAGATGCGCACGGTCTACGGCGACCACCAGCGTTTCATCGACACCTACTTCAAAACCTACCCGGGCACCTACTTCACCGGCGACGGCTGCCGCCGCGACGCCGACGGCTACTACTGGATCACCGGCCGGGTCGATGACGTGATCAACGTGTCCGGCCACCGCATCGGCACCGCCGAGGTCGAGAGCGCGCTGGTCTCGCACGACAAGGTCGCCGAGGCCGCGGTGGTCGGCTTCCCGCACGACATCAAGGGCCAGGGCATCTACGCCTACGTGACCCTGATCGCCGGGGAAGAACCCAGCGACGAGCTGCGTGCCGAACTGGTGAAGCATGTACGCGCCGAGATCGGCCCGATCGCCGCGCCGGACCACCTGCAATGGGCGCCGGGCCTGCCGAAGACGCGCTCGGGCAAGATCATGCGGCGGATCCTGCGCAAGATCGCGGAGAACGCGCCGGATCAACTGGGTGACACCAGCACGTTGGCCGACCCGTCGGTGGTCGACTCGCTGGTGCAGGAGCGCCGCGTGCCCTGACGCGCCCGGATGCCGACCCTGCTCATCGCCGACGACCACCCGCTGTTCCGCGAAGCGCTGCGCGGCGTGGTCGCGCGGGTGATGCCGGACGCGCAACTGCACGAGGCCGACAGCGTCGATGCCCTCTACGCGCTGGTCGAGGCCGAGCCCGACGCCGACCTGCTGCTGCTCGACCTCAACATGCCCGGCGCCCAGGGTTTCAGCTCGCTGGTGCACCTGCGCGCGCTGCACCCGCAGTTGCCGGTCGTAGTGGTGTCGGCGCGCGAGGAACCGGCGGTGATGCGCCGAGCACTGGACCACGGCGCGGTCGGTTTCATCCCGAAGTCGGCCGACGCCGCGACCCTTGGCGAGGCGATCGCCAGCGTGCTCGACGGCGACCAGTGGGCGCCGGCCGCGGCGTTCAATGCACCCGCCGCCCGCCCTGAGGAACACGATGCCGCGCGCCGCCTGCGCGACCTCACCCCGCAGCAGTTCCGGGTGTTGCAGATGCTCGGTGGCGGCCTGCTCAACAAGCAGATCGGCTACGAACTCAACGTCTCCGAGGCGACCGTCAAGGCCCACGTCACCGCGATCCTGCGCAAGCTCGGCGCCAGCAACCGCACCCAGGCCGTGCTGATCGCCGGCCGGCTGGCGCTGGATCCGGGCAACATCACGCTGCCGCCGGAAGAGGTGGAGTAGCCGCGCCTAGCGCTGCGCTGCGAGGAACGCCCGCAACGACGCCGGCTTGACCGGCTTGGTCAGCACCCGGCAGCGGTGCGCGCGCGCGGCGTGCTTGAGCGCGTCGCTGCCGTCGCCGGTCAGCAGCGCGGCGGGCAGGTCGGGGCCGAGGCGTTCGCGCAGCAGGTCGATGATGCCGAGGCCGTCGAGGCGGTCGTGCAGATGGTAGTCGACCAGCGCGACATCGGGCGCCTCGCCGGGATCCAGCGCGTCGAGCACGGCGATCGCCTCGTCCGCGGTGGCCGCGACCAGCGCCACCGCCTTCCAGCGTGTCAGCAGCGCGCGCATGCCTTCGAGGATCTCGCGGTCGTTGTCGATGCACAGCACGCGCAGGCCGGCGAGCGAGTCGGCGAAGCGCGGCTCGATTGCGGCCGGCGCGGCAATGTCGGGAAACAGCGCGCGGCCGAACGGCACGGTGATCGCGAACACGCTGCCGACACCCATCCGCGAACGCACGCCCAGCGGGTGGTCGAGGGTGCGGGCGATGCGCTGGCAGATCGACAGGCCCAGGCCGAACCCGCGCTCGCCACGGCCGGGATGGTCGAAGCGACGGAACTCCTCGAAGATCTGGCCGAGATGGTGCGGCGAGATGCCCGGACCGGTGTCCCAGACCTGCAACTCGACCGCGCCTTCGCGCACGCGCGCTGCAATCAACGCACCGCCGTCGCGGGTGTAACGCAGCGCGTTGGCGAGGAAGTTCTGCAGCGCCCGGCGCAACAGCCGGCGGTCGGTGCGCACCACCAGCGGATTCGCCGGCGTGCGCACGCGCAGTTGCAGACTGCGGCTGGCGGCGATCGGGGCGTGCTGGGCGGCGAGTTCGCGCAACACGGCGTTGACGTCGAAGTCGATGATCTCCGGGCGCAGCGCGCCGGCATCGAGGCGCGAGACGTCGAGCAAGCCGTCGAGCAAGTCTTCGGCGGTGCGCAGCGAGGCATCGACGCGCTCGGCCAGCCGCGCCTGTTCGACCGATTCGTCGCTCTCGCGCAGGGCCGAGGTGAACAGGCGCGCGGCGTTCAGTGGCTGCAGCAGGTCGTGGCTGACCGCGGCAAGGAAGCGGGTCTTGGACTGCTGCGCGTCCTCGGCCTCGCGCGTGCGTTGCTCGACGCGCTGCTCCAGCGTCTCGTTGGAGTCGCGCAGGGCCTGCTCGACCCGCTTGTAATCGGTGATGTCGCTGTAGCTGGTGACATAACCGCCGCCGTCGAGCGGCCGCCCGCGCATCTCGATCACCTGGCCGCTGGAGCGCACGCGCTCGAACACGTGCGGCGCGCCGGCGCCGAGATGGTCGATCCGGCGCTGCACCTGCGCGTCGATATCGCCCTCGCCCATCTCGCCGCGCTCGGCGTTCCAGCGCAGCAGGTCGGCGACCGGGCGGCCGACGTAGAGCATGCCGTCGGGATACTCGAACAGTTCCTGGTAGCGGCGATTCCACGCCACCAGATGCATCCCGGCGTCGACCACGCTGACGCCCTGGCTGATGTTCTCCAACGTGGTCGCCAGTACCTGGCGGTTGAAGCGCAACTCCTGGTTGGCCTCGTCGAGCAATGCGACCACCTCGCCCAGCTCCATGCCGGAGCCGCGCAGCGCGGTGGTCAGGGTCAGGCGCGCGGAGGCCGAGCCGATCGCGGCCGACAGCAGGCGTTCGGTGAACTGGGCGAGGGCGCGGCCGGCCAGCTGGTCGGGCTGCCAGGCGTGGCCCTGCTGCCGCGCGTAATTCTGGAACGCGCGGCGCGCGTGGCGCTCGCCGACGATGCGCTCGGCCAACGCCAGCAACTCGCCGCCGCGCACGTTGCCGGCCCAGCCGCCGGGGCCGAGCGGCGGCCGCTTGGCGTAGGGGTCGAGGAACGGCGCGGCACGCAACTGGTCGTGCAGGCGCGGGCGCTGCCGGGCCGAGACGTAGACGAACGCGCCGACGTTGAACAGCAGCGACCAGAACACGCCGTGGGTCAGCGGATCCCAGCCGACCAGCCCGAACAGTTGTCGCGGCCGCAACCACGACGCGCCTAGCAGCCCGCGTTCGATCCACTCGGTGTCGAACCACCCCGCCATGGCCAGCGTCGGCAGCAGCAGGGTGTAGGTCCACGCCACCGCGCCGGCCCCGAGCCCGGCCAGCGCGCCAGCCCGGCTCGCACCGCGCCAGTACAGTCCGCCGATCAACGCCGGTGCGAACTGCGCGACCGCGGCGAACGCCAGCAGGCCGTGGTCGGCCAGGCTGCCGCCGACCGAGCCGCGGGCGTAGGCATAGGCCATCAACGCCAGCCCGAGGATCGTCGCCCGGCGCACCCACAACACCTGCCGATCGATGCCGGGCGCGGTCTGGCGCAGCGCCCCGGTACGCAGCAGCGCCGGCACGATCAGGTCATTGCTGACCATCGTCGCCAGCGCCACGCTGGTCACGATCACCATGCCGGTCGCCGCCGAGAAGCCACCGATGTAGACGATCAACGCCAACGCGCCCTGGTCGAGCGCCAGTGGCAGCGCCAGCACGTAGGTGTCGGGCGACACCCCGGAGCCGCCCAGCACCGCCGCGCCGGCCAGCGTGATCGGCACCACCATGACGCTGATCAGCACCAGGTAGCCGCCGAAGAACCAGCGCGCCACGCGCAGGTCGGTGGCGTTCTGGCACTCGACCACGGCGACGTGGAACTGTCGCGGCAGACAGACCAGTGCGGTGAACGCGAGCAACGTCTGGGCGACGAAACCGACCGGCATGCCCGGCCGGGTGACCTCGCCGGCGGCCTGCACGATGCGGTCGCCGAAGCCGCCGACGCCGGGCAGGTGCATCAGCGCGAAGATGCCGATCGCGACGAACGCCACCAGCTTGACCAGCGACTCCAGCGCGACCGCCAGCACCATGCCGTGGTGGTGCTCGGTGGCGTCGATCCGGCGGGTGCCGAAGAGGATCGAGAACACCGCCAGTAGCAACGCGGTGTACAGCGCCGGATCGGCCAGCAGGCTAGCATTGGCCGGCGCGCCGGCGAGCACCTGGATGCTGTCGGCGACCGCTTTGAACTGCAGCGCGACATACGGGATCGCCGCCACCAGCGCCAGCAGCGAGACCAGCGCCGCCAGCCCCGGCGCACGGCCGTAGCGCGACGACAGGAAATCGGCGATCGAGGTGATGCGTTGCTCGTCGGAGATCAGCACCAGCCGTTCCAGCAGCCGCCAGCCGAACAGCAACAACAGCAGCGGCCCGAGGTAGATCGGCAGGAAGCCCAGCCCGGTGCGCGCCGCGGTTCCGACCGCGCCGTAGAACGTCCACGACGAGCAGTACACCGCCAACGCCAGCGAATACACCGCCGGGCGCAGCCAGCGGTGCTTCGGCATCGCCTCGCGCCGGTCGCCGTAGTAGGCGACCAGGAACAGCATGCCGACGTAGCCGACCGACACCAGCAGCAATATCCAGCCCGGAATCACCCGCGCGCGCCTCCCCGGTTTCCTGTCGCGAGTGTAGGGGATGCTGGCCGAGCGCCGGGCAACAAAAAACCCGCCGGACGGGCGGGTTCTTCGTATTGCATCGAACAAGCCGGAAGGCTTACTTGATCTTGCCTTCCTTGTAGATCACGTGCTTGCGAACGACGGGATCGTACTTCTTGATCTCCATCTTGTTCGGCGTGTTCTTCTTGTTCTTGTCGGTGGTGTAGAAGTGGCCGGTGCCGGCCGAAGAGATCAGACGGATCTTGTCACGCTTGCCTGCCATGGTTCAGTCCTCCTCAGATCTTTTCGCCGCGTGCGCGGAGGTCGGCCAGAACGGAATCGATCCCGTTCTTGTCGATGGTGCGCATGGCGTTGGCGGAAACACGCAGCTTGACCCAACGGTTCTCGCTGGCGACCCAGAAACGGCGCTCGTGGAGATTGGGCATGAAGCGGCGGCGGGTCTTGTTCATGGCGTGCGAGACGTTGTTGCCGGTCGTCGTTCGCTTGCCGGTTACTTGGCATACACGGGACATGTGCACCTCGAAAGGTAGTTGTTGGTGCTTCCCTTGGCCAGGGAGGCGGCGGCCCGGCCGGTTCCGCGATGATCCACGGGCGGCGCGCGATTCGGGATAGGACCGCCCGCAGGCGGCGCTGGAACCGGGTGGGTCGGAATCGCGCTTCCGGACCCGCCTTGCCGATCACACGGATCGGCTGGACACAGCGAGCCGCGCATTATGCGGGAGCGCGGCTGGTCGCGCAAGCACGTGCCCGTGGGCGACCGGGGCCGCCGCGCTGGTTACGCCGCCGCGCCGAAGTAGTCGCGGCACCAGTCGACCACCGGCGGCAGGCCGCGCTCGATCGGGGTCGCCGGAGCAAACCCGAATGCCGTTTGCGCACGCGCGGTGTCGGCCATGGTCTCGACCATGTCGCCGGGCTGCATCGGCCGGTAGACCCTCTGCGCCGGCCGGCCCGCGGCGGTCTCGATGACCTCGATGAAGCGTTCCAGCTCGACCGGGGTGTGGTTGCCGAGGTTGAACACCCGGTGCGTCGCCGCCGCCGGCGGCGCGTCGAGCGCGCCGAGTACCCCGGCGACGATGTCGTCGATGTAGGTGAAGTCGCGCCGCATCCGGCCGTGGTTGAACACCTCGATCGGCCGCCCGGCCAGCACCGCCCGCGAGAACAGCAGCGGCGCCATGTCCGGCCGGCCCCACGGGCCGTACACGGTGAAGAAGCGCAGGCCGGTCGCGCGCAGGCCGTACAACTGGGCATAGGTATGCGCCATCAGCTCGCCGGCAGCCTTGGTCGCGGCGTACAGTGAACGCGGCTGGTCGATGCGCTGGTCCTCCGAGAACGGCGGGGTCGCCGAGTCACCGTAGACCGAGGACGAACTGGCGTAGACCAGATGCTCGACGCCGCGATGCCGGCAGAGCTCCAGTACGTTGACGAAGCCGACCAGGTTGCTGTCGACGTAGGCGTGGGGGTTCTCGATCGAATAGCGCACCCCGGCCTGGGCGGCGAGATGGACGACGCGCACGGGACGGACCTCGTCGAACAGCGCGGCCATGCCGTCGCGGTCGGCCAGGTCGAGCCGGCAGATCTCGACCCCGGGGCACAACGCCGCCACCCGGTCGTGCTTAAGCTGCGGGTCGTAGTAGTCGTTGTAGTTGTCGAGGCCGACGACGGCATCGCCGCGCGCGCGCAGGGCGCGGCAGACGTAGGCGCCGATGAAGCCGGCGGCGCCGGTGACGAGTACCGGTGGGTTGGGCATGGACAGGGCCGTTTCGCGGGGGACGCAGGATTATCCCATCGCGATGTCGATGGCTTGTCGGCGCGGGCGGGTGCGGGCCTGGCCTACGCCCTCGGCTCGCGCAGCTTTTCCAGCACGCCTTCGAGCGAATCCAGGTCGCTGTAGTGGATCACCAGCCGGCCTTTGCCGGCGCGGCCATGCAGCACGTTGACCTTGGTGTTGAGCGATTCCGACAGTTCGCGCTCGAGGCTGACGATGTCGGCCTGCGGCTTGGCCTTGCCCGGTCGCGCGCGCTTGCCCTCTGGTACCCGGCCGAGCGCGAACTGCTGCGCCCGGTGCTCGACCTCGCGCACCGACCAGCCGTGCTCGGCAGCATCGGCGGCGAGCTTGCTGGCCAGTTCCGGCGACAGCGTCAGCAGCGCGCGGGCGTGGCCCATCTCCAGCCGCCGGGCCTCGACCAGCGCACGGATCGCCGGCGGCAGTTCCAGCAGCCGCAGCAGGTTGGACACCGCCGCGCGTGAGCGCCCGACCGCGCCGGCCGCCTGCGCGTGGGTCAGGTCGAACTCGTCGATCAGCCGCTGCAGCGCGGTCGCCTCCTCCAGCGGGTTGAGGTCCTCGCGCTGGATGTTCTCGATCAGCGCCATCGCCACCACGGTGCGGTCGTCGACCTCGCGCACCACCACCGGGATCTCGGTCAGCCCGGCCAGTTGGCTGGCGCGCCAGCGGCGTTCGCCGGCGATGATCTCGTAGGTCTTGCTGCCGCGGCCGTCGCGGTCGACCTCGCGGACCACGATCGGCTGGATCACGCCCTGGGCCTTGATCGACTCGGCCAGTTCCTCCAGCTTGTCCTCGTCCCAGTGCTTGCGCGGCTGGTACTTGCCGGCGGTCAGCGCGTCGACCGGCAGGTGGTGCAGGGTGTCGTTACCGTTGGCTTCCAGCGACGGCGCCTCGGCCGCCTTGGGTCCGAGCAACGCCTCCAGGCCGCGGCCGAGGCCGCGCTTCTTCGCCGTCGACGCGCTCTTGGCGGCCGCCTTCGGGGCGCTGTCGCTGGCGACGCTCATGGGGTGATCTCCTGTGCTTGGGCCGGGCGACGGACCTGGTCGCGCTCGCGCTGGCGCCGCAGGACCTCGCCGGCGAGGCCGAGATAGGCGATGCCGCCGCGCGAACCCTTGTCGTAGCCGACGATGCTCTGGCCATGGCTGGGCGCTTCCGCCAGGCGCACGTTGCGCGGCACGATGGTGCGGAACACCCGGTCGCCGAAGTGCTGGGTCAGCTCGGCCGAGACTGCGTTGGCGAGGTTGTTGCGCACGTCGAACATGGTCCGCAGCACGCCCTCGATCTCCAGCGCCGGGTTGAGGTGGGCCTTGAGCGCCTCGATGGTGTCGAGCAACGCGCTGATGCCCTCCAGCGCGTAGTACTCGCACTGCATCGGCACGATGATGGAGTCGGCCGCAGTCAGCGCGTTGAGGGTCAGCAGCGACAGCGCCGGCGGGCAATCGATCAGGATGAAGTCGTAGTCGTCGGCGACCGGTTGCAGCACGCGCTTGAGCTGCTGCTCGCGGCCATCGACCCCCATCAGCCGGATCTCGGCGGCGGTCAGGTCGATGTTGCCCGGCAACAGGTCGAAGTCCTCCGGCGCGCGCACGATGGTGGCGCGCGCGTCGGCCTCGTCGAGCAGGACCTCGCAGATCGACACGTCCAGCTCGCGCTTGTTGAAGCCGCTGCCCATGGTCGCGTTGCCTTGCGGGTCGAGGTCGACCAACAGCACCTTCTTCGGCGTGCGCGCGAGCGCGGCGGCCAGGTTGACCGCGGTGGTGGTCTTGCCGACCCCGCCTTTCTGGTTGGCGACGGCGATGATGCGGGCCATGCGGCTCGTCCCCTGGTGGTGTGCGTGGCGCGTTGCGCAGGACGGCGCGGGCGCCGCTCGGACAGGGGATTATGCCCGCCTTGGCCGGCGCTTGCCCGAACAGGCGGCGGGGCGAGATGGACATGGCACGGCGAGGTGGCCGCCGTCACAGTTCCTCGCCGTGCAGGTCGGTTCAAATTGTAGGAGCGGCTTCAGCCGCGATCGGGAGC